>CAWBFP010000021.1:0-324449 GCA_963788095.1 uncultured Alphaproteobacteria bacterium | reverse complement strand
TACCGTGAAACCGATGGCGCCGCGCTTCGATTGTCTCGTACTCCGGCTGCCGCCATATCGCCGCTGGTACTTTCGAGCACGCCAGGCGTCAGCTCTCAAAACGGTTTAGCGTCGTCCGCCAACTGCTTCTCGAATCGATTCCAAGCAAGGATATAAGCACTTGAAATTGCACGCATTTGATGACACACCTGTCGACAGGTAGCACAAGATTTGCGCCGCAATGTCAATTGCAGGTGCGCTCGCCCTTGGCGTCAGTTGGGGCTATCACCGGCCGCACAGCCTACTCGAGGCGGGGGTGGCGGCCCGACGCCCTGATGCCGGAAGCAGCCTGCCCTAAGCTTTCTGTTTCCCGCTTGCCGGGCATGAAGGCCGACTATGCGTGACATATTCGCAGAGATTTTCGCCGGCCAGCCGCTCGACCCAATGGAGGCGGCGCGCCGCGCGGTGCGGCCGCAACTGCGGCGGCGGTTCTACCAGAATGCGACGGTCGGGGAGGGTAGCCACGATCATCCGATCCTGCTCGACGGCCGCGCCGTGCGTACCCCGGCGCGCAACACTTTGGCGGCGCCCTCGCGGTCGCTAGCGGAAGCGATCGCGGCCGAATGGCAGGCGCAGAAGGATCATGTCGATCCGGCCAGAATGCCGCTGACGCGCCTGGCCAATACGATCATCGATGGCGTCGCCTCCGAACCGAGGGCGGTGGCCGACGAGGTGGCCAACTATCTCGGATCCGATCTCCTGCTGTATCGAGCCGACCAGCCCGACGGATTGGTGAAGCGGCAAGCGCAGTACTGGGATCCAGTTTTGTCGTGGGCCCGTGAAGCGCTCGGGGCGCAATTCATCCTGTCGGAAGGTGTGGTCTTCGTGCAGCAGCCAGCGCGCGCGGTGGAGATGGCGCGTGCCGCGATCCCGACGGATCCATGGCGGCTCGGCGCCGTGCACGCGGTCACGACCTTGACCGGATCGGCCCTGCTGGCTTTGGCGCTGTTGCGCGGCCGGCTGTCCGCCGAGGAGGCATGGACCGCAGCGCATGTCGACGAGGACTGGCAGATGGACCGGTGGGGGAAGGATGAGCTTGCGCTCGAACGCCGCAGCTTCCGCTTGGCGGAGATGCAGGCGGCCGCAACCGTGCTCGGCAGCCTTTCGGACTGAGCAAGGCACGACCCGATCGAAGCGAGCGTGCCCGCGATTTCCTTGTCCTTGCCACGTTTCCAGGGCGAACCGCGACCCACTTCGCGCAAAAATGCCTAGTAGGCGGTTTCGATGTCGGCAGCCGCAATATCGGGAAACGTCGGGTAGAGTCCACGCACGCGGGCCATCTGCGTCACCAGGCCCAACACCGCGTCGATGTAGGGGGTCTCCACTTCGGTGAGGCGGCCGAGCTCCTGCACGGCGGTGAGCAGCGCATCGATCTCGAGCGCACGGGCGCGTTCAAGGTCCTGCAGCATCGATGTCCGATGCGCCCCGACGCGGGCCGCGCCGTCGATCCGACGGTCGACATCGACGCGGAAATGCACGCCGATTCGCCGCCCGATCTTTTCCGCCTCCACATCATGTTGCGCGCGAGATTGCGGGTGCCGGGCTCGGTCGCGACCACGTCGAGCGTCGCGCCGGTGAGCGCCGAGAGCGGGTTGAAGCACAAGTTCCCCCACAGCTTCAGCCAGATGTCATTGCGGATCTCCGGCATCACTGGCGCCTTCAAGCCGGCGGCCTCGAGCACCTTCGAGAGCGCCGTCGCACGAGCCGTCGTCTGCCGTGTGGGCTCGCCAAGCCCGAACTTGTTGCCGGAGATGTGCTTGATCACGCCCGGCGCCTCGATCTCGGCCGCCGGGTAGACGGTGCAGCCGATCACGCGCTGCGGTCCGATCGCGTTCCATTGCCGGTCGCCGGGGTCGACGCTCTCGATTCGGCGGTTGGCGTACTGGCCCTCGAAGCCGAAGAAGTACCACCACGGCACGCCGTTCTGCGCTGTCACCACGGCGGTCTCGGGTCCGAGCAGCGGGGCCATCCGTTCCGCCACCTCCCAGGCCTGATGGGCCTTGAGCGCAACGATGACATAGTCCTGCGGTCCGAGCTCGGCAGGCTCGGCGGTTGCAGGCATGCGCGAAGACTTCTCCGCGCCATCGATCCTGAGCGTGAGGCCGCGCTGGCGGATGGCTTCGAGATGCTCGCCCCGGGCGATCAGCGACACGTCCGCGCCGGCGAGTTTCAACAGCACGCCCAGATAGCCGCCGATCGCCCCGGCGCCGTAGATCGCAATCCTCATCGCCGTCCGATCCTTCCGAGATGCGTGAAGCGGAAACCGACCTCGTATTTGAGCCCGTAGCCGAGGGCCCGGTCGATGCCGATATGGGCCAGCCAAATGAGCGCCAGCGCGATCAGCAGGACCGCCGGATAAAGCAATCCGGCGATCGCCAATGCGATCGGCAACAGCTCGAAGTGAGCGGCATTGTAGGCGATGGCTCCGATGCGCGCGCCCGCCAGGTAGCCGAGCATGCCGAGGTCGGGCGCAAGAAACAGCGCCGCTAACAGCAGCCAGGAGTCGCTGACCTTGGGGTAGAGCACCAGGGCAAGGACAAACATCGCGGCGCCCTCGAGCCGCAGCAGCAGACGCGGCAGCCCGATGACCACCGGCGCTTCATTCTCAGCGACCATGGCGGATTTCCCTCGCGCGTTGGAACGGAACACGATCAATCCTACACCAACGGCGTAGAGCGAGGGCAATCGCGCCTCGCCGGCCGCCGTGCTATGGGTCCGCGATCGTCTCGGGGGAAGGGATGAAGGACATCCTTGAAAAGCTCGAAACCCGGCGCGCCTCCGCGCGCGCCGGCGGCGGCAAGAAGCGGACCGATGCGCAGCATGCGCGCGGGAAGCTCACTGCCCGCGAGCGCATCGGCCTGTTGATGGACCGCGACTCGTTCGAGGAGTTCGACATGTTCGTCGAGCACCGTTGCGTCGAGTTCGGCATGGGCAAGCAGGACAAGATCCCGGGCGACGGCGTGGTGACCGGCTGGGGCACGGTGAACGGCCGCACCTGCTTCGTGTTCGCCAAGGACTTCACCGTCTTCGGCGGCTCGCTGTCGGAGACTCACGCGCAGAAGATCATCAAGATCCAGGATATGGCCATGAAGGCGCGTGCGCCGATCGTCGGCCTGTTCGACGCCGGCGGCGCGCGCATCCAGGAGGGGGTGGCGGCGCTCGGCGGCTACGGCGACGTGTTCAAACGCAACGTCATCGCCTCGGGCGTCATTCCGCAGATCTCGGTCATCATGGGGCCGTGCGCGGGAGGCGATGTCTACTCGCCGGCGATGACCGATTTCATCTTCATGGTGCGCGACACGAGCTACATGTTCGTCACCGGCCCGGACGTGGTGAAAACGGTGACCAACGAGGTGGTGACGGCGGAAGAGCTCGGCGGCGCCACCGTGCACTGCGTCAAGTCGGGTGTCGCGGACGGCGCCTATGAAAACGACGTCGAGTGCCTGCTGCAGATGCGCCGACTGCTCGACTTCCTGCCGTCGAACAACAACGACGGGGTGCCGGAATGGCCGTCGTTCGACGATATCGAGCGTGAGGAGCCGTCGCTCGACAGCCTGGTGCCCGACAACCCCAACAAGCCCTATGACATCAAGGAGCTGATCCAGAAGGTCGTCGACGAGGGCGACTTCTTCGAGATCGCGGCCGCGCATGCCAAGAACATCGTGACCGGCTTTGGCCGCATCGCCGGGCGCAGCGTCGGCTTGGTGGCCAATCAGCCGATGGTTCTGGCCGGCGTGCTCGACTCGGATGCCTCGCGCAAGGGCGCGCGCTTCGTGCGCTTCTGCGATGCCTTCGATATCCCGATCGTGACGTTCGTCGACGTGCCTGGGTTCCTGCCGGGCACCGACCAGGAATACGGCGGGCTGATCAAGCACGGCGCCAAGCTGTTGTTCGCCTACAGCCAGTGCACCGTGCCGCTCGTCACCGTGATCACCCGCAAGGCGTTCGGCGGCGCCTATGACGTGATGGCCTCCAAGCACGTCGGCGGCGACGTCAATTACGCCTGGCCGACCGCGCAGATCGCCGTCATGGGCGCGAGGGGTGCGGTCGAGATCATTTTCCGCGGCGATATAGGCGAGCCGGACAAGATCGCCAAGCGCACCAAGGAGTACGAGGACCGCTTCCTCTCACCGTTCGTCGCCGCCGAGCGAGGCTATATCGACGACGTGATCATGCCGCATGCGACCAGGCGGCGTGTCGCACGCGCGCTCGCGATGCTGCGCAACAAGCGCGTCGAGATGCCGGCGCGAAAGCACGACAATTTGCCGTTATGACAACGCGGCCTCAAACGTCAGCGCCAGCCGGTATCGGAACCGGAAGGTGCGGGCATGTAAAGCGAAATGGCCGGCCCGATTGAACGACCATCGGCGAGTTTCGCTCACGGCGTTCTACAGGATCGTTGCCTTGATCCGCGCCTTGCGCGCCGCGGCGAGCGAGCGTGCGTCGGCGGTCACCATGGCTGCGCTCTCGCGTTGCGCCAGCGCAAGGTAGAAGCAGTCGTAGACCGGGTGTCCGAGATCGATTGCGAGCGCAGTGGCGGTCTCGGCAAGGTCCGCGACGCCGACCAGGGCCGTCAGATGCGCCGCTGCCGCCGCGAGTGCACGCACGGCATCCGGCTTCGAATCTCGCCGCGGCGCGCGCTTTTCCAGAGCGCGTTACCGACTTCGGCAAGGATCAACGACCGCGCGATCATCTCCTCTGCGGTCGTCCACAACGCCACGGCCCGCTCGGAGCCGGCTCGGGCAGGATCAATTTGCCGCGACGCTCGCGTCGATGACGCACGTCACCGGTGCGGCTCGTCGTTGTCGCGCCACTTCCGGATATCCTGAGTCGAGTCCCCGCTGACCTTGCCGATCTTCTCACGGATCCGGTCGGCTTCAGCCCGAGCTTCTTGTTTCGGCGGCTTGAACTCTTCAGCCAGTGCCTCACGAGCCGTCTGCGCCAGCGACTTGCCGCTGGCCCTGGCGGCCTTTTTCATCCGCTCATAAGTCGCAGGATCGATATCGCGAACCAGCAGATCAGCCATTCAGGCCCCCTCGATAGCATCATGATCTCATGGCGTTCAGGTGCCATTCAAGGACGACAAGATCAATCGGCTGGCGCGCCTTGCTGGTCGCAATGAGCTGCTGGTGGTGCACTGCACTGCCGCGAGTCTCAAGAGGCAATACGGCGCAGAACAAGAGGGAGTATGCTGCCGGCTCGGAACACGAACGCAAGTGCACCGGAGGCCACGATGACGCGAAGCAAGATCGTCGGGACGATGATCGCCCTGATCGCGGCCATGATTTCCCCGGCAGCCGCTGCCGAATATCCGACGCGACCGATGACGCTCGTGCTCGGCTTCGCGCCGGGTGGTCCGAGCGACGTGATCGCGCGCATTCTGTCGCGCAAGCTGGAGCAACTCGTCAGGCAGCCGATCGTGATCGAAAATCGCGCCGGTGCCGGCGGCAGCGTCGCGGGCCAGATGGTGGCCCGTGCTGCGCCCGACGGCTACACGCTGCTGCTGGCCACGGGAAGCATCCTCGGCGATCAACCAGCACCTGTACAAGAACATCGGCTACGACGCTGAGAAGGACTTCGAGCCGATCAGTGTCGTCGGAACGCAGACCAACGTGCTCTACGTGCATCCGTCGGTCCCGGCGCGCTCGCTCACCGAACTGATCGCGTTGGCGAAGGCCAATCCAGGCAAGCTCAACTTCGGCTCCGGAGGCAACGGCACGCCGGCCCACCTCGCTGGGGAACTGCTGAAGATCGAAGCCAAGCTCGACATGACGCACGTCGCCTATCGTGGCACCGGGCCGCGCGCTGCAGGATGTCATTGCCGGCCATATCCAGATGGCATTCTCGCCGGCCGCGCCGGTCGTCACGCATGTTCAGAGCGGCGCTGTCCAGCCGATTGCCGTGACCACGCTCGCGCGCACGGCGATCCTGCCGGACGTGCCGACCATCGCGGAACTCGGTTTTCCGGGCTTCGAGGCGACGACCTGGCATGGCATCGTCGCGCCGGCCGGCACGCCGAGGGGCGTCGTCGCGGCGCTGCACCGCGCCATGAATGAGGCCTTGAACGATCCGGAGACGCGCAACGCCCTGACCAACCTCGGCGTCGACGTTGTCGCCAATACTCCGGACGAGTTCCGCGCCTACATCCGGTCGGAAATCCCGAAATGGGCGGCGATCGTGCGGGCCTCCGGGGCCAAGCTCGAATGAGCGCAGCCGCACCGGCGGAAACCTGGACCGACCGGCAGCTGCCGGTCGACGAGGAGGTGTTTCTCGATCACGTCGGTCTGTTCGTGCGGGATCTGGACGCGGCCGGAGCGCGGCTGGAGCGGCTGGGATTTAGTGTCTCCCCGATAAACCTGCAGCAGAACGCCGATGCGACCGGAGGGTTGCGGCCCTCGGGAACGTCGAACCGTCTGGCGGTGATGCGGCGCGGCTTTATCGAGATCCTGGCGGCAACGCATGACACGCCGCTCGCCGCACAGCTCGAGGCGGCGCTCGAGCGCTATCAGGGGATCCATCTCATTGCGCTGTCGCACGCCGACGTGCCGGCCCAACGCAGGCGGCTCGGCGCGGCAGGATTCCGAATGCAGGAGGTCGTGCAACTGCGGCGGCATCGGCAAACGCCCCGGGGATTGCGCGAGGTAGCGTGGTCGGTGTTACGGCCGCAGCCGGGCGTCATGGCGGAGGGGCGCGTGCAATTCGCACTCTGCCACACGCCCGAACTGACGTGGCCGGAACAGGCGACCACGCCCGAGAATGGTGCAGATGGCCTGACCGATCTGCTGCTGTGCGTCGGGGATCGGCGCGAGGCGGCTGCGCGCTATGGCCGCTACGCCGGCCGCGCAGCAATGGAGGAAAGAGCGTTGAGCGTGGTCCCCCTCGATCGCGGCCGCCTTGTGTTCGCGGAACCCCGTGATGCAGCCGCAATTCTCCCCGCATTCGCCCCGCCTGCGCTGCCGTTCATGGCGGGCCTGGCCATCCGCAGCGTGAGCATCGCCGCAACGCGCGCAGCGCTCGCCAAACGCGGCGTCGTGCCGCTCTTTGATGCTGCCGACCTGGTGTGCGTCGGTCCGAGCGACGCGCTGGGAGGCTACTTGCTGTTGCACGCACCCTCAGTATCGGCGCCGTGGTCCGTTCTGGCCGCGCATGGCGGGTGATCTTGTTAGCCCGCCAGCGACCTGCTCTTAATGCTGCCCGCGAGGTCAAGTCGAGGCGTCCGTGCGCACGTCCTTGTCGCTTCCGTTGCGGCTGGTTTTTCTCGTGGCGGGAACCACGCTGCCGCTCATCGTCTTTGCCGCGGCGATCGTCTCCCTGAACTATCAAGCCGCTCGAAGCGAGGCGGCGGCGCGCATCCTCGAAGTCACCCGCAGCATGATGCTGGTGGTCGACCGCGAATTGCATAGTACGATCGCCGCCCTGCGGGTTCTGGCGCTCTCGATCGCGCTGCAGCGCGACGATCTCGCGGCCTTCCGACAGCAGGCGGCATCCTTCCTGCGGGACTATCCCGAAGGCGCCAACCTCGTGCTCGCTGACCGCACCGGCCGGCAGGTACTCAACATGGCGGTGCCCGAAGGCGCGTCGCTGCCGATGCGCGTCAATATGCAGGCGCTAAGACAAGTGATCGAGACGGGGCGTCCGGTCGTTACCGACCTGTTGGTCGGCGCCGTGCCGCAGCGACCATTGATCTCCGTAGACGTGCCCGTGGTGCGGAACGGCGAAGTTATTTACGCACTGTCATTCAATCCGCCGCTCGATGTGTTCACCGACATCATTCGACAGCAGCAGCCGCTGCCGAACTGGGTGGTCTCGGTGTTCGATCGGTCGGGCGTGAACGTCGCGCGAACGCCCAATCCGGAGCGTTACGTGGGCGAGCGCGCGTCGCCCTCGCTCTACCCCGTGCTGATGGCGAAATCGGAAGGTTTGCTGGAAACGGTGTCGCTGGAGGGCACGCCGCTGCTCACCGCCTTCAGCCGTTCCGTCGAGCTCCGGCTGGAGTGTCGCAATCGGGGTGCCGCGGCGGACCCTGGCAGAGCCGCTGTGGCGTTCGCTCGCGCTCACCATCGGCACCGGTCTGGTGTTCCTCTTCACGGGTCTTGCGTTTGCCCTGCGGATGGCGTCGCGCATTGCCCGCGCTGAGGCACACCGCGAGCTCCTGATCGACGAGCTCAATCATCGCGTGAAAAACACGTTGGCAACCGTGCAGTCGATAGCGGCGCGGACATTCCGTCGCTCGTCCGGAGACGCCGACGCGCAGCGCGCATTCGAAATCGCGCCTGATCGCCCTTTCCGGCGCCCATAATGCGCTCAGTGAGGACAAGTGGGAGGGCGCGCGCTTGCGCGACATGGTGCGTCGCGTGCTCGAGCCCTATACGCTGAAAGCCGGCGACCGCCTGCGGCTTTCGGGTCCGGACCTGAGACTACGGCCTCGTGCCGCACTGACATTGGCCATGGTGTTGCACGAGCTCGCCATCAATGCGGCGAAGTATGGCGCGCTCGCCACGCCCGACGGCCGGATAGCCATCGACTGGACCATTCTGGGCGAAAACGATGACCCGCAGCTGCAGCTGACGTGGCGGGAGAGCGGCGGCCCGCCGGTCGAGCCGCCGGAACGCAAGGGTTTCGGGTCGGTGCTGATCGAGCGCAGCATCAGGCAAGAACTGAACGGGACAGCGGAACTGCTGTTCGACCGGTCCGGCTTGATCTGCACCATGAATGTGCCCCTTGCGGCGCCGCAAGGGGAGCCCGGCGCAGGCGACCCGAAGGCAGCCGCACTTTGAGGCGCTACCATTCGTCGGGGCAGGGATCGACCATGATCCACATCTCCCCGCCATACTTGAGCCGCTTCATCTCGGGCGTCAGTCCGCCCCGCCGCCTGATCCAGTCTTTGACCGACTGAGGATAATACGACAGCAGGTCGGCCGTGCCGTCGCTGCTGGCGACCCTGACGCCGAGTGTCCAGCGCTTGTCGATATAGGCCTCGTGGAAGCCGAGGCTGGCCTTCGGCGTGACGCAAACCCGGTTGAGGGGCACGATGCCCAGGAACAGGGTGCAGGCCGAGTTGCAGATGCCGTTGATGATGACGCGCTGGCCCTTGTCGCGAACCCGGGCGTAGCGCTCCTTGTATTTCTCGACATGGCCGCCGTGGTCGCGGGTGACGACGTAGTCGGCGGCGGCCGGCGAGCCAACCAGCAACAGGACGACTAGGAACACGGGCAACACGACGTGGGCTCTCATGGACGCGCGTTCTTGAACGATCTGGGCTCGGAAGCATCGGCCTCGCCTGATATCGATGGCGGGCAACCGCGGCAAAAATTAGCCGCCAGACCCTTGGGGCTTCGTTAAGGCTCCGGAACCGGCCACGGCCGAGACCCGCGCATCGCCCGCCTGCAGCACCAATTGCGTCTGCGTGACCAATGCGGCCAGCTTGCCGTCGCCGCGGGTGATCTTGGTCTGCCAAACCATGGTGGTGCGCCCCCGATGCAGCGGCGTGCACTCCGCGTATGCCGTGTCGCCAACGGCGATTGCGGAGAAGAAGTTGGTCTTGCTTTCAACTGTGGTCGTGCGCGCCCCAGCCGGCAGATTGAGGAAGCTTGCCGTACCGCCAAGATTGTCGGCAAACGCCATGATGGCGCCGCCGTGGAGCACACCGTTGCGATTGCCAAGCTCGTCGCGGACGTACATCTGTGCGGCGACCCGGTCGCGGGTAACATGAGTCACTCGCTGGCCCAGCAAGTCCGCAAATGGCGGTTGCGCGGCTGCGATCGCCTGCAGCGCCGGTTCCGCGTCGCGTTCAGTGGATCTCGCCGTCATGGATCGTTTCCTGTACCGGGGGATGGATCGTTCGCGTCGAAATCGCCTTGACTGGTGCCATCGCTGAAACTGTCTTGCTCTGCCAGCGCCTGCGCGCCCGTGGCAAGCCGGCTGAAAGACGAATCCGGCGAAACTCCTGTGGCAAAGCTTGACCAGTGGGGTTGGCCTGTATCGTTTCGACGCGGCGCTCAGCAATCACTGCCGCGATTCAGGCAATTTGGCGTCACATGATTGCGGCCGGCCTGAGTCAAAATTTCGAGTCATCGCAAGTCGTTGCCGACGGTCGATGAGACGTCGATTCAACAGATGATCGGGAGGCGCGTTGGCGCTGTCGATCATATCTATGGCGCAGATGTGTGAGCTTCATAACGGGCGTTTCTCACCGATGCAGCGGTCGCGCGTTGTGGTGCAGGCGAGGCTGTTCTTGTCGCCGCACAGCAACCCATGCGGCTTGACATCGCGTTCGAGTGCGGTGTCTTACGGCCACGACTACGCACGGGAACGTCATGTCAAGCGCGTTCATCTTTCCGGGCCAGGGCAGCCAAACTGTCGGCATGGGCAAGGCTTTGGCCGAGGCTTTTGCGCCGGCGCGAGAGGTGTTCCAGGAGGTCGATGCCGCGCTGGGAGAAAAGCTCACGGCCATCATGTGGGATGGTCCGGCCGAGCAGCTGATCCTCACTGAGAACGCGCAGCCGGCGCTCATGGCGGTGTCGCTCGCCGGCATGTGCGTGTTGCAGGCGGAGGCGGGCCTCGAACTTCGTTCACACGCCCAATTCGTGGCCGGTCATTCGCTTGGGGAATATTCTGCCCTGGCGGCTGCCGGCGCGCTGACGATTACCGATACTGCCCGCCTGCTCCGCGTCCGCGGCCGTGCCATGCAGAAGGCCGTGCCGGTCGGCACCGGCGCGATGGCGGCGTTCATCGGCCTCGGATTCGCCGAGGCCGCGGCGGTCGCCGCTGAAGCCGCGCAAGGCGACGTGTGTCAGGCGGCGAACGACAACGGCGGCGGGCAAGTCGTGGTTTCCGGAAGCAAGGCTGCGGTCGAGCGCGCGGTAGAGATCGGCAAGGCCAGGGGTGCCAAGCGGGCGGTCATGCTGCCGGTCTCCGCCCCGTTCCATTGTGCGCTCATGCGGCCGGCTGCGGACGCCATGGCGGAGGCATTGGCGGGTGTCGCGGTTGCCCCTCCGGCAGTCCCGCTCGTTGCGAACGTGCTCGCCACGCCGATTTCCAACCCTGGCGAGATTGTCCGCAGCCTGGTGGAGCAGGTGACCGGAACCGTCCGCTGGCGCGAATCCGTGGGCTACATGGCGGATGCCGGCGTCAACACGTTCTATGAGGTCGGTGCCGGAAAGGTCCTGTCCGGCTTGGTGAAGCGCATTGCCCCCGGCGCCACCGGCGTCGCGATCGGAACGCCCGCAGACATTGCCGCCTTCATGACCGCCCGTGCGCCCGGACCTTGATGCCCCATTCGCCACGACGGAGAGCCGATGCATGTTCGATCTGACCGGTAAGACCGCGCTCGTGACCGGTGCGACCGGTGGGCTCGGAGGCACGATTGCGCGCGCCTTGCACGCCTCAGGCGCGGCAGTTGCGGTCTCTGGGACCCGGCTGGAGGCGCTTGAGCAGATTGCCGGCGAACTGGCGGACCGCAGCCACGTCCTCCCATGCAATCTTGCCGATAGAGACGACACCGAAAGTTTGGTGAGCCGCGCCGAGGCGGCGATGGGAAGGCTCGACATCCTGGTAGCGAATGCCGGGATCACACGCGACGGCTTGCTTGTGCAGATGCGCGACCAAGATTGGGATGAGGTGATCAATGTCAATCTGACGGCGACCTTTCGCCTCGCGCGCGCCGCTGCGCGCGGGATGATGCGCCGCCGTTTCGGACGCATCATCGGCATCACCTCGGTGGTCGGCACCACCGGCAATCCCGGGCAAGGGAACTACGCCGCCGCAAAGGCCGGCATGATCGGGCTTATCAAGTCGCTGGCACAGGAGTATGCCACGCGCGGCGTCACGGCGAATTGCGTGGCTCCAGGCTTCATCCAGACCCCGATGACCGACAAACTCAATGCCAAGCAGCGCGAGGCGATCTTGGCGCGGGTTCCGGCGGGGCGCCTCGGCGCGCCCACCGACATCGCGGCCGCGGTGGTCTATCTCGCCTCCGAGGAGGCGGCCTACGTCACCGGCCAGACGCTGCACGTCAACGGCGGAATGGCGATGATTTGAGGCTCGCGCCGTCGCCGCCCCGGCTCTCGAGAGATGCGAGTTTCGCCCGCATTTGCAGGTCTTTTGCCCTGCTGGCCAAGCCCAATGAAGTATGGTAACCCCGGCCGGCTTGGCTGGGGAGGCCGGACGCGAGAGGGCCTCAGTGCGTCCGCCCGGGGCGGTTTCCTCCGGCCATCGCCCACGACGAGGCTGCCCACGGTTTCGGGGGACCGGCCCATGCGGACAACGGACGAGGTCACAACGATGAGCAATATCGCCGAGCGGGTCAAAAAAATCGTCGTGGAGCACCTGGGCGTGGAGCCCGAGAAGGTGACGGAGAGCGCGAGCTTCATTGACGATCTCGGCGCCGACAGCCTCGATACCGTCGAACTGGTGATGGCTTTTGAGGAGGAGTTCGGTTGCGAAATACCCGATGACGCAGCCGAGACCATTCTCACCGTCGGCGATGCGGTCAAATTTCTCGAAAAAAACGCGAAGAGCTGACGACCAAGTCCGTGGCGTGTGGGAAAAAGACGCGCGGCAAACCGGCAGGTGCGGCGTCGATTGGGCGATCGCCCGTGAACGCTGGTGCAATGGGTTTGAAGGGTCTCAATCATCGCGGCAAGCGCGAGGTCCGGAACAGTAGTCTGGCCAGTCTCCCTCGCTTTCCAAGCTCGCGCGGTAAGTCGTGGCGAGGTCTCGCGAGCTGCGGAACCGGCGCACCAGCCTGGACCTCGCCATGAGACGCGTTGTCGTAACTGGAATGGGGATGGTGACGCCGCTCGGGTGTGGCGTCGAGCCCACTTGGCGCCGCCTGCTCGCGGGCGAAAGCGGTGCGCGGCGGGTTGAGAAGTTCGACGTCTCCGATCTGCCCTCGAAAATTGCCTGCCAGATTCCGCGCGGTGATGGCGCCAATGGCACCTACAATCCCGACCAATGGATGACCCCGAAGGACCAGCGCAAGGTCGACGAGTTCATCACGTTCGCGATGTGCGCTACCCGGCAGGCGCTCGACGATGCCGGCTGGCATCCGGAGGAGCGCGACGACCAGGTTGCCACCGGAGTGTTGATCGGTTCGGGCATCGGCGGCATCCAAGGGATCGCCGAGACCGCCATCACGCTGAAGGAGAAGGGACCGCGCCGCGTGTCGCCGTTCTTCATTCCGAGCTGCATCATCAATCTCGCCTCCGGCCACGTCTCGATCGAGTTCGGTCTCAAAGGTCCAAACCACGCGGTGGTGACCGCATGTTCGACCGGCGCGCATGCGATCGGGGATGCCGGGCGCCTGATCGGTCTCGGCGACGCCGACGTGATGGTGGCGGGCGGCGCGGAGTCACCAGTGAACCGGTTATCGCTGGCGGGCTTCGCCGCCTGCCGTGCGCTGTCCACCTCGTTCAACGACACGCCGGAGAAGGCCTCGCGGCCGTATGACCGAGATCGCGACGGCTTTGTGATGGGCGAAGGCGCGGGTGTGGTCGTGCTCGAGGAATACGAGCATGCGACGCGCCGCGGCGCAAAGATCTACGCCGAGCTGATCGGCTACGGCCTATCGGGTGACGCCTATCACATCACCGCGCCGGCCGAGGACGGTGACGGCGCCTTTCGCTGCATGAGCGCCGCGATCAAGCGCGCAGGAATCTCGCCGACCGAAATCGATTACATCAACGCCCACGGAACCTCCACGCCGCTCGGCGACGAGATCGAGCTGGCGGCGGTACAACGCGTCGTCGGGAATGCCGCCGGTCGGATCGCCATGTCCTCGACCAAGTCCTCGGTCGGCCATTTGCTCGGTGCCGCGGGCGCAGTCGAGGCTATTTTCTCGGTTCTTGCCATTCGCGATCAGGTGGCGCCGCCGACCATCAATCTCGATAATCCGTCGGTCGAATCACCGATCGATTTGGTTCCCCACCAGGCCAAGAAACGCAATATCGACGTGGTGCTTTCCAATTCGTTCGGGTTTGGGGGGACCAATGCATCACTGATATTGCGGCGCGTGCAGTGATCGCCGCCGGATGCCGAGTTTCACCCTTTCGCCATATTTGACTTTAGGCTAGGCGGTACGCAAGTTTGTTGCAGCGAGCCTGCAGGGAGTGTGCCATCGCGGCCCGCAAGACCCGCCTGACCAGTTGATCTGGCTTCGCCGGCACGGCGAGGTCGTTCTGTGCAGAGGTCGTTCCGTGCGAATGAGCATCGTGAGATGACGGCGGAGGAAACGCGACCCAGGGAGAGCGAGGGCGGCTCGACTTCCGCTGTTGCGGCTCCGATCGGGCAGGAAGGGACGGGCGGGCGGCTGACGCAGCCACGCAGCGCGCGTGCCAGACTTGAACCCGAGCGCATGCCGCAGCCGACGCGCCCTTCGCGACGCGCGCGCCATCCGCTCGTCATCGTCGGCAATGCGATCCTGACCATCCTCTTGGTCGTGGGTCTGGCCGCCGCGGTCGGTATCGGGATTGGCAAGCAGCGTTTCGAAGCGCCCGGGCCGCTTGAGCAGGACAAGATCGTCAATATCCCGCGCGGCGGTCTGCCGGAGGTGGCCGACCTGCTGCAGCGGGAAGGCGTGATCGAGCACAAGTGGGTGTTCGTCGCCGGCGTCGTGCTGATGAAGGCGCGCGACGACCTGAAGTTCGGCGAGTACCTTTTCCACCGCAAAGCCAGCCTGCGCGACGTCGTCGATACCGTGGTCGAGGGCAAGGTCGTGCAGCACCAGATCACTATCCCGGAGGGACTGACCTCCGAGCAAGTGGTCGCGCGGGTGTTGGAAAACACTGTTCTCAGCGGCAATCTCAAGGAAATACCGCGCGAAGGGACGTTGCTGCCGGACACCTACAAGTTCACCCGCGGATACCCCCGTGACCAGTTGATCCAACGGATGCAGCAGGTGCAACGCCGAATTGTCCAAGAGGCATGGGAGCGCCGCAATCCTGACTTGCCGCTGAAGACTCCCGAGCAGCTGCTGGTGATGGCATCGATCGTGGAAAAGGAGACCGGCCGACCGGATGAGCGCGCCCGCGTCGCCGCCGTATTCTTAAATCGGCTCAAGCAGCGCATGAAGCTGCAATCCGATCCGACGATCATCTATGGATTGGTGGGCGGTAAGGGCACCCTCGGACGCCCGATCATGCGCACCGAAATCACGCAGCCTACGCCCTACAATACCTACGTGATCGACGGCTTGCCGCCTGGCCCTATCGCGAACCCGGGCCGTGCTTCAATCGAGGCGGCTGCCAACCCGTCGCGAACCAAGGACCTCTACTTCGTCGCCGACGGCAACGGTGGTCACGCTTTTTCGGAGACGTTCGCGCAGCATCAGACCAATGTCGCCAAGCTGCGCGCACTCGAGCAGCAGCTGCGCGGGGACGCGGCGTCCCCGCCGGCCGACGCCGCGCCTGCCGATGCCACCGTCACGACCCCGGCATTTGCCCCAGGCCAGGCGCCGGCTCCGCGTGCACGCCAGGATCGCGCCGGCGGGGCGCGCTCGCCGGCGGGCCCGCGCCAGCAGTAGGCTCTTCCGGCCTCCAGGACCTCGGCACGCTGCCTCGCGTCAGCGCATGCGCAGGCGCCGCACGATGCTTTCCGAGCGTCGACGCCTTGATCCCGAACTGCGCTTGAGAGCATAGAGCTGCGCCGCTAAGGTCGGCCGGATCATTCCGGCACTGAAACCGATTCCGCGAGTCCTGTTACGCCATGGCGCTGTCGAGCATGACCGGCTTCGCGGGTGCCGACGGCGTCAGCGGCTCCTACGTCTGGGGCTGGGAGCTCAAGTCGGTCAACGGCAAAGGCCTGGATGTCCGGCTGCGCATTCCTCCGAGCTGGGATCCGGTCGAGGTGGCGGTGCGCGCGCGCACCAAGCCGCTGGCGCGCGGCACCGTCTATGCAAATCTGTCGGTAAGGCGCGAGGGCCTTGCCCCCGTCGTCCGCGTCAACGAGTCCGTGCTCTCCGCCGTCCTCGCAACGATGCGGGATCTTGCCGGCCGTATCGACGCACAACCAGCGACCATCGACGGCATCCTCAACGTCAAAGGCGTGATCGAGGTCCTCGACCAGACCGAGAGCGAGGACGAGCACCGCGCGGCGGAAACGGCGGTGATCGAAGGCTTCGATCTGGCGCTGGCGACCCTGTTGGAGATGCGGCGGCACGAGGGTGCCGTGCTGGAGCGCGTGCTGGCCGCGCGTCTCGATGCCATCGCGGCGCTCGCCGCCCGTGCCGAGGCCGCCCCCGGCCGGCGACCGGAGGCGATCAAGGCGCGATTGGCCGACCAAGTGGCGGCGTTGCTGGAAACGTCCGAACGGTTCGATCCCGATCGGCTGCACCAGGAGGCGATTCTGATCGCGACCAAGGCCGACGTGCGTGAGGAGCTCGATCGCCTGGCCGCGCACGTTGTGCAGGCGCGCCGGCTGCTGGCAGAGGGCGGACCGGTCGGCAGGCGGCTCGACTTTCTCGCGCAGGAGCTCAACCGCGAGGTCAACACGCTGTGTGCAAAGTCGAACGACGTTGAGCTCACCACGATCGGACTGGAGCTCAAGAGCGTCGTCGAGCAGTTTCGCGAGCAGGTGCAGAATCTGGAGTGAGCGATGGGGCCGGGGGCGCGGGCGAAATCGGTCGGTCGGCGCGGATTGATGCTGGTCTTGTCTTCGCCCTCAGGCGCCGGCAAGACCACCCTGTCGCGGCGCTTGCTGGCCGAACACGCCGGTGTCGAGCTGTCCATCTCGGTCACCACGCGGCAGCGCCGCCTGAGCGAGGTGGACGGCAGCGATTACCACTTCATCGACCGGGAACGTTACGACGCGATGGTCAAGAACGACGAGCTGCTCGAGCATGCGGAGGTGTTCGGCAATTGCTACGGTACGCCCCGCAAGCCGGTCGAAGCTGCGCTCGCAGACGGCCGCGACGTCCTCTTCGATATCGATTGGCAGGGAACGGAGCAACTGATTAGCAAGGTGCGCGAGGACCTGGTCACCGTTTTCGTGCTGCCGCCGTCGTTGACGGAACTCGAACGCCGCTTGAAGCGGCGTGCCGAGGATTCCGACGAGACAATTCGCGAGCGCATGGCGAAGGCCACCGAGGAGATCAGCCACTACGGCGACTACGACTACATCGTGATCAATCACGACCTGGAGCAGGCCCTCGGCGACGTGAAGGCTATCCTCGCGGCGGAGCGGCTCAAGCGCGACCGGCAGACCGGCCTGGCGGAATTCGTGCACTCGCTGCGCGCAAAGGCGTGAACGAACGGCGTCACGGCGACAGCACCACCCGGCCGACGATGCGCCCATTGCGCAGGTCGTCGAGCGAGGCCTGCGCGGCCGCGAGCGGCCGCTCGGTGATCGGCACCGGCGGCACCTTGCCCGCGCGCGCCAGCGCCAGCATCTCATGCGCTTCCGCGAGAGTTCCCACGAATGTGCCTTCGATGGTCACGACCTTGAGCGGAAATGTCGGCACCGGCGTTGAGAAAGCGCCGCCGAGCAGGCCGGCGACCACCACCTTACCGCCTTTGGCGAGCGCGCCGGCCGCGAATGTGAGCGAGCGGTCGGAGCCGACGAAATCGACCGCGCCGACTGCGCCGCCTTCGGTGAGTGCCGCAACCTGCTTGCGTGCGTCGGCCTCCGCGGGATCGACGACGGCGGCGGCGCCGGCCGCAAGGGCCGCCGCGCGTTTCGCCGGATCGATGTCGGCGACGATCGGCGGATGCGCAAACATGGCCCGAGCAAAGGCCAGTCCCATCATGCCGACGCCGCCGGCCCCGATCAGCAGCAAGGGCCCTCGGCGCGCGCGCTCGGCCAGCTTCTTGAGCGCCGAGTAGGCGGTCAGGCCCGAGCACATATAGGCTGCCGCGACTGCCGTCGGCATCGGCGCGTAATCCAGGAGATAGCGCGGATGCGGCACCAGCACATGGGTGGCAAAGCCGCCATCGACGGTGATGCCGAGCTGACGCGGCGCATTGCATAGGATCTCATCGCCGCGCGCGCAGACTCGACAGGCACCGCACCCGATCCATGGGTAGACGGCCACGGCCTGGCCGTCGGCGAGGTCGCGAGCCTCAGGTCCGGTGCCCGCGATCACGCCGGCGATCTCATGCCCGAGCGTGAACGGCAGCTTGCGGCCGACGGTGATGTCCAGCCGTCGGTCCTGGCCCATGCTGAAGTAGCCGTCCTGCAGATGCACGTCGGAGTGGCACACGCCACAGCGGGCGACACGCACCAGCACCTGGGTGCCCTCCGGCTCCGGAAGATCGGCGACGGTCTCGCACAATGGCGCGGCGTAGGCGGTCAGCGACTGACGGCGAAATTGCATGTTCGGATGTCCTTGAGTCGGCTCGTCATGTGGCCAGGGCATCTTGCTCGACGAGCGCGCGGCTCAGGGCGACGAATCCGGCCACCGGGATGTCCTCGGCGCGCAACGTCGGATCAATTCCCGCGGCGGCAAGCAGGCGCTCAGGATTGCGGTTGAGCGCGCGCAGGCTTTGGCGCAGCATCTTGCGTCGCTGCCCGAACGCGGCGGCCGTAACACGCTCGAGGCTGCGCAAATCGCAGGCGAGCGGCTTGCCGCGCGGAACCAGGCGGACGAGGGAGGAAACGACTTTCGGCGGAGGCACGAAAGCCGACGGCGCGACGTCGAATAGAATGCGCGGCTCCGTCCGCCACTGGGCAAGCACGGCCAGCCGACCATAGCTCTTGGAGCGCGGCGCGGCGACGACGCGTTCGGCGACCTCGCGCTGAAACATCAGGACCAGCGAATCGAACCAGGGCGGCCACCGCTCCACCGTCAGCCAGGAAACAAGCAGGGCGGTGGCGATGTTGTACGGCAGGTTGGCAACGACGCGGGCCGTCGCGGCGCCGAGATGGGGCGTCGGATCGAAACGCAGCGCGTCGTGCTCGATCACCAACAGCCGCGAGGGATGTCGTTCCGCGATGTCCGCAAGCGCCGCGATGCAGCGTGCGTCGCGTTCGACCGCGATCACACGGCCTGCCCCCAGCGCCAGCAGTGCGCGCGTCAGGCCTCCGGGACCTGGTCCGATCTCGACCACCGTGACGCCGGCGAGGGGTCCGGAGGCGCGGGCGATGCGGGCAGTCAGGTTGAGGTCGAGCAAGAAATTCTGACCGAGCGATTTGCGCGCGCTCAATCCGTGTCGCCGGATGACGTCGCGCAGGGGAGGCAAATCGTCGATCGCACTCATGAGCGGGCACGATTGCGCCGGACTGAACAGCGGTAGGGGCGGTATCGCGGGGAGCGCGCGAGCGTTGGCGAAAAGCCGGCGATCTCTCGGGTCATGCTGCAGCCGAACCGACACGTCACCCACTCGGTCGCGCCGGGGCTAGGCGCTCGTCGCCGGCGCCCTGGCTCCGACCAGCCGATGGGCCAGCCGTAGCGCCGCCGCAAGGCTCGCCTCGTTTGCAGAACCGGTGCCCGCGATATCGAAAGCAGTACCGTGGTCGGGCGAAGTGCGGACCAACGGCAGACCGAGCGTGACGTTGACCGCATGATCGAAGGCCAGGGTCTTGATCGGGATGAGCGCCTGGTCGTGATACATGCACAGTGCCGCATCGTAGCCGGTGCGGGCGCGGGCATGGAACATCGTATCGGCGGGAAGCGGCCCGCGCGCATCGATCCGTTCGGCCCGAAGCTGTTGGACCGCGGGAGCAACGATCGCCGCATCCTCCGCTCCCAAGGCTCCTTCCTCCCCGGCATGCGGATTGAGGCCGGCGAACGCCAGGCGCGGATTCCGGATCCCGAACCGTTCGCTCAGATCGCGCGCCACGATCCGGCCGGTCGTGACCAGCAGCTCGACGGTCAGTTGCCCGGCGACGTCGCGCAGGGGAAGGTGGATGGTGACGGGAACGACCGCCAGTTCGGGCGACCAGAGCATCATCACCGGCTGCGGGGTGCGGCCGGTGATTGCTCCCACCAGTTTGGCCAGATGTTCGGTGTGACCGGGCTCGGCAAATCCGTTGCGGTACAACACCGATTTCGCCACCGGATTGGTGACCATGGCGGCGGCCCGATTGGCGAGGACGTCTTCGGCCGCGCGGCGAATAGCTGCGATCACAAAGGGTGCACTGGAAGCATCCGGCAGGCCGGGATCGGCCGTGACCGGAAGGTCGAGCGAAACTACCGGCAGCCTGCTCTCGAACACCGCGCCCGCTGCCTGCGGCTCGACCACGGTCATCGCAAGCTCAAGGTCGAGCCGGCGGCACCGTCGGGCGAGGAATTCCGGATCCGAGATCACGTAAAACGGCGGAATTCCGAGTTCCTTGCGCCGCAACCAGGTCTTCAAGGTGATGTCGGGACCAATTCCGGCCGGCTCGCCGAGCGTGAGCGCCAGGGCTCGCTGCATAGACGGCGGGCCTACTGGATCTGAATCATCGCGTTGCGCCGCAGTTCCTGCAGAAACTTCTTGCCCTGCGCGGTAAACTTTTCTCCGAACAGCTCCTCGCGAACCTCGCGTTCGCCGACTTTGCTGGCGGTGCTTTCCTTCTTGGCACAAACCGCAAAAACCTCGACGCCTTGTGGGGTGATATCGGGCGCGGTGACCTTACCGACCGGTGTGCCGTCGAGCACCTCGCGAAGCTTGCTCGTCAGCTCGCCGGAGGTGCGGGTGATGGGATCGCGTACGGCAACGTCGCGCAAGCCGCGCGCCAGGGCCAGTCCCTCGTCGCAGTTCTGAAAGCGGTTGCGCAAGCCCTCCGCTTCGCGGCGCCGGCTTTCGAGCACGGTGTCCGCCGACCCGCGCGGAATGATGAATAGGATCGGCCGCAGGGTGTATTCGTAGTTTGCGGCGTCCCCGTCCTTCTTGCGGCTGTCCAGGACGGCCGCAACGTCGCGGTCGCGAATTTGCAGGCTTGGCTGGAATTTTCCCCTCACGATTTGCTGCCACATCAAGTCGGCACGGATCTTGCGCTTGAGAGCGGACGCACTGATCCCGGATTGCCCCAGCGCTTGCGTGAACTGCTCCGGACTCGCCCGCATGCGCTGCGCCATGCCGGCAAACATGTTGTCGACCTCGGCATCGCTGATTTCCAAACGATAACGCTTGCCGGTTTGCAGCTTCAGCTGCTCATCGATCAGCTCATCCAAAACCTGCTCGCGGCTCGGCACCTTGCGGGTTGAGGTTTGGATCAGCTTTGTGCGTTGCGCGAGATCGACGGCCGTGATCGGCTCGCCATTGACGCGCGCGACCACCTGCTGGGCCGACGCCGATCGCACATCGACCGCAGATATGGCAACCACCAGCGCCAGACTTGCTGCCAGCGCGAAATGCCGTTCACGCAAAGGCATGGATAGGGGCATTGGTAACGTCCTCGTCGTTTCAGTTCGGCGACCCTGCGACGGGAACCACCGCCCTCCCGGCGTGCCGCCATTTCTCGCTCGGCATCAGTATGTCATTCCAAGCACGCTGTGGCTGGTGCTGGGGGTGCTGCCCGGACCACCCACGACCTGCGATACCGAGGTCCCGCCAAGGGTCCGCAGGTTGACTTGCAGCAGAAATACCGAGTTGGGCACGATGTCCCCGCGATAGCCGTAGTTGGTGATATAGATTGCATTGAGAGCGATGCATTCGTCGATATAGCCGATCCCCACCGTCGCGGTGTTGAGACGATTGGAATCTATGCTGTAGAGGGCCGATGCACTCACATTCCAATTCTGCGTGAGCTTGAACGTTGCCGACGGAGCAATGCCCTCGCGCGGCAACAGCATGCCGATGAGGGGTTGCGCGTCGTAGTTTCCATAGGTCAGCGCCGCGGTCCAACGATCGAAATTCACCCTTCCTTCGAGCTCCAAGCGGCGAACGTCGAAGTTTTGCTCGTCGAACCGGAAGCGCGAAAGGAAGGCATAGGTCTTGTTGGGCTGGAATGTCATCCGCGCTACGTAATCGGACTGGTTGGTCTCAAGCCCACTGTTGAGGCCGGTATTCGCCATGTCGGGAACCGCGAAGGAATTCGTCCCGAACAGCTGGTATGACTGCCCGAAAAGCGCGTTGAAATAGCCGCCCTGATTGAATTGCGCAGTGTACTGCACCCCGACATTGGCGCGCCCGCCGCCCTCGGCGCGGTCCCAACCGGAGTACTTGCTTATCGCGAACAGATTGGCGTCGTCGAACACGAGACTCTGCGCATCCTCGTTCGGGAATCTGCCGATCTGGGATTCGTTGGGCCGTGCGATCACCTGCGCGATCGGTTCGATCGTCTGCGTCCCCCACGAGTGCATGCTGATGAATGGATAACGGTACTCGACGCCGACAGCGGGCATCACTCGACCAAAGCTGCTTTCGCCGGTCTGGATGAAATTGCCGACCGCAGGCTCCGGTGTGATCGAGGCGGCGGCCGCATCGCCACGCAGCGATGCGAACGGCGTGAACATTTGCCCGAACGGATCGATGAAGGTGCGTTTCCAGTACACCTCCGCGGACAACCGCGAGTAGGTGCCGGGGATTCCGCGCAGCAAGCAGTTCGCCCGCGTGCGCAACGCTTCAAATCCCGCCAGGTCACACCAGCCGTTGGCCGCGGCAGTCTGGTTGATGGGATCGAAGTCGGCCTGGCGACGGGTGAGGCCGGTGACGTTGACGTTGTAGCCGAGTTCGCCGCCGAACACCGGGAGACCATAGACGTACTTGTAATCAAGCAACGGGAGAATGTACGGCAGCTGCCGCTGGTTATCGAGGGCCGAGAAGCCGTAGAAGTGCAGGAACCGGGTGTCGAAATAGCTTTTGGGGCCGCGCCCGAACAAATAGACCTGCGATACCGACTCGGACGCATTGCCTTTGATGACCTTGTAGTCGGGCGCAAAGCCGCTGTCGGTGAATATCGCCGCGTCCCAACCGTAGAACCATTGCTCCGAAAGCCGGAAATCACCCTTGGTCTCGACCGCGCCGCGGAAATCGCGGAACCCGGGTTGGCCGGCAAAAACGTCCTTGTCCTGCTGAAAAATTCCCGCCGCGCGGACCGAATAGGCGCCGTTGATCAATCGCTGCCGCCACTCGCCGATCATCATCAATCCCTGCCTGGTGGTCGGCATCGGGGTGAGCGTCACGTCGTAGTCCGGTGCCAACACCCAGAAGAACGGAGCCTGTATGCCGAAACCGAATTTGGACCCCGAGACGACAGCCGGCTGCAGGAATCCGGTCTTGCGCTTGACCGTTGGGTCAGGAGTTCACATGTACGGCAAATAGGCGATCGGCCAACCGAACAATTCGAGGCGCGCATCCTCGAAATAGATCATCTTCTCCGTTTCATCATGTAGGATCCGCGCGGCCTTCACCTGCCATTTTGGCGGTGCCTGCGGATTGTCCTTGCACGGCTCACAGGCAGTGTAGACCCCGCTCTGGAACACGGTGAGCCGCCCTTCGGTGCGCTCGGCGCGCGCCGCCGCAATCCGGGTCTTGTCGCCGGTCTCGACATGAAGGGAGTCGACGAAGCCGTCGCGGAAATCCTCGCTCAGGTCGAGCCGATCCGCGTTTACGATTTTGCCGTCCGCCTCGGTGAGCCGAACGTTGCCTTCCGCGTACAATCGCTTCGTGCGTTGATCGTAGGTCACGCGATCGGCCTCGAGCACCGAGCCGGAATAGTAAATCTGGACCTGCCCGACGGCGGCCACCCGCTCGTTGGCGTAGTCGTAGTTAATTTCGATCGCCTGAACGAGCATCTGCGCGGTCGGATCCGGCTTCCCGCGCGCCAGGAACTCGCCCGACGCGGTGCTGGCGTGAGGCGGCGGGGTAGGTACGCCGACCCAGGCAGGCTGTGGCCGCTGTGCCGCCGCGGGGCTGAGCGGAACTACCGCCGCAATGACCAGCGAAAAGATGAAAGCCGCCGGCGTGAGCCAGCGCAGGACGGACATGTCTGGTGGACGAGCGGTGGTCGACACCGCCATCACCCATCCTCCTGAAACAGCAATGCAACGACACCCGTCAGCGTCCCCGCCACCACTGGCAACCATGCCGCGGCGACCGGATGCATCAGCTCGGCTCGGCTCAGGTCCTCTGTTACCTTCGACATTACGTACAGCAGAAACCCGGCCCCGACCCCGTACATGACCATGCGCTGCACCCCACCGAAGCGGAAGAATTGCAAGCTTACGGCGGAAGCCAACAACACCATGGCTGCAAGCAAGAACGGGCGGGCAAGCAAGTTCTGGTACTGTATCCGATATCCGGCTGCAGCGAGGCCGGCCCGCTCGGCCAGCTCGATATATGTCGGCAGTTGCCAAAAAGACACGGTCTCCGGCGTAGCGAAGCTTTCTCGCACCTGTTCGGCGGTTAGACTGGTGGCTAGGCGGTATCCTGATGCCTCCCGGGGCGGGGCCGAAGTCGTGTAAATGCGGGCGTTGTCCAGCCGCCAGTGCCCCGATTTCGAGCTTGGCGGCATCGGCCTCGATCCGTTCGGTGAAGCGGTCGCGCAGGTCGAAGACGAACACCGTGATCCCCGCCAGCGAGGCGCCCTGATCGCGGCTGGAATTGGCGTGCAGGATGGATTGCGCGTCGCCGCTGCGCTGCCGCACCCAGAACCGCGTTCCGCCAGTGCGTCCGGATTCCGATCCGAAGATGCGCTCTTCGATCTGCTTGGAACGCTCGCCGAGGGTGGCTGCCAGGGGATTGTAAATCACCACTGCCGTGATGCCGATCGCGAGCGCAGCGAGCACCGCAGGGGCGACGAACTGCCAGGCGGACATTCCCGCAGCGCGCGCGATCACCAGCTCGTTGCGGCGCGACAGCCCAAGATAACAAATCATCGCCCCGATCAGGATCGAGAACGGAAGCAGCCGTTCGGTGATCTGCGGCACACGATAAAGCGAAGTCGCGGCCACTATCCAAGCTGGAACGTTCGGCACGCTCGCGGCGCGGCGCGTGAGCTCGATGTAGTCGATCATGACGACCAGCGTGAAGATGCCGAAAAACACCGCGGCGACGGCGCCGAGAAAGCGCGCGGTGACATAGCGGGAGAAAGTGCCGGCGATCACGCCGAGCGCTCCGTCACGCGGGCAATCGAGCGCGCGAAGCGCTCTTGCAGCGCATTCAATGCGCTGACGACCGACGCGGGAGGCTCAACGATCGTGCCGCGCGAGATCAACGCCAGGCCGATGACGAACGCGAGGCCGAGACTGACATACATCAGCGCCAATGCCGCCGGTGTTCTGGCCCCGAATACCGCGCTGGCGAAGCCCGACAGGCGAATGGCGGCGATCACCAGCACCGCCATGAACATCGAAAGGGCCCGGCTTTGCCTGCTCGTGCGCGGCGGGCCCAGGATCGCAAAAGCAATCACCGCAAACGCTACGGGATAGAACGGGGCGACCAGTCGATCGTGAAACTCGGCACGGATGCGGCCTTGATTGGCGCGGACATACGGATCCTCGAAATCCGGCCGAATGAGGTCCCACCAGTAGCGCTCGGTGGCGTTGAACGTCGGCGTCGCCGATCCGGTAAACTGCGTCAAGTCGAACGCGTAGCGCTCGAACAGGACGATCGTCGGGTCGCGCTGCTTGGCTTCCTGCCTTTGCACGCTGCCATGCTCAAGGATCAGGAACGTGCCGCTTTCATTCTCGGTGATCTGACCGCGCTCGGCAAGGACCGTGGCATGCTCGTTGGCATCGCGGCGGTCGTCGACGAAAATCCCGATCAGCTCGCCGTTCGGGCGCCGTTCGCGAAGGTGGAAGGTCAGCGCGCCGCCGTATATCGGGGTGAATTGGCCTGGCTGAATGATGTTCGTCAGCATATCGGCGCGAACGCGCGTGAGCACCGTGCGCAGCTCGCGCAAGCACCTCGGTGAGAGATACGCCGCGATGGTGCCGACCAGCACCGCTACGATCAGCGCCACTATCAGGAATGGCCGGAAAATCCGCCACGGGGACATGCCGGCGGCGTTCATGACGATGATTTCAGAATTGGTATTGAGCTTGTTGAGCGTGTAGGCCGTTGCCACGATGAAGGCGAGCGGCGCGATGACGAGCACGAGCGCGGGAATGAGCAGGAGCGTGATGGCGACGAACACCAGGACCGTCTGCCCTTGATTGGTGACGATGTCGAATTCCCTCAGGACGTGGGCGACCCAGATCATCGATGTGAGGCTGAAAAGGATCAGCACGAACGCACCAAGGGTGGTGCGGACAATGTAGCGTTCAATCGACCCCATGCGCCCGGCTGCGCCCCCCTGCCGTTGTTGACCGCCTCGGTCGCCTGATGAGGCGGCAGCCGCGGTTGGAGTGCGACTTTAGGAGGCCACCATGGCAGCACCGCGGCAGTCGTCTGGCCAGTCAGGCATCTGATGCTATAAGGGAATTCAGGATGACGCCGTCCACCCGCCGGTCAACTTCCAACACCCATAACTGAAGGACCTTCTCACCATGCCGAATGGCCTGAAACTCGCATTCGGCCCGTTCGCACCGCCGTCAAAGGGCGTTCTGATACTTTTTGCGGACGAATCTTTGCGCTTCGGGGCCGAGAGCCGGGCGATTCTCAAAGCAGCCGGAGATCTGGTCGAGCGGGCAGCCGCCGCCGACGGCTTCAAGGGCAAGATCGGCTCCACCCTCGACCTCGTTTCCCCGACCGGCCTGCCGGTGTCCCGGCTGGTCGTAGTCGGCCTCGGCAAGCTCGGCGAGTTCAAGCCCAAGGACTTCGCCAGGGTTGGTGGAATTGCGGCCGGCAAGTTCGGCACCGTCGCGCGCGAGGTCACGATTTTTTGCGAGCTTCCCAGTCGCGCGATGACCGCGGCTCAGGCGGCCGAAGTCACGCTCGGCACCATGCTGCGAGCCTACGCGTTCGAACGCTACAAGACCAAACGCAAGGAAAACGAGAGCGCCCCGGCGAACGCGCGTGTGATGCTTGCGGTCGGCGACCCGGCAGCGGCCCGCAGGGCCTGGCGCCGCCGAGAGGCGGTGGGCGAGAGCGTGCTGCTCGCACGCGATCTCGTCAACGAGCCCGGCAACGTTCTATTTCCGGAGGAATTTGCCCGCCGCGCGCAAGCGTTGAAGAAGCTCGACGTCGACGTCGAAGTGCTCGACGCAAAAGCGATGCGCAGGCTCGGTATGAACGCCCTGCTGGCCGTGGCCCAGGGGTCGCGCCGCGAAGCTCGCCTAGTGGTCATGCGCTGGAATGGCGGAAAGCGCAGCCAGCGGCCGATCGCTTTCATCGGCAAGGGCGTGACCTTCGACTCCGGCGGTCTCTCGATGAAGCCGGCGCAGGGCATGGAGGACATGAAAGGTGATATGGCGGGCGCGGCTTGCGTTGTCGGGCTGATGCGAGCCCTCGCCGCCCGCAAGGCACGGGTGAATGCCGTCGGCGCGATCGGCCTGGTCGAGAACATGCCCGACGGCAACGCCCAGCGGCCCGGGGACATCGTCACCTCCATGTCAGGACAGACGATCGAGGTTATCAACACCGACGCCGAAGGACGGCTGGTGCTCGCCGACGCACTTTGGTACGTGAGAGATCGATTCAAGCCGCAATTGATGATCGACCTTGCGACGCTGACCGGTGCGATCGTCGTGGCGCTGGGCCAGGAGCACGCCGGCCTGTTTTCCAACGACAACGCGCTGGCCGAACGGCTGCTCAAGTGCGGCGAGGCGACCGGCGAGCGGCTCTGGCGCATGCCGCTCGCGCCGGAATACGACAAGCTCATCGATTCGAAATTCGCCGACATGAAGAACGTGGCCGGCCGTCAGGGCGGCGCGATCACCGCCGCGCAATTCCTGCGGCGGTTCGTCGACGATACGCCGTGGGCGCACCTCGATATCGCGGGAACCGGCATCGGCGGCCCCCAAACCGACATCAACCGGAGCTGGGCTCCCGGTTGGGGCGTTCGCCTGCTCGATGCGTTCCTGGCTGAACACTACGAGCGTTGAGGCCGGCGGAGCGGGGTCCGTGACCGAGGTATTGTTCTATCACCTGCAGGGCCGGCGGCTCGAGGGGGCTCTGCCGCCTCTGCTGGAGAAATCGCTCGAGCGCGGATGGCGCGTGATCGTGCAGGCGGGCTCCGAGGAGCGGATCGAGGCCCTCGATGCGCTCCTGTGGAGCTATCGCGACGACAGTTTCCTGCCGCACGCCACCGCGCGAGCGCCTGATGCCGACGAACAGCCGATTTGCTCACCGTCGGCGAAGACAATCCCAACCGGGCACAGGTTCGATTTTTGCTCGACGGGGTCGAGGTCCCGTCCGATGCCTCAAGCTACCAGCGCATTGTCCTGATATTCGACGGCGACGATCCGGATGCGGTGGCGGCGGCCCGTATCCGCTTTGAGGACGCGCGGACGAAAGGGTTCGACACCACCTATTGGCGGCAAGGTCCGCAAGGGCGGTGGGAGCGCCAAGGCGGTTGATCCCGGCACGCTTGCCAACGCACACTGCGGGAGCACCGCTGTGGGGTACCAAGGGGGCTTGGGTTGAACGCGCGCGCGGGGACAATGGTCCGGATTTGCGGGCTGCGCTTGCATTGACGTTGCTGCTTGCCGGTTGCTCAGCCGATACCGCCATGTTCAGGGCGGACTGGGCCTGGCCGCGTCATGACTTGTGCATTGCGGGCGGTTCCTCACCGCCCTCGGCCTCGTAGGCGGAGCTCGCTTCGAGCCACTCCGCCTCGGCTGCGGCCAGGGCTTTGAATGCATCTGCGCGAGCCTTGGCGAGCATCGCGGCCCTCGCCGGGTCATGCGCGAACAAACTCGGGGAACTGAGCGCCGTGTCCAGCCGCGTGATCTCAGCTGCCAGCCGCGCGACTTCGCTCTCGGCTACGGCGATGCGGCGCTTGAATGGTGCTAGCCCGGCCCGTCGGCGGGCGGCGGCACGCCGCTGGGCGCCGCGCGAGCCACGTGCGTCCGCCGCAGAATTCGTGACCGTGTGCGAAGGCACGCTCGCCCGGCTCAAGACGAGTTTTCGGTAGTCGTCGAGATCACCCGAAAACGGCGTCACGGTTCCGCCGTCGACCAGCCATAGCCGCTCGGCGCAGGCATCCAGCAGATGGCCGTCGTGCGAAACCAGAATCACGGCGCCGGGAAAATCATTGATCGCGTCAATCAACGCGGCCCGGCTGTCGATGTCGAGGTGATTGGCCGGCTCGTCCAGAATTAGCAAGTGCGGTGCCGCGAACGCGGCGAGCGCGAGAACGAGCCGCGCTTTCTCTCCTCCTGACAGTTGCCCCGTCGGTGTGTCGGCCAGTTCACCGGGAAATCCCGCGGCGCCGATGTGAGCGCGGACCATTGCCTCGGAGGCTGCCGGCATCAGCCGACGAAGATGATCGTATCCGCTTTCAACGGCGTCGAGCTCATCAAGTTGGTGCTGGGCGAAATATCCGACCTTGAGCTTGTCGGCTTGCGTGATGCGTCCGTGCATCGAGCCGATGCGGCCGGCGAGCAGTTTCAATAGCGTCGACTTGCCGTTGCCATTGGCGCCAAGCAGGGCGATGCGGTCGTCGCTGTCGACCCGCAATGATAGGCGACGCAGCACCGGTGCACCCGGACGGTAACCCACGGCGACGTCATCGAGCGCGATGATCGGAGGCGACAGCGCTCTGGCAGGTGCCGGAATCTTGATGGGCAGGACCTCGGCGGCCACCAGCGCGGGCGCCGGCTCGAGCCTGGCAAGCATCTTGAGGCGCGACTGCGCTTGGCGTGCCTTGCTAGCCTTGGCACGGAAGCGGTCGACGAACGCCTGCATATGACGCCGCTGCGCCGCCTGCTTCTTTGCCAGCTTGGCATCGAGTGCCAGGCGCTCGCGCCGCTGGCGCTCGAAGCTCGAATAGCCGCCGCGGTAGAGCGCAAGCTTGCCGGCGTCGAGATGGAGGATCCAGTCGACAGCGCTGTCGAGCAGGTCGCGGTCATGACTGATCACGATCACCGTGCGCGGGTAGCGCGCCAAGTGTGTCTGAAGCCACAGGGTTCCTTCGAGGTCGAGATAGTTGGTGGGCTCGTCCAGCAACAGCAGGTCGGGCTCCGAAAAAAGTACAGCGGCGAGGGCAACGCGCATGCGCCATCCGCCGGAGAAGTCCCGGCACGGCCGCGCCATATCCTGGTCGGAGAACCCCAGCCCCGAGAGGATCGCGGCCGCCCGCGCAGGCGCCGAATGGGCGGCGATGTCGGAAAGGCGCGTTTGGATGTCCGCGATACGGTGCGGATTGCGCTCGCGTTCCGCCGCGGCGAGCAGCGCCGTGCGCTCGGCGTCGGCGGCGAGCACCACCTCGATGAGACTGTCAGGGCCGTCAGGCGCTTCTTGTGCCAACCGTCCAACGCGGCCCCGCTTTGGCAGGCCGATCGTCCCACCTTCGATCCCGATGTCGCCGGCGATGGCGCGAAACAACGTGGTCTTGCCAATCCCATTCCGTCCGACGAGGCCCACCCGTGCGCCGGTCGGAAGTTGCGCAGAGGCATGGTCGAGCAGCCGCCGCCCAGCCACGCCGATGGAGAGATCCTCGATCACAAGCATGGGCGCGTTTTGGCCGGCATCTATGCGTAAAGGCAAGCCCTCAGCTCAGGCCGTGCCGCATCGGGCAAAGTCAGCACGCGCTCGAATGGGCCGATATGCTGCTTGCCAAATCGACTTTTCGTCGCCCCAGCTGCGGCTCGGCGTTGGCTGAGCCGTGATCGACAATTGGCAGACCGGCTTGCTTGCTGCCAAAAACGGCGCCCGGTATAACTCGCGGCCTTTTTTCTTCAAGCAGGGATGGTGGATATGGCGGTCGAGCGCACCTTCTCGATCATCAAGCCCGACGCGACGCAGCGCAACCTGACTGGCGCGATCAATGCCATGATCGAGGCGGCCGGTCTGCGCATCGTGGCTCAGAAGCGGGTCCGGATCACGCGCGAGCAGGCGGAGACCTTCTACGCGGTGCATCGCGAGCGTCCGTTTTTCGGCGAGTTGGTCGCGTTCATGAGTTCGGGCCCGGTCGTCGTGCAGGTACTCGAGGGTGAAAGCGCCATCGCCCGATACCGCGACGTGATGGGCGCGACCGACCCGGCTAAGGCCGCCGATGGCACGATCCGGAAGGTCCATGCCCGCTCCATGGGGGAGAATTCGGTGCATGGATCCGACGCGCCGGAGACGGCGACGCAGGAGATCGCCCAGTTCTTCTCCGGTAACGAGATCGTCGGCTAGGCCGTCGGACGCGCCCGGACACCTTGCCGCGTGCACCGATGACGGTTATTGCAAAGAAGCGGCCACGCCGTGATGCACGGGCGCGGTGAAGGAGGAACGGTCCGATGACGATGGACAACCCGGCATTCTGGCTGGCTGCCTGGCAGATCATCCTCATCAACATCATCCTCTCGGGCGACAACGCGGTGGTCATCGCTCTGGCCTGCCGCATGTTGCCCCCGCGTCAGCGCTTTTGGGGGATGATTTTCGGTGCCGGCGCGGCCGTTCTCCTGCGCATCATCTTCACGATCGTCATCACCCAATTGATGGGCGTACCGTATCTCAAGCTGGTCGGCGGGGTGCTGCTGCTGTGGATCGCCATCAAGCTGCTCGCGCCGGCCGAATTCGCATGGCGAGGGCAGCGTCAAGGCCGGGGAGAACCTTTGGAACGCGGTCAGGATCATGGCCATCGCGGACGTGGTGATGAGCCTCGACAATGTGATCGCGATCGCCGGCGGCTGCGAAAGGGAGCTGGCTGCTCATCATCTTCGGGTTGGTGATCAGCATTCCGCTGATCGTCGCCGGCAGTGCTATTCTGATGGCGATTCTGGAGCGCTACCCCATCCTCGTTTGGGCTGGCGCAGCCTTGCTCGGCTGGATCGCGGGAGAGATCATGATCGAGGATCCGGCGGTGATCGGCTGGATCGGCTCCGAAACGGCGCATCGGCTGGTGTACTGGGCGGCGGCGGCGGGTGCGGCCTTCGTAGTGGCCGTGGGTTTTGTGTTGACGCGCAGACGGCGGCCCGCCGCGGAAACGTGACGGCCGCCTTTCCGGTCGCCCGCCACTCGTCAGGCGGGGCCGGATTCAGAGGTCCGGTGATGCAATGAACAAGCCGGTCCAGATCGACGTGCACAGCTCGACCTGTCCGCACGACTGCCCTTCGACCTGTGCGCTCGAAGTGGAGGTGCTCGATGGCCGCACCATCGGGCGCGTGCGCGGCGCCGAGGACAACAGCTACACCGCCGGCGTGATCTGCGCCAAGGTCGCGCGCTATGCGGAGCGCGTCCATCATCCCGATCGGCTGATGCGGCCCTTGCGCCGCAAGGGCGCGAAAGGGTCGGGCGAATTCGAGACGGTCTCCTGGGACGCCGCGCTCGATATCGTCGCGCAGAACTTCCTCAAGGCGGAGCAGCGCTTCGGCTCCGACGCCGTGTGGCCCTACTACTATGCCGGCACCATGGGTCTGGTCATGCGCGACGGCATCAACCGGCTTCGGCACGCCAAGAGATATTCGGGTTTCCACTCGACCATTTGCGTCAACCCGGCCTGGACCGGATTTATCGCCGGCACCGGACGCCTTGCCGGCCCTGATCCGCGCGAAATGGCGAAATCGGATCTGGTGGTCATCTGGGGTACCAACCCGGTGAACACCCAGGTGAACGTGATGACGCACGCAGTGCGTGCGCGCAAGGGGCGCGGCGCCAAGATCGTGGCGGTAGACGTCTATGCCAACGGAACCATGGAGCAGGCGGACCTTGCGGTTCTGGTCCGGCCTGGCACCGATGGCGCGCTCGCGTGCGCCGTCATGCATTGCCTGTTTCGCGATGGCAACGCCGACCGCGATTTCCTCGAACGCTACACTGACGTGCCGGCCGAGCTCGAGGCCCATGTCCGTCACCGAAGCCCGCAGTGGGCGGCGGAGATCACCGGCTGCGATGCGGCGGTCATTGAGGCCTTCGCCCGGCTCGTCGGTGAGCGCAGAAGGGCTTATTTCCGTCTCGGTTATGGCTTTTCACGCTCGCGCAACGGCGCCGTCAACATGCACGCGGCGAGCTGCATCGCCGCTGTGGCGGGTGCCTGGCGGTACGAGGGCGGCGGCGCCTTTCACAACAACGGGGCGATCTATCACTGGAACAAGACCATGATCGAGGGTCTCGACGTCGTCGATCCTGCGATCCGCGTGCTCGATCAGTCGCGCATCGGCGCGATCCTCACCGGTGATCGCGAAGCTCTCGCGGAAGGCGGACCAGTTGCCGCACTGCTGATCCAGAACACCAATCCGATGTCGGTTGCACCCGATCAGGAGGTGGTCAAGCGCGGCTTCGCGCGCGAGGACCTGTTCGTCTGCGTGCATGAGCAATTCATGACCGAAACTGCCCGCGTGGCCGACGTGGTGCTGCCCGCCACTACGTTCCTCGAGCACGACGACGTCTACCAAGGCGGCGGGCATCAATACATTCAGCTCGGACCCAAGTTGATCGAACCGCCAGGCGAATGCCGCTCCAACCATGAGGTCGTGTGCGCCTTGGCTGATCGCGTCGGGGCAAGGCACCAGGGTTTCGCCATGACGTCGCGCGAGCTGATCGACTGGACGCTGCGGAACTCCGGGTGGGGAACGTTGGACGAGCTCGAGCAGAAGCGCTGGATCGACTGCCAGCCGGACTTCGATACCGCGCACTATGTGAACGGCTTCGCTTGGCCGGACGGCAAGTTCCGCTTCAAACCGGATTGGCCGCATGTACCGTTCCGCAGTCCCTGGCTTGCCGGGCCGGTCGGCGCGATCCCTGCGCTTCCGGATCATTGGGAGGTGATCGAGGAGGTCGATGCCGAGCATCCGTTCCGGCTGGCGACGTCACCGGCGCGTAGTTTCCTGAACTCGACGTTCACGGAGACGCCGACGTCGCGCACCAAGGAGGGACGGCCGGAGGTGATGATCCATCCCATGGACGCACGCGCGCTCGGCATCAATACCGGCGAGAGGGTCCGGCTCGGCAACAGGCGCGGCGAAGTGCGTTTGCGTGCGCGCGTGTTCGAAGGCGTGCGGCGCGGCGTCCTGATCGCGGAGTTGATCTGGCCCAATCATTGCTACGAAGATGGCCGTGGCATCAACACGCTGACCGGCGCCGACGCGATTGCTCCCTTTGGAGGCGCCGCGTTTCACGACAATCGCGTGTGGATACGGCCGCTTGCTGCCGATTAGTCGGGCGTCGCCAACAAAAACAAAAAACTCCGTCACAATATTGAGGCAAGGCACGCGCGCGACCGAACAGCCTTGCCAACGCCGCAATTTTAGTGTTCACGTGTCGCGCAATCTGATTTTGGCCGCTCCGGCCGCTGAGCGTTCATCACGACGCGATCGCTACGGATCTCCCCAAAAGCCGGGTTGTGGCGCGAAATGCAGCGATTGCGTCTCACGTCGACTGAAGATTTGAAGCTAGGAGACCGACGTGCAGAAGGGCACCGTCAAATGGTTCAACCCGACTAAGGGTTACGGGTTCATCAAGCCGAATACCGGCGACCGGGATGTGTTCGTTCACATTTCCGCCGTCGAGCGGGCCGGCTTAAGCAGCCTCAATGAAGGTCAAGTGGTCGAGTACGAACTCGTCACCAACCGCGGCAAGACCTCCGCGGAGAATCTCAAGGTCGCGTAACTGATCGCGGCCGCGTGCTCGGCCGCCGGGTGTCACCCGTAGCCCCCGGTTCAAACCGGGGGTTTTCTTTGGCCGGCGCGCCGGCAACGACCTGCACGTCCTTTTGCCGAGCGCTCGAGTTCAAGCGCCCGTCAGTTGCTCGGACTGTACAACGCCGCGTCGGCGACGCGAGCGCCCTCGATTACGCAGCGCCCGTCCACCAGCCGCACGCGATCCTCGGCGACAAGTTTCAACGCCAGCGGATAGAGCCGGTGCTCGGCGGCGAGCACGCGCGCAGCCAACGCGGCAGCCGTATCGTCGTCCCGAACGGGAACCGCAGTCTGCGCAACGATGGGTCCGGAATCGGTCTCCGGCACGACGAAATGCACGGTCGCACCGCTGATCTTCACGCCGGCCGCGAGCGCCTGTCCATGCGGATCCAATCCCTTGAATGCCGGCAGCAGGGAAGGATGGATGTTGAGCATGCGCCCCTGCCAGTGTGCGACAAAGCCGGCGGTAAAAAGTCGCATGAAGCCGCCCAGGCAGATGAGCTCGACCTCGCGGGCGGCAAGCTCGCTGGTGAGCGCCTGCTCGAAGGCCGTGCGGTCGCGGCCGTAGGGCTTGTGGTCCACGATCGCGGTCGGGACGGCGGCTTCGCGCGCCCGCACTAGTCCGGCGGCTTCAGGGTTGTTGGAAATCACCAGGACGATCCTGGCCGGATAGTCGTCCTGCTTCGCGGCATCGATCAAGGCGGCCATGTTGGAGCCGCGTCCCGAAATGAGGATTGCGACGCGACGTTTGCTCATCGATGACCTCAAAAAAGGGGCGCGAGCCGTGCATCGGCTCGCCGCCCGCTGCCATCCCGCGGCGCGCCGGGCGGTGGGGTGGTACGGCGAAATCGAAACGGGTGCAATGTGGTCGCGACGGCGTCCGAAACCTGCTCGGATAGCGGCAAATCCGCGCCACCAGGCGCCTGCGCCGACCGCCTGCTTGGCAACGGCGGACCGGCGGTCTATTGCCGAGAGCGGAGTTCGAGGGGCTATGATCAGGTGAATCTGCCCAATCTGATTACGCTTGCCCGCATCCTTTCGGTGCCGCTGGTGGTCTGGGCGATCACCTCGGGCGAAATGCTGATCGCCTTTGTGCTGTTCGTGGCCGCGGGTATCAGCGATGCGGTTGACGGCTTCCTCGCCAAGCGCTTCGACATGACCAGCGAGCTCGGCGCCTACCTCGACCCGCTCGCCGACAAGGTGCTCATCGTATCGATCTACGTGGCGCTCGGCTTCAGCGAGGCAGTGCCGCGCTGGCTGGTGATCCTCGTGGTCTCGCGCGACCTGATGATCATCGGTGCGGTCATGTTGTCGTGGCTGGTGGGCAGGCCGGTCGAGGTCAAGCCGCTCCTGGTCTCGAAACTCAATACCGCCGCGCAGATCTTCTTCGCCGGGCTCGTGCTCGGTTCGCTGGGCCTGCAGTTCAATCCCGGATGGGCGTTGCCCTTCACCATGGCCCTGGTCGCCGCCTTGACGTTGCTCTCGGTCGCCGCCTATGTGCGGGAGTGGGTACGCCACATGGGGTCGGAGCCCGGCTGAGCATGCGCGATCGGTGCCCGGACCACGGTGTGCCGCGAGCCGGGTAGTGGGAGACGCGCGGTGGCGATCGCGGTGGGGCTCGGACGCCAAGTGACATTCTGGGCCGCGACTTGTGTCGTGATCGTCCTGCTATTGTGGCTGCTGCGCGAAATCCTGCTGCCGTTCGTGGCCGGAATGGCGCTCGCCTATCTGTTCAATCCATTGGCCAGCCGCCTGGAGCGGCTCGGCGTCGACCGCCTGCTGGCAGCGCTCGTTATCATCGGCGTGTTCGTGCTGAGCTTCATCGTCCTGATCCTGCTCATCGTACCCATTGTGGGCGGACAGTCGGTGGCCTTCATCGAGAATCTGCCGGCCTATATCGGCAAGCTGCAGTCGGTGCTGGCCGATCCGAGCCGGCCATGGCTGCAGCGCGTGCTGGGAGACAAGATGGCCGGCACGGACCCCGCGCTCGGCGATCTGATCACCCAGGGTGCTGGTTGGATCGCCGCCTTCCTGAAGTCGCTGTGGTCCGGCGGACAAGCATTGGTTTCGATCTTTTCGCTGATGGTGGTTACCCCGATCGTGGCCTTCTACATCCTGTACGATTGGGACCGCATGATTGCCAAGGTCGACGGATGGGTGCCGCGGCCGCATCGCGAAACGGTGCGTGAGCTCGCCACCGAGATCGACCGCGCGATCGCCGGATTCGTGCGCGGCCAGACGGGCGTCTGCCTGATCCTCGGATCATTCTACGCAGTCGGTCTCACGCTCGCCGGCTTGAACTTCGGCCTGCTGATTGGGCTCGTCTCCGGCCTCGTCACCTTCGTCCCGTACGTCGGCTCGATGACCGGGTTGGTGTTGGCGGGCGGTGTGGCGGTCGCGCAGTTCTGGCCGGCTTGGGGATCGATCCTAATGGTGATGGCCATCTTCTTCGCCGGCCAATTCATCGAGGGTTACATCTTGCAGCCCAAATTGGTCGGCGAAAGGGTCGGCCTGCATCCGGTATGGCTGATGTTTGCGCTGTTCGCATTCGGCTACTTGTTCGGGTTCGTCGGCATGCTGCTTGCTGTCCCGCTCGCGGCTGCCATCGGCGTCATCCTGCGGTTTGCGCTTGGGCGTTATCTCGAAAGCCCGCTCTATACCGGCGAACAGGAGGCATCCGCGACCGATCGTCCTACGCGTACGGCGAAGAAAGCGCGTTGATGGCGACCGGGAGTGTCCGCGGCGCGCGCCAGCTTGCCCTCGACCTCGGGCATATCGAGAGTTTCGCGCGGGAGGATTTCCTGCAGGGACCCTCGAACGCCGCCGCGCTGACAATGATCGAGCGTTGGCCCGATTGGTCCACTCCCATTCTGGCTCTCGCCGGACCTGAAGGGGCAGGCAAAAGCCATCTGGCTGCGATCTGGGCGGCGGACGCGGGGGCACGCTTCCTGTCGGGGCGCGCGTTGCGAGAAGCGAATTTGCCAGCCGCGCTCGCAACCGGTGCGTTGGTTGTTGAGGACGTGGCCGATGGTCAATTCGACGAGCGGTCGCTGTTTCATTTGCTCAACCTTGCGCGCGAGCACGAGGCCTACATGTTGCTGACCGTCCGCAGTGCGCCGAACGGTTGGACGTTGTCCGTGCCCGACCTGGCGTCGCGCTTGCGCGCGATTCCGGTGCTTACCCTGGAGCTTCCCGATGAGCCGCTTTTGCGGGCCGTGCTGGTGAAACTGTTCGGTGACCGTCAGTTGAACGTCGATGAAGCGCTCATCAGCTACCTGATGCCACGCCTGGAGCGTTCGTTCGCGGCGGTCCGAAGGACGGTCGATCAGCTCGATGTCGAGGCGCTGCGGCAAAAACGGCAGGTGAGCCGGGCGCTCGCCGCCGAGGTGCTGCGACATCAGTCTTGACGGCGCGGACGGGCTTGGCGCGTTATGTCATGGTGGAGCCAAAATACACGGCCACCATTGCCGCGATTGACGGCGGCTTTGCCGTGGCCAGGTCGTGAGCAGCATGGATCGATCGGAAATCATTGAACTGACTAGGGAAAGAGCGCCGGAGCCGCGCCCGCAGGAGGCGGTCCCCGACCTTTCGGCGGCTGCCGAGCGCTTCATCAATCGCGAGCTGTCCTGGCTCCACTTCAACCGGCGCGTGCTGGAAGAGTTGGCCACCACCCATCCGCTGCTGGAGCGGCTGCGGTTTCTCTCGATTTCGGCCAATAACCTTGACGAGTTCTTCATGGTCCGGGTCGCCGGACTGAAGGGCCAGGTGCGCGAGGGGATCATGACTTCGCAGCCCCGACGGCCTGACGCCGGCGGAGCAGCTCGCTCGCATCGCCGAAGCCGTTGCGTCGCTGGCAAGCGACCAGCAGAAACGCTGGCGCGAGTTGCGCGCTGAGCTGGCAGCTAACGGCGTCACGTTGGTCGACGGACCGGACGTCAGCAAGCAAGACAAGAGCTGGCTCGAAGATTACTTCCTGCACCAGATCTTTCCGGTTCTCACACCACTCGCCATCGATCCGGCGCACCCGTTTCCGTTCATCCCCAATCTTGGCTTTTCGATTGCGCTTCACCTCGTCCGGTCGAGCGATGCCAAGGCGATGAATGCGCTCATCCGCGTACCCAACCGGATCGAGCGATTCATCCGCTTGCCGGACATTCAGGGTAGCGGTGGCGCGCGCCTGGTCACGCTGGAGCAGGCCACCGGCCTGTTCATCGGCAAGCTGTTTCCGGGCTATGTGGTGCGCGGGCAGGGCGCGTTCCGGATCCTGCGCGACTCGGAGGTCGAGGTCGAGGAAGAGGCCGAAGACCTCGTCCGGGAGTTCGAGACCGCGCTGAAACGGCGACGTCGTGGATCGGTGATCCGGCTGGAGATGGAAGCCGCGATGCCGGCGCCGCTCAAGCGCTTCGTGCAGCGCGCGCTTGCGGCCGCCGACGACGAGATTTTCCTGGTCGACGGCGTCCTCGCCCTCAACGAGCTGTCGCAGCTCACGAGCGTGGACCGGCCGGACCTCGAATTCGTCCCCTACAATCCGCGTTTCCCCGAACGCATCCGCGAGCAGGCGGGCAACGCCTTCGCGGCCATCCGGCAGAAGGACCTCATCGTCCATCATCCGTACGAATCCTTCGACGTCGTGGTCCAGTTCCTCAACCAGGCAGCCCGCGATCCCGACGTGGTCGCGATCAAGCAGACGCTTTATCGGACGTCAAAGGACAGCCCGATCGTCCGAGCGCTGGCCGAGGCCGCCGAGGCGGGAAAGTCGGTCACCGCGCTCGTGGAGCTCAAGGCGCGCTTCGACGAAGAGGCGAACATCCGGTGGGCGCGCGACCTCGAGCGCGCCGGCGCCCAGGTCGTGTTCGGATTCATCGAGCTGAAAACGCACGCCAAGCTGTCCCTCATCGTGCGGCGCGAGGCCGGCGCGCTGATGTCGTATGTCCATGTCGGCACCGGCAACTATCACTCGGTGACCGCGCGCATCTATACCGACTTGTCGTTCTTTACCGCCGATCCTGTCATCGGCCGGGACGTCGCTCGGATCTTCAACTTCATCACCGGTTATGCCGAGCCGGCCGAGCTCCAGAAAATGGCGGTTTCGCCGGTAAATCTGAAACAACGCATCCTCGATCATGTCGAACAGGAAATCGCCCACGCCAAGGCCGGGCGGCCGGCCGCGATCTGGATGAAGATGAATGCGTTGGTGGACCCTGTGATCATCGACGCGCTTTATGCGGCTTCGCAGGCGGGGGTCGAGACCGATTTGATCGTGCGCGGCATCTGCTGCTTGCGGCCAGGCGTGCCGGGACTGTCGGAAAAGATCCGGGTGAAATCGATCATCGGGCGCTTTCTCGAGCACGGCCGGATCTATTGCTTCGGAGCAGGCTTCGGTCTGCCGCACCAGAAGGCCGCCGTGTATATTTCCTCTGCCGACCTGATGCCGCGCAATCTCGACCGCCGGGTGGAAGCGTTGTGTCCGATCGTCAATCCCACGGTGCATCAGCAGGTGCTCGACCAGATCATGGTTGCCAACCTGCTGGACAACGAGCAGAGCTGGACGCTCTTGCCGGACGGCACGTCCATGCGCATAAAGGCGGCCCAGGGCGAGGAGCCGTTCAACGCCCATAAATATTTCATGACCAACCCAAGCCTGTCCGGCCGTGGAAAATCCCTCAAAGACTCTTCGCCCCGCAGCCTCTTCCGCCGCCAGCAACGGAGCTGACCGTGCGGCCGAGGCGGCCGCGCACGTGCCCGGCCGGCTCGACCACGGACCGCCAGTCGCCGTCATCGACATAGGGTCGAACTCGGTCCGCCTCGTCGTCTATGAGGGGCTGACGCGCGGACCCACGCCGATCTTCAACGAGAAGACCTTGTGCGGGCTGGGTCGTGAGGTGCAGTCGACCGGACTGTTGGCAGCGGACGCCGTCCACAAGGCGCTCAATGCCCTTCGCCGGTACCGCGCATTGTGCGACATTCTCGAAGTAAGCAGCGTGTGGGTGGTGGCCACGGCGGCCTGCCGCGAGGCGCGCAACGGATCGGCATTCATCGCCGAGGCGGCGCGAATTTGTCGACAGAAGGTCGATGTGCTGTCCGGTAAGCGGGAAGCCGAGCTGTGCGCGCTCGGGGTCATTTCCGGCATCAATCAACCCAACGGCATCGCTGGCGATCTCGGCGGCGGCTCGTTGGAGCTTGTCGATGTCAGTCACCGGCGCTTCACGCACGGCGTGACGCTGCCGCTCGGTGGGCTGGCGTTGCAGGATGCCTCCGCCAAATCGCTAAAAAAGGCGGAAAAGATCGTCATCGGCGCGTTGTCGAAGATCAAGTGCCTGCGCGCCGGCGCCGGTCGCACTTTCTATGCCGTCGGCGGCACGTGGCGCGCGCTCGCCCGCCTGCACATGTGGCAGACCGGCTACCCGCTGCATGTCACGCATGGCTACGCGATTCCGGCCAAGGAGACATTCGAGTTCTCCCGCCTGGTGCATCGCGTCAACACCGAAATGCTCTCACGCATCGAGGTGGTGGCGGATGCGCGTCGGCCGCTGCTTGCCTATGGCGCACTGGTTCTGGAGCACGTGGTCCGAATGGCCAAGCCGCGAGACGTCGTGTTCTCGGCGCTAGGGGTCCGCGAAGGCCTGCTCTACGCGATGCTGGATCCGGCATGCCAGCGGCAGGATCCGCTGATCGCGGCGGCGCGCGATCTCAACGTCCTGCGGTCACGCTCGCCGGCCCATGGCGGCGAAGTCATCGGCTGGACCGACCGCTTCTTCCAATCCTCCGGGCTCGACGAGACCGCCGAGGAGAAACGCCTGCGTCATGCGGCTTGTCTGCTGGGCGATATCGGGTGGCGCGCGCACCCGGATTATCGCGGCGAGCAGTCCTTCGACATGATCGCCCATGGGGCGTTTGTCGGGGTCGACCATCCTGGCCGCGCCTATCTCGCCCTATCGGTGTTTTTCCGCCACGTCGGGCTCATCCACGACGAGCTCGTCCCCGACCTGATCGAGCTGATCTCCACGCGCATGCTCGATCGCGCTCGGGTGCTGGGTGCGGCCTTGCGCGTGGCCTATATGGTGTCGGCCGCCATGCCGGGCGTGCTGCCGCGAGCACCGATGCGGGTCGAGCGCGGCCGTCTGGTCTTGCGCCTCACCGGCGACCTTGCCCCGCTTGCGGGTGAGCGCGTGTTCAATCGGCTAAAGCAGCTCGCCCGCTTGATCGGGCGCGAGCCGATGATGCTGAGCGAATAACGGGAGGCGAATGACGAATGGCGAATGGCGAGTGGTCTTAGCTTTTCCGGGAGAAAGCTCGGTTTGCCTCCGCTCGCTACTCGCCATTCGCCATTTGCCATTTCGCTACCTTTCCACGGTTGCCACGCGCCCGTTCTCGATCGCCAGCGCAAGACGGCCCTGTTTCAACGCCAGTGCCTTTTCGCCGAACAGTTCGCGCCGCCAACCTTTGAGGGCGGGTACGTCGGCCTCGCCGTCGCCGACGATGCGCTCGAGGTCATCGACCGTGGCAATCACCTTCGCCGCGACGTCATGCCGCTCGGCCGTCATCCGCAGGAGCACCTTCAGGAGCTCGACCGTAGGCCCGCCATTCGCCGTCTGGCGCGAGCGGTCGATGCGGGGCAGGCCCTTGGGATCGCGCTCGAGGCCCCGCTTCACCGCCTGTATGATGTCCTGGCCCCATTTCGACCGTTCGAATCCCTTCGGCAACGTGCGCAAGCCCGCGAGCCGCTCCGGGGTTGTCGGCGTCTGCATGGCAATGTCGCCGATGAGCTCGTCCTTGATTACGCGGCCGCGCGGCACGTCGCGTGCTTGCGCCTCCCGCTCGCGCCAGGCGGCGACCTCCATCAGCACGGCGAGCTCGCGCGGCTTGCGGACCCGGGTTTTCAGGCGTTCCCAGGCGCGCTCAGGCTCGACCCGGTAGGTCGCGGGGGAGGTCAAGACCTCCATCTCTTCCGAGACCCATTCGGCCCGCCCGCGCCTGTGAAGGTCGGCATCCAAGGCCAGGAAAACGTCGCGCAAATGGGTCACGTCCGAGATCGCATAGGCGATTTGCTCGGCCGAGAGCGGTCGTCGCGCCCAATCGGTGAAACGGTGAGATTTGTCGAGCGTGTCGCCGGTGATGCGCTGGACCAGCTGGTCGTAGGAGATCGAGTCGCCATAGCCCAGCACCATGGCGGCGATCTGCGTATCGAATACCGGGTGAGGAATGAACCCGGCGCGATGCCAGACGATCTCGATGTCCTGACGCGCGGCGTGAAAGACTTTGAGCACGGCCTCATTGGCCATGAGGCCGAAAACCGGGGCGAGGTCGATGCCGTCGGCCAATGCGTCGACCACGACGGCTTCCTCCGCGCTCGCCATCTGCACCACGCACAGCTTGGGATAATAGGTGGTCTCGCGCAGAAACTCGGTGTCGATGGTGATGAAACGATGCTCCGCCAGTCGGGCGCAGGCGGCGGCCAGCGTTTGGTTGGAGGTGATCGGCTCCATGGAGCGCTCATTAGCGGAGTCGGAAGGGGTTGTCGCCTTCCGATCCGCGTATACGGGCCAGCAGGATAAATTCCCAAGGGCTCGGCATTGGCCCGACCGGAACCTCGATCACCGTTGGCTGCTGGCGGCGAGCGAACGCGCGCCGCAAAGCACCCCGCAGGTTCTCCGGCGTCCGGACGCGCTCGGCGGCGGCCCCGAAGCTTTCCGCGAAGCGCACGAAATCCGGATTGGTGATGTCGCAGGCGATCAAGCGGTTGCCATAGGCCTCCTCCTGGATGCGCCGCACATTGCCGAACGCCCCGTCACTGAACACCACACTCGTGAGCGGGATGCGGTGATGCATCGCGGTCGCCAGCTCGTTGGCGGTATAGAGGAAGCCGCCATCGCCGGAGATCGACAGCACCGGGACTTCCGGCCGCGCGTGCTGGGCGCCGAGCGAGGTGGCGAACCCCCAGCCCAGATTATCCTGGTAGCCGGGCGACAGGAATGTCCGCGGCCGGTAGACAGGAAACGCGAGGCGCGCAGCGAACCCGATCTGTGTCACCTCGTCGACGAAGATGCCGTCCTCGGGCAGTTCCGCCCGGATGGCATCGAGGAATTCGAGCTGAGGCGAGAGCGTGGCCAGCCGCTTGCGCAACTTCGCTTGGCGTTCCCGCATCTCGTCGCGACGAGACGACCGAGCGGCGCTGTGCGCCGGCAGCACTTCAACCAGCCGCCGCAGGATCGGCTTGGCATCACCGACCAGGGCGACTGCCGGTCGCCTGAAGCGGGCTGGTTCTTGTGGATCGGCGTTGATGCGGATGACGTCGAGGCGCTCGTCCACGCCCCACATGGTGAGCGGAAAGTGCATGCGGGTGCCGACGCCGAGCACGACATCGGTCTCCGCCCATAGCTCATGTCCGAGCGGCAACGTGACGCTGAGCGGATCGCGGCTGTCGAGAACCCCCCGGCCGCGGCGATAGCCGAGCACGGGTGCCTGCAGCATGCCGGAGAGCGCCGTGACCTCCTCGGCCGCATCCTGGGCGCCGCCCCCGCAAATGATCAGCGGCCGCTTGGCGGCTCCGAGGCGCTTGGCGGCGGCGAGGATGGCATCTTCATCGATCAGTGGCGGCTCCGGCGGCGGCGGTTCTCCAATCGGTGCCACCGGGCCCGATCTTCCCCACACATCGATTGCGCATTCGAGGGCCGCCGGCCCCGGCCGGCCTGTCCGCATGGCCCGAAAGGCCTCGCCCACGAGACGCGGGGCGTCGGCCGGCGTGTGGATGTGGGCGTAGAAATCGGCCAGCCGCTGCAGGATGCCGGCCTGGTCGCGGATCTCGTGCAGGTGGCCGAAACCGCGCCCGATGTCGCGATGCGGGATGTGGCCGATAAGGGCGAGCACCGGGGCGTTCATCCCGTAGGCGGTCAGCAGCGCCGCGCCGGTGTTGAGCAGGCCGGGCCCGGGCACGACCGTGTAGGCCTGCGGGCGCCCCGTTGCGAGCGCCGCGCCGAGAGCCATATAGGCGGCGCCCTGCTCATGGCGCGTATGCACGGTGCGGATGCGGTCGGCAGCGTTAAACAGCGCGTCGAACAGCGGGTCGTTGTGGATGCCCGGCAGGGCATAGACGGCGTCGAGCCCATGGGCTGCAAGGGCTGCGACCGTCGCTTCCGCCGTGGTCCTTGTCTGTGTCACTGGCAACGCTCCAACCCCGCCGGCCGGGAGTTTGCAGATCGCTCGTGCGCTGTCGAGGGTGCCGGCACGCGCGTGGCTTTGGGTTTCTTGACAAAGCGGGTCGCCCATGCACCTTGCGCCGCACTTTTCCCGGCATCCCGGTTAGAGCCACGCCCATGCATCGCTATCGCACGCATACCTGCGGCGAACTGCGCGAGACGCACATCGGCCAGACCGTGCGGCTTTCCGGCTGGTGCCATCGCATCCGCGATCACGGCGGCGTGCTGTTCATCGACCTGCGTGACCACTACGGGGTCACGCAAGTGGTGGCCGATCCGGACAGCCCTGCGTTCCGCGATGCCGAGAAGCTGCGTTCCGAATGGGTGGTGCGGGTCGACGGCACGGTGCGCAAGCGTCCGGCGGGCACCGAGAATCCGGATCTGCCTACCGGCGCGGTCGAGGTGTTCGTCAGCGAGATCGAGGTTTTGGGGCCGGCGGCGGAGCTGCCGATGCCGGTGTTCGGCGAGCAGGATTATCCCGAGGACATCCGGCTCAGGTACCGCTTCCTCGACCTGCGCCGCGAGCGGCTGCATCGCAACATCATCCTGCGCGGGCAAATCATCGACTCGATCCGGCGCCGGATGAAGGAGGTGGGCTTTTTCGAGTTCCAGACGCCGATCCTGACCGCCTCGTCACCGGAAGGCGCCCGCGACTATCTCGTCCCCTCGCGGCTGCATCCGGGGAAGTTCTACGCGCTACCGCAGGCACCGCAGCAGTTCAAGCAGCTCACGATGATCGCGGGCTTCGACCGCTACTTCCAGATCGCGCCGTGCTTCCGCGACGAAGATGCGCGCGCCGACCGCTCGCCGGGCGAGTTCTATCAGCTCGATCTGGAGATGAGCTTCGTCACCCAGGAGGACGTGTTCGCCGCCGTCGAGCCGGTGATGCGCGGGGTGTTCGAGGAATTCGCCGGCGGCAGGCCGGTGACGCCGAAGCTCCCGCAGATCCCCTACGGCCAGGCGCTGCTGAAGTACGGCACCGACAAGCCGGATCTCCGCAACCCGATCGAGATCGTGGACGTCACCGAGGAATTCAATGATCCCAGCGTGACGTTCAACGCCTTCAAGAACGTCATCAAGGCAGGCGGCGTGGTACGTGCGATTCCGGCGCCGGGAGCGGCCGTGCAACCGCGATCGTTCTTCGACAAGCTCAACGAATGGGCGCGCTCCGACCTCGGAGCAGCCGGCCTCGGCTACATTGTGTTCGAGACCGACGGCGGCAAAGGACCGATCGCCAAGTTCATTCCCCCCGACGTCCAGGCAAGGATCGCCGGCAAGGCCGCCGCCGCGGCCGGCGACGTGGTGTTCTTCTCGGCCGGCAAGGAGGCCGATGCCGCCAAGGTCGCGGGCGCGGCCCGCATGCGCCTCGGCCAGGAGCTCGAGCTGATCGACAAGGACCGCTTCGAGTTCTGCTGGATCGTCGATTTCCCGATGTTCGAATGGAACGAGGAGGAGAAACGGATCGATTTTTCCCACAATCCATTTTCAATGCCGAACTATCCGATCGAGGATTTCCTCAATCTCGACCCCGCGGATCGGGAAACGATTCTCGGCATCAAGGCGATCCAGTACGACATCGTCTGCAACGGGGTCGAGCTGTCCTCGGGCGCGATCCGCAATCATCGCCCGGATGTCATGCGCAAAGCGTTCGAGATCGCCGGATACGGAGCCGAGGTGCTGGAGCAGAAATTCGGCGGCATGCTGCGCGCGCTGCAGTACGGCGCGCCACCGCACGGCGGAATCGCACCCGGAATCGACCGCATCGTGATGCTGCTCGCCGGGGAGGAGAATCTGCGCGAGGTCGTGCTGTTCCCGATGAATCAGCGGGCCGAGGACTTGCTGATGGGCGCCCCATCGGAGGTCAGCGCCAAGCAGCTGCGCGAACTGCACATCCGGTTGGCACTGCCGCAAAAATAACTCGGTCGGAGAAGGCTGTACACCGACTCGCGGACCGCTAATCTGTCACCGGGGAGGGCCTGCCATGCCGTCATCGATCTCCGACGATCTCAAAGCGAGTGCGCTTCTCTATCACCGGATGCCGCGGCCCGGGAAGCTGGAGATCCAGCCCACCAAGCCGCTCGGCACCCAGCACGATCTGGCACTGGCCTATACGCCCGGCGTCGCGGTCGCGTGCGAGGCGATTGCCGCCAATCCGGCAGAAGCGGCCGATCTGACGCTGCGCTCGAACCTGGTGGCGGTGGTCTCGAACGGCACCGCCGTGCTCGGACTGGGCAATATCGGGCCGTTGGCGTCGAAGCCGGTGATGGAGGGCAAGGCGGTCCTGTTCAAGAAATTCGCCGGCATCGACGTGTTCGACGTCGAGATCGCCGCGACCGAGGTCGACAAGGTGGTGGACGTGGTTGCGGCGCTCGAGCCCACGTTCGGCGGCATCAATCTGGAGGATTTCAAGGCCCCGGAGTGCTTCGACATCGAGGCGAAGCTCAAGGAGCGGATGAAGATCCCGGTATTCCACGACGATCAGCACGGCACCGCGATCATCGTGGCCGCCGCAGTCCGCAATGCGCTCGACCTCGCCGGCAAGCACATCGACAAGGTCAAGATCGTGACCTCGGGGGCCGGCGCCGCTGCGCTCGCCTGTCTCAACCTCCTGGTCGCGCTCGGCGCTAAGCGCGAGAACATCTGGGTGACCGACATCGAGGGCTGCGTCTACGAGGGGCGCACCACGCTGATGGACCGCTGGAAGCAGGTCTACGCCCAGAACACCGACAAGCGCACGCTGGCGCAGGCGATCGAGGGTGCCGACGTCTTCATCGGGCTTTCCGCCGGCGGCGTGCTCAAGCCGGCCATGCTCAAGCGCATGTCGGAGCGTCCGCTGATCATGGCGCTGGCCAATCCCTATCCGGAGATCATGCCGGACGAGGCGCTGGCCGCGCGGCCCGACGCCATGATCTGCACCGGGCGCTCCGATTTTCCCAACCAGGTCAACAACGTCCTGTGCTTCCCGTACATTTTCCGCGGCGCGCTCGACGTCGGCGCAACCACCATCAATGAAGAAATGAAGGTCGCCGCGGTCGAGGCGATCGCCGCGCTCGCGCGCGAGGCGCCATCCGAGGTCGCCGCCCGCGCCTATGGCGGCGAAGCGGTCACGTTCGGAACCGGGTCACTCATCCCCAATCCATTCGATCCGCGGCTGATCCTGCGCATCGCGCCGGCGGTGGCGCGCGCGGCGATCGATTCCGGCGTGGCGACGCGCCCGATCGTCGATTTCGCGACCTACCTCGAGCGGCTGAACCGTTTCGTGTTCCGCTCCGGCTTCATCATGAAACCGGTGTTCTCGCAGGCCAAGGAGCAGCTCCGGCGCATCATCTATGCCGAGGGCGAGGACGAGCGCATCCTGCGTGCGGCCCAGGTCGTGCGCGAGGAAGGCTTGGCGCGGGCCGTCCTGGTCGGCCGCCCTTCGGTGGTCGAGGCGAGGCTCAAGCGCTTCGGCCTGTCGATCCGACCTGGGGATGACTTCGACCTGGTCAATCCGGACGACGATCCGCGTTTCCGCGATTACGTGCTGAGCTATATCGAGGCCGCCGGGCGCCGCGGCGTGACGCCGGACGCGGCGCGCACCATCGTGCGCACCAACAACACGGTAATCGCCGCGCTCGGCGTCCATCGCGGCGAGGCCGACGGCATGATCTGCGGCGTCGAAGGCCGCTACATGAGCCACCTCTACCATATCCGCGACATCGTCGGCCTGGCGCCGGGCGTGCGCGACTTCGCGGCGCTGTCGCTGGTGATCACGCCCAAGGGCGCGTTCTTCATGGCCGATACCCAGGTGGCGACCGACCCGACCGCCGAGGAGATCGCCGACATGGCGGTATTGGCGGCGGCGCACGTGCGCCGCTTCGGGTTGACGCCGAAGATCGCGCTGGTCTCGCATTCCGACTTCGGCAGCTACGACAGCGTGTCCTCGCGCAAGATGCGGCGCGCCTGCGAGCTGTTATTGACCCAGCACCCCGAGCTCGAAGTGGAAGGCGAGATGCACGGCGATTCCGCGCTCAGTCCAGCGCATCGCGAGCGGGTTTTTCCGCACTCGCGGCTCAAGGGCGAGGCCAATGTGCTTATCATGCCGAACCTCGATGCCGCCAATATCGCCTACCAGATGGTCAAGGTGGTGGCCGACGCGCTGCCGGTCGGCCCAATCCTGATCGGTGCGGCGCGCCCGGCGCATATCCTGACGCCTTCGGTCACCGCGCGTGGGGTCGTCAACATGACCGCGGTGGCGGCGGTCGAGGCGCAGGCCGGCCAGGGGCAGGGGGCGCCGAGGCTGCCGCACTTGTGAGGCGGCGGCCGTCGGCCAAGTCGCGCGACTGCGGTCCCGAGCGCGCGTCGATTTTTGAAGAGGGGCTGAAGGAGAAATCGATGAAGCTTTATATGCATCCAGTTTCGATGACGAGCAGGCCGGTGCGGCTGTTCATCGCCGACAACAAGCTCGACGTCGACGAGCAGCTGGTCGATCTGATGACCGGCGAGCACCACAAGGAGCCGTTTGCCTCGCTCAATCCGAGCCGCATGGTTCCGATGCTCGAGGACGGCGATTTTCGCCTGACCGAAAGCTCGGCCATCCTCAAGTATCTCGCCGACAAGATCGATTCGCCGGCCTATCCCAAGGACCTGAAGCAGCGCGCCAAGGTCAACGAGATGATGGACTGGCTCAACACCAACTTCTATCGCGACTGGGGCTACGGGCTCGCGTATCCGCAGGTGTTCCCGCATCACCGCCGCCGCAGCGACGAGGCGCAGGCGGCGACGATCGAATGGGGCGCGGAGAATGCCAAACGGTGGCTGCAGATTCTCAACGACTACTGGATCGGCCCGAACAATCAGTATCTGTGCGGCAATCAGGTCACCATCGCCGACTATTTCGGCGCCGGGCTGGTGACCCTGGGCGAGGTCATCCGCTGTGATTTCTCGCCCTATCCGAACGTGCAGCGCTGGCTCAACAACATGAAAAAGCAGCCGAGTTGGGCAAAAGTCAACGAGGCGTTCTACGGGCTGTGCGAGGCGGTGAAGGCCCAGCCTTTCCACGCAATCTGATCGAATGGCGAATGGCGAGTGGCGAATAACCGCCAAGAATTACTACACGTCAGTGCTCCAACATTCGCTACTCACTATTCGCTATTCGCATTCCCTATTCTCGCTATTCGCTATTCGCCACCCGCCGGCTCACTCCACCTTGCCGCCGAACAGCCGCTCGGCATTGCCGTGGGCGATACGGCGCGCCTGATCGGCGGGCAGCTGCGCGAGCCAGTTGCGATACCCTTGCATGAGGTTGTCGTATTGGAGCCAGCGCTCGTTGATCCAGGTGTCCGAGCCGATCAGGAAGCGATCCGAATACTTGGCGAATAGCTGCCGCCATTCGGTTGTGAGCTTACCTGACCCGTCGGTGATGCCACTGCGATAGGACAGCTCACCCCATAGCGTGTACCGATCGAGCAGCTCCGCGACCCGCTGCGGTGGTGTCGAGAAGCCGGTATGCGCCCAGATGATCTTGGCCCTCGGATTGTGCCCGTAAAGGATCAGCAGCGCCTCCTCGTCGCAATGGGCGTGCAGGTAGAGATCGCGCTCGACCGCGAAGTCGACCATCTTCTTCACCCATTCGGTCGAGGCCGATTTGCCGTAAATGTGGAACTCGCCGATGCCGCGGTAGTAGCCGCGCTTGTATTCGGTCTGCACCAGCTCGTAGATCGACGGATCGTCGAACCAGCTCTGGATGTCGGCGCGGACGCGGTAGGGGCGGATGAACGGCACCACCCACAGCCCCGGCGGCTTGGCCTCCACCAGCGCGTGCGTGCCGGCGTTCGGCCTGCTGGTCGCCAGAATGCCGGCAACGTTGTTGCGCTTGAACGTTTCCAGCACCTCTCCGAGCGAATAGTACGGCGATGGCTCCCAGTTGTAGTGCAGATGGGCGTCGAACAGTTTCAGCGGTGCCTGCGCGTAGGCGGCCGTCGCGCTGAGGACCGCTCCGAAGACTGCGCCAAGGATGCGTTTCGCCATCATCCGCTCCCGCAATGCCATCCACGGCTCACCGGCGAACAGCCAATTAGTAATCACTGCATCCGCCGCAAACTCAAGCCGGCCATGTCGGCGACCGGTTGAACTTTTCGACCGTCCAAGGGGTTCCTGTTGATCTTGGACTGACCGGGAGAGCCTGAGCCTGCAACGCCCATACCGAATCGAAGCCTACGCCATTGTTTCGGCCGAGGGGATGATTGCCGATGCGGCGGGGCGATTCCCCGAGGCCCTGCGCAACGAGGCCGACAAGCGGTTCTTCCACGCCGGGCTCGACTTTGCCGCGGGGATTGCGCTTGGGCGCCTGACGCATGAGCAGGAGCCGAATTCCGGCCGCCGCCGGCTGGTCCTGACCCGGCGCGTGGCGTCGCTGGCGCCCGATCCGGCGGATGTCAAGGCGATGTTCTGGAATCCGGCGGGTGCGTCGTTCGAAGCGGCGCGGCTGGCGCTCGGCGTGCGCCAGGGTGTGCTCGCCGTGATCGGCGGCGCCGAGGTCTACATGGCGTTCTTTGCACTCGGCTACGACGCGTTCCACCTGTCGCGCGCAAACCGCGTGCAACTCCCCGACGGGCGACCGGTGTTCCCCGGCATCGGCGAGCGGCACACCCCGGAGGAAGTGCTCAGGCAGCACGGGCTCAAGCCCGGCCCGGTGCGGCTGCTCGATCCCGCGGCCGGGGTCACGTTGGTGACGTGGACGCCGCCGTCGGCGTAGAGTGCGCACGCCGCAGTGGGAATGGGTTTGGCTCGGGTATAGCCATTCCACTCAGATCGTCAGCGTGCCCGCCTTGGCAGCGGCATAGCGCTCGCCGACCTTGCTCCAGTTCACCACGTTCCACCACGCCTTGAGGTAATCGGGACGGCGATTCTGATAGCTCAGATAATAGGCGTGCTCCCAGACGTCATTGCCGAACAGCACGCGTTTGCCGTCCATCAGCGGCGTGTCCTGGTTGGGCTTCGTCTCGATCGCGAGCTTGCCGTCGCGGGTGACGGTGACGAATACCCAGCCGGAGCCGAAAACGCGGCCGCCGGCGGCATTGAAGTCGTTCTGGAGCTTCTCCATCCCGCCGAGATCGCGGTCGATCGCCTGCGCGACCTCGCCTTCCGGCTTGCCGCCGCCCGCGCCCATCACCTGCCAGAACATCATGTGGTTGGCGTGGCCGCCGCCGTTGTTGCGCACCGCGGTGCGCACCGCCTCCGGCACGTCGCCGAGCTTGGCGAGCAGGTCCTGCAGCGGCGTGCTGCCAATGGCCGGATGATCCTTGGCGACGTTGTTGAGGTTGTTGACATAGGCCGCATGGTGCCGGTCATGGTGGATTTCCATCGTGCGGGCATCGATGTGCGGCTCGAGCGCGTTGTTCGGATAGGGGAGCGGATCGAGCTTGAACGGTCCGGCCGCCGCCTGGGCAAAGAGGGCGCGGGGCCCGAGCGCGAGGGCAGCGGCTGCAGTGCCGGCAAGTGCGGCACGACGTGTGATCGACATGGGTGTTCCTCCTCGGAGCGGTTCCTCGGCTGGGGGTTCAACGTTTTGCTAGCGGGCTTGGCTCCGCCGATTGAGCCGGCCGGGGCGGCTGATGCGTCCGACGATATAGCGTCGTGCCGGCCCGGCAAGCGGCATCACGAGCATGTTAGCAGCCAGGCGGCGGCGATTGTGCCTGCCGCCCGAGCGGGCTATGCGAAAGCGGGGACATTGCGAGAGGCTGCCATGACTGACTTGGCGCAAGCGCTTGGGCGCGTACTTCTGTCGGTGATCTTCATCGTTGCAGGATATAACAAGCTGGTCGCCATCACCGGTACAACGGCATACTTCACCCGCCTGGGCCTGCCGGTTCCACAGGTGACGGCTTGGGCGGCGGCGATCTTCGAGATCGCGGCCGGCCTCATGATCCTGGTCGGATTCAAGACCCGGTGGGTCGCACTCGCCCTGTGCGTTTTTACCGGGGTCGCTGCGTTCCTCGGCCATAAGTTCTGGGCAGTTCCGCCTGAGCAGTACAGCAACCAGCTCAATCACGCGCTCAAGAACCTCGCGATCATGGGCGCCTTCCTGCTGCTGTACGCGAATGGACCGGGCCGCTATTCGGTCGACGCCAAATCCGGCTCGCGGTGAGGCGGGCGATTGCCGGGCGTCAGGGTTGGGCGACCGGCGCGGCCGATCGCGGCGGGTAGTGCGCAAGCGCTACTTGTCGGCGTCGAGCTCTTTCGCGATCGTATCGATCACGCGCGCGTCGGTCGGGGAGACCGAGGTCGGAAACACCGCTGCCACCCGGCCGTTGCGACCGATCAGGTATTTGTGGAAGTTCCAGCGCGGCGTTTCGAGCGGCCGTTCCGCCGCCGCCCACTTGTAAAAGGGATGCGGGTTCGCGCCTCGCACCTCGGTCTTGGCCGCGAGCAGAAATCCGACGCCGTATTGCTGGTGCGCGGTGTGCTCGATCTCCTCGACGCCGCCCGGCTCCTGGCCGCCGAAATCGTTCGAGGGCACGCCGATGATCACCAACCCGCGCTCGCGGAAGCGCGTCCATAGCACTTGCAGGCCGGCATATTGCGGCGTGTATCCGCACAGCGACGCGGTGTTGACGACCAGGATCGGTTTGCCGGCATAGTCGGCGAGCCGGATGGCGTCGCCCTTCAGCGCCGGGAACGAGAACGCATAGGCGGTGACTTTGCTCATGGACGCGGGCTGTGCGGATGCGGGCATGGCTATTCCGATCGAAAGAGCTGCGAGCAGGATTCGGCGATCAATCATCGTGGCACGTGCCTCAAACAGTGGCTTGATACCGCCGCGCTCTAGGAACCCTGCATCGCGCGGGGCGTCGGCGGACATTGTACAGGAGTGCCGGGAGGGATGTGAACCGGGCGACGTGAGGAGACATGCGACGTCTTCGAAATTTGCAGCGCCACCCCCGCGGCAACGTGGCTTCTGGCTCATGATCGCCCTTGACGCCGGTTGCGGTCGAATGACTGCCCCTTAGCGCTTCGCGCGGCGGGGGACAGCGCGCTCGAGCGGGGTACTGGGCTCGCGTCGGAAATCGGGCGAAATGGCAAGGAACGCTTCGGTGCGGCCAAGCGTTGTCAGTCGAGGGTGCCAGCGCCTGCGGAGGGGTCTTTCATGTCATCGATCTTCGGACACGATCTCGGCGCGGTCTATCGGGATCCCGCCTATGCGCTTCGCGCGCGGGCATCGTGGCTCGCGATCGGTGCCGCATTCGCGGTCGGAGTGGGGGCTGCGGTCGCCGTGATGAAGGTGCCGGCGAGCCAAACGGAGGAGCCCACGCAGGCCACCGCATCGCGCGGTGCGACCAAGCCCAGTGCGTCGCCGGCCCGAGCGGTCGCTGACAGGACCGACACCCGAGCAAAGGCGCCGGTCCGCGTGATCGCGCCGGACGTGGTCCCGCCCCCACCGAACGTCACCGCGGCGTCGGGACGCGAGGCGCCGCGCGCACAACAGCCGAAGCCGCCTGCGGCCGACGACCGGCCGGTCGATACCAATGTAGGGGTCGCGGCGCGCGATCAGCTCGCCAACTCGACGGCGTCGGACGCCGTTCCCATGCCTCCCCCCAAACCGGCCGGCTTGCGTGTGGGAGCCGTCATGCCTCCGGCTGATACGTCAACCACCGGTGCGACGGCAGCGTTGCCGCCCCCGCTGCCGCCGGCGGCGAGCGCGGAGCTTCTGGCGGAGGCGCCTGGCGCGAAACCGACCCGCAGGGAGTTGAAGGCGGCCCGGCGCGAGGCGCGGCGGCTCGCGCACGAGGAGCGTCGCCGGACGGCACAGGAGCGCCTGCGCGCCCGTGAGGAGCGCTTCGAGGCCGAGGACTGGGCCCCCCCGCCCGGCCGCCGCTACACGATCTACCGCCGCTACGATGATGACCGCAGCCGCGCCATGGCTTATGGCGATGCATACCGCCCCGGCCGGCGCGGCTTCTTCGGCCTGTTCGATTTCGATTGACGCCCGACATAGTCGCCCCGGGCCGAGGGCCCTTTCCGCCGTCGGGCTCGAGGCGTTGATCCTCGATACTCCGCATATTCCGCCCGTCCAGCGGCTTTCACGAGCGCGTGAGAGCCGAAACGGTGTCGCCGCCTGACCCGTAGCTCGCGGCAGACAGCGGGCGCGGGGCCCGCGGGAGGGCAGCGACATGCGAAATCTAACGGCCACCTGCATTGCGGCAGGTCTCGTCTTCGGGGCGGTTGCGGCGGCGGGCGCGCAGGAAAGCTACGAGCGATGGGAGCTCTTGCAGGACACTTTCGAGAGCACCGGCGGAGGCGGAATCATCATCAAGGGTTATGATCCGGTGATCGTCGGCGACAAGTGCGTGACGAATTTCACCGCCACCGAGCCAGGCGGCAAGATCTACTACAACAAGGTCGAGTTCGAGACGGTGCAGGTCGAGGGTGGAACGCTCTGCACCAACGGCACGTGGCAGGCGCTGGACGGCAGCATGTCTGGCACGACGCCGTTGCGGGTGTTCATCAAGGACGGCATTCGGCGCCGTTCTCCCTCGATCGGCGGCCCATCCGGGCTGTGGCTCTCGCGGACGCGGCTGTTCTCAAGCCGCCCGCAGCCTTTCCATCGCCAGCAGAGCGCCTGAGCGGCGCCGCTCGGGCTCGGCACCGCAGCGCGAGCGTCCGCGAAAGATAGCCCGGAAAAATCCGGACGCGAGGGAACGGCCCGACGCGACGCAAGTTCCTTGATGCACGTCAAGGCACTCGCCGGCTTCCGGTCCAGGCCGGCTGCCGCCGCGGCAAGAGAGGACTGTGGATGGCCAGCCCGCAAATGGATTCCGTTGATCGGGCGATGATGGCGCGCTGCATCGATCTGTCGGTGCGCTCCGGAAGAGAAGGCGAATACCCCTACGCTGCCGTTATCCGCCGCGCCGACGAAGTGTTCGTCGAATCGATCAACCGGGTGGCGCACGAGCACGACGTGACGCGCCATGCCGAGGTGGTGGCGATCTCGCAGGCGCAGAAGGACCTCGGCGCCGTCAGTCTCGACGACTGCATGATCTATGTGAGCGCGGAGCCGTGTGCGTATTGCTCCTATGCGATCCGCGAGAGTCGGATCGCGCGCGTGGTCTATGGGTTGCGTTCGCCGCACATGGGCGGCGTCCTCAAGTGGAACGTGCTCGCCGACGAGGACCTTTCGAGCACCATGCCGGAAGTGTTCGCCCCGCCGCCGGAGATCATCGCAGGCTTCATGGCGCATGAGGTCGAGCAGGCGTTGCTGGCGTGGAACCCGTTGGTCTGGACGGCGGTGAAACGACGGGGGCTGTTCGTCGCCGGCCCGCTCGAGGCGGTGCGGCCGCGCGACGCGACCCGTCGTGCAAGCTTCGCCGAGCGTACGATGGCGGTTTTGCGCCGCGTCGTGTTCGACCGCTTTGGGCGGCGGTAGATGGCCAGCCTGCGGTGCAATAGCGCGACGGATCGGCTTTGTGTTTGCTTGCAAACCGTGCTTGCGGCAGACAGTCTGCGCGCCTCGAGCCCGCCAGACAGGCGCCCGAGACGCATGAGGGCAACGCCATGCCGGAAGTCTACGTCCACGCCATCAAGGGTCGCACGCAGGAGCAAAAGCGTGCGCTGATCAAGGACATCAGCGACGCGGTCGTGAAGCATTTCAACGTGCCGGTCGAAGCCGTGATGGTCGAGATCGTCGAGTCGGAGCCCGGCAACAAGGCGAAGGGCGGGGTGCTGTTCAGCGAGCGCCGATAGCCGCGCTGCTCAACCGCTCGGCGGGAACTGGGCCGATATCGGCTTCGTTCATCCATTGGTCCGGTCCGCGCGTGCCGCGAGCTTCGCGAGCGGTGGGGCTTGAATGCGGGGCGCGAATGCGCTGTACCGGAGAGCGAGGGGCCTGTCGGTCCAAGTCGAGGAGGCAACATTGAGCACGATTTCGCGTCGCATGGTCTGCAAGGGGCTCGCCGCCGCGGCCGCCCTGCCGCTGGCACGCCCGGCGCTGGCGCAGGGGGCTTACCCGGGCACCCGGACGATCAAGATGGTGGTGCCGTATCCGGCCGGCGGCGCGACCGACATCATCGGCCGCGTCATCGCCGATCGGCTGGCGGCGAAGTGGGGCGCAACCGTTATCGTCGAGAACATCTCCGGGGCCGCCGGCACCATCGGCATGGACCGCATCGCCAAGGGACCGACCGACGGCACGCAGATCCTGATGGTGCCGCCGCAAATCTCGATCAATCAGTACCTTTATGCCAAGCTGCCGTTCGATCCCGAGAAGGACTTGCTGCCGATCGCGCAGGTCGCCAGCCTCCCGAACATCCTGGTGGTGCGCAAATCGTTGGAGGTCAATTCGGTCAAGGACCTCATCGATTACGCCAAGGCCAATCCCGGCAAGCTCAACTACGCTTCCTCCGGAAACGGCACGACCATCCACCTGTCGGCCGAGCTGTTCAAGAAAATGGCCGGCGTCAACATGAACCATGTGCCGTACCGCGGCAGCGCGCCCGCGGTGAACGATCTGGTCGGCGGGCAGGTCGACCTGATGTTCGACAACGCCACCTCCATCATCAGCCAGGTTCGTGGCGGCACCGTCAAGCCGCTCGGCGTCACGTCGGCCCAGCGCTCGCCGCTGTTGCCGGAGCTGGTGCCGGTCGCCGAAACGCTCCCGGGCTACGAGACCGCGTCCTGGTTCGGCGTCGGCGTGCGCACCGGCACGGCGGAGGAAATCGTGGCCGAGATCGAGAAGGCGACACGCGCGGCGACGCAGGAGCCCGTGGTGAAGGAGCGCTTTGCGACCGTCATCGCCGACCCGGTGGTCTCCGACCGCAAGCACTTCGGCGAGTTCGTGGTGGCCGAGCGCAAGAAATGGGGCGCGCTCATCAACGAGCTCAAGATCCGGGTGGAGTAGCCGCGGCGCAGCAACGGCGACGCGCAACGGCAAGGTGGGCGGTCGTGCTGGCGGCCGCCGCCGCTGCTTTCACAGCGCGGTCCACCACGTCCACAAGAGCTTGCCGGCCGCAAAGGTCACCACGCAGCCGACCAGGCCGAGGAAGATCCAGACCGCGATGTCGACCTGCTTCTTGAACTCGCGCACCCCTTCGCGGATTCGCGTCGGCCGGCGAAAGAACATCGCCCGCACGAACAGCACCAGCGGAATCGCGGCCGCGATGAAGGCGATGATCTTGAGCAGCATGTCCAACTCTTCTTTCGGCCGGAGATGATAGCGACGTAGCGCGCGTTGAGCGAAGCAAAACCTGCCCGTTCCCCCGTGGGCTCGCACGCGTGGCAGGCTTGGCGTAGGATTATTTGAGCGCAAGCGAACGCATCCGGGGCCGGAGCAATCGCCATGAGCCAGACGATCGTCAAGCCGCGCACCAAGGTCAAGCCGAAGACGGCGCGCCCGCCGCTCTACAAGGTCATCCTGCTCAACGACGATTACACCCCGCGCGAGTTCGTCGTACTGGTGCTCAAGGCGGTGTTCCGGATGAACGCGGACCACGCCTACAACGTGATGATGACGGCGCACCGGCGCGGCGCCTGCGTGATCGCGGTCTACGCGCGCGACGTCGCCGAGACCAAGGCGAAGGAGGGGACGGAGCTCGGCAAGAGCAAAGGCTACCCGCTGTTCTTCACCACCGAGCCGGAAGAGTAGGGCGCGCTTGGTTTCACGTGAAATGGTTGCCGAGGCAGAAGACCATTGGGCTCAGTCAGAAGTTTCGTTCTGCGATTCGTGACCAAAAATCCTCAGTGGCCGATGGGCCTGCCCACGAGTTCGTTTTGCGCTCCGCAACCAACAATCGTGGTCGCCAACAACTTAAGATATGAGAGAAGCCGAGCGTGTGCCAATCCAGGAAGCTACTACGCGGAGTTCGTTTTGCGAGTTGGCAACCAGTAGTCGCCACGGTTGCAACTTCAGAATGTCATGATAAAGCGCGCCGCGAATGAGATCAGCGCAACGACTTAAGTTCTCCTCCGTTTCCTCATGTTGTCGAGGATAGATCATGCGCCGCCGGCCGTATATCCAAAAAGACTTCCCGGTCTCCGATATCCGCCGTTTTCTCGAGCCTGGGCCGATCGTGCTGGTGAGCTCGGCGTGGAAGGGCGAGCAAAACATCATGACCATGGGCTGGCACATGGTGATGGAGTTCTCGCCTTCGCTGGTCGGCTGCATGATCGCCGGCTCGAACCACAGCTTCGAGCTGATCCGGCGCGCGCGCGAGTGCGTGATCAACGTGCCGACTGTTGACCTGGCCGACGAGGTGGTGGGGATCGGCAACTGCTCGGGCGCAAACGTCGACAAGTTTTCGCGCTTCCGCCTGACCGCGCTGCCGGCCGCGAAGGTCAAGGCGCCGCTGATCGCCGAGTGCTACGCCAATCTCGAATGCCGGCTGCACGATGGCCGCCTGATCGACAGGTACAACGTCTTCATCTGGGAAGTGGTGAAGGCGCACGCGCCCGCGTCTCCGAAGTATCCCCAGACGCTGCACTATCACGGCGGCGGCGTGTTCATGCGCGCCGGAAAAACGGGGAGCTACCGGCACAAGTTCCGCCCGGAGATGCTGTAGGGTGGGCAAAGCGTCGCGAAGCGACGCGTGCCCACGTTCGCTCGGAAAAAGACGTGGGCACGGCGCGCAGCCGCGCGCCTTTGCCCACCCTATGCTATCTCAGCCGTCCGAAAGGTGATCGAGCAGCGCAGCGCCGGCACCGGCGGAGTGCTGTGCTTCCATTCGGTGCGCGCCGGCCCGTCGAGCAGACAAGACCGATCACGCGCCCGAACACCGCGCGGTCCTTGTGCCAGGCGATGGTCGCGCCGGGCGGGCATTTGGTGAGCAGCACTTACTGGCCTGGCTGCACGAACAGTTCCGGTTGCGTCTGCCTCGTCGAGTAGCCTCTCTGAAACGCATTGGTTCGGCGGCCCGGCTGCGCGCGTGCGGCACGAAACGGTTTTGCGCCGCCACGACATCGGCGGGAAACACGAGGCCGGCATAAAGCGCGCAACGTACGAACTGGGAGCTTTCCGCCATGATATGCCTTCGCGACGTCGCCGCGGCGGCCGTCGCGCTCGCATTGGGGTCGATTCCCGCCGCCGCACAGCGCGCTCCTGCCGCCGGCGGCGACGCCGGCAGCCAGTCGGTGCCGCAGCTGATCGCGAATATCGAGCGCAAGCACCCGGTTACGTTCTACGTGCTCGCCACGCGCCTGTTCGAGGCGGGGCAGAAGGACGAGGCGGTGTTCTGGTTCTATGCCGGGCAGATCCGCTACCGCGCCTACCTCAAGCACAATCCGCGGCTCGACCCTTCCGGCGACCCGGCGCTGTTCGCGTCGCTCTCCGAGGTCATCGGCAGGCCGATCAACGAATACGCTTTCGGGGACGTGCCCTCGCTCGCCGCCGCGATCGATCATGCACTCGCCTGGGACGCCGCGCATGCCGATCCCTACGCCCCGAAGGGCGCCGCGCGCGAGGAGGTGGTCAACGGCTTGCGTGCCATGAAGACGCAAGTGCTTGCGACCGCCGACGACATCCGCAAACAGCGCGCAGCCAACGGGCTGGAGAACAGGTCATCGTAGGGCGCATCGGAACCCTGCCCGCCGCTCTGTCGGTACTCTCCAATTCGCATTGAAGCTCGCCGACGCCGGCCAGTTGGACGGGTCGAGAATGGCAAAAACCCGTCGCGGCCGAATGCGCCGTATCATCAGACACCGCGCAAAGTAGCGAGTATGGTCGCCGAAGCGAAGGCCGCCGCCTTCTCATGGGGCGATTGCTCCGCGACGGCGCTTGCGATTATGTCTCCTATGGGCTACTGTGCTTGATGATCGAGTCCTGCAGACGGACGAGCTCAAGACTTGGTTGCGTCGTTTGAAGGATGATAGTGCGCTCGCACGGATCCTCGCTCGCATTCGTCGAATGAGCAGGGAAATTTCGGCGACACCAGGAGCGTCGGTGCGGGCGTGAGGGAAGCGCGAGTAGACTACGGTCCTGGATACCGGGTCTACTATGTGCAGCGCGGGTCGAGCGTCGTGATCCTGCTGTGTGGTGGAGACAAACGCGCGCAGGCGCGCGACATCAGGCGAGCCCACGTCCTCGCCCGAGTAGTGACGGAGAGACCGTGATGGGACGAACGACGCGGTTCGATGCCGACGAGTATCTCGACACGCTGGAGCGGCAGGCCGCCTACATCTCGGCGGCGCTGGAAACCGGCGACCCGGATTTCGTTCGCGACGCGCTTGGCGTCGTGGCACGGGCGCGCGGCATGGCGGAGATCGCCAAGGCCGCGGATCTCAACCGCGAAAGTCTCTACAAGGCCCTGGGCGGAACCGGAAATCCCGAATTCGCCACGGTGATTCGGGTCCTGCAGGCTTTGGGCCTTGCGCTCTCTGCTCGCCCAGCGCCGACGAAACGCGCATCCAAGAAGCGCCGCCGAGCGGCGTAGCGACGTGAGTAAGGTGGGTTAAGCGGAGGGAACCCCGTCACGGCAACGCATTACATTGATTGTTTTCGCAAGAGATCAACCCATCCTACGAGTTGCCAGCTACTGTCCCGACAGCCCGGGGAGGCACGGATCGAGTAGCACGTGATCGGGGTCGCGCTGGGTGAAGTTCCCAGTGACCACGGTCCGATCGCCGGCCTTGCGGCCGCCGGTCGAGTAGGTGACGCACAGCACCAGCGGATCGGGCGGGGCGCACATCAACAGGTAGGCGAGCGCGCCGTCGGAGCGCGCGTCGCGCAACACGCCCTCGACCTCGATCGTGATCAACGCCTCGCCGCTGGCGTCGAGGCGCGCGATCGCGGCGCGGAGCTCGCCGCACCTGGCACGGAATGATGGCTCCGGCTGCGCGAGCGCCGCGCCGGTCGCCAGGAAGAGGCAGGTTGCAGTGGCAACAGCTGTGCGATGGATCGACATGCCCGCCGTATAGCGGCCGACCATGGGCTGAATGAGACGATCAGGATGCGGCCTCATCAGGGCTTCTGCGCGACGGCGCCGCGTCGAGTGCAGGTTTCACGCCCTACAAGCGCTGTCGTATGGGATCGCTCGGCGCGGTCGCGGAGCATTTTGGCTATGGTAACAATGGCACGACTTGACTCAGTGGCTGCGCAATGGGGAAGGACTCCCGCGATATCATTCGGGAGCTGGAAGCTGACGGCTGGCGCTCAGTCGGCGCTAGCGGGAGCCATCACCACTTCAAACATCCGCTGAAATCGGGCAAAGTCACGGTGCCGCACCCACGCAAGGACTTGCATCCAAAGACGGTGCGGTCGATCTATCGTCAAGCGGGGCTGCGGGAACCACGGTAGGCGCATGGCCGGCTACATCGCGCTGGTGCACAAGGACGAGGGGACGAGCTATGGCGTAAGCTTCCCCGACGTTCCTGGCTGTATCTCGGCCGGCGATACATTTGAGCAGGCCATCACGAACGCTGCCGAAGCGCTCGCGGGCCACCTTGCCCTCATGCGCGCAGACGGCGATCTGGTTCCGGAGCCGCGCAGCTTCGAGGAGCTCCGGCGCGATCGTACTTTTCAGGACGATTCCGCCGACGCAATCGTCACCATTGTCGCGCCGGCGACGATACCGGCCGAAACGGCGCTGCCCTAAATTTGCGCATAGCCGCCCTGCGCCAAACGGCGGACTACGCGCCGCTATTCCACTGCACGCTCGGGGATGACGCGCTCCTCAATTTTGGACGCGCTGGGCTCAAGCCAGTCAACCTGGCTGCTTGACAACGCGAATAAGAGAGCGGTCATCAGACCGCCCTCTTATTCAATGAAATTGCACAGGATCAGCTACACCCCGTCGTGCTCCCGCACGTATCGCACTTGAGGCAGGTGCCGTTGCGCACCAGGGTGAAGTTGCCGCAGTCGCCGCACATCTCGCCCTCGTAGCCGCGGGCGCGGGCTTCGGCCGAGCGCTCGGCGGCTTGCGCTTTGGCGTCGGCCTTGGCCCAGGGCAGGGCTTCGAGCGCCTGGGCAGGCGAGAGCTTGGCGAGCGGCTCCTCGCGCAGTGCCGCGGCGGTTGCCTGGCCACCGCTGAACGCGGTGACGTTGGAGCGGGCTGTCGTGCCGGCGCTGGACCCGCCTCCCTGTCCCTCTCCCGCAAGGGGGGAGGGAACGCCGGCGGCGCGGGCGTCGCTTGCGCCGGCGCCGCCGCGTTCGCCGCCAGGCGTGCCGCCGGCCATCACCACCAGGCGGTCGTTGCGCGAGCGCGTGAGACCCCGAGACATGAACTTGGTGGCGGTCGCCGGCGTCGCCGACGGCTTGCCTTCGTCGACGCCCTTGCCGAGCGCGTCAAAACCCGCCTGCGAGGGATCGACATGGGCGAGGTCGAAGCGATCGAGGTAGGAGACCGCGAGCTCGCGGAACACGTAGTCGAGGATCGAGGTCGCGTACTTGATCGAGTCGTTGCCCTGCACCGGGCCGGACGGCTCGAAGCGCGTGAACGTGAAGGCGTCGACGTATTCCTCGAGCGGCACGCCGTACTGCAGGCCGAGCGAGACCGCGATCGCGAAGTTGTTCAGCAAGGAGCGGAGCGCCGCGCCCTCCTTGTGCATGTCGATGAACATCTCGCCGAGGCGGCCGTCGTCGTATTCGCCGGTGCGCAGATAGACCTTGTGGCCGCCGACCACCGCCTTCTGGGTATAGCCCTTGCGGCGGTCGGGCAGGCGCTCGCGCTCGCGGATGACGGTGATGCGCTCCACGACCTTCTCGACGATGCGCTCGGAGAGCGCGGCGGCGCGCGCCGCCGCCGGCTTCTCGATGAACGCCTCGACCGCGTCCTCCTCATCTTCCTCGTCGGCGATCAGCTGCGACTGCAGCGGCTGCGACAGCTTCGAGCCGTCGCGATAGAGCGCGTTCGCCTTGAGGCCGAGCTTCCACGACAGCAGGTACGCGGCCTTGCAGTCCTCGACCGTCGCCTCGTTCGGCATGTTGATGGTCTTGGAGATGGCGCCCGAGATGAACGGCTGCGCCGCCGCCATCATGCGGATGTGGCTCTCGACCGAGAGGTAGCGCTTGCCGTTGCGCCCGCACGGGTTGGCGCAGTCGAACACCGGGTAGTGCTCGGGCTTGAGGTGCGGCGCGCCCTCGACCGTCATGGCGCCGCAGACGTGGATGTTGGCGGCCTCGATCTCGCGCCGGGTGAAGCCGAGCGCTGCGAGCATGTCGAAGCCCGGGTTCAAGAGCGCCACCGGATCGAGCCCGAGCTGTCGCACGCAAAAATCCTCGCCGAGCGTCCACTTGTTGAACGCGAACTTGATGTCGAAGGCGCTTCTGATCGCCTTCTCGACCTTGGCGATGGTCTCGTCGGCAAAGCCCTTGGCGCGCAGCGTGGTGTGGTTGATGCCGGGCGCGTTCGACAGCGTGCCATGGCCGACCGCATAGACCTCGATCTCGGCGATCTCGGCTTCCGAGTAGCCGAGCACGCGCAGCGCCTCCGGCACGGCGCGGTTGATGATCTTGAAGTAGCCGCCGCCGGCGAGCTTCTTGAACTTCACCAGCGCAAAGTCGGGCTCGATGCCGGTGGTGTCGCAGTCCATGACGAGGCCGATCGTGCCGGTCGGGGCGATGACGGTTGCCTGCGCGTTGCGGTAGCCGGCCTGCTCGCCGAGCCGGAGGGCGCGGTCCCAGGCGCGGGTCGCGTGCGCCACCAGCACCTTGTCGGGGCAGCCGTCGTGATCGAGCGGCACCGGCGGCGTCGCGATCTTGTCATAGCCGGAGAGCTCGCCATGGGCGGCGCGGCGATGGTTGCGGATCACGCGCAACATATGCTCGCGGTTCTTGCGGTAGCCCGGGAAGGCGCCGAGCAGCGCCGCCATCTCGGCCGAGGTCGCGTACGAGACGCCGGTCATGATGGCGCTGAGCGCGCCGCAGAGCGCGCGCGCCTCCGGCGAATCGTACGGGATGCCGGACGACATCAGGAGGCCGCCGATATTGGCGTAGCCGAGGCCTAGCGTGCGGAACTCATAGGAGAGCTCGGCAATGCGGCGCGACGGGAATTGCGCCATCAGCACCGAGATCTCGAGCACGATGGTCCACAGCCGGATGGCGTGCTCGTAGCCCTCGACATCGAACGCGAGCGCGCTGCGCGCGCGGCCCATTCCTCCCCCTGCCAAGGGGAGGTCGCCGGGCGAGGCTCCCTTTTCGGGGGAGGGATAAGTGGCACCGGCGGCGGGGGTGCGGAACGTCAACAGGTTGAGCGAGGCGAGATTGCAGGCCGTGTCGTCGAGGAACATGTATTCCGAGCACGGATTGGAGGCGCGGATCTCGCCGGAAGCCGGGCAGGTGTGCCAGTCGTTGACGGTGGTGTGGAACTGCAGCCCGGGGTCGGCGCAGGCCCAGGCGGCGTAGCCGATCTTCTCCCACAACTCGCGCGCGGGTTTCGTCACCTTGGTCTTGCCGCTCATGCGCCACTTCAGCGCCCAGCCGGCATCGGCCTCGACCGCTTTGAGGAACGCGTCGGGGACGCGCACCGAATTGTTGGAGTTTTGTCCGGAGACCGTGAGATAGGCCTCCGAATCCCAATCGGCATCGTAGGTCGGGAACGCGATGTCCTTGTAGCCTTGGCGCGCGAACTGGATGACGCGCCGGATGTAATTGTCCGGCACCTGCATGCGGCGCGCCGCGCGGATCTCGCGCTTGAGCGCCGGGTTCTTGTCCGGATCGAAACAGTCGTTGCCCGGGCCCTCGCAGTTGACGCAGGCCTTGAGGATCGCCTTGAGGTGCTTCTGGTTGATCTTCGAGCCGGTGACGAGGTTCGCGACCTTCTGCTCCTCGATCACCTTCCAGTCGATGTAGGCCTCGATGTCCGGGTGATCGGCGTCGACCACGACCATCTTGGCGGCGCGGCGGGTGGTGCCGCCGGACTTGATGGCGCCGGCGGCGCGGTCGCCGATCTTGAGGAACGACATCAGGCCGGACGAGGAGCCGCCGCCGGCGAGCTTCTCGCCTTCGCCGCGCAGGCGCGAGAAATTCGTGCCGGTGCCGGAGCCGTACTTGAACAGCCGCGCCTCGCGCACCCACAGGTCCATGATGCCGCCCTCGTTGACGAGGTCGTCGGCTATACCCTGGATGAAGCAGGCGTGCGGCTGCGGATGCTCGTAGGCCGATTTCGACTTCAAAACCTTGCCGGTCTCGAAGTCGACGTAGTAGTGGCCCTGGCTCGGTCCGTCGATGCCGTAGGCCCAATAGAGGCCGGTGTTGAACCATTGCGGCGAGTTCGGCGCCGCCATCTGCATCGCCAGCATGCAGCGCAGCTCGTCGAAGAACGCGCGCGCGTCGGCCTCCGAATCGAAATAGCCGCCCTTCCAGCCCCAGTAGGTCCAGGTCCCGGCAAGGCGATCGAACACCTGCCTGGCCGAGGTTTCGCCGCCTGAGCGCTCGTTCTCCGGCAGGGCGGCAAGCGCTTCCTCGTCCGCGATCGAGCGCCACAGCCAGGACGGAACCGTATTCTCCTCGACCTTCTTCAGGATGCCGGGCACGCCGGCCTTGCGGAAATATTTCTGCGCCAGCACGTCGGAGGCGACCTGCGACCAGAACGCCGGCACCTCTACGTCCTCGCGGCGGAACACCACCGAGCCGTCGGGGTTGCGGATTTCGCTGGTCGTCAGCCGAAACTCGATGCCCGCATAGGCGTCCTGATCTTCTTGCGTATAGCGCCGCTCGATCCGCATCCTTCGCCCCATGTTGCCGCGTCCGCCACGCGGCGAAGCTTGTTTGCCCGCGCAAGCCCGTCCGCCTGCGCGACCGATAGCCGTCTCCGTCGACGTCCCTGCTTTCCGGCCCCAGCCCCTTGAGGTCCGGCTCGTCGTTGTCGTGGGGCGCCGGCCGCTCTCGGCGGACGGTCATGCGTCTCCGCTTGCGCCAAAGGCGCCAGCGGGGCGAGCCTCGCCATCCTTGTTCGGAGAGCGTCCGGCGAGGAACTTCGTACACCCCGCGCCCGACCTGATGAAGCTAAGACGACTTTCCGGGCTCGTCAAGAACTAGTGTAACGATCCGTCACAAGCCCCAAATGTGGTGCCTCGGTGTGAATTCCGGGGACGAATTTGGTGCGCTGCGGGAAGTGTCGGATATCTCCTGGGATTTCCCAGGGGCTGGCGATTGGGGGCCTCTCCCGCGAACGCTGTCAAGCAGTTGTCACAAAATTTTCGCCGGCAAAATTGCGCCTGGTCAGGCTCGGCCTTGCCCGGTCCCGGGATCAGGGATGCGGCGGTGAACCCGATCGGCCCTGAAATGTCCGGTTGTCATGCCATCGAGCGTTATCGCCGGTTTCGACTACGAACCCGAATCAGAAGAGCTGACGGTCCTGTTCAGGAGCGGCCGAGTCTACGTCTACCGCCAAGTGCCCAAAGAGGTCTTCCTGGCCTTCAAGGCGGCGCCATCCAAAGGCGCCTTCTTCAACCGCCGGATTCGCGACCGCTACCCCTTTGCTGAAGTCACCACCTGAAGTGCCATTGAGCGTCAGCCACCCCACCGTCTTTGCAAGCAGCGTCAGCGACGAAGCAATCCAGAAACGGCACTGCGGCCTGGGATTGCTTCGCTTCGCTCGCAATGACGAAGCCGTCTTTGCGAGGAGCGAAGCGACGAAGCAATCCAGAACGCACTGCCGCCTGGAATCTTCGCTTCGCTCGCAATGACGGATTCACCGCGTCACGGCGGCGAGGTCGAGGGCGTCGTGATATTCGACATGCACGTGGCCGCCGCTCGAAGCGGATTGCACGTCGCCGGAAACCAGATGCAGCCGGTTGCCGAGTACGCCGCCGGCGAGGCCATGCCGCGGAAATTGCATCATCGGCATGGTGGTCCAGGTGTTGGTCGCCGGATCGAATGCCTCCACGACACGGAACGCGGCGAGCATGCGGGCGTCCTGGAACTCGCCGCCGGCGACGTAGATGCGGTTGTTGTGCACGCCGGCCGCGCCCGCGCTGCGCGGCGTCGGCATGCGCGCCATCAGCGGGCCCCAGCGATCGGTCGCCGGGTCGTATTCCTCGACCACGTCGGTATTGCTGGCGCGGGTGATGAAGGCGGCGCCAATGCGCCCACCGATCGCGTAGATCTTGTTGTTGGCGGCGGCGACGACGTGGTGGTTGCGCGGTGTCGGCATCGGCGCGCGGGCGCGCCAGCTGTTGGTTGCCGGGTCATATTCCTCGTTCAGACCCAAGACCTGGTGGGCGCGCGCCGGATGGATGCCTGGATCGTTCGAACCCGGCACGACGCCGGCGCCGCCGATGACATGGATCTTGCCGTCGACGACGGCGGCAGCCGCCGCGCCGCGCTTCGACGGCATCGGCGCGAGCGCCTTCCACGAATTGGTTGCGGGATCGTACTCCCACGCCTCGCTGATCGGCACCCAGGCCGGGGGGCCGGATTCCGGAAGCCGGAAGCCGCCGAATGCGTAGACCTTGTCGTTGTGGCTGGTGAACGCGACGTGGTGCGACGCGATCGGCATCGGCTTCTTCTGCGTCCATTTGTCGGCCGCCGGATCGTATTCGAACACCAGCCCGATCGGTTTCCAGCCGGGCGCGAGCCCGGCAAAGACGTAGAGCTTGCCGCCGGCGACCGCGCCCAAAACCTCCTCGGCCGGCTGCGGGAACGGCGCGAGCTTGACCCAGGGTCCGCCGGCGCGCGCCGGTGGCGGCGCCGAATGCAGCGAGTGCGCGCCGGCAGGCGGTTGCGCCGGCGCCTGGGCGAACGCGACGGCCGCGGCGAAAAAGGCGGCAATCCCGGCGAGGGCCGCCGTCGACATGGCGCTCATGAGCATGGTTCCTCCCTCGCTCGCGCGGGCGTTTGTCGTTGCCGCAATCATCGCAGGAGCGCGGCGCGCTCTTCAAGGGGCGCGGGTCAAGCGCAATGCACTTCTACTCCGCAGGCGCGGTCGCCGGAGCAGCGGGCGTGCTCGAGCTTTCATGCCTGTTCCGTGTGCGTAACATCTCTGGACTTTCCGGCAACATCGGTGGCATGAAACCGGCGGGGCCCTCGCCCCAACAACGCGGTCGGCGATGAAACAGTGGCTCTTGGAAATATTCACCTGGTGGAACGGGCAGACGCTCGGCACCCGGGTGTGGACGTGGCTGTGGGGCGAGTTCGTCGGCGAGGACGAGTACGGCAACCGCTACTACCGCACGCGCGGCGGCCGGATCGATCCGACGCTTCATTTCGAGCGGCGCTGGGTGATCTACAACGGTTACGCCGAGGCCTCGGTGATTCCGCCCGACTGGCACGGCTGGATGCACCATACCGTCGATACCCCGCCGACGCAGGAGCCGTACAAGCCCCATCCGTGGGAGAAGCCGCACCGCCCGAATCTGACCGGGACGCCCGGTGCCTACCGGCCGACCGGGTCGACGCTGGCGCAGAACCGTCGGCCGCGGGCGACCGGCGACTATCGGCCCTGGATGCCCGGACGCGACGGCGCTTGAGGACGTCGGCTCGAGCGGACTCTCCGACACGTCATTGCCGGGCTTTGCTTGCAGTTATCCGGCCGCCCTTTGCGCGCCGCAATCGGCGTGTTAACCGGCGAAGCCAAGGAAGTCGCGCCTGATCGGCGCGGCAGAGGCGGCCGAAGCCCGCATGCGCACAGCCCCACGTCTTATCGCGCTGACCGCCGCGGCGGCCGGCATCTGCGCGGCGTCGGGCGCGCTGGCGCAGTTCGGCGGAGTTTTCCGTGAAGGTCCGCCGCGACCGCCGGCCGACGTGCCGGTCTATCGGGATGAGCGGCTGCCGCCGCCGATGCAGCGGGATCTTCCGGGATATGATCCGCGCCGCGAGGCACCGCAGCCCCCGCCGCCGCCGCTCACGCGATTCCCGGGCCAGCCCGGCGGAATTCAGACCGAGCAGCTGCCGCCGCCACCGGGCAGCGCGCCGCACCAAGCCAATGTGCCGCCGGGTGTGCCACCGCCACCAGGGCAGCGCCCGCCACGCGGCGCGCCGGAGGCGGCACCCTCGACGCCGGCAGCTCCGCCCGCACCGCCGCCGAGCGGCGAGGTCGTGGTGGCCCCGCCCCCGCAGAAGGTCGTGAACCCGACGGCGGCATTCGCCGGGCTCGACAAGATCACCGGCCGCATCATCAGCTTCGACGTCTCGATCGACGAGACCGTGCAGTTCGGCGCGTTGCGACTGACGCCGCGCGCCTGCTACACGCGCCCGCCGTCGGAGCTGCCGCATACCGACGGTTTCGTGGAGGTCGACGAGATCACGCTGCAGGGCGACGTCAAGCGCATCTTCACCGGCTGGATGTTTGCGGCGAGTCCCGGCCTGCACGGGATCGAGCATCCGATCTATGACGTGTGGCTGACCGACTGCAAGAAGGAGGCGGTCGTTGCCGGCACCTCCGCGGCTTCGCAGATGCCGCAGCCGGCACAAGTCCAGCCCGCGCAGCCGCCGCCATCGCCGGCGCAAACCTCCACGCCTACACCGCCAGCGCCGCCGCTGCGACGGTGATGCAATCATTCGTTCCAAGTTCGCCCAAACCCATCATGCTGAGAGCCTGTCCCGGACTCGATCCCATAGGCGCTAGCGTAAACCCATCTCTGTCATCCCGGCCGAGCGAAGCGAGAGCAGGGAACCATGTATCCCTGTTCGCCAAATTGCGGGTCATGGATCCCGGCTCGCGCTCGCTTCGCTCGCTTGGCCGGGCTGAGACCCAGCGAGCGAGGCGTGGCCCACGCCAGCGCGCGCCAGCGCCTCGGCGCCGGCGAGCGCGACCACTGGGGGCAGGGCGGCAAAATCGGCTTCGCCGAGGAGCGCCTGCTCCAGCCGCTTGTGATACTGGCGCCGCGACAGCTCGATTGCGCCAAAACTTTTCAGGTGCTCGGTCACGAACTGCGCATCGAGCAGCCGAAAGCCGCCTGCCTTCAGGCGTGCCACCAGGTGGACGAGGGCGATCTTCGAGGCATCGCGGGCGCGATGGAACATGCTCTCGCCGAAGAAAGCGCTGCCAAGAGTGACGCCATAGAGGCCCCCGACGAGGTCGCGTCCGTCGTAGACCTCGACGGTATGGCAGTGGCCGCGCGCGAACAGCGCGCCATAGAGATAGCGGATGCGCGCATTGATCCAGGTGCGGCCGCGGTCCGGTCGCGGCTCGGCGCAGCCGTCGATCACCGCCTCGAAGTCGCGATCGCAGACAACGGAGAAGGGGGTCTTGCGCACCGTGCGCGCAAGCCGCCGCGATACTCGAAAGCCATCGAGCGGCATGATCCCGCGCCGCTCCGGCTCGATCCAGTAGAGGGTTGGATCCTCGGCGCTCTCCGCCATCGGAAAAATGCCGCAGGCATACGCTTTGAGCAGCACCTCGGGCGTGATTTCGACGGTCGCGTTCTCGCGGCTGGCCATGACTTCCAAATCCGTATCGGCAGGTCGCTAGTCAAGGATGCGACAACGCGAGTATCAGGTTTTTGTTTCCGCCCTCTGCTGCCGGTCGGGGATCTCCATCTCCAGCAACGAGGAGCTCAATGACTTGCCGTGCGGGTCAAGCGAGAGCGACCGGGTCACGCCGCCGCCGAGCGCGGCATGCATCACGAAGTTCAGTGCCCCGATCCCCGGCAACTCGTAGCGTTCGACACGACCTTGCACGACATCCGCGAAGTGCGCCTTGACCCGCTCGACGGTGACGTGCTCGGCCAGGAACGCATAGTCGCCAGGCTCGTGCGCGATCACCGAAATGTTGGAAACATTGCCCTTGTCGCCGGTGCGGGCATGCGCCAGCTCGCGCAACTTCATGGTCAAGTCACCTCGTAGCTCACGTCAGTCCTGATCTCGCTACGCGGCAGCAGCGTGGAAACCGCGGCGATGACTTCGCGTGCCGATTTCCAGGCCCCGCCGCCGCCGGCGGGACCGTTGAGCCAGAGCGTCTCCACCTCGTTTCCGATGCGGATGGCATCCCTCAGGCTGTCGGTGCGACCGACCACCCGGATGCGAGCTTCCCGAGGCTCCGGGCCTGATCCGGCCCGCGCGCCGCGATGAACGCTGTCGATGCCGATGATCTCCAGGCGAAGCTCCTTGGTGGCGACCCCGGTGAGCTTGAGCCGTTCCTCCACGATCCGCAGCGCGAGCTTTGCGCGGGCAAGGGCGCCGGCGCCGGCATAGGAGAACTGCCCTTCCCCGACGTAGCTGTCGAAATAGCCGATCGACACTTTCAGCGTGTCGGTGCGGGCGTGGCCGGTGCCGCCGGAGACGGCGACGCGGTCGGGACCGACCTCCTCGAACCGCACCGTCGAGAAGTCGGCCACCACGTCCGGCTGGTAATAGCGCGCCGGGTCGTGCACCTCATAGAGCAGCTGCTCCTTGCACGTCTTCAAGCTCACGCGGCCGCCGGTCTCGGGCAGCTTGCCGATCACCGCCGAGCCGTCCTCGCTTACGTCCGCCAGCGGAAACCCGAGTCGCGCGAGGTTCGGCACGTCCTTGTAGCCCGGGTCGGCGAAGTAGCCGCCGGTGATCTGGCCGGCGCATTCCAGCAGGTGGCCGACCACGGTGCCCTTGCCGAGGCGGTCCCAGTCGTCCGGCTTTCCATCCGAATTCGTGCATCAGCGGCGCGAGGAACAGCGCCGGATCGCTCACCCGGCCGGTGATCACGATGTCGGCTCCGCCGGCGAGGGCTTCGATGATCGGCCCGGCGCCCAGATAGGCGTTGGCGGAAACCATCCGATCCGCCACGTCGGCGACGCGGCCGTCCGTTTCGACCAGGGGAAGGTCGCGAGCTCGTACCGCCTCCATCACGTCGTCGCCGCTCACCGCCGCAACCTTGAGGCCGGCGAGCCCCAGGTCGCGCGCGATGCGCGCGACCGCGCGTGCGGCGCCTGCCGGGTTGGCCGCGCCCATATTGGTGATGATCTTCACGCCATTGGCGACGCACGGGCGCAGCACCGCGTTGAAACGGTCGGCGAGCAGGGGGTCGTAGCCCGTGTCCGGGTCGCTCCGCCGCGCCTGCTGCGCGAGCGCAATGGTGCGCTCCGCCAGGCACTCGAAGACCAGGTAGTTCAGTCCCCCGCGCTCGGCGAGATCAGCCGCCGGCTCGATGCGGTCGCCCGAATAGCCGGCGCCTGCGCCGATCCTGATGGTCTTCATCCGCGGATGCCACCGTGCCGGTTGCGGCAGCTATTGATCATCTCGCCGATCATCCTATCGTCGCGCGTGAGCCTCTGTCCAATGAGCGGATGCGAGAGGATGATGGAGACGACGCACATGACAGTCACGCGCATCGCTGCCGTGCTCGCGCTTGCCGGGCTTGGATTGGTTCCGGCATCGGCGGCGGCACAGACCTATCCCAGCAAGCCGATCAAGTTCATCGTGCCGTTCACGGCCGGCAGCGCAACCGATACGCTGGCGCGCGTGCTCGGACAGAAGCTCACGGCCAGCCACGGCTGGACGGTCGTGGTCGAAAACATGGCGGGCGCGAGCGGCTTCATAGCGGCGCAGAATGTCGCTCGGGCGGCGCCGGACGGCTATACCGTGTTCATCACCAGCAACACCACTCATGCCGCCAACCAAAACCTGTTCAAGAAGCTGCCGTACGACCCGATCGCGGACTTCGCGCCCATCACCCGGCTCGGCAACATCCCGCTCGCACTGGCGGTGCATCCATCGGTGCCGGCCAACAATGTCCGCGAGCTGATCGCTTACGGCAAGGCCAATCCCGACAAGCTCTCGTTCGGCGCGGGCTCGACCTCGGCCCGCATGGCGGGCGAGATGCTCAAAGCGCTCGCCGGTTTCGACATGCTGCACGTGCCCTACCGGAGCAATCCGCTGGCGGTGACCGACCTGCTGGGCGGACAGATCTCGCTGGTCTTTGCCGACGTGTCGACGACCATGCCGCAGATCCGCGCCGGCAAGGTCAAAGGCTTAGGCGTCTCCGGCCTGCAGCGCTCGCCGCTCGCCCCCGACCTGCCGACGATGGTCGAGGAAGGCATCGCCAATTACGAGCTGATTGGCTGGTTTGCGGCATTCGTGCCGGCAAAGACGCCGAAGCCGATCGTCGACACGCTCAACTCGGCGATCAGGGGTGCGGTCGAAGACAAAGCGGTCGAGGAAAGCCTGTTGAAGGCCGGAATCGAGCCGCTCACCAGCACGCCCGAGGAACTGCGCGACTACGTCGTATCCGAGACCAAGAAATGGGCGGATATCGTCAAGGCCGCCGGCATTCAGCCGGAGTGAGTTTTTGAGCTGACCGGATTGCCGCAGGGTCGGCCTGCGTGTCCCGGGCGCACTGCTGCGCGTGCGCGTACGACGGCTATCAAGCCTCCATCCCGCCCTGGGCCAGAAAGCGCTCCAGCCAGTGGATGTGGTAACTGCCGTCGATGATGTCCTGATGGCGCACCAGCGCGCGGAACAGCGGCAGCGTGGTCTCGACGCCATCGACCACGAACTCGTCGAGCGAGCGCCGCAGCCGCATCAGGCATTCGGTGCGGCTCTTGCCGTGCACGATCAGCTTGCCGAGCATGGAATCGTAGAACGGCGGAATGGCGTAGCCCTGGTAGACGGCGGAATTGACGCGCACCCCGAGGCCGCCGGGCGTGTGGTAATGCACGATCTTGCCGGCCGACGGCCGGAATGAGACCGGGTTTTCGGCATTGATCCGGCACTCGATGGCGTGGCCGAGGAAACGGACCTGGTCCTGCGCTATCGGCAGCTCGGCACCGTCGGCCACGCGGATCTGCTCCAGGATCAGGTCGATGCCGGTGATCATCTCGGTGACCGGATGCTCGACCTGGATGCGCGTGTTCATCTCGATGAAGTAGAACGCGCTGTCCTCGTACAGGAACTCGACCGTACCGACGCCGAGATAACCGAGCTCGCTCAGGCCCTTCGCGACCAGCTCACCGATCTTGTCGCGCCCTTCCGCGTTCAACGCCGGCGAGGGCCCTTCCTCCCACAGTTTCTGGTGCCGCCGCTGCAGCGAGCAGTCGCGCTCGCCAAGATGGATGACATTGCCTTTGCCGTCGCCGAGCACCTGGATCTCGATGTGACGCGGCATTTCGAGGTATTTCTCGAGATAGACCGTATCGTCTCCGAACGCCGCCTTCGCCTCCGCGCGCGCGGTCGCCAGCGCGACCGGCAATTCCTCGGGCGCGCGCGCAACCTTCATGCCGCGGCCGCCGCCGCCGGCGGCCGCCTTCACCAGCACCGGGAATCCGAGATCGGCTGCCAGCGCGCTCGCCTCGGCGTCGGAGCCGACGCCGTCTTGCGAGCCCGGCACCACCGGGATGCCGAGCCGCGCCGCCGTGCGCTTGGCCTCGATCTTGTCGCCCATCAGCGCGATGTGCCCGGCCTTGGGGCCGATGAAATGCACGCCGTGCTCGTCGAGGATCTCGGCGAAGCGTGCATTTTCCGACAGGAAGCCGTAGCCCGGATGCACGGCGTCGGCGCCGGTGATCTCGCATGCGGCCAGGATGGCGTAGATGTTGAGGTAGCTGTCCTTGGCCGGCGGCGGACCGATGCAGACGCTCTCGTCGGCGAGCCGTACGTGCATGGCGTCGGCGTCGGCGGTCGAGTGCACCGCAACGGTCGCGATGCCGAGCTCCTTGCAGGCGCGCAGCACGCGCAGCGCGATCTCGCCCCGGTTGGCGATGAGGATTTTCTCAAACATGCGGGACCGGGCGGGAAGGGCGAATAGCGAATAGCGAATAGCGAGTGGCGAATGGCGAACAGCGAATAGCGAATAGCGAGTAGCGAGTAGTGAGCAGAAGGAGTCCGTTTTTCACGCGGTCGCTGCCCACTATTCGCTACTCACCACTCGCTATTCGCTATTCGATGATCATCAGCGGCTCGCCGAACTCCACCGGATGGCCGTCTTCCACCAGGATCTGCCGCACCGTTCCCGCGCGCGGCGCCGGAATCTGGTTGAGCGTCTTCATCGCCTCGATGATCAGGAGCGTTTCGCCGGCACTGACGGCGGTGCCGATGTCGACGAATGGCTTGGCGCCGGGCTCGGCCGCGCGATAGGCGGTGCCGACCATCGGGGAGAGCACCGCGCCCGGATGTTTGGCGAAATCGATGTGGGTCGCCGGCGCCGGCGTCGCGATCGGAGCAACCACCACAGTGGGGGCGGGCGCGGCCTGCGGCACCGGAATGTGCATCGGGGGCGAGGCCTGCCGGCCGACGCGTACCCGCACGCCGTTCTGCTCGACCTCGATCTCGGTCAAGCCGGTCTCATCGAGCAGCTTGGCAAGCTCGCGGATCAGCCCTTGGTCGATCGCGCTACTCGCTGATGCCATGCGGCGTCCTTTTCCCGCTCTACGATTCGCGCCTTGGCGGCGCGATCATCGCAGCGAGGCGGTCGATGGCAAGTCACAGATTGCGACCGTTGAAATCAATGAAACAGTCTTGGCCATGAACCCCGCCGCTCGCGCAGGCCTTAGGCGGCCACCAAGTAGCCGGCCCGTTCGCGCCCGCGCCTGGTTCCCTTATAGGGACGCGCGTGCCAAAGGAAAAGTCCGCGACGCCGCCGGCAGGACGAGCACAGGCTGTGGAAGGGCCGCATCCAGGGCTGCCGCCAAACAGCCGAGGATCCGCCATCACCCACTCCGAACTGCACCCACTCGCTTTCGCGAGTGGCCACCCCGCTACGCGGGGGAGGGATCGCCCTCACGCCACTGTCTCGCGCGCGGCCCAGTCGACGACGTCGCGCAGCGCCGCCGGCCGCGGCCGTCCGGCTTCCCGGCTGGCGCGGTAGATCGCAAGCTGAGCGGTCGCACTGGTGCCCTCAGCCGCGATCGTCCGCAGGTGATCGATCTCAGCGGCACAGTCGAAGGCCGCGACATCGGGGTCGAGCTGCGACCGGATCTCATCGAGCCACCTGGCGGCTTCGATCGGCTCGCGCCGGAACGGTTCGACGAAGGTCGCTTCCATGCCGTAGCGCTGGGCGCGCCACTTGTTCTCCACCGTGATAGCGCGCCCGATGCCATCGAGCTCCGCGTGCCGCAGGGCATCGCGCACGATCGCGCGCACCAGGCAGCGATAGAGCGCGGCGATCGCTACGGCGTCATCGAGCCGCGTGCAGCTGTCGGGAATGCGCAGCTCAATCGTCGGGTTCTTCAAGGACGGCCGCACCGCCCACCAGATGTGGCTGGCGTCCGGAATGATGCCGGCATTCTTGAGCGCGCCGACATATTCTTGATATTCGGCCTCGTTGCGCAAGACTTCCGGCAGACCGGTGCGCGGCAGCTCGTCGTAGGCGGCCGCGCGGTAGCCATGGAGGCCGGTGCGGAAACCCTGCCAGAACGGCGATGACGTGCTCAAGGCGAGCAGCAACGGAAGATACGGCACCAGTCGCTGCATCAGCTCGACGCGACGGTCGGCGTCGGGCACGCCGACGTGGACGTGCATTCCGCACAGCATGTTGCGCATGCCGACCATTTGCAGATCGCGCATGATGGCGTCGTAGCGCGCCTTCGGCGTGTGCTCCTGCTCGCGCCAGAAGGCGAGCGGAAACGTCCCGACCGCCGCGATGCCGAGTCCGCGGGGGAGCGCCAGATCGGCGAGCGCGCGCCGGTACTGCGCGAGGTGCTTGCGCACCTCGCGCATGTGCTGGCACGGGGGCGTCATCACTTCGAGCTGCGACTGCAACATTTCCGGCGCGACATGCCCGCCGAGCGCCTTGACCGCGCCGGCGATGAAGCGCGGGTCGCTGCGCGAGGCGGCGCGCCGCGTTCGTGCGTTGAAGATGAAATATTCCTCTTCGACGCCGATCGAGTAGCTATGTTCCGCTGTCATGCATGTTGCCCCGCCCGAGCTATCCAGTCGCGCAGTTTGCGGCCTGCGGCAAGATCCCGGTTGGCGGAGCTCCCCGGTTCATTGCAATGTGTGCCGGACGTACCGGGCACCTGGTCCGACGGCACAATGAAAAGCAGCGTGGTTCCCACTTTCGGGTTGTTCGCCGCGCTCGCGCTCGGCGGCTGCACGACCGCGTCGCTCATGGGTTGCCGCGGTGACCAGCAGGGCATGCTTGCGGCGGAACTGCTGTTCGGCCGCAGGATCGGCGACCGCGGGACGGTGAGCGAGGCGGAGTGGGCGCGCTTTCTCGCGCGCGAGATCAGCCCGCGATTCCCGGACGGCCTGACCGTGCTTGATGCCGCCGGCCATTGGCGCGATGCCACGCGCAACCGAATCATGCGCGAGCCGAGCAAGGTCGTGCTGATCGTATTCCGCGACGATCCGCAGAAACAGGAGGATTTGAACGCGATCGCCGCAGCCTACAAGCGCCAGTTTCGGCAGCAATCGGTCGGCATCGTGATCAAGCCGGCCTGCGCGTCGTTTTGACGAATCGTGGGGTGGGCAAAGAGACGCGCTTGCGCGCCGTGCCCACGGCGTGCTCGACATGTCGGCACGCTCCACTTCGCGGCGGTTTGCCCACCCTGCGCCAACTACCGCCGCGCCGTTTCGATCTGCTGCCTGAGCGCAGCTGCGCCGACCGCGCCCGGGATCACGCTCTCCCCGACCACGTAGCTCGGCGTGCCGCTGATGCCGAGAGCCTCGGCAAGCTTGACGCTCTCCTCGAGCGTCGCCTTGACCTCGCCGCTCTGCAGATCCTTCTCGATCCGCGCCATGTCGAGCCCGACATCCTTGGCGGCGGCGAGCGCCTTGGCCTTGTCGATCTGGCCGCGTCCGCTGAGCAGCTTCTGATGGAAGTCGAGATATTTCTTGCCGGTCCGGTCCTGCATGTTGACGGCAACGGCCACTTGCGCCGCCTCGACCGAGCCGGGTCCGAGCACCGGGAACTCCTTGAGCACGAACCGCAGTTTTTGATCGCTCTTCAACAGTTCGAGCATGTCGGCGAGCGCGCGCTTGCAGTAGCCGCAGTTGTAGTCGAAGAACTCGACCAGCGTGACGTCGCCCTGCGGATTGCCGAGATTGACCTGACGCTTGGAATTGAACAGCGCCTCCCTATGGGTGCTGATGGCGGCCTTGTGCTTGTCCGCCTCCGCCACCGCCTGCCGTTTCTCGAGTTCGCCGATCACCTCCTGCAGGACCTCGGGATTCTTCATCAGGTAGTCCCGCACGATCGTGCCGATCTCGCGCCGCTGCTCGTCGGTGAACTTTTGCGCCCGCGCAGGCTCGGCCGCGGCAAGCACCGTTATGGCTACCGCCGCGGCGGCGAGGGGGGAAAGAGGGCGGATCATCGGATGTCCTTTTTGGGTTGGCGGTATGCGCTAGTTCGGCCGTGTCGCCGTGGCCGGCGGCTTGTAGGAGTAGATGTCATCGGCCTTGACCCAGCCGGGCGAGCCGGTGGGAAACCGGTTGCGCGCGCGGCCGGCAAGCTCGCGCGCGGTCTTGATCTCGCCGCTCACGAAGGCGGCCTGCGCCGAAGCGAGGTCGGCCTGCGCGTGGTCGCCTTTGCGGCCAAAGGCCATCGCCAGGTACCGGTATCCCTCGGGCACGTCCGGGTCGCGCGTGAGCGTCGAGTGCAGGATGCGGATCGCCTCGTCGGCCAGCTTGGCATCGTTGGCGGCGACCAGGGCCTGACCGAGCAGCACGCGGACGAGCGCGGCACTCGGTGCCAGCGCGGCCGCTTGCCGCAGTGGCGCCATCGCTTCGTGCGGCTTGCCGTTCTCCAGCAGCGCCTGGCCCTTGAGCTCGTGGAAATAGGGATTGTTCGGCTGCGACTGAATGAGGCCATCGATCTGCGCGAGCGCGCCGCGCAGCTCGGCAAAGCGATAGGCTGAGATCGCGCGCGCGTAGCGCGCGGCAAGGCTCGTGTCGCTCGCCGGATAGCGCCGCGCGACGCCGTCGGCCGGCTCCAGAAATCCGGCGAGCTTCGCCCGCATCAGGTCGTGGCGCAGCTGCAGCTCGGGCGAATCGCTCTTGGCCCAATGTGGGCTCGATTTGGCCAGCTGGTCGAGCGCTTCCAACCGGTCGCGCGGCATCGGGTGCGACTGGGTGTAGGGGTCGACGCTTTGCGAGATGAACATCGTCTGCTCGGCAAATCGCTTGAACGTCGTATGCATCCCCTTCGCCGACTGGCCGGTGGCGCTGAGCAGGCGCACGCCGGCGCGATCGGCGGCCTCCTCCTGGCTGCGCTGGTAGCTGAGCAGCGAGCGCCGGATCAGCTCAGGCTGCGCCGTCAGGGCACCGACCCCGGCTTGCGTGATCCCGCTGCCGGTCTGACCGCCGGTGCGCGAGCCCGCAACCATCGCGCCGGCGCCGAGCAGCATGCCTACGAGCATGGTGGTCTGGGCGTTGGCCAATTCGTTGCGCAGCTTGGTCAGGTGCCCGCCGGCGATATGGCCGGTCTCGTGCGCCATTACGCCGATGATCTCGTTCGGGGTCTTGGCGTCCATCAGCGCGCCGGCGTTGATGAAGATGCGCCGCCCGTCCATCACGAACGCGTTGAACGGGCGGGCGTTGATGATGGTGATTTGCACGTTCTGCTGGGCGAGGCCGGCCGCCTTGAGAATCGGCGCGGTGTACTCGCGCAAGAGTTGCTCGATCTCGGCGTCGCGGATGACCGGCAGGCCTCTGGCACCCTTGGCGGGCTGGCCCATGGCCGACCCATGCCCAGCCATCGCAACCGCCGAGGCGAGCAGGAGCACCGCGCCGCGCCGCAGAGGCGTTTTGATCGGTGGTGATCGCATCGACGGCAGCGTCCCCTCGAAGCTCATCTCGGTCTAACAGACCGGCGCCTTGCGTGCTCACACGAGCCCGTGAACGTGACCGCAAGGCCATATCAGCGACGCGCGGCTCGCAACGCGGTCGCTTTCCAGCTAAATGCTAGCCGTTCCGATTCCGATCTTCGCTTAACCGCTGCGGCAGCTACCGAATTTCGAAATCGGCAGACACTAGCAGGTTTGGGCGCCTGGTGGCCCCAGGATATGAAGTTCCCCGATTGAGTTTGCTGCCAGATCCGCGCACACGCGAAGGAAGCCATGGAATACGGCAACAGCGGGGCGCAACAGCCGATGCCCGCCCAAAGGTTTGACCGATGCTGATCAATGCGGCGAAGCGCCTACTGCTGCCCTCGGCGCGCAGCGAGGTGCCGCCGTTCATCGTGATGGACGTCATGGAGGCGGCCGCCCGCATCGAGGCCGACGGCGGTCGCGTCGTCCATATGGAAGTCGGTCAGCCGGTGGCGCCGGCGCCGGCCACTGCCCGCGCGGCGGCGCAAGCCGCGCTTGCGGCCGGGCGCATCGCCTACACGACCGCGCTCGGCATTCCGTCGCTGCGGGCGCGTATCGCGTGGCACTACCGCGAGGCCTATGGCGTCGACCTCGACGCCGATCGGGTCGTGGTGACGACGGGCTCGTCGGGCGGCTTCATCCTCGCGTTCCTGACGTTGTTCGAGCCGGGCGACCGCGTGGCGATGGCGTCGCCCGGCTATCCGCCCTATCGGCACATCCTGACCGCTCTCGGGTGCGAGCCCGTGCTGATCGAGACCACGGAGACCACGCGTTGGGCGCTGACGCCCCAGGCGCTGCTGGAGGTCCATCGCACGGCGCCGCTCAGAGGCGTGATCGTCGCAAGCCCGGCCAACCCGACCGGCACGATGATGAGCGCGCAGGCGCTGCGGGCGCTGGTCCACGCCGCCGAAGGGGAGGGCATCCGGTTCATCTCCGACGAGATCTATCACGGCCTCGACTACGCGTTGGCGGCCGAGACCGCCGCGTGCATTTCCGAGCGCGCCGTCGTGATCAACTCGTTCTCGAAATATTTCTGCATGACCGGTTGGCGTGTCGGCTGGATGGTGGTTCCGGAGGAACTGGTGCGGCCGATCGAGCGCTTGCAGCAGAACCTCGCCATCTCGGTGCCGACGCTGTCGCAGGTGGCGGCCGAGGCGGCGTTCGACGGCCGCGCCGAGATGGAGGAAGTCAAGCACGGTTACGAGGAGAACCGGCGCATCCTGCTCGCCGGCCTGCCGGACGCCGGCTTCGACAAGATCCTGCCGGTCGACGGCGCGTTCTATCTCTATGCCGACATTTCTCGCTTCACCAGCGACAGCCTCGACTTCGCCAAGCGCATGCTGGAGCAGGCCGGCGTGGCGGCGACGCCCGGCGTCGACTTCGACCCTGTGCACGGCCGCCATTCGATCCGCTTCTGCTATGCGGGATCGGCGGCCGAGATGCACGAGGCGGTGGAGCGGATCGGGGGGTGGCTCAAGTCCACGCTTTAAGACCGGCACGTGCGTCCCTACATAGAGGCCCCTCTCTCCAGGGGTTCTCGCGCCATGCTCGATCTCACCGCCGTTTCCTTCCCATCTGTTGCCGACGATGCCGCTGTGGCGGCCGCGCGGCCGGGTCATGATGACGATGCTCGATTGCTTGATGCCTACTCGCAGGCCGTGATCGCGGTCACCGACCGCATCGGCCCGGCAGTGGTGCGCGTGGAGACCCGGCACGCGGGCGAGGGCAATGGCCGCCGCGGCGGCGGCACCGGCTCCGGGGTCGTGCTCTCTCCCGACGGACTGATCCTGACCAACAGCCACGTGGTGGAAGGGGCGCGCGCCATCCGGGTCGCCGACGCCGAGGGCCGTTCAATGGAGGCGCGCCTGCTGGGCCAGGACGCCGACACCGACCTGGCATTGCTGCGCGCCGACGCCGCCAAGAACCTCACGGCGGCGAGCTTGGGCGACTCCAAGCGGCTGCGCCGCGGCCAGCTGGTGGTGGCGATCGGTAACCCGCTCGGGTTCGAATCGACCGTGACCACCGGGGTGATCTCGGCGCTCGGCCGCTCGCTGCGCGCCAGCACCGGCCGCTTGATCGAAGACGTCATCCAGACCGACGCCGCGCTCAATCCGGGCAACTCGGGAGGGCCGCTGGTGTCCTCGCGCGGCGAGGTCATCGGCATCAACACCGCGGTGATCGCGGGTGCGCAGGGCATCTGCTTCGCGGTCGCCAGCAACACCGCGAGCTTCGTGCTCGGCGAATTGCTGCAGCATGGCCGCGTGCGCCGTGCCTATATCGGGGTGTCCGCGCAGACGGCTCCGATCCCGCGCCGGCACGCGCATTTCGCCGGTATCGACAACGGCTCCGGCGCGATGATCATGGGCGCCGAGCCGGATGCGCCCGCGGCTGCCGCCGGGCTGATGTCGCACGACATCGTGGTGCGCCTCGACGGCGCGCCGGTCACCGGGGTCGACGATCTGATCCGGCTGCTCAACGCCGATCGCATCGGACGCGCCGTCGCGGTCGAGGCGCTTCGTCTCGGTCGGCTGCGCGAATTCACGCTGAGCCCGGTGGAGCGTCGCGCGCGTCAGTAGTCAGTGGTCGGTAATCGATAATCAGGAGGACGGGCTGAGCTCATGCGAAACCCAATCCTGGGTCCCCGTTACTAGGGCCATCTTGCAGTCCATGGACTGCTGCCATGGACAACGCCTGCAACGAAAGAGCAGTATGGACCCTGCAAACGAGAGGAGACACCCATGCCATATGGCCTCATCATTGCCGCACTTGCGCTCGCATGGACGACCGGACCTGTGGATGCGCAACAGGATTGGAAGAAGTCCAAATGGGGGCCCACCGACGAGATCGGCGCCGCTAACTACATCACCCCCGAGTTGGTGGTGAAGGCCGCCCAGCTCGTGAAGACGGGTAAGACGTATCAACTGGGCATCGAGACCAATTCGAAGACGCCGGCATTCCCGCCACGCACGTTCAAGATTACCATCGTGCAGCCCGGCCAAGCCGGCAGCCCGGGCCTCGGCCCCAGCAAGCTGACCTACAACGACGACATTATCGACGGCTGGGTCGGCGTGGGCAGCCAGCTGGATGGCCTCGGCCACATCGGTATCGAACACGTCTACTACAATGGCAACAAACTCGACGATTTCGTAGATCCGACGGGCCTAAAGAAGTTTGGCATGGAAAAGGTGCCGCCGCTGGTCGCTCGCGGGATTCTGCTCGACATGGCCGCGCACTACGGCACAGACGTGGTCAAAGAAGGTACCGCATTCAACAGCGCCGAGATCGAGGCGGTCGCAAAGAAGCAAGGCATCGAGATCCGCCAGGGCGACGTTGTCATCTTCCACACCGGCTGGGTGAGCCTGATCGGCAAGGATGACAAGCGGTACGCTTCGGTCCAACCGGGCCTTGGGCTTGATGGTGCCAAACATCTGGTCAGCAAGGGTGTGCTTGCAGTCGGTGCCGACACGTGGGGCTTGGAGGTGGTCCCGTTTGAAACGCCCGACATTTTCCCGGTTCACCAGGAGCTGATCCCTAAAAGCGGCACCTACATTCTGGAGAACATGAACACTGGTCCGCTCGCCGCCGACAAGGCCTACGAGTTCCTGTTCGTATTAGGGCCGTCGCGCATCACCGGCGCGGTGCAGGCAATCATCAATCCCATCGCAATCCGGTAATGCCTTGAGATTGAGGGATTGGGCAAACCGGCCTGCCTTGCAGCGGGACCGGACAGGAATGGCAGAGCGGGATCCGATCTGCATGCGCCCGCTCTTCCAGCCAGCGTCGGCCCGCAATTGAATGAGGATAATGATCGCCGACCGTGGCTGTAAGGCTGATTGAATCGGACCTTCGCCGCAAGAAAGGGTGCGCTGGCCAATATTGCGTTTTTCCTCATCGGGAAGTCAGCGGGTCGTGAAGCTCTCGACCTGGCTCCAGCTCCGCTTGGCGCCCCATTCGTGGACCTCTTCGGCGCTCGGCCAGTCGAGCGGGTTGGACGACATCATCAGGAACTTCCACTCGGCCCAGCCGCGGTCGTTGATCACCTGGCGAGAGTCGGTAAGCGCTTCGCCGATCTCGCTCATCAGCCGGTCGGCTGCCTCGGCGAGGCCGGGCGTGTTCAGCTGATCGCGGCGCAGCGCGAGAATGAAGCCCTGCAGCTCGCCGAAAGGATTGCGGTCGAGGCGAGCGTACAGCTCCGGATCCTTGCCCTCCTCGGCCCAGGTGCTGCGGCTCGGAGACCAGAATTCCGTATTCTCGAAATAGATCGGCTCGGACTGCTCGAGATACTTGGTCGTCCACTTCTTGTTGCTCGCTTCGGCCCAGGGCATGCGGCCGAACGGCAGCTTCCTGTCGGTGCCCTCATAGGCCTGGGAGGAGAGGATCGAGACCGGGCGTGGCAGCAGCCGGACCAGCTCGTCCATGACCGGCATGATCTTCTGCCAATGCTCCCAGCGCCAGAGTGGCGGCTCGAGGCCGCCCAGGACGACGCCGACGCGCAACGGCGGCCGCCACGGCCGCAGGTGCCACCAAATGCGCGAGATAGGCGTGGGATCAGCGGGCTTCCGGCCGTCGCCACAGCGCGGCTTCTCGGCCCCGGTCTCGGGCGGATCGGGACGGGCGAGCCAGGGCTCACCCACCTTGACGAAGGTATCGAGCGCCAAATCGGCGATCGCATCGAAATGCTGCTGCGGCTCGACCGGCCTGGGATCGTCATAGCTGCGCGGACCGAACTCCCACCACTCCCCGCCGCGCCAGCCGCCGTGCGCGTCGCGCGGCGTGATCCGGCGCCGGTCGCGGAAGATGTGGCCGACCTCGATCTGCTTCACCGGCAGATCCTTCCAGAGGCCGTCGACGAAGCCGTCGGGGCCGGTGCGGCCGAGATTGATCGTGAAGCCGCCGCCGGAACTGTAGAATTGGATGTTGAGGTAATCGACGCGCGTCGCCGAAGGCCGACGGAAATGGGGCAAGGAGCCGACGAACCCGCGCTCGCGGAGGGCGGGAACGAAGCGGCTTTTCAGGGCCGCATCCATGCGCGCGCGATGTTCGCTCACAGATGTATGCTCATTTGCCACAACTCAAGAGCTACGGCGCCTTCATAGCAGCCAATGGCGGCCGCGCAGGCGTCGTTCACGTCGGCGAGCCGGGGATCGGGCTCGAAGTCGTGCGCTGGGTGGCCGAAAAGGACCTATGCCTGACTGCCGCCGACACCTGGGCCGTCGAAGTGGTGCCCAACCCCGACAAGAATCTCGCTTTCGTGGTTCATACCGAGCTGCAGACCAAGCTCGGCATCCTCAACCGCGAGAATTTGGTGTTCGACGACCTGATCGCCGATCGAAATTTTCAGCTCGTCTACACCTTCACGCGTCGTGGATCAAAGACGCGACCGGGCTCTCGCGGATGTCCGATCGCGGTGACGGAGGGACTGAACCGAGCGGGCCGTTTTCCGAGCATGCGGGGTGCGGCACGGCGACGCGCACCAGCGCAGCAATCCAACCCCGCGCTCTCCGTTCCCGGATTGCGGCGGCTGAAGGGCGCCCTTTGTGAATGATCACTGCGGCGCCCTTATTCGCATGGCCGCGTAGCGCGTTACCGGTTGGCTTCATCAAATCAAGTTGAAGCCGCGATGCTGCGGGGCCTATTATCATGCCCTATCCATGCCTCACTACATCAGCGCACCGAGGGAAAGGCGCACATGCCTGGATACTACGACACCCAGCACCTCGCCGAATTCGGGAAGATCTCCGAGGGAAAGCCCGAGCTCGGCAACAAGTTCTTCGACTATTACGGCAGCGTGTTCGCCGACGGCGCGCTCACCGCGCGCGAAAAGAGCCTGATCGCGCTCGCGGTCGCGCACGCGGTGCAGTGCCCCTACTGCATCGACGCCTACACGCAGGATTGCCAGCAAAAGGGCGCGGATTTCGAGCAGATGACGGAGGCGCTGCACGTGGCGGTCGCCATCCGCGGCGGCGCCTCGCTCGTGCATGGGATGCAGATGCGCGGCCACGTGCAAAAGCTGGGGATGTAGATGGAGCTTGCGGCAGCGACGCTCGACAAGGTCGCCGAAGACCTCGCCCAGGATCGCGAGACGCCGCGCGCGGCGACTTCGCTGCGCCGGCGTGGCTCGCCGCTTGCTGCAACTGCCGAACAGCTTCGGGCGCTCGCCGCCGTGCCGCTCGAGCGGCGAAGCGAGCGGGTCGAGTTCGAAACGCTGACCGGAGGCAGCTTGCGCCCCGGCGCGCTCGAAATCTTCCAGGTCAATGTCGGCAAGCTCTGCAATATGACCTGTCGCCACTGTCACGTGGACGCAGGTCCCGATCGGACCGACGCGGTCATGCCGGACGAGATCGTCGGGCAGGTGATCGCGGCGATCCAGCGGACACGCGCCCACACGGTCGACATCACCGGCGGCGCGCCCGAACTGCATCCGCGCTTCCGCGATCTGGTCGAGGCCGCGGTCGCCGCCGGCAAGCGCGTCATGGATCGCTGCAACCTCACCGTGCTGCTGCTGCCGCGCAACCGGGGGCTCATCGCGTGGCTGGGGGCGCGCAAGGTCGAGATCGTCGCCTCGCTGCCGCACTATCGTCGCCCCAACACCGACGCGCAGCGCGGGCAGGGGGTTTTCGATCGATCGATCGCGGCGATGCGGCTGCTCAACGCCGCCGGCTACGGGCGCGGCGACCCCGAACGCCGGCTGACCCTGGTCTCGAACCCCGCCGGCGCGTTCCTCGGCGCTTCGCAGGCCACCGCCGAGCGCGAATGGCGGGCCTCGCTCGCGCGCGAGCACGGCGTCAGCTTCGACCGCCTGTTCGTGCTCAACAACATGCCGATCTCGCGCTTCCTCGAATGGCTGCAGCAGAGCGGCAATCTCAAGTCCTACATGCAGCGCTTGGTGCAGGCGTTCAATCCGGCGGCGATTGACGGACTGATGTGCCGCAACACGCTCTCGGTCGGCTGGGACGGGCGTCTCTACGACTGCGACTTCAACCAGATGCTCGATCTCGAAATCGCGCTGCCCGAGGGCCCGCATATTTCCACGTTCGATGAGGACAGCTGGCTGCGCCGATCGATCGTCACCGCCCGCCACTGCTTCGGGTGCACGGCCGGAGCGGGGAGCTCGTGCGGCGGACAGACCGCGTGACGTTGAGGTCGAGCCAGGCGCGCACGGTGGCGTCGGGCTCTTGCTGCATCATCGCCGACACCACATTGGTGTCCAGGATGATCATTCGTCGAACGCCGCCGGCTTGATGAATTCCCCACGCAGCTCGGGGATGTCAAAATCGAGTCCTTTCCCGGTAAATCGCCGCGCCAGCCTGGTTCCGAGCCCGACCGCGGGATCATCTTCCTTCCTGAGGGCGTCGCGCAAGATCTCGCGGGCTTCCGCTTCCATGCTGCGGCCGTGACGGGCGGCCCGGCGTTTCAGCCGCGCTTTCACCTTTTCGTCCAGATTTCGCACAACGAGCTGGGCCATGAACCGATCGAGTTCTGATATCGTGATATCAGACTGGGGCGCGGGTCAACGCTTGGACAGTCGGCGATCCTGCCGTCGTCGGCTCCACGGCGCAGCGAGGTCTACCGCAGCGCTGCCGCGATGTTGCCGCCGTCGACCGTGGTGATGTCGCCGGTGGTCTTGAGCGCCAGCGCCTGCGCGAGGAACGCCTGCGCCACATCCTCGGCGGTAACCTCGCGGCCGAGCAGGTTGCCGCGCATGTATTCGCGCTCGCTCAAGCCCCGCGCGCGGGCGCGTTCCGCGATGAAATCGTCGGTCATCAAGCCGGAGCGGATGCGGTCGGCGTTGACGCCGTTCGAACGGATGCCGTCGGCGCCGTAGTCAAGTGCGTATTGCCGCACCAGCAGCAGCGTGGCGGCCTTGGGCAGGCCGTAGGGCCCGAAGCTCGGCCCCGGGTTGACCGCCTGCTTGGAGACATTGAACAACAGGCAACCGCCGGTCGCCTGCGCCAGCATGACGCGCACCGCGTTCTGCGCCACCCGCTGGTGGCCATAGAAGTTGAGCTCGAAGCTCGCGCGCAACACCGCCTCGTCGACCTCGCCGATGCGGCCCTGCCAGGCGCCGCCGGCATTCGACACCACGAGGTCGCCACCGCCGAATTCCTCGACCACGCGATCGAACGCCGCGCGCACTGACGCCGCGTCGGTCACGTCGCAGGCGACCGCAAGCGCGGCGCCGCCGATCGCCCTCGCGCGCGCCTGCGCGGCGGCGAGGTCGACGTCGAGCAGGGCCACCTCGGCGCCGGCGGCCGCGAATGCGCGTGCGGTTGCGGCCCCGATCGTGCCGCCCGCGCCGGTGATCGCCGCGACCTGGCCGGCCAGCGGCTTCTCCGGGGCCTTCGACAACTTCGCCTGTTCGAGCGACCAGTACTCGACGTCGAACATGTCGGCTTCGCCGATCGGCTCGTAGCGCCCGATCGCCTCGGCATCGGTGATGGTGGCGATTGCGGCTTCGGCAAGATCGGCGGCGACGCGCGCGTCGGTCTTCGAGCGGCCGAGACCGAATAACCCCAAGCCCGGCACCAGCACGACGCGCGGCAGGGGATCGAGCATGCGCTTGCCCCCGCCGCAACGGCCGTTGTGGCGCGCGAAGTAGGTCTTGTAGCCATCCACGAAACTCTCGACCGCGCCGCGGACCGCGCGTGCGAAATCATCAAGCTTGCCGGTTTCCGGCGCCGGCACCACGAGCGGCGCGTTCTTGGTGCGGATGGTGTGATCGGGTGTGACCACGCCGGCCTGGCTGTAGCGCGCAAGCTCGCGGCCGTTGACGAAATCGAGCACGGCGTCGCCGGCGCGGAAGTCGAGGATCTGGCGGCGCCATGCACCCTCGACGGCCTCGTCTCTGAGGCTGCAGGCGCCCCGCAGGATCGGGGCGACCTCCGCAACCGTTGCGATCTGCCTCGGCAGCTGGGCTATGGCGAATGTCTTGCGGCCACGCGCGAGCCGCGCCTCGGCGCGCGAAACCGCCACGATCATGCGCTCGTAGGCTTCACGCGCGGTCGCGCCGAAGGTGAAGATGCCATGCTTGAGCAGGATCAAGCCTTCGACGACGGGGGCGGCGTCGTAGACGTCGGCGGCGGTCTTGGCGAGGGCAAAGCCGGGCATGACGTACGGCACCAGCCCCATCTGGCCGTCAAAAGCCTCCGCGCAGAGTTCAGCGCCGTTGGGTTGATCGGTCACACTCAACACCGCGGTCGCGTGGGTGTGGTCGACGAATGCGTGCGGCAGGAATGCATGCAGCAGCGTCTCGACCGATGGTGTCGGCGCTCCCGGATCGATCAGGTTGGCGCGCTGGATGCGCACCATCTCCTCATCGGACAGCGTTTCGCGCGTGCGCAGCCTGCGCAGCGGCTCGAGCCGGACTGCCGGGAGGCCGGTTGGCTCGATGGCCGCCATGTCCCAGCCCGAGCCCTTGACGCACAGCACGTCGATCTCCTCGCCGAGGAGATCACAAGCCTTGCTCTTGACCGAAGTGTTGCCACCGCCGTGCAGGACCAGCCGCGGATCGCGGCCGAGCAGGCGGGTCGTATAGACCCGCAGCGCCAAATCGCGGCCGATGCCGTCACGCGCGTAGCGATCGACCAGGGCTTGCGCGTCGCTGTCGTTCCAGCGGCTTTGCATCCCTTGTTTCACCGCGCCCCGTGTTGCCGAGAACTGATCCCGGTCAGCTCTTGCCGGCCACGCGCTTCGACCACCAGCCGGTGCGGCGCGGCCGGTCGTCGGCTGGCTCATCTGCCATGCTGGCAACGGGCTCAGGCTCCGGCGGCACGGTCGCCGGCGGCGCTGCCGGGGAGGGCTCGGCCGTGCCGGCATCGAGCGCAGCCGGCGCGCGCTCGCGCACGGTCGAGCGCCGCCGCGGCGGCTCGGGCGGTTCCGGCGCAGTCTCGCTTGGCTCCTGCGCGACGGTCGTCGCGGGAGACGGCTCGGGCGGCGGTTCCGGCGGCGGCAGCGGGATCGCGGGCTCGGCCGCCGTCTCCTGCGCGAAGGAGGGCGGCGGCGCGATCGCGTCGACCTGCGGGCTTTGCGCCCATTCGTGCCAGCCATCCGCGACCGCAGGGTCAGCGCCGATAGGGGCGGGGCTTTCGCCAGGGTGATCGCGCCGGTTGCGGCGTCCGCCGCGGCGGCCACGACGGCGGCGCCGGCGCTCGGCATCGCTGCCGGAGGCCTCAAGGGCGCCGGTTTCGCCGTTCGCGCCGGCAGACGCCGCGCGTTCGGCGAACGGCTCGGGGTCGTCGCGGTCGACGGGCTCGTCGATCTCCGCCGGCGCAGGTGCCAACTCGCCAGGCTCGCCGGATCGGCGTCGTCGTCGTCGTCGTCGTCGCCGTCGGCCGCCGTTCTCGCCCACCTCGGCGCCGGCACGGGCCTCGGGGGCCGGCTCGTCCGCCGAGGCCTCGTCGTCTTCCTCCAAGTCGTCCTCTTGCGGCACGACGGTCGCCGGCTGCACGGCAATCGCGCGCGCCGCCTCCACGCTGTGCACCTGCTCGCCGCGCTCGATCACGTACGGCGTCTGGCCGTTGACGGCGGCATCGGCGTTGATCGACATCGAGATCCGGAAGCGGGTTTCGAGGTCGCGCAGGTGCGCGCGCTTGTGATTGAGCACGTAAAGAGCGATGTCGGCGCGGGTGCGCACGATGAGGTTATGGGTTGCGCCCTTGAGCAGGCTCTCCTCGAGTGCGCGCAGGAGCTGGAGCGTCACCGAGCCGACCGAGCGCACGTGGCCGGTGCCCCCGCAATGCGAGCACTTCTCGGTCGAGCTTTCCAAGACGCTGGTGCGGATCCGCTGGCGTGACATTTCGAGCAGGCCGAAATGCGAGATCCGCCCGACCTGGATGCGCGCGCGGTCGTGCTTGAGACACTCCTTGAGCTTGCGCTCGACCGAGCGGTTGTTGCGCTTCTCGTCCATGTCGATGAAATCGATGACGATCAGCCCGGCGAGGTCGCGCAACCGGAGCTGCCGGGAGATTTCCTCGGCCGCCTCCAGATTGGTCTTGAGCGCGGTGTCCTCGATATGGTGCTCGCGCGTCGCGCGGCCCGAGTTGACGTCGATCGCCACCAGCGCCTCGGCCTGGTTGATCACGATGTAGCCGCCCGAGCGCAGCTGCACGACCGGGGAGAACATAGCGTCGAGCTGGCTCTCGACGCCGAAGCGCGTAAGCAGGGGCTGCGTGTCCTTGTAGGGCTTCACGTTCTTGGCATGGCTCGGCATGAGCATGCGCATGAAGTCCTTGGCCTCGCGGTAGCCGTCGTCGCCGGCGACGACGATCTCGTCGATGTCCTTATTGTAGAGGTCACGGATCGCGCGCTTGATCAGCGAGCCTTCCTCATAGACCAACATCGGGGCGGTCGACTTGAGGGTGAGATCGCGTACCGTTTCCCACATCCGCAACAGGTACTCGAAATCGCGCTTGACCTCGGCTTTGGTGCGGTTGGCGCCGGCGGTGCGCAGGATCACGCCCATGCCTTCCGGCACCTCCAGGTCGGTCGCGATCTGCTTGAGCCGTTTGCGGTCCTCGGCGCTGGTGATCTTGCGCGAAATGCCGCCGCCGCGCGCGGTGTTCGGCATCAGTACCGAATAGCGGCCGGCGAGCGACAGGTAGGTGGTGAGTGCCGCGCCCTTGGTGCCGCGTTCCTCTTTCACCACCTGCACCAGCATCACCTGCCGGCGCTTGATTACCTCCTGGATCTTGTACTGACGGCGGAAGCGCGGCATGCGCTCCTGCACCTCCTCGAGCGCATCGGCGCCGCCGACCAACTCGACGCCCTCGTCCTCCTCGGCGCCGACCTCCTCGACGTCGCCGCCGTTGCCGCGCCCGCCTTCGTGCGCCTGCGTCTCCGAGGCAGAGGGCGGCGGCGGCGGGGTCTCCTCGGTCGCATATTCGCCGGCCGGCGCGAGTGGCGCGTGGTGCTCGGCCGCAAGCGGCTCGACGTCGGCGTCCGCCACCGGAACAGTTGGCTCGGTATGGCTATCGGCAGGCGCCGCGTCGCCCGGCGGTTGAGGCGCGGATTCGGTGTCCACGAAATCGGGCCCGACGTCGCCCGGCTCGCCGGCGCTCGCCGGCTCGGCGACTTCCTGGCCCGAGGCATCGACTGCTGCTGCGGCGCTCGGCTCGCCGACCTCGAAGTATTCCGTGTCGACAGCTCCTGTATCGATGGCTTCCGTATCGATGGCTTCCGTATCGACGGCTTCCGTATCGACCGCGACCTGCTCGCTTTGCAGCGTCGGCTCGCGCCGCGCCGCGGCCTGCCGGCGCGCGCGATCCGGCCGCCGCGCCCGGCGATCGGCCTCGTCATCGGCGGCGCGCTGGGCGCGCTCCTCCTCGTCGATCAAGGCCTGCCGGTCGGCGACCGGGATCTGGTAGTAGTCGGGATGGATTTCGCTGAAAGCCAGGAACCCGTGGCGGTTGCCGCCGTATTCGATGAACGCCGCCTGCAGCGACGGTTCGACCCGGGTTACCTTGGCGAGGTAGATGTTGCCCCTTAGCTGGCGGCGGCTTGCCGATTCGAAATCAAATTCCTCGACGCGGTTGCCGCGCGTGACCACCACCCGGGTCTCCTCCGGATGCGTGGTGTCGATAAGCATCTTGTTGGCCATTGCTGAACTTTCCCTGCGCCGACCGGAGCGCTCCTGCGCGCGGACGATCCAGGACCATCCGCGGGCGCCGGAAGCAGCGGTGCGCCGTCTGTGTACGAGAACGCTTGGAATCGGGCGCTGCGCGGGCGCCTCCTGGCCCACGCCAAGGTGTGACCGCGGGTTGCGGTTTTGCCGTAGCGGTGAGGCGGTCGAAGGTGTTGCGCCATGCGCATCAGTTTCAAAAACCCGGGCGGTGCGGCAACAGGCGCTGCCGCGGTATCCTTAGCTTCCGATCCAGCGCGCCAAGCTTGGCGCGCGTCCGGTCGTCCATGATGGGGGGCTGGGGCGCTCCTCGGTCCTTCGCCCTGGCGCGTCTGCGCTTTCAGAGCGGGGCGGACCAAGTCGCCTGCCGAAGCGCCTTGGCCCACTTTTCATTGGGGCCGGTGCCCGGCAGGCACGCCGCATGCCCGAACGCGGCAAAACCGGAATCTTCGATCGTCAGCATGACCTTAATAGGGGTGGACGGCCGGGTTGGCAAGGGAAGGATGGGGCGCAGAATTTCGCTTCCGCGGACTTTGCCGCATCGGTCTGAATCAGCCCATGCTGGTCTGCAACCTCGCTCCGGAAATGCGCGGCTGCATCCTCCGACGCCAAGAACATGGCCGCTGACAATCGCCCCGGGCGCCGCCACATATCCCTCCATGACAACCACCCGCATCTTCGGCGAGCACGATGCGCGCACGATCGCGCAGCTCGAACGCTGCGCCTCGGTCGGCTCCGCGGCCGGTGCGGTGCTGTGCGCCGACGGTCATCTCGGCTATGCGCAGCCGGTCGGCGGGGTGGTCGCTTATGCGGAGCACATCTCGATCTCCGGGGTCGGCTTCGACATCGCCTGCGGCAACATGGCGGCGCGGCTCGACGTCAGGAAGGCGGCCATCGCCGACCGCATCGGGCCGATCGTCGACGACGTCACGCGCACGATCTCGTTCGGGGTCGGACGCAAGAATGCCGAGCGGGTCGAGCATCCGCTGTTCGACGCCGCCGAGGCCTGGCGCTCAGCCGGCGTCGGCGAATTGAAGGAGCTCGCGGCCGCGCAGCTTGGCACGGTCGGCTCCGGCAACCACTACGTCGACCTGTTCGAGGACGAGGAAGGGTTCGTCTGGATCGGCAACCATTTCGGCTCGCGCGGGCTCGGCCACAAGTCGGCGATGAAGTACCTCAAGCTCGCCGGCGGCAAGGACGGCATGGATGTCGAGCCTGCGCTCGTGCATCAGGACGACGAGCTGGGACAGCGCTATCTGGCGGCGATGACGCTGGCCGGACGCTACGCCTATGCGGGCCGCGAATGGGTGGTCGAGCGCGTGCGCGGGATCATCGGTGCGCGCGTCACCGACGTCGTGCACAACCATCACAACTTCGCCTGGCGCGAACGCCACGGCGAGCATGACGTGTGGGTCGTGCGCAAGGGCGCAACGCCGGCGTTCCCCGGCCAGCGCGGCTTCGTCGGCGCCACCATGGGCGAACCCGCTGTGATCGTCGAGGGCGTCGAAAGCGGCACGTCACGCGAGGCGCTCTACTCCACCGTCCACGGCGCGGGACGCGTGCTCTCGCGCACGCAGGCAGCCGGCAAGTCGGCGACGGTGTGGGAGTGCACCGAGCGCGACTGCTCACATTTCGAGTTCAAGCGCGACTACATATCGAAGCGTCAAGCCGCCGGCGTCGAGGAACACGGGCGCTTCACTACCTGCCCGGACCACCCGCATGGACGGATGCGCAAGCGGTTCCGGCGCGTCGTCGGCGGGCTCATCGACTACCAGGCGGTGCGCGCGCGGCTCGCCGCGCAGGGCATCGTGATCCGGGGAGGCGGCGCCGACGAGGCGCCAGAGGCCTACAAGCGGCTCGACGAGGTTTTGGCGCATCACGCCGGCACCGTTCGCGTCCTGCACACGCTCAAGCCGTTCGCGGTGCTGATGGCAGGGGAAGGCGAGTACGATCCGTACAAGGATTGAGGCGATCGCGTCGCCCGCATGAGCGCAAGCGAGGTGCAGACCCTTGGATTTCGCTGTCGCTGATGCGGGCTACCAGAATGCAAAAGCGAGAACGGAGCGCGAACGAACGCACGCGGCAGCCGCTATTGGTGGCCGTTTCAACCGGCAAGGACTTCCTAAACGACCTTTTGATTAGATACTTATGGACGTTCGTATCGTCGCGTTTATCGGAGTGCCTTCATGCCCCCGCGTCCGAATTGGAAGGGCTATCTCAAGCTCTCACTCGTCTCCTGTCCGATTGCGCTCTATCCCGCGACGTCAGGGTCTGAACGGACCTCGTTCCGCCAGGTCAACAAGCAGACCGGCAATCGGCTCAAGCAGCAGCTCATCGACTCGGTCACCGGCGAGCCGGTCGGACCGGAAGACAAGGGCCGCGGCTACGAAATCGGAAAGAACCAGTTCCTCATGGTGGAGGACGAGGAGATCGAGGCGATCGAGATCGAGAGTACGCGCACGATCGAGATCGACAAGTTCATGCCGCGCGAGCAGATCGACGACCGCTATATCGATGCGCCGTACTACATCGCGCCCACCGACTCGGTCGGGCAGGAAGCGTTCGCGGTCATCCGCGAGGCGATGCGCGGCAAGGGCATGGTGGCGCTCGGCCGCGTGGTCCTGGCCAAGCGCGAGTACGTGATCGCGCTCGAGCCGTTCGAAAAGGGTCTCAAGGCCACGACGCTGCGCTACCCCTATGAGGTTCGCGACGCCGCGCCCTATTTCGAGGACATCCCGGACCTCAAGATCCCCGGCGAGATGCTCAAGCTCGCCGAGCACATTCTCGACAGCAAGGCCGCCGACTTCGACCCCTCGACGTTCGAGGACCGCTACGAGACCGCGCTCACCGAGATGCTGCGCAAGAAGCAGGCCGGCTTGCCGGTGCCCAAGGAGGCGCCGCCCGCGCAGCCTGCCAATGTCGTCAACCTGATGGATGCGTTGAAACGCAGCCTGCAGAGAGAAGGCGGCGGCAAGGGTCGGGCAGCGGCGCCGGCGTCGGAGAAGGCGCGGCCGCAGGCGCAGGCCGCGCGCGCGCCGACCCGCAAACCGGCGAAGAAGACCCGCCGCGCCGGGTGAGCAGTCGGCTTTCTCGGTGGTATTCCGACAGCCCGACCGAATGACGACCGTGTCCCGGGCTTACCGCGGTTGGGCAATCCCCATCGCGCAACGCGATCAGGACCCCTCGCGCTGCAGCGCGTCCCGGACACCGTCGCGCGACTACCCGGTGCGCGACAAGCCGCCTTCGATCACGCGGAAAAGCCGGAGCCTTCCGGTAGGTGCCGGCGCAGCAGTTCGTTTGATCACGCGCAGCCGCGCGTCGGTATCGAGCAGCGCGAGCACGGCTTGCAGCTCGGCAACCCGCCGCTCCGCCGGCAGCTTCGCGTCCGCCGAGCGCCGGCATTGGTCGGCTGCGGCGGCCAACAGCCCGCGCGTGCCCGGGTCGGTACGCGGCGTCCGGGCCAGCTCGAGCCGCAGCGTTTCGTAGAGCTCGGACGCCACCAGCTGCGCATAGGCGACCGATCCGCCGCGGTGGATGTCCGAGCCGATCTTCTCGACGGTGGTGCGGGCCAAGTCCGCAAGCTCGGTTCTGCTCCGCCTGGTCATATAGGGTGGCCCTGCTCTATGCGGATCGCCAAGGCCTTGCTATCTGATTCGCGCGCGGCGGAGCGTGGGGACGACGGAATTTCCAACATCAATCGGAGCTTTATGGCAGGCTACGGCGTTGGCCATCTTTAAGCGTGGATTAACCACGGGCGTCCTATCCCAGTGTGACCAGCGGAGGATCTAGTCCGGTGCATCGTGCGGGGATCTGCTGGCTTTTGGCCGTTCTCGGCGGCGCGCTCCTGGGTGGGGCGCCGGCCGTCGCTGCCTCGGATCGCGGCCCCGGCCGCGCCGCGGCCGTGCCGATCGAGAACGCGGCGGTCGCAACCGATGCCCGCCTGGGCGGCGACGCCAGCCGGACCCGGTTCATTCTCGACCTCTCGCAAACCGTCGAACTCACCGCCTTCACGCTGGCGGACCCCTATCGGGTCGTCGTCGACCTGCCGCAGATCGGGTTCCAACTGCCGGCCAAGGCTGGGGAGAGCGCGCGTGGGCTGGTGAAAGCGTTCCGGTTCGGCCTGGTGATGCCGGGCGGTTCCAGGCTGGTGCTCGACGCGAATGGTCCGGTGCGCATCGACAAAGCCTTCGTGCTCGATCCGCTCGACGGCCAGCCGGCGCGACTGGTGCTCGATCTGGTGGCGGTCGATCGCGAGACCTTCCTGCGCAACTTCGCGCTCGAGAACAAGCCGCGCCGCCAGCCGGAGTTGCGCAAGAGCGATCGCGAGCCGGCCGCCAATGGTGGCGGTGACGGCCGGCCGGTGATCGTGCTCGATCCAGGCCATGGCGGCCTCGATGCCGGCTCGGCCGCCGGTTCGGGGGAGACCGAGAAGGCGATCGTGCTGGAGTTCGCGCATCAGCTGCGTGAAAAGCTGGAGAAGCTGGGCAAGTACCGGGTGGTGATGACGCGCTCGGACGACAGCTTCGTCACGCTGTCCGAGCGCGTGCGGGTCGCGCGCGCCAACCGCGCCGCGCTGTTCGTCTCGATCCATGCCGACGCCCTGGGTCGCCGCGATGCGGAGACACGGGGGGCGACCGTCTATACGCTTTCCGAAACCGCATCGGACGCCGAGGCCGCGCGGCTGGCCGAGGCGGAGAACAAGGCGGACGTGATCGCCGGCGTCGACCTGTCGGCTGAGCCCGATGAGGTCGCCGACATCCTGATCGACCTCGCGCAACGCGAGACCAAGACGTTCTCGGCGCAGTTCGCGCGCACGCTCGTGGGCGAGCTCAAGACCGCCGCTCGGATGCACAAGCACCCGCTGAAATCCGCGGGCTTCAGGGTGCTCAAGGCACCCGACGTGCCCTCGGTCCTGGTCGAGCTCGGCTACCTGTCGAGCCCGCACGACCTCAAGCTCATGACCTCCGAGGCCTGGCGGCAACGGGCGACCAATTCGATCGTCCAAGCGGTCACCGGCTTCTTCGCCACCCGGTTCGCGGGCGCTGCGGCCGGTACCCGCAACTGAGGGACCGTTTGGCAATGTCCGGCGCAGCCAGCCCGCCGCGCAGGCTGGGCGCGATCTGGCCTCAGTTTGACCATAAAACGGCGCGACGAACCGCTAGGATGCAGGCAAATGCGTCGGACCGGGCTTGAGGGGACGAGACGACCGCGATGAAGCTGCTGCTCCGGTTCATGGGATGGATCTTCGCGGTCGGGACCGTGGTGTTCCTGGTCGGCGTGGTCGGGACCGTGGGCCTGATGTGGCATTTCTCCAAGGACCTGCCGGACTATTCTCAGCTGCAGGATTATGAGCCGCCGGTGATGTCGCGCGTGCATGCGACCGACGGCTCGTTGGTCGCCGAATACGCGCGCGAGCGCCGCCTGTACATCCCGGTGCAGGCAGTCCCCAAGATGGTGATCAACGCGTTCCTGGCCGCCGAGGACAAGAATTTCTACGAGCACGGCGGCCTGGATTTCGTCGGCATTGGGCGGGCCGGCTGGATCTATCTGCAGAACATGGGCTCGGGCCGACGGCCGCAGGGTGCTTCCACGATCACGCAGCAGGTCGCCAAGAACTTCCTGTTGACCAACGAGCTCTCCTTCGACCGCAAGATCAAGGAAGCGCTCTTGGCGATGCGGATCGAGCGCGCCTACGCGAAGGACAAGATTCTCGAGCTCTATCTCAACGAGATCTATCTCGGGCTTGGGGCGTACGGCATCGCCGCGGCCTCGCTGATCTACTACGACAAGTCGGTGCACGAACTGTCGATTGCGGAGGCCGCATATCTCGCAGCGCTGCCGAAGGCACCCACGACGCTGCATCCGTTCCGCCAGCGCGAGCGCGCGGTCGAGCGGCGCAACTATGTGCTCGATCGCATGGTCGACAACGGCTACATCAAGACGGCGGAAGCGGAGGCAGCGAAGAAGGAGCCGCTCAACGTCAATCCGCGTCCGACCGGCTCGCACATATTCGCCGCCGAGTATTTCGCCGAGGAGGTTCGCCGCGAAGTCTACGAGCGCTACGGCGAGAAGAAGCTCTACGAAGGCGGCCTGTCGATACGCGCCACGCTTGATCCCAAGATGCAGCGGTTCGCGCGCAAGGCGCTCGCCGACGGGCTCGTGCGCTTCGACGAGAACCAGGGTTATCGCGGCGCGGTCACCAAGATCGACATAAGCGGCGACTGGGGCGCCAGGCTCGCCGAGGTCAAGGCGCTCAATGATATTCCCTGGCGCGTCGCGGTAGTGTTGGAAGTAAGCGACCAGTCGGCCCGCATCGGCCTGCAGCCCGGACGCGAGATCGGCGGGGCGGTCGCCAGGGAGCGCAACGTCGGCATCCTTCCGCTCGATGGCGTGAAATGGGCAAAGCCGGCGAGCGGTCCGGCGCGCAACCGCGCGCCGGCCAAGGTCTCCCAGGTGGTCGAGCCGGGCGACGTGATCTACATCGAGCCGCTCGAGCGCGCCCCGAAGAAGGACACCAAACGGCGGCAGACCTCCGACCGCGAAGAGGATACCGAACCGGCAGTCGGCAACCTGTTCCGGCTGCGTCAGGTGCCCGAGGTCTCCGGCGCCATCGCCGTGATGGATCCGTGGACCGGACGGGTATTCGCGCTGGTCGGCGGCTTCTCGTACGACCAGAGCCAGTTCAACCGCGCCACGCAGGCGCTGCGACAGCCGGGCTCCTCGTTCAAGCCGTTCGTCTACGCGACCGCGCTCGACAATGGCTACACGCCCTCGACCATCGTGCTCGACGCCCCCATCGAAATCGACCAGGGGCCGGGTGCCGGCGTCTGGCGGCCGGAAAACTACTCGCAGAAGTTCTATGGACCGCAGACGCTGCGCTTCGGCATCGAGCAGTCGAAGAATGCCATGACGGTGCGCCTGGCGCAGGACGTCGGCATGCCGCTGATCGTCGACTACGCCCGCCGCTTTGGCGTCTACGACGATCTGCCGCCGTACCTGTCGTTTGCGCTCGGCGCCGGCGAGACCACCGTGCTGAAGATGACGGCCGCGTATTCGATGTTCGCGAACGGCGGCAAGCGCATCAAGCCGACGCTGGTCGACCGCATCCAGGATCGCTACGGGCATACGATCTTCAAGCACGACCAGCGCGAATGCCGCGGCTGCGACGCCGAACGATGGCGCGGCCAGCCCGAGCCGACGCTGATCGACCGGCGCGAGCAGGTGCTCGACCCGATGACCGCCTACCAGATCACCTCGATGATGGAGGGCGTGGTCCAGCGCGGCACCGCCACGACGCTGCGCGAGGTCGGCAAGCCGATCGCCGGCAAGACCGGCACCACCAACGACTGGAAGGACGCCTGGTTCATCGGTTACACCGCCGACCTCGCGGTCGGCGTCTACGTCGGCTACGACAAGCCGCGCACCCTCGGCACTTCGAGCGCGGCGACCGGTGGGCATCTCGCCGCGCCGGTCGTGCGTGAATTCATGAAGATGGCGCTTGCCGACAAGCCGGCGGTGCCGTTCCGCGTGCCGCCCGGCATCAAGCTCATCCGCGTCGACTTAAAGAGCGGTACGCGCGCTGGACCGGGCGACGGCAAGGTGATCCTGGAGGCGTTCAAGCCCGGCACGGCACCGCCTGACGGATACTCGGTTGCCGGCACGGCCGACGGGGAGGGGCGCGCGCCGTGGGATGGGCGTGCACCATGGGACGGACGAGCACCGTGGTCGGTGACGCCGGACGCCGACCGCGCGATCCGCTCCGGCACCGGGTTATATTGATCGTTGCACGCGCGCCACAACGGCCGACGACGATCGATCGCGGCCGCCGCGATAGGGCTGTTGCGCTTTCATTTCATGGATCGCCGCTTTAAGGTCGCTCCGCACAAGCGTCCGCAAGGTCCACCTGATGCGTTCGAAGCTGCTGCTTGCTCTGGCGCTCATCGCGGTCGGCGCGCTTGCGGATGTGCCCGCGCGCGCGCAAGTGCCGCCGTTCAAGGGCAACGACACCGGCGGCATCATCGCCTGGTCACCGGAAACGCACAGGCTGCGTCGCCAGCTCGCCGCCCAGCACTGCAGCCTCTATAACAAGACCTACCAGATCACCAGCGTGCGCGCGCGTTACGGCGACTACATCGGCTTCCGCTGCTACTGGCCGCGCGGCGCCAGTAGCGTGGTCCTGCGGCGGGCGCACTAGCGGCGTGCCGGCGCGGCGCGCGTGACCGTTTCAGCCAGCGTCGAAAGCTCCCTCCGCTATCCGGGCTGGCGGGTGGTCGCCGTCTGCTTCGCGATGGCGCTGTTCTGCTGGGGTTTCGCCTTCTACGGCCACAGCGTCTTCCTCGCCGAACTGCAGCGCCAGCACGGCTGGTCGGCGGCGCTGATCGCCGGCGCGAGCACGGTGAGTTCGCTGGTGACGGCCGTGCTGCTGGCGTTCGTAGCCGATGCGATCAGGCTCATGGGGCTCAAACGACTGGTGCTCGGCGGCGTGGTTGCGCTCGGCCTCGCGGCGCTGCTGCTTCCGCACATCACGGAACCGTGGCAGCTGTATGCGGTCTACGTGCTGCAGTCATTCAGCTGGGCGGCGCTCGGCGTCGTCGCCATCACCAATCTCCTCGGCCTCTGGTTCACGCGCAAGCGCGGCCTCGCCATCAGCCTGGCGCTCAATGGCGCGAGCTGCAGCGGCATCCTGATCACGCCGGCGCTGCTCTATCTCATCGAGTGGCAGGGATTTGCCGTGGCGATGCTGGTCGCGACCGCGGTCATGACCGTCGTGCTGGTTCCGCTCGTGCTGGCCTGGGTCGATCCGCCGACTGCCGGCCGATTGCCAGCGGCAGGCGAGCGGAGCGAGCCGGCGAGCGTTGAAACCGCTGCGCAGTGGACCAAGCGCGCCGCGCTGCGCAGTTGGCGATTCTGGAGCGTCACCGCCCCCTTTGCGTTGGCGTTCACGTCGCAGGTCGGGTTCATCGTGCACCAAGTGGCCTTCCTGTCGCCGAGCCTCGGCCCGAGCGGCGCCGGCACCGCGGTCGCCATCATGACCTCGATGGCGGTCATCGGCCGGCTCGCGCTCGGCACCGTCGTCGATCGATTGGACCAGCGCGCGGCGTCCGCCGTCTCACTCGCCAGCCAGGCGGGCGCGCTCATCGCGATGACGCTGAGCGAAAGCCATGCCGTGCTGTACCTGGCCGGCGCCGTGTACGGCTTTTCGGTCGGCAACGTCATCACCTTCCCGCCACTGATCGTGCAGCGGGAATTCGCCGCCGCCTCATACGGCATGCTGGTCGGCCTTTCGAGCGCAGTGTGCCAGTTGACGAGCTCCCTGGGTCCGGTCGTGGTCGGCGCAGCACGCGATTTGACCGGCAGCTATCCGGCCGCGCTCTCCGTCTGTATCGCGCTCAACCTGGCGGCCGCCGGTACGATCATGATGCGTCCGCATCCGCCGACGACAACCGATTGACGAGCGGTTGCACCGATGCCGTCGTGGCGCTACATGCTGCATCGATCGAGGCCACATCCGGACCATTTTCATGCGCGCAGAGACGCAAGCCGACGTCGAGGCGATCAAGCAGTCGATGGGACTGCTGAGGAGGCATCTTTGACGTCGACAAAGCGCGACGGCGGCTCGACGAGCTGAACAAGCAAGCCGAAGACCCCAACCTCTGGAACGATCAGGCGCGCGCGCAGCGCGTGATGCAGGAGCGCACCGCGCTCGAGGACCAGCTCACCTCGATCGGCCGCATCGAGCAGGAGCTCGACGACCAGCTCACCATGATCGAGCTGGGCGAGTCCGAGAAGGATCAGAACGCGGTTGCGGAAGCCGAGGAGGCGTTGAAGAAGCTGCGCGTTGAAGTGGCGCGCCGCGAGCTCGAGGCGCTGCTTTCGGGCGAGGCCGACGCCAACGACTCCTATCTCGAAGTCCATGCCGGCTCCGGCGGCACCGAGAGCCAGGACTGGGCCAACATGCTGCTGCGCATGTACACGCGCTGGGCCGAGCAGCACGGCTACAAGGTCGAGTACGTGGAGGAGACCGAGGGCGAGGAGGCGGGCATCAAGTCGGCGACCGTCAAGGTCGCCGGCCGCAACGCCTACGGTTGGCTCAAGACCGAGGACGGCGTGCACCGGCTGGTGCGGATCTCTCCCTTCGATGCCAATGCGCGCCGGCACACCTCGTTCGCCGGCGTCACGGTCTATCCCGTGGTCGACGACCGCATCGTGGTCGACGTCAAGGAATCCGACGTGCGCGTCGATACCATGCGCGCCGGCGGGGCAGGGGGCCAGCACGTCAACAAGACCGAGTCGGCGATCCGGCTCACCCATATCCCGACCAACATCGTGGTGGTGTGCCAGAACGACCGCTCGCAGCACCGTAATCGCGCGCAGGCATGGGACATGCTGCGCGCGCGGCTCTATCAATTCGAGCTCAAGAAGCGGGAGGAGAAAGCCGCGGCCGAGCAGGCCGCCAAGACCGATATCGGCTGGGGCCACCAGATCCGCTCCTACGTGCTGCAGCCCTACCAGATGGTGAAAGACCTGCGCACCGGCGTCTCGACCTCGAACACCGGCGCCGTGCTCGACGGCGATCTCGACCGCTTCATGGAGGCAGCGCTGGCACAGAGGGCGTTCGGCACCGGGCCGAAGGAAGTCGAGGACGTGGAGTAACCGTCACTCGATGCAGCGTGGCGCGCGCGACACCGCGGCCAGACTTGACGAGAGTGAACGAATAGGGAACAGTTGTGGTGGCCTAGCCGGGAGGCAACCGGTTCACTTTGCGTATCCAAAGTTGTATTCGGCGGGAAGACTTTGACAACGGTGGATTGCGCTGCGCAAAGCAAACGTCAGGTCTCGTATCAGAGTGCAAGTCCGCGCTATCAAGAAAAGGAAAACCCGATGGCCAAGCTCACGCTTTACCACGCCGCGCCCTCGCGCTCGTCGATCGTGCACTGGATGCTCGAGGAGGTCGGCGAACCCTACGACATCCATCTCCTGAGCATGCAGCGCGGTGACAACCGCGCGCCTGACTACCTTGCCGTCAACCCGATGGGCAAGGTTCCCGCGCTCCAGCACGGCGAGGTGGTGATCACCGAGGCGGCGGCGATCTGCGCGTATCTGGCCGACGAGTTTCCCGGCGCGAAGCTCAACGTACCGGTCGGCGATCCGCGTCGTGGGCTCTATCTCAAATGGTTGTTCTTCGGCCCGAGCTGCATCGAGCCGGCCGTGACGGACCGCGCATTCCCGCGCAAGGAGGAGCCTCGCCGCGGCATGCTCGGCTACGGCGACTTCGACACGGTGATGGACGTGGTGGCGAAGGCGGTCGCGGGCGGACCGTACATTCTGGGCGAGCAATTCACGGCGGCCGACGTCGTCGTCGGCTCCGGGTTGCGCTGGGGCATGGCATTCAAGCTGCTGCCGGAGCGACCCGAGTTCGTCGCCTACGCGGCGCGGCTGGCGGAGCGTCCGGCGTTGCAGCGGGCTGAAGCCAAGGATAAGCAACTCGCGGCGGCGTGAGGAAGCAGAGACTCAAAAAGAGCAACGCCGGGACGGCTTAGTGCGGGGCCATGCCTCACTGATGCGGCCCCAGGGCAGCCGCTCCCGGCGCGTCGTCCGCGTCTTTCCCGCTACGCTGCGGCCCGAACGTGTGCTGCAGCGGTCTAGGCGGCAGTCTGCGTCGGTGGCGTCAATGTCACCTCCACGGTTTGCGTGGAGCGATGCCGGAACGTTTCGCTGCCCGGCACCGTGCCCTCGCCAACGAGAGCCGTCCGAGGGTCCCCCTCTCCGCGCGCGCTGTCAAGACGAAACAGAGCAACTTTTGTCGGGCGGCCGACAGATGACAGAACCGGGATAGACAGTATCGGCTTTCGACGCGAGGATGTTTTTGCCCGAACCAACGCAAGCGCGGATGAATGCGGCGTTGCTTCGGGCGATGTATGCGGACAGTTTCACCCACACCCACGACTCCGGCCGCGTCGACGGCAAGGACGCCCGCATCGTGTCGGCGCTCGCCGGCGATCCGGTGATCGAGACCGCGCCTGTCATGGAGTTGAACTACCACGTGTTCGGCGATCACACGATCGTGGTCACTGGAAAAAGCCCGATCTTCAACAAGGCAGACAACCGCAGCTACGATTTTCGCTGGCTGTCCGTCTACGTAAAGACCGGCGGCCGCTGGCAGCTCGCTGCCAGCCAGGCGACGCGCCTGCCGTGAAGCCTGGTCAGGATTTGTCGCCGAGGCGCGACCCTGCGCGCAGGAACTTGTGCGGATCGACGGCCTCGCCGTCGATGCGCGTCTCGTAGTGCAGATGCGGGCCGGTGGAGCGGCCGGTCGAACCGACGCGGCCGATGAGCTGGCCGGGCTTGATCGACTGGTCGTCGGAAACGAGAATCTCCGACAGATGACCGTAGCGGGTGGAGAAGCCGTTGCCGTGGTCGATCTCGATCATGCGCCCATAGCCGCCGCTCCACCCCGCGCTCACGACCTTGCCTGTGGCGGTCGCGCGCACCGGTTCGCCGATCGTGCCGCGGAAGTCGAGACCGGTGTGCATCGCCGGCGCGCGGATGAACGGATCGAGCCTGACGCCGAAACCTGAACTGGTCTCCAGGTCGCCGGCGAGCGGCTTGCGCACCGGCACCGCCAACAGCGTGCGATGGAGGCGATCCATTTGGCCGCGGGCCAGCTGAATGCGATAGATCTGCCGCTCGAAGCCGCCAGCGCCGGCTGGAACATACGGCCCGCCGATGGCGCCCGCGGGTGTGGTGGCCGCCTTGCCGGCATCCATGCCGAGATCGGTCAGGACACCGCGCATGCGGCGGACCTTGGCGTCGTAGGTTTCTTCGATCGCCAGCAGCGTCGCAGCCTGATGTGATTCGACGCGGTCGAGCGAGTCCTGCAGCCACGCCAGCGATGCTTCGACCCCGTTGATTTTGCGGCCGCCGGAGTGTCGCGCGGGGCCGGCGGCTGTCGGTCGCGACGCCGAGCCGGCGTCGCGTTCGGAGGGTGGTGCCAGGATGAGGCTGTCGTCGATCAGCGATGGCTTTGCAGATGGAGCGGCGCCGTCGGGCCGCATGAGCGTCGGCCGCGCAGGCTTGGTCGATCCGCTCGGCGCGAGATCGGGCAGGCCGCTGATGGCTGCAGCACGCGACTCCAGCGTCGATTGCCGCCGCATCAATCGACCGATCCTCTGCTCGACCTGCTCCTGATCGAGCAGCTGGCGGCTGGTGAGGCGATCGACCTGAACGCGCAGCTCGGTGATGCGATCCTCGTAGCCGTGCTGCATCTCGGCCTGGCGGGCGATCAGGCGCGTAAGCAGGTCGTCGCGAAAGGCAAAATAGGTGGCCGTGCCCGCCGACCACAGCGCCATCACCAGCAGGCCGGAAACGGACAGCCAGAACGCGATCGGGCCGATGCGCAGCTGGCGACCGGCATGGATGAGCGTGTACGCGCCCGGCATCTTGGCCGAACGTCGCTGCGCTTCCTTGCGAGTGCTCGGTTCGTGCTCGGTTGTGGGGTGGGCGGCGACATGCCGGCGCAGACTTGACTGGTACGACATCGACGCTCCCGCTGCCTCGGGACGAAGCAGAATGCGGCGATTTCAACGATGCGTGGTTAATTCTAAGCAAATTGTCGCGATCCGCGCTCGTGCGCGGCGACCCTTCCGAACAGGCTACCGGCGACAGGGAGGCCACGCTCACGCGTTAGGCGCGGCAGCCAGCACGATGGAGGCAAAGGACGCGGGTTCCGGCCCCGGAGGTCGGCAAGCGAGATGTCTCGCCTCCCGTCGCGGGCGTGAGAACCGGTGCCGGCGCACCCTCCCGCCCGTGCGGAGGCCATGATGCCTTCCTTTCGACGCTTTCCACAGGCCATTGTATTTGCATCATATACGGCGAGGCTCTGGCGGGTGGTGGCAGTTCCTGTCACACCCGCTGATCGGGGCAATTGCCGCGCCGGCGCCGGGCCCCGGCGCCCGTTCAGGGGACGCCCGAGAGGGCATGACGAATTCAGCCGCCGAGAACGCCCTTGTGACGCTGCGGAACGCCTGGGCCCGGCTGCATCTCCAGGCGCGTGCGCTCGCGTTGCGGGTTGCTGCTCCCCGGCGCCACCGCGAGCCCCAATTGCTGGACCTCCTGTCCGGCGGCCGGATGCGGCGTGTGCGCCCATATTTCATCGGCTTGGGGCTGGCCGCCGCCGTCGTCGGGATCGCCTGCGGGACATTGTGGTGGCGGCTTGGCAGCGGACCGCTGGCCCTCGATCTGGCCACGCCGTGGCTTAGCTCCGCGTTGCAGGAACGGCTTGGCGGGCGCTATCGCGTTGAGGTCGGCGGCACCGTGCTGGAGCGCGACGACGATGGCAGGACCGCGTTGCGGCTGCGCGATATCGTCGTGCGCGACGCAGACCGCACCGTGGTGGCAAGTGCGCCGAAGGCGGAAGTCGGCATCGCGAGCGGGAGTTTGCTGACCGGCAGCCTGCGCGCCGAGCGCGTCAGCCTGATCGGCGCGGAAATGGCCGTGCGCATCGAGCGCGACGGCCAGCTGACGGTTTTCGCCGGGGCGGGCGGTCGGCCGATCGCCGCCGCGGATCCTGGTGGCGACGAACGCGCTCGCATCGCTCCGGCCATGGCGGGTGGCGGCGTGGTGCGCGCCGCGGACCCACCAGCCAACGAGCCGAATGTGTTCGCCGCACTGCTCGGCTGGGTTCAGGGCCTCGATGCCGTAGGATTTCGATGGCCGCGATCTCATCGAGATCGGGCTCAAGAGCGGCACCATCGCGGTGGACGATCAGCGGAACGGGAAGCTGTTCAGGTTCGCCAACATCAATCTGAGCTTGACCCGGCCGAAAGAGGGCGGGATCGCCCTGGCCGTGAACTCGATGGGAACGGACGGGCCGTGGTCGCTCAACGCCACCGTCACGCCGCGCGCGGAAGGCCGACGCTTCGTCGACGCGGTCTTTCGCGATGTCTCACCCAAGGACGTGATGCTCGCTTTGCGGCTCGGGACCGGGGAAGTGCAAGCCGACATCCCGATTTCCGCCGCGGTCCGCGCCGAGATCGATCGCGACGGCATGCCGCAAATGCTGGAGGGACGCATCGTCGCCGGCGCGGGCACCATTCGCGATATCAGAGACGAGGATTCGCGCATCCTGATCGACGAGGGCCAGATCGAGCTGCGCTGGGATGCCGCGAACCAGCGGTTGCTTGTTCCGCTCGATTTTCATCTCGGTGCGAGCCGGATCACGCTGTACAGCCAGATCGAGCCTCCGCGCGAGCGCGGTGGGCTATGGTCGTTTGCCATTGTGCATGGCGCGGTCGTGCTCGCTTCCCTCGAGCGCACGCGGGCGCAACCGCTGGTGCTCGAGCGGGTCAATGTGCGGGCGAAGTACGACCCGGCGAAGCAACGCCTGGACTTCGAGCAGGCCGAAATCCGCGGTCCGGCGGCGGGCGCGGTGCTGACCGGGATGGTCGACTTCTCCGGCGAGGAGCCTGTGGTGAATTATGGCGTCGCTGGAAGCCGGATGTTGATGCCGGCTTTCAAGCGCTTGTGGCCGGCGCTGGTTGCTTCGCCCGTGCGCGCGTGGGTCGAGGAGAACGTCGCCGCAGGCAGCGTCGAGCACCTGGTCATCGCCAACCAGGCTCCGCTCTCGGCCCTGCGGCCGCGGTCGCCGTTGCATCCGAAGGAGTCGCTGTCGGTTGACATCGTTTCGCAGGGAACGGCGCTGCGGCCGCTCGCCGGGCTGCCGCTGATTCGCGATGCGGACGTGGTCGTGCGCGCCACCGCCCGCACCGCCACCGTTACGATCGGACGCGGCACGATGGAGTTGCCGTCGGGCCGCAAGCTGGCGGTGTCAAACGGCACTTTCGAAGTCGCCGACACCAAGGTGCCCGAGCCGGTGGCGCGCACGCGGTTTCGGGTCGAGGGATCGGCGGAAGCGGCGGCCGAGCTCATCGCCATGGACGCATTGCGCGACGCCGCGACGTTGCCGCTGGAGCCCGCGGGCGTTCGGGGGGCGGTCATCGCGCAAGTCACGGTGACGCATCCGCTCAAGAAGGACCTGCCCAAAGGCGCGGTCGAGTACACCGTCGATGCCGATCTGTCCGGCTTCGCCGCGGACAAGTTCGTGCGCGGGCAGAAGGCGGAGGCCGCCACCCTGCGGGTCACCGCCAATCAGAATCTCATCCAGGTCAAGGGCGACATGCGGATCGCCGGCACGCCGGCATCGGTCGACTTCCGCAAGCTGCAGGGCGAGAGCGATGCCGAGGTGCGCATCCACGCGACGCTCGATGATGCGGCGCGCGCCCGGATGGGCCTCGATGTCGGCACCGCACTGAGCGGCCCGGTCGCCGTCAAGCTTAGCGGCCGCACCAAGATCACCGAGCGCGAGAGCAGGCTTTCGGTCGAGGCCGACCTTGCGCAGGCCAAGGTGACCGAACTGCTACCTGGCTGGAACAAGCCGGCAGGCCGGCCGGCGCGGGCCAGTTTCGTCCTGGCCGACAAGGGCCAGAATGTGCGGCTCGAAGACCTCGCGATCGAGGGGTCGGGAACGCAGGTGCGAGGCAGCCTGGAGCTGGACGGACAGGGCGACGTGGTGAGCGCCACCTTCCCGACCTTTGCATTGTCGGACGGAGACAAGGCTTCGCTGCGCGCGGAACGGTCGAGCGACGGCACGCTCAAGGTGGCGCTCCGTGGCGACGTGTTGGACGGCCGCGGTTTCGTGAAGACGCAATTTTCGGGGCAGAAGGCGGATCAACGGTCGCGCGAGTCGGTGACCGATCTCGACCTCGAAATCAAGCTCGGCGCCGTGCCCGGCCACCATGGCGAAGCTTTGCGCAGCCTCGATCTCAAGCTCACGCGCCGCGCCGGCCAAATTCGCACCTTCGCGATGACCGGCAAGCTCGGACAAAACGGGACGGTGACCGGCGACATGCGGGCGCGGGGCGGCCGCCAGGTGCTGTACGTCGAAAGCAACGACGCCGGAGCGTTCTTCCGTTTCAACGATATCTATCCGCGCATCGTCGGGGGAACGATGTCGGTGGCGATGGACCCCCCGACGGCGGATCGTGCGCCGCAGGAAGGGCTCCTGAACATCCACGACTTCACGGTGCGTGGCGAGCCGGCGCTCGACCGCGTCGCCTCTACCCAAACTACGCCGGACATGTACGATCGACACGGCGGGCGGGCATATGCGCCGACCAACAGTGGCGTCGGGTTCGGCCGCATGCGGGTGGAGTTCACCCGCTCGCCCGGCCGCCTGGTGATGCGCGAAGGGGTGGTACGGGGTCCGAGCATCGGCGGAACGGTCGAAGGCCATCTCGACTACGCGCGTGACGAAGTGCGCCTGCGAGGAACGTTCGTTCCCGCCTATGCGCTCAACAACATGTTCGGCCAGATACCGATCGTCGGCCTGTTCCTCGGCGGAGGCTCGAACGAGGGGCTATTGGGCGTGACCTATCAGGTCGTAGGCTCGCCGCACGCGCCGGTGCTGCAGGTCAATCCGATGTCGGCCGTCGCGCCGGGGTTCCTGCGCAAGATATTCGACTTCCCCGCGGGCGCGGCCGCCGGCAGCGAGGACCGCGGCTTGCGGCCGCCGGAATCGATTCGCTGATCCTCACATCAGCCTGAGCAGCACGTGCCGCTTGCGGCCGAGCGAGAGCTTGATCACGCTATGAACAGCGACAGAGCTAGCTAAGCTAGCTTAGCGATGGGCTATGAGGATGCGTCAGGCCATTTCCTCACTACTTCGTCGACTAGTCGGCCGTAGATGCCGTGAGGCCCATGGCAGGTAATAGTCCTCATGTCGTCTACCGCTCGGGATTGATAAAACGGGACACCAATCAGACGCTTTTCAACCACTGACGGTGATCCACCCCGCATGACAAAATAAAACCGCCACAGTGCCCCACCGCTCATGCCCTCAAAACTAGCCGGTAGCTTGAAGTCCGAATCGGGAGTCGGAACAAAATCTAGAAGATCATACTCGCTCTCAGTTCTATTCGCCCTAATCTCCCCATTACAAAAAAGCGGCTCAAAGCCTTTCCGTCGTTCGCCTACTCTTCTTGGCGGCAGTTCTTTGGTGCGCTCGTGGAGCATTCCAATAATCGCATCGACATGGTGTGGCGCGGGCGGCGCTTTCGCAAGTACGTCATCGCGCCGCTTTACCAAATTGAAGAAAGAGCTTGTGGCGCGTAGCCATTCAGCATTCTTGTGCGGAAGGCGTATGAGGGCCAAGTCTGGGCCGCTAGGCCCAGATTCTCCTCCACGTATGGCGACCGCGTCGGCACGCTTGATTTGAAGTACTTGCCTCTGCAGTTGCGGCGAGTCCAGTTGATACAGAACGATGCCGACCTTCTCTTCGTTAGATAGATTATCTAGAACATGCGCGGCGGTAAGAATTCCATATACCGATCCGATCATCACTAATGTGCCAGAACCAGCCGACACTGCGTCTTCCACTCCGTCCTGCACGCTCAGTTTTGCGAAACCAATCGTGAAGTGCACAACTTCCTTGGCGAACTCGTCGGTCTTAAGAGCAACTTTTCTTAGCAGCACGTGCCGCTTGCGACCGAGCGACAGCTTGATCGCACCTTGAATAAAATCACTCTCGCCAAGCACGGCGAGTTCGTCGGTGACGACGGCATCATTGACCTTCAGGCTGCCACTCTTGATTTGCCGACGGGCTTCGCTGGTCGATCCAACCAAGCCGGCCTTGGTGAACGCGTGGAGGACACCGAGCCTGAAGGTTGGGTCGGCTCGTGGTACTTCGACGCTCGGCAACGTTTGGGCGAGGGTACCTTCCTCGAAGGTACGGCGCGCCGTTTCCGCCGCCGCTTCGGCCGCCTGCCGCCCGTGGAGCAGCGCGGTCGCCTCGGTCGCCAGCACTTTCTTTGCTTCGTTGATCTCCTCGCCGCTCAGCGCCGCAAGCCGCTCGATCCCCTGAGCGGCAGCTCGGTGAACAGCTTGAGGAGCCTCGCGACATCGCCGTCTTCGGTGTTGCGCCAGAACTGCCAGTATTCGTACGGGCTCATCATGTCCGCATTGAGCCAGACCGCGCCGGTTTCGGTCTTGCCCATTTTCGTGCCCGACGAGGTGGTCAGCAGCGGCGTCGTCAACGCGAACAGCTCGGCATTGAACAGCCGCCGGCCGAGTTCGATGCCGTTGACGATGTTGCCCCACTGGTCCGATCCGCCCATCTGCAGAATGCAGCCATACCGCCTGTGCAGCTCGGCGAAATCATAGGCCTGCAGAATCATGTAGTTGAATTCCAGGAAGGTCAGCGGCTGCTCGCGATCGAGCCGCAGCTTGACCGAGTCGAAGGTCAACATCCGATTGATGGTGAAATGCCGCCCGACCTCGCGCAGGAGCTGATGTAGCGCAGCTCGTCTAGCCAGTCTGCGTTGTTGGCGATGATGGCGCCGGCGTCGAAATCGAGAAATCGGCTGAACACCGTGCGGATGCGACGCGATGTTACGGTCGATCTGTTCGTTGGACAGAGCGAGCGCCGGCGTCCTTGCCGGACGGGTCGCCGATCTTGCTGGTGCCGCCGCCCATCAGCGCGATCGGGCGATGGCCCGTCCTCTGCAGCCACCGCAGCATCATGATCGACAACAGATTGCCGATATGCAGGCTCGGCGCCGTTGCATCGAAGCCCACATAGCCGACGATCGATCCGGCGCGCCGCCCGCGCGTCGAGTCACTTCCGGACGTCGGAAACCTGGTGGATGAAGCCCCGGCTGGCCAGGACGTTGAGGAACTCGGACTTGTGGGCGCTCATGCGTTCAGCTGACCGGTTAGCGGCTGCAGCGGTATAACAGCTTCCGTAGGGGATGCCATGGGGGCCACGGTGGGAAGTGCGGTTGCCATCGGATTGATGAGCGGGACCTCGCTCGACGGCGTGGACGTCGCGCTGATCGAGACCGATGGCGAAAAGATCACGCGGTTCGGACCGACCGGATATCATCCCTATGCCGATGCGGAGCGGGTGTTGCTGCGAAGCGCGCTCGCGGCGGCGGTGTCGCTCGCCGATCGCGCGTCGCGCGAGGGGGTGGTGGCGGAGGCGGAGGAATTCGTCACGCAGGTGCACGCGGAGGCAACGCAGCGCTTCCTCGAGCTCAATCGCATCGACCGCGGGGCCATCGACATCGTCGGATTCCACGGCCAGACCATATTGCATCGGCCGGACGCCGGCCTGACCGTCCAGATCGGCGACGGGTTCAAGCTGGCGCAGCAGACCGGCGTCCCGGTGGTGTTCGATTTCCGCGCCGCCGACGTCGCCGCCGGAGGACAGGGCGCACCGTTGGTGCCGGTTTTCCATCGCGCGCTCGTGCGCGACCTGGGCCGATCGGGCCCGGTGGCCGTGCTCAACATCGGCGGCGTCGCCAATATCACCTACGTCGACGGATCGTACGACCCGGTTGCCTGTGACACCGGTCCCGGCAACGCGTTGATCGACGATTTCATCCGCTCGCGTACCGGCGAGCCGTTCGACCGCGATGGAGCGCATGCCGCCGCGGGACGGATCGATCAGGATTTCGTCGCCGGCGTTTTGGACGACCCGTTCTTTGCCGCGGCCTGCCCGAAATCGCTCGACCGCAATGCCTTCGCCTATGCGGGCCAGCAACTGCTTGCCTTGTCGGTCGCCGATGCTGCGGCGACGCTCACCGCCCTTACCGCGGCCACCGTGGCGCGGATCGTCCCGCATCTGCCGCAGGCGCCGCGTAGCTGGATCGTAGCCGGCGGCGGCAGCCGCAATCGCACTCTGCTGCGCATGCTCGCAGATCGCCTGGCACCCGCCTCGATCGAAACCGCCGGCGATATCGGCTGGTCGGCGGATGCATTGGAGGCGCAGGCGTTCGCGTATTTGGCGGCGCGTCGGTTGCGCGGCCTGCCCATAAGTTTCCCGACCACCACCGGCGTCGCCCGTCCGTTGACGGGCGGCGTTCTCGCCTCGCCGGACGGTCGCGCTGGGATCGGCGCGCCGGCGCTGCCGTAATGGGCGCCGACGCGCCTCAAGCCGCGCTGGTCTTGCGGCCCGCCGCGAGGCGCTTGTCGAGATAGGCCGTCACCGATTGCATCAGGTGCTCGATCTTGCCGTCGAAAAAGTGGTTGGCGCCCGGAATGACCTTCTGCTCGATGACGATGCCCTTCTGGGTCTTGAGCTTGTCGACCAGCGTGGTGACGTCCTTCGCCGGTACCACCGCGTCCTTGTCGCCGTGCACTATCAGGCCGGACGACGGGCAGGGAGCCAGAAAGGAAAAATCGTACAGGTTGGCCGGCGGCGCGACCGAGATGAAGCCCTCGATCTCCGGTCGCCGCATCAGAAGCTGCATGCCGATCCAGGCGCCGAAAGAAAATCCGGCAATCCAGCAGCTGCGCGCCTCGGTGTTGATGGTCTGCGCCCAATCGAGCGCGGAAGCGGCATCGGACAGCTCGCCCTGACCGTGGTCGAAAGCGCCCTGGCTCCGCCCGACACCGCGGAAGTTGAACCGCAGCACGGCGAAATTGCGGTGTGCGAAGGCGTAGTAGAGCTGATACACGATCTGGTGGTTCATGGTCCCGCCAAACTGCGGGTGCGGATGCAGAATGATCGCCAGCGGGCTGTTCTTCTGTCGCGCCGGGTGATACCGACCTTCGATCCGTCCGGCGGGACCGGTGAAGATGACCTCGGGCATGCGCTCGAACCTCGAGTTGACGCCGGACGAACGGACCAGCATCGGCACAACGCGCTTGACGAGGGACGGCAGGCGCGCCTAATCTCTTTAGAACCGTTCTAAATTGGTTCAGGCCCCTTTTCTCGATCGCGGCGCGGTGTGGGCCATGCGGTGGGGCAGCGCGTTCTATCACGATCCTGGGGGCCAAAAGCAAGCACTATGACGATCGCCCTGCGATGACGGAGCGGACCTACCTCGACTGGAACGCAACGAGCCCGCTGCGACCGGAAGCGCGCGCGGCGGCCATGGCGGCGCTCGCCATGACGGGAAATCCCTCCTCTGTCCATGCCGAGGGTCGCGCGGCTCGCGATCTCGTGGCCAAGGCGCGGGCACAGGTTGCCGCGCTGGTCGGGGCGGAGCCACGCAATCTCGTGTTCACCTCGGGCGGCAGCGAGGCCAACGCGATGGCGCTGACCCCCGGCCTCGGTGCGGACCGGGATAGTGTCAAGGGTTGCGACCGCCTGCTGGTGTCCGCGATCGAGCATCCATCGGTCGCGGCCGGCGGCCGTTTCGAACCCACGGCGATCGACACCATTCCGGTCACCGGCGAGGGACAAGTCGACCTGAGCGCGCTGGAGCGCAAGCTCGCGGCTCTGGCAGCGCAGGGATTGCGCCCGCTGGTCTCGATCATGCTTGCCAACAACGAGACCGGAGTTATCCAGCCGGTCGCGGAGGCCGGCCGCTTGGTGCATGCGGCGGGTGGGCTTCTGCACGTGGATGCAGTCCAGGCTGCTGGTAGAATATACATTGATATCAATTGCTTAAACGCCGATCTTCTGACCATTTCTGGGCACAAGATCGGTGCCCCGGCAGGGGTCGGTGCGCTGGTCTGGGGGAGCGAGCGGCTTTCGCTTGGTCGCCCCCTGATCGGGGGCGGCGGGCAGGAGCACGGACTTCGCGCCGGTACCGAGAATGTGCCGGCTATCGCGGGGTTCGGCGCAGCGGCGGCGGCAGCCGGGCGCGACCTCGAGCGCGAGCAGGCCCGCGTGATCGCCCTGCGCAATCAGCTGGAGACCGGACTACGGGCCATCTCGCCGCAGACGGTGATTTTCGGCAGCCGGGCCGAGCGGGTGGCCAACACGGTCCTGTTCGCCGTTCCAGGCATCAAGGCCGAGGTCGCGCTGATTGCGCTCGACCTCGAAGGTATCGCGCTCTCCTCGGGTGCAGCCTGTTCGTCCGGCAAGGTGACGCCTTCCCACGTGCTGTCCGCCATGGGAGTGGAGGCCCACCTCGCGCATGGCGCGCTGCGCGCCAGCTTCGGCTTCAGCACCAGCCAGCAGGACATCGATCGCCTCCTGCAGGCTTGGAGAATGCGCGTGCAAGCATTACCTAAAGGGCAGCAGGGAATTGCCGCATGATGCGGCGCAGTCAGGGGAATTCGCGCCCGGGCAATCGCAGTCGAAAACGATCCAACCCGCGGTCCTTGAAACCGCAGCGGAGGGAATGAAATGCCGGCCGTGCAAGAGACGGTGGACCAGGTCCGCCGCATCGACGTCGATCAGTACAAGTATGGGTTCGAGACGGTCATCGAAGCCGAGAAGGCGCCGAAGGGCCTGAACGAGGACACCGTACGCTTCATTTCGGCCAAGAAGAACGAGCCGCAATGGATGCTCGAATGGCGGCTGGAGGCGTACCGGCGCTGGCTGACCATGCGCGAGCCGCACTGGGCGCGCGCCGAGTATGGCCCGATCGATTATCAGGACATCTACTATTACGCGGCGCCAAAGAGGAATGCCGCGCTGAAGTCGCTCGACGAGGTCGATCCGGAGATTCTGCGCACCTATGAGCGGCTCGGTATCCCGCTGCGCGAGCAGGAAATCCTGGCGGGTGTGCAAAAGCCCGGCGGCAACGGGCAAGCGGACGGCGACGACGAGCAAGTCGACGGCGACGGCAATAGGGTTCCCGGCAACCGCATGCGGGTCGCCGTCGACGCGGTGTTCGACTCGGTCTCGGTCGCGACCACTTTCAAGGAGGAGCTCAGGAAGGCCGGCGTGATCTTCATGCCGATCTCCGAAGCCCTGCGCGAGCACCCTGAACTGGTGCGCCAGTACATCGGCTCGGTCGTGCCGATAACGGATAATTTCTTCGCTACGCTCAACTCGGCGGTGTTCTCTGACGGATCGTTCGTCTACGTGCCGCCGGGCGTGCGCTGCCCGATGGAGCTGTCGACCTATTTTCGCATCAACGAGAAGAATACCGGCCAGTTCGAACGCACGCTGATCATCGCCGACAAGGGCTCGTACGTGAGCTACCTGGAAGGCTGCACGGCGCCGATGCGCGACGAAAACCAGCTGCACGCGGCGGTGGTCGAGCTGGTCGCGCTCGAGGATGCCGAGATCAAGTATTCGACCGTGCAGAACTGGTATCCGGGCGACGCCCAGGGCCGGGGCGGGATCTTCAACTTCGTCACCAAGCGTGGCGATTGCCGCGGCCGCAACTCGAAAATCTCCTGGACCCAGGTGGAGACCGGCTCGGCCATCACCTGGAAGTACCCGAGCTGCATCCTCCGCGGCGACAACTCTCGCGGCGAGTTCTACTCGATCGCGATCTCCAACGGGCGCCAGCAGGTCGATTCCGGCACCAAGATGCTGCACCTCGGCAAGAACACGACGAGCCGCATCATCTCCAAGGGCATCGCCGCCGGCCGCTCGCAGAACACCTACCGCGGCCTGGTCTCCGCCCACCGCAAGGCGACCGGCGCGCGCAACTTCACCAACTGCGATTCGCTGCTGGTGGGCGACAAGTGCGGGGCCCATACGGTGCCCTATATCGAGGCAAAGAATTCGTCGGCGGTGTTCGAGCACGAGGCGACCACCTCGAAGATCTCCGAGGACATGCTGTTCTACTGCATGCAGCGCGGGCTCTCGCAGGAGGAGGCCGTCGCCCTCGTCGTCAACGGCTTCGTCAAGGATGTGCTGCAACAGCTGCCGATGGAGTTTGCGGTCGAGGCGCAGAAGCTGATCTCGATCAGCCTGGAAGGCAGCGTGGGCTGACGGCGGGCAAGCGAGGGGTGCGGGCCGAACGCGTTCCGCTACGGCGGGACGCCTTGACGGTGGCGCCGGAGAAATCTCGAGAATTCAGGGAAAGCAAGCTGATGCCGATGCTGGAAGTGAAGAACCTGCACGTCGAGATCGAGGGCAAGAAGATCCTCAACGGCCTCGACCTCGTCGTTAACAAGGGTCAGGTGCATGCGATCATGGGCCCGAACGGATCGGGCAAGTCGACGCTCGCCTACGTGCTCGCCGGCCGCAAGGACTACGAAGTCACGGACGGCGAAGTGCTGTTCGACGGCGAGAACGTCCTGGAGATGGAGCCGGACGAGCGCGCCGCAAAAGGCCTGTTTCTCGCCTTCCAGTATCCGATGGAGATTCCCGGCGTGGCCACCATGACGTTCCTGCGCACGGCGCTCAACGCCCAGCGCAAGGCGCGCGGCGAGGCCGAGCTGACCACACCGCAATTCATGAAACGGGTGCGCGAAGTCGCCCAGCGGCTGCACATCGACCAGGAGATGCTGCGCCGCGGGGTCAATGTCGGCTTTTCCGGCGGCGAGAAGAAGCGCAACGAGATCCTGCAGATGGCGATGCTGGAGCCGCGGCTGTGCGTCATGGACGAGACCGATTCCGGTCTCGATATCGACGCCCTGCGGGTGGTCGCCGACGGCGTCAACGCGCTGCGTGCGCCCGACCGCGCCATGATCGTCATCACCCACTATCAGCGGCTGCTCAACTACGTCGTGCCGGACATCGTGCACGTGCTGTCGAGGGGACGGGTGATGAAAACCGGCGGCAAGGAGCTGGCGCTCGAGCTCGAGGCGCACGGTTACGCCGAGTACCGCGAGGCGGCGGCATGAGGTCGCGATGAGCGCTGAAATCCGCCAGATACGCACCGCTGCCGAGCAGGGTTTGCTCGATGCCTTCGGGGCGGTGAAGGACAACCTGCCCGGCAGCGGCAAGGTCGCGGCCGCGCGCTCGGCGGCGTTCCGCCAGTTCGAGGCGCAGGGGCTGCCGCATCGCCGGGTCGAGGAGTGGAAGTACACCGATCTGCGCGCGCTGATGCGCGACGCCAAGCCGCTGGCGGGGCCGCCGGAGGCTGGCGCCAAGGCCCGCGCCAGAGGTGCCGGTCAGGTGCTTGCCGACGTCGATTGTCGGCGGATCGTATTCGTCGACGGGACGTTGGTGCCGGAGCTTTCCGAGCTTGCAGACCTGGAAACCGGGTTGAGCATCCGCTCGACGGCGCGGGCGCTGGCGGAAGGCGATCCGGCGGTGGTCGAGCGCCTCGGCAGGACCGTGCAGGTCGACGACAATATCGCGGTCGCCCTCAACACCGCTTTCATGGGCGACGGCGCGGTCATCCACGTGGCATCCGGGGTGCGGATTGCGCGCCCGCTGCATCTGGTGTTCGTTGCCGGCGATGCGCCGAGCGCGGCGTTCACGCGCTCCCTGGTGATGGTCGACAAGGCCGCCTGCGCGATGATCGTGGAGACCCACGAGGGACTGCCGGACCGCGACTATCAGGTCAACACCGCGCTCGAGCTTGTGGTCGACGACGAGGCGCATGTCGATCACGTCAAGATCACGACCGAGGGCGCGAACGCCCTGCACGTTTCCACGCTCATGGCGGCGGTCGGCGCGCGCGCCCGCTTCAACGCTTTCACCTTCAACGCCGGCGGGGCGGTGGTGCGCAACCAGCTGTTCGTGCAGCTCAACGGCGAAGGAACGCTGGCTGGCATTCGCGGCGCCACCCTGGTGAAAGGCCGCGAGCACGTCGATACCACGCTGGTCGCCGACCACGCGGTGGGCGGGTGCCAGAACCGCCCGATCTTCAAGTCCGTGCTCGACGGCGAAAGCCGTGCGGTGTTTCAGGGCAAGATCATCGTGCGGCCGCGGGCGCAGAAGACCGACGCCAAGATGGCGAGCCACGCGCTGCTGCTGTCGGAGAATGCCGAGGCCGACAACAAGCCGGAACTCGAGATCTTCGCCGACGACGTGCAGTGCGGCCACGGCGCGACCGCCGGCGCGCTCAACGAGGAGCTATTGTTCTATCTGCGGGCGCGCGGCATTCCGGCCAAGGAGGCCGAGGCGCTGCTGATCCAGGCATTCGTCGGCGAGGCGATTGAGGGCATCGAGCATGCCGGACTGCGCGAGGTGCTGATCGAAGCGACCGAACGCTGGTTGGCAGCGCGCGCCTAGGTGCGAGGCGAGTGAGATGGCAGACGTGCATCCCGCGGTGAGCAACGGCGCGTACGACGTCAACCGCATCCGCGCGGATTTCCCCGCGCTCGGGCTGCAGGTCTACGGCAAGCCGCTCACTCTATCTGGACAACGCCGCCTCGGCGCAGAAGCCGCGCGCCGTGCTCGACCGGCTGCAGCACGCCTACACCGCCGAATACGCCAACGTCCATCGCGGCCTGCACTACCTCGCCAACGCGGCGACGGAAGCCTACGAGGGCGCGCGCGAGAAGGTGCGCGCCTTTCTCAATGCGGAGCGGCACGAGGAGATCATCTTCACCCGCAACGCCACCGAGGCGATCAACCTAGTCGCCTATACGTTCGGGCGCGAACGCATCCGCGCGGGCGACGAGATCGTGCTCTCGATCATGGAGCACCATTCCAACATCGTGCCGTGGCACTTCCTGCGCGAGCGCCATGGGGCGGTGATCAAGTGGGCGCCGGTCGACGACGACGGCAATTTCCTGATCGAGGAGTTCGAGCGCCTGCTCAGCGAGCGGACCAGAATGGTCGCGATCACGCACATGTCGAACGCGCTCGGCACCATCGTTCCGGTCAAGGAGGTGGTGAGGATCGCGCATGCGCGCGGCATCCCGGTCCTGCTCGACGGCAGCCAGGCGGCCGTCCACCTCGACGTCGACGTGCGCGACATCGGATGCGACTTCTACGTTTTCACCGGCCACAAGCTCTATGGGCCGACCGGGGTTGGCGTGCTCTACGGCAAGCATGCGCATCTCGTCGACATGCGGCCATTCAACGGCGGCGGCGAGATGATTTGCGAGGTCTTCGAGGACCGCATCAGCTACGGCGATCCTCCTCACAAGTTCGAAGCGGGCACCCCGCCGATCGTGCAGGCGATCGGGCTCGGCGCCGCGATCGACTACGTCCAGTCGATTGGGAAGGCGCGCATCCGCGCGCATGAGGACCGCATCGTCAAGTACGCGCATGAGCGTCTCGGCACCGTCAACTCGGTGCGGATCATCGGAACGGCGAGACACAAGGGCGCGATCGTGTCGTTCGAGCTCAAGGGGGCGCATCCGCACGACGTCTCGACCGTGATCGACCGCGCCGGCGTGGCGGTGCGTGCCGGCACCCATTGCGTGATGCCGCTGCTCGCGCGCTATGGACTGACGGCGACCTGCCGTGCCTCGTTCGCGCTTTACAACACGCCGGAAGAGGTCGATACGCTTGCCCAGGCGCTGCTCAAGGCGCAGGATTTGTTTGCATGACCGGCGAGACCCTCAACCAGCCCTCGAACGCAGGCGAAACCGCCGCCGACGAAGCGCGGCGTGCCGAGATCACCGGGTCGGCGCTGGCCCCCGAGGAGCTCGACCGCATGACCGACGGCATCGTCTCGGCGTTGAAGACCGTCTACGATCCGGAGATTCCCGCCGACATCTATGAGCTCGGTCTGATCTATCGGATCGACATCGCCGACAATCGCGCCACCACGGTCGACATGACGCTCACCACTCCCAATTGCCCGTCCGCACAGGAGCTCCCGATCATGGTGGAGAACGCAGTCGCCAGCGTTCCCGGGGTGGGGGAGGTGACGGTCAACGTCGTTTGGGACCCGCCGTGGGATCCGAGCCGCATGTCGGACGAAGCGCGGCTGGTCCTCAACATGTGGTGAGGCCCCCTTCCGGGGGCGGATTCCCGTTGTTATTTTAAGGGCATGGCCGGGAATCGATTCCGGCCGCAGGAGATCGTGATGGCAGTCCGCCCGAAGCCTCAGGTGATGACGCTGACCGACGCCGCGGCGGATCGGGTGCGCGACATCGTCGCCAAGGCCGAGAAGCCGGTGGCGGGGATTCGCGTGGGCGTGACCAAGGGCGGCTGCGCCGGCATGAGCTACAAGGTTGAATACGCCGACGACATCAAGCCGGGCGACGAGGTGATCGAGGATAAGGGCGTGCGGGTGCTGATCGACCCGGCCGCGATCCTGTTCCTGCTCGGCACCGAGATGGATTACAAGATCGACAGGCTGTCGGCACAGTTCGTGTTCAACAACCCCAACCAGACCTCGGCCTGCGGTTGCGGGGAGTCGGTGGCGCTCACGGCCGCTGCCCAGCCGAACGCGGCCGACGCGCATTGAGCCACCGAGGCGGATTGCGAGCACCCGCTGGCGTTTTCGCAGCGGCGTCGGTGTGGCTTGGCGCTATGCTTTGAGGGGGACCGGCCGGAATAGAAAGGCCGGAAGGTGGGAGCTTTCCGCTGCTTCGACGACCGGCGCCCGGGCCGGCCGCCGTCGCGATCGCACCTCGTCCAGCCGCGCCACTGGTGCCGCCGCCCGCTCGCGTGAAGGGGCGGGCTCGCGGCGAGGCGGCCGCGAGTCGCGGTTGCCGCGAAAGCGCCTGGCCGGCGCGGCATGCGCTGGTTCGCCCGACCACGCAATGGTTTGACCCGTCAACCGCTCGATCGCGTCGACCGCCTTGCGATCCTGCGGGGCGACGATGGTGACGGCAGTGCCGGCGCGGCCGGCGCGGCCGGTGCGGCCGATGCGGTGGACATAGTCGTCCGGATGATGGGGGACGTCGAAATTGACCACGTGGCTGACGTCGGGGATGTCGAGCCCGCGCGCGGCGACGTCGGAGGCGACCAGGATCGCGGCGTCGCCGCGGCGGAACTGGTCGAGCGCAGCCATCCGCGCCGGCTGGTCCAAATCGCCGTGCAGGGCGACCGCATTGAAGCCGTGGCGCAGCAGCGAGCGGTGCAGCACCGCGACTTCCCGCTTGCGGTTGCAGAACACGATGGCGTTCTTCAACTCCTCGCCGCGCAGCAGCCGCCGCAGCGTGTCGCGCTTGTCGCTCGGCTCCGGTCCCGATGCGACCAGCGACTGTGCCACTGTTACCGCGGTGGTCGCAGGGCGCGAGACCTCGACCCGGACCGGATTGTGCAGGAAGGTGTCGGCGATGCGCTGGATTTCCGGCGGCATGGTGGCCGTGAAGAACAGCGTCTGCCGCGTGAACGGCACCAATTTGCCGATGCGCTCGATGTCGGGAATGAACCCCATGTCGAGCATGCGGTCAGCCTCATCGATGACCAGAAGGTCGACGCCCGAGAGCAGCAGCCGCCCGCGCTCGAAATGGTCGAGCAGCCGGCCGGGGGTGGCGATCAGCACGTCGACCCCGCGCGTCAATTTGGCGTCCTGGTCGTCGAACGACACGCCGCCGATGATGAGCGCGACGTTCAGCTTGTGCTTGGAGCCGTACTTGTCGAAATGCTCGGCGACTTGCGCCGCGAGCTCCCGTGTCGGCTCGAGTATCAGGGTGCGAGGCATGCGGGCGCGGGCGCGGCCGCTCTCCAGCCGGGTGAGCATCGGAAGCACGAATGCCGCCGTCTTGCCGGTGCCGGTCTGCGCGATGCCAAGCACGTCGCGTCCCTTAAGCACGTGCGGGATGGCCTGGTCTTGGATCGGTGTTGGGGTGGGATAGCCGGCCGCCTTGACGGCGGCGAGAACCTTGTCGGACAAGCCGAGCTTGGAAAAGGGCATGAAACCTCAATGAGAACCGCCCCCGGACCAGAGCCGCGCCGGACTTGGACCTTCTTGGCTGCGCGGGAGGGCGGCCGAATCCTTCGCTCTTGATCCGGTCTGCGCGGAACATAGGCAGAAAACGCGGAAAGTCAATGTGTTGCGATGCAACAAGCGACGGAATGGCTAAGGAAAGAACCTTTTCGGGCGGTCCAATGCCTGATCAGTATGTCGCTTGGCAAATCTACATGGGCAAGGCTGAGCGGCCGGGCGCTTTGATATCGAGCGGCAAGCGCGCGTCCTCATAGGCTAATCTTCGGAGCGAGCGTCAATGTGCGAGGCGTCGGGCGGCGCGCGCATGACCGATGCGCTCCTCGGCGGGCGCGGAATAGTGCGGCGCGAGGCGCGTCAGCAGGAGAGCGGCATCCTGCTCGCGGCCGGCTTTGAGCGCGGCATCGAGGAACAGCTGGCACAGTACGTCCTGCTGAGCGTGGCTTCCGCCGAGCGTGCGCAGTGCATCGAGCGCCGGCCGCATCCGATCGACGGCGAGGGAGAACTGCCCGCGGCGATGTGACAGCACCGCCTCGCAGACCGGCACGGCGACAGCCCCGACGATGCGAGCGACGGTCCCGTCGCCCTCGCCGAAGGCGCGCATCGCGTCCAGCATCCGGTCCGCCGCGGCGTCGCGTCCGGTGGCGGCAAGCGCCATCATCCAGTGCGGCAGCGTGAACGCGGACAGGCAGTCGCCGATCCGTGCCTCCGCCTTGTCGGCGATCTCGTCCCAGCGGCGGCCGACGTCGATGCCCTGAAACTCGAGACGGCACAGCATCGAGGCGGCATTCTGCACGTCGATGTAGAGGTCGGGCTGCGCCCTCGTGAGGGGCGCGGCGAGGTCGCGGAAGCGCCGGTCGTAGAGGTCGAGCACCGCGTCGAACTCGCGCTGCTCGAGATGAAACAGCGCCTGGTGCCACCAGAGATGATGCAGGAGGTTGTTGCCGCCGGCCCAGTGACGCTCGAGCTCGGTGAGCCACGCGATGCCTTCGCGGTGGCGGCCCTGCATCTCCATCACGTGCGCGATCGCATGGGTGCCCCAGATGTCGCCTGGGTCGATTTCGATGGCCGCGCGCCCGGCCGGTTCGGCGGTCGTGTGGTCGCCGCATTCCTCGTGCGCGAAGCACCGGCACGACAGCACGGTGCCGTAGCCCGCGAGCTCACGGCTCCATTTCGGCAGTACCCGTTCGACCGAGGCACGCATGTCGTTCGGCCGCCCGAGCCAGAAATTGTTGAAGTGGGCGAGCCGGAACGCGATGATGTCGGTCGGATGGTCGTCGAGAATGCCCTCCCAGGCGACCAGCGCCCGGTCGAGATCGCCAGCGATCCATGCCTCCAGCGCGCCGACATGTGCGCGTTCGCGCGCGGTGGCTCGGGCCACCAGCCCGCGAGCCGCGCGAGCCGCCTCGGTTGCGGTCGGCACGTTGGCTTGCTTGTAGGAGAGCATGGCCAGATAGCCCTTCATGCAATGGGCGAGGCCGAATTCGGGATCGGCGACAAGGGTGCGTGCCAGGTGATCGGGGGTATCGGCGCGATACTTGAGATAGGCCAAAACCGTGCGGTCGAAGTCGGCACCTGCTTCGGCGCGCGTCGTGATCGGCAGGCCATGAATGTCGCGCATCGTCGTGCTCCCTCCCGGCGCGCATGATAGGCTTTTGCGCGTCGGCTTGCTATGTGCAATGCGGTTGATGGGTCTCGCGAAAGGACACGGGTATGCCGGAGCCGCTGCCCACCGTGCTCGTTCCCGGCCTGAACTGTTCGGCGCGCCTCTACGGGCCGCAGCTTCCCGCCTTGTGGCGGTTCGGACCGGTAACGGTCGCCGACCATCGGCGCGACGACAGCGTGGCCGCGATCGCGCGCCGCATCCTGGCTGCAGCGCCGCAAAGGTTCGCGCTCGTTGGTCTTTCGATGGGCGGGATCATCGCGTTCGAGATCCTGCGGCAGGCGCCGGAGCGCGTTGCGAAGATCGCCTTGCTCAATACCAACGCGCGGACCGATGAGCCCGAGCGCAGCGAACGGCGCGACCGGCAGATCGCGATGGCTCGCGACGGGCGGTTCGCCGAGGTGGCCGACGCCCTGCTGCCCTTGTTCCTCCATCGCAGCCGTCACGACGATGAGGACCTGCGGTGGGCCGTCCATATCATGGCGGAGGAGACTGGGCCGGAGGCTTTCATCCGGCAACAGACGGCGCTCAAGGCGCGACCCGATTCCCGCCGGGGCCTGGGCGCGATCCGATGTCCGGCGCTTGTGCTGGTGGGCGATGGCGACGAGCTTACGCCGCCCGCCCTGTCGGAGGAGATGGCTGTCGCCATTCCAGGCGCGCGGCTGGTGGCGGTGCCGGAATGCGGGCACTTGTCCACCCTGGAGCGGCCCGAGGCGGTCAACCGCGCGCTGATCGAGTGGATGGAGCGGCCATGATCCCGAATGTCTGGAAGGGTTTCGATTTCGATCTTGGGGAGGATGCGGACGCCCTCCGCGACACGGTCGCGGGATTCGCCCACGACAAAATCGCGCCGCGCGCCGAGGAGATCGACCGCAGCAACACCTTCCCGCGCGACCTGTGGCCGCAGATGGGTGCCCTCGGCCTGCACGGTATCACGGTCGAAGAGGAGTTCGGCGGTTCCGGCCTCGGCTATCTCGAACACTGCGTCGCGATGGAAGAGATCTCGCGTGCGTCGGGCGCGGTCGGGCTGTCGTACGGAGCGCACTCGAACCTTTGCGTCAACCAGATCCGTCGCAACGGCAACGAATCCCAGAAGCGCAAGTATCTGCCGAAGCTGATCTCGGGCGAGCATGTCGGGGCATTGGCGATGTCGGAGCCGGGCGCCGGTTCGGATGTGGTGTCCATGCGCACGCGCGCCGAGAGGAAGGGCGACGCGTACGTGCTCAACGGCTCGAAGATGTGGATCACCAACGGGCCGGAAGCCGAGGCGCTCGTGGTCTATGCCAAGACCGATCCGACCGCCGGGGCGCGCGGCATCACCGCCTTCATCATCGAGAAGGGAATGAAGGGATTCTCCACCGCCCAAAAGCTCGACAAGCTCGGCATGCGCGGCTCCGACACGTGTGAACTGGTGTTCGAGAATTGCGAGGTGCCGGAGGAAAACGTGCTCGGCGCGGTCGGGCGCGGGGTCAGCGTCCTGATGTCCGGGCTCGACTACGAGCGCGTGGTGCTGGCGGCAGGGCCGCTTGGCTTGATGCAAGCCTGTCTCGACGTGGTGCTCCCGTACGTGCACGAGCGCAAGCAGTTCGGACAGCCGATCGGCGCGTTCCAGATCATGCAGGCGAAACTCGCCGACATGTACGTGACCACGAACGCCTGCAAGGCCTACGTCTACGCGGTAGCGAAAGCGTGCGACCGCGGCGAGACCACGCGCGAGGATGCCGCCGGCGCGATCCTCTACGCGGCCGAGAAGGCGACGCAGGTCGCGCTCGACGCCATCCAGTGCCTGGGTGGCAACGGCTACATCAACGACTATCCGACCGGCCGCCTGCTGCGCGACGCCAAGCTCTACGAGATCGGGGCCGGGACGAGCGAAATCCGACGGATGCTGATCGGGCGCGAGCTGTTCGACAAGACGGCATGACCAAGCTGTCTGAACTATCTAACTACCTCATTACCGGGGCGGCGTGCGCCAACCCGGGTTCGTCTGCGGTATCTCAATCGACGATTGCCTCCTAGACCAGCAATGGGGTCAGGCGCCGGTAGTGGACGCGGATCGGGCTCAGCGCCTCTATGGCGCCGCCGCCCGGGCTAGCCTACCTCCGGGGATGCTTGCGTAGCAGTGTCCCCTGAGGCATGGCAGCCTCTGTACGGGGCGCAGGACACTGGCGCGAGACCGCAGCCCACATCGAAACTTTCCAGAAGGACGCTCCATGCAAATCGTCGAAGCGAACGGCGCACGCATCCCGATCATCGGACTTGGCACTTGGCAGCTTGGCGGCACCGCCGCCCGCATGGTGCGCGAGGCGCTGCGGATCGGCTATCGGCACATCGATACGGCCGCGATGTACGGCAACGAGGCCGATGTAGGGGAGGGCATGCGCGCTGCAGGCGTGCCGCGCGACGAGGTCTTTCTCACCACCAAGGTGTGGCTCGACGATCTCGGCGCTCGAGATTTTCGGCGCTCGGTCGAGCAGAGCCTGAAGAAACTGAAGCTGCCATATGTCGATCTCATCCTTATCCACTGGCCAAATCCGCGCGTTCCGTTGTCCGAGACCATCGCCGCTATGGTCGAGGTCAAGCGCGACGGCCTCGCCCGGCACATTGGAGTCTCGAACTTCACGGTGGCGTTGGTCGAGGAGGCAACCGAGCTGAGCAATGAGATCGTCACCAACCAGATCGAGCTGCATCCGTACCTCGACGCCGGCAAGGTGATCGCGGCCTGTCGCCGGCATGGCCTGTCGGTGACCGCCTACTGCCCGATCGCACGCGGCAGTGCGGTGGGCGACAAGGTCATGGGACGGATCGGCGAGGCCTACGGCAAGAGCGCCGCGCAGGTCTGCCTGCGCTACCTCGTGCAGCAGGGCATCATCGTCATTCCGCGCACGTCGAAGGTGGAACGGCTGAGGGAGAATTTTTCGATCTTCGATTTTTCGCTGTCCGCGGCCGACATGGAAGAGATCAGCGAGCTGGCCAAACCGAAAGGGCGCGGCCGCGTGGTCAATCTCGCATGGGCGCCGGAGTGGGACGCGTGACTCGCGAGGCGCCGGCGACCGAGCGGCGGCGTCGGCGCGAAGGTTTGATCTTTCTCGCCCTGTTCTGTCTCACCATTCCGGCGGCGAACTGGATGGTCGGCAACGTCGGCACCGGTTGTCAGCCGCAGGGTCCTTGTTTGATCCCGGTGGCGCCCGGCCTGATGGCGCCATCGGGCGTGCTGATGATCGGTGTCGCCCTGGCCTTGCGCGATCTCGTACAGCGGCGGCTCGGGGTCGGCGTCGCTTCGGCGGCGATCATCGCCGGCAGCGTGATTTCCGCCGCGCTGGCACCGGCCGCGCTGGTGATCGCGTCGGCCGCGGCGTTCCTGATCTCGGAATTTGCCGACCTTGCGATCTATACGCCGCTGGCGCGCAGGCGCCTGGTGACGGCGGTGGTCGTGTCCGGCTTGGTGGGCGTGGTGCTTGATTCCGTCGTGTTCCTGTGGCTCGCCTTTGGCTCGCTGGATTTCCTCGCTGGTCAGATCGTCGGGAAGGCGCTGATGGTCGTCGCGTCGATTCCGTTCATTGCGCTGCTGCGACGCCGCGACCAGCGGCTCGGCCTCGCGCCCGCTTGACCCGCTTGAGTTTAGCGCCTTCGCTCTCGACTTGCATTCGCCTGCCGCTAAGGTGGCCGCTCAGCACGAGGATGTCTTCACATGCTCGCTCCGGAATTGCGTTCCGCGCTCGGCAAGATCTCGACCGCGACTCTCACCACCGTCCTGCTCAAGAAAGGCATCCGCCGCGCGTGGCTGCAGGGTCCTAGGCCGATGGCGTCAGGCTACGGGCGGATCGTCGGGGAGGCTTTCACCCTGCGCTTCGTGCCGGCGCGCGAGGATCTGGCGACGCCGGAATTGTGGGCCTCGCCGCGCTCGACGCGCGGGGCGATCGAGGAGATGCCGCAAGGCGTGGTGGCGGTCGCCGACGCGATGGGGGTCACGGCGGCCGGTATTTTCGGCGACATACTGGTGGCGCGAATGAAGAAGCGCGGCGTCGCTGGCCTGATCACCGACGGCGTGATGCGTGACCTCGCCGGTGTGCTGGCCGTCGGGTTGCCGACCTGGGCAGTGGGCGCCGCCGCCCCGCCATCGGTCGCGGGTCTCACCTTCGTGGGCTGGCAGGAACCGATCGGATGCGGCGGCGTCGCCGTGTTCCCGGGCGATGTCATCGTCGCCGACGACGATGGCGCGGTGGTCATCCCGCAGGCCTTGGTTGCGGAGGTGACGAAACTGGCGACCGAACAGGAGCGCTTCGAGACTTGGGCGGTGGCCGAGGTCGAGAAGGGAGTACCGCTTCCCGGCCTCTACCCGCCAAATGAGGCGACCAGGGCGCGCTACGAGGCAGAGAGCAAGCGCGAATAGCGACCGGCGCCGGCCGACCCATGTTCTTCGAGGCCTCCAAGGTCCTGGGCTTCTTTGCCGCGCCCTCCAATTTCCTGATCACGCTCGCGCTCGTTGGCGCGGCGCTGATGGCGACTCGGTCTGCGCGCGCGGGCCGGCGGTTACTGGTCGGTGCAACGATCCTGATCGCGGTCTGCGGGCTGCTGCCCGTCGGCAGCGTGCTGCTCTCGCCGTTGGAGGATCGCTTTGCAGCGTGGGACCCGTCGCGCGGTGCGCCGGATGGCATCGTGGTGCTGGGCGGCGCCACCGACGGCCTTGTTGCTGTGGCACGTGGCGAGCCAGCACTCAACGAGGCCGCCGAACGCATGACGGCAACCGTCGAGCTGGCCCGGCGCTACCCGCGGGCGCGGCTGGTTTACTCCGGCGGGAGCAGCGCATTATTCGTCGCGCGCGGCCCGGAAGCCGCCGTTGCCCGGCAGCTGTTCGAACGGCTCGGAATCGAGCCCGCGCGCATCGAGCTCGAGGACCGCTCGCGCAATACGGTCGAGAATGCGGCCTTCAGCAAGCGCGTCGCCGCGCCGAAGCCAGGCGAGCGCTGGCTGCTGGTGACCTCGGCATCCCATATGCCGCGCGCCATCGGCACGTTTCGGCGAGTCGGATTTCCGGTCGAGGCCTATCCGACCGATTGGCGCACACGAGGAATGCAGCATTTGCCGGCTTCAACCTGGCTGGTGTCGGAGGGACTTCGGCGTACCGATGCCGCCGTACACGAATGGTTTGGGCTGCTGGCGTATTGGCTCGCCGGCCATACCTCCGAGCTGCTTCCCGGTGCCGCCCTGCGCGCCGGTTGCGACAATGCCAGCGGGCCGGAGGCCTGCCGCCGATAGAAGGAACACTCCAGTCTGCGCACTGTGCATCGGCTTGCGCAGCCGCCGCACGTCGCCTAGCTGATGTCCAACGGGAGGAGGCCGGTTATGCCGCAACGGATCACGCTCGGGCACGATGCCATGGTGGAGGCTGCCGAACGCGAAATCGAGACCCTGCCGGTCGAGCAGGCGATCGCGATGCACGGGCGCGACGATGTCGTGTTCGTCGACCTGCGCGACCCGCGCGAGCTGGCACGGGAGGGGCGGCTGCCGGGCGCGTTCTCCTGCACCCGCGGCATGCTGGAATTCTGGATCGATCCCGACAGCCCGTACCACAAGCCGGTTTTCGCGCAGGACAAACGCTTCGTGTTCTTCTGCGCCGGCGGCATGCGCTCGGCTCTTGCGACCCAGACCGCGCAGCGCATGGGGTTGAAGCCGGTGGCGCATATTGCCGGCGGTTTCGGTGCGTGGAAGAAGGCGGGCGGTCCGGTCGAAGCAGGCTCATAGATCGGCTTGAGCGGCGGTCCGCGTAGCGTATAGTGGCGACCCGCAAAGCGCGAGCGGTGACGCCATGACAACCAAGATCGTAACGGTTGCGACCACCGAATTTTCCGGCAGGGCTCCCGATGACCGCGCTGGTTGGTCGCCAGGTCGTTCCGATCCCGCGGCGGCCTCGGCGGCGCTTGCGCTGGCGATCGCACTGCTGCGGGCGTTGAAAGATCGCGGGGTGCTCGCCGCGGACGAGCTCGAGGATATTTTGGCCGAGGCAGGCGGGCGCTTCGTCAATGACCCGATTGCGCTGTGGCTCTTGAATGCGGTGCGGGGCGACCTGGAGCGCAAGGACGAGGATTAGGCGCGCATCGCCGGCGTCGTGCGAGCGGCGCTTGGCCGTTCCCATTCATGTGACTGATCGAACCGATTACGACAATTCGCTTGCCGTTACCGGCGGCGTGATTGGAAGCTTCCGCCATCGTCAGCCAAGGAGCGGGAGATGGCACTCACACTCTTGATCGGCAACAAGAACTATTCGTCCTGGTCGTTGCGACCATGGCTCGCCATGCGCGCGACCGGCATCGCGTTCGAGGAGGTCCTCGTCCCGCTCGGTGCGGACGATTTCAAGGAACGAGTGTCGAGGTTCTCACCAACCGGCAAGGTGCCGGCGTTGATCGACGGCGGGCAGCACATCTGGGAATCGATCGCGATCCTCGAACACCTGGCGGAGAAATTTCCGCACGCCGGGCTGTGGCCCTCCGACGCTCCAGCACGCACCCATGGTCGTGCGATCGCTGCCGAGATGCATGCCGGGTTCAATGCGCTGCGCAGCCATTGCCCCATGAACATGCGCCGGCCTGCAAGGAAGCGCGAGCTGCCGATGGAGGTGCAGGCAAACGTCATGCGGATCGATGCGTTGTGGACCGAATGCCGCGCACGCTACGGCCACGAAGGGCCGTTCCTGTTCGGGCGGTTTTGCGCCGCCGATGCGATGTATGCGCCGGTGGTGTCGCGCTTCATGACCTATGGCATCGAGGTCGGCGCGGCGTCGCGCGCCTACATGGCGGCGATCACCGCGCTGCCGGCCTATGTCGAGTGGAAAGCGGCAGGGATAACCGAGCCGTGGGTGCTGCCGGAGGACGAGGTCGACTGGCCGACCGTGCTGCGGGCGTGAGCCGCACCGTCCGCGTCGCGTCCGCTAGACCTTTGCGAGCGGCACCTTCGGTACCGTGCCGCGCGGCTGGCCGTTGCCGGGGCCCTTCGGGGCAGTCGGGCGAGGCCGGCGTAGGACCGGGCTGCGCCGCCGCGGCTTGGCGCGACGCGGTTCCGGCAGACGCTCTGGCTTGGGCGTGACCGGGCCGTCGAGATACTCGAACGCGAGCTTTTCGGCTCCGCTCTCGTCGGTGGTGCGCACGACGCGCACGTGGCCGCCGGCTTTGAGCTTGCCGAACAGGACTTCATCGGCGAGCGGCTTCTTGATCTGCTCCTGGATCAGGCGGGCCATGGGGCGCGCGCCCATCTGCTCGTCATAGCCGTTCTGGATCAGCCACTTCGATGCCTCTTCCGAGAGCTCAATGGTGACGTCGCGATCGCCGAGCTGGGCCTCGAGCTGCAGCACGAACTTGTCGACCACCTTGGCGATCACCTCCTGGCTCAGGTGGGAGAAGGTGATGATCGCATCGAGCCGGTTGCGGAACTCGGGTGCAAACATCCGGTTGATCGCCTCGATGTCGTCGCCCTCGCGCTTGTTCTGAGTGAATCCGTAAGCCGCGCGGGCAAGGTCGGCGGCGCCGGCATTGGTGGTCATGATCAGGATGACGTTGCGGAAGTCGACCTGCTTGCCGTTGTGATCGGTCAGTTTGCCGTGGTCCATGATCTGCAGGAGCACGTTGAACAGATCCGGATGCGCCTTTTCGATCTCGTCCAGCAGCAGCACGCAATGCGGATGCTGGTCGACGCCGTCGGTCAATAGTCCGCCCTGGTCGAAGCCGACGTAGCCGGGCGGCGCGCCGATCAGCCGCGAGACCGTATGGCGCTCCATGTACTCCGACATATCGAAGCGGATCAGCTCGACGCCGAGCAATGCCGCCAGCTGCTTGGCGACCTCGGTCTTGCCGACGCCGGTCGGGCCGGAGAACAGGTAGCTGCCGATCGGCTTCTCCGGCTCGCGCAAGCCGGCGCGCGCCAGCTTGATCGACGCCGCCAGCGCCTCGATCGCCTTTTCCTGGCCGTAGACCACGCGCTTGAGGGTCTCCTCGAGATGCAGCAGCACCTCGGCATCGTCCTTCGACACGGTCTTGGGCGGTATCCGCGCCATGGTGGCGATCGTGGTCTCGATCTCCTTGAGCCCGATCGTCTTCCTGCGCCGGCTTTCGGGCAGCAGCATCTGCGCCGCCCCCAATTCGTCGATCACGTCGATCGCCTTGTCGGGCAGCTTGCGATCATGGATGTATCGGGCGGACAGTTCCACCGCCGCCTTGATCGCCTCGTTGGTGTACTTGAGCCGATGGTAGTCCTCGAAGTAAGGCTTGAGACCTTTCATGATCTCGATCGCGTCGGGGATCGTCGGCTCGTTGATGTCGATCTTCTGGAAACGGCGGACGAGCGCGCGGTCCTTCTCGAAATACTGCCGGTACTCCTTGTAGGTCGTCGACCCGATGCAGCGCACGGTGCCGGCCGCCAGCGCCGGCTTCAACAGGTTCGACGCGTCCATCGCACCACCGGACGTCGCCCCTGCCCCGATGACCGTGTGGATCTCGTCGATGAACATGATGGCGCCGGAATAGGCTTCCAGCTCTTTGATGACCTGCTTGAGCCGCTCCTCGAAATCGCCGCGATAACGCGTTCCGGCCAGCAATGTGCCCATGTCGAGCGCAAATACCGTGGAGTCGCGCAGCACGTCCGGCACTTCGCCATTGACGATGCGGCGCGCGAGCCCCTCCGCGATCGCGGTCTTGCCGACGCCGGGATCGCCCACGAACAGCGGGTTGTTCTTCTGCCGGCGGCACAGGACCTGGATGGTACGACTGATCTCGCTGTCGCGGCCGATCAGCGGATCGATCCGGCCCTCGCGCGCCTTCTTGTTGAGGTTGATGCAGTAGGCTTCCAGCGCGTCGCCCTTCTTCTTGGGGTCATCGCCGCTCTTGTTGTCGGTCTCCTCGTCGACGCCGCGTACCGGCCGCGATTCCGACAATCCGGCGCGCTTGGCAATACCGTGGCTGATGTAGTTGACCGCGTCGTAGCGCGTCATGTCCTGCTCTTGCAGGAAATAAGCGGCGTGGCTTTCACGCTCCGCGAAAATCGCGACCAGCACGTTGGCCCCGGTCACCTCGTCGCGCCCGGACGACTGCACGTAAATCACCGCGCGCTGGATCACGCGCTGGAAGCCCGCAGTCGGCTTGGAGTCGTCGCTGCCGTCGATGATCAGGTTGTCGAGCTCGGATTCGATATAAGCGGTCAGGTTGCGGCGCAGCTTGTCGAGATCGACGTTGCAGGCGCGCATGACCGCGGCGGCGTCCTGGTCCTCGATCAGCGCCAGCAGGAGGTGCTCGAGCGTCGCGTATTCGTGATGGCGCTCGTTGGCGAGCGCGAGCGCGCGGTGGAGCGACTGTTCGAGGCTGCGTGAGAAGGTCGGCATTCCGGTCCCTTGGCTGTCGTTTGGGCTACTTCTTTTCCATGACGCATTGCAGAGGATGCTGGTGCTTGCGGGCAAAGTCCATAACCTGCGTCACTTTTGTCTCCGCCACCTCGTATGTAAAAACGCCACATTCGCCGATTCCGTGGTGGTGGACGTGCAGCATGATCCGGGTCGCGGTTTCGCGGTCCTTGTTGAAGAAACGCTCCAGCACGTGGACGACGAACTCCATCGGCGTGTAGTCGTCATTGAGGATCAGCACGCGGTAGAGGTTGGGCCGCTTGGTCTGCGGCTTGGTCTTGGTGATGATCGCGGTACCGGGTGCGCCGGTGTCGCCGCGGCGCTTGCGGTCGTCGTCCGCAAGCCGCGGGCGCAGATCGACGTGGCGAGTAGGGGCGGATGGCATGTCCGTGCTTGTCAGCGGTTCGACCTCTACCGCGCGCCACCGGGGAGGTTGCGCGCCGCTCTCACTATCCCACCCAAGAATCGCGCCGCAAAGCGGTGGGGCGGAATGAAGTAAATAATAGTCATCCGATCGGTTGCGTGCCAGATCGTTGGACGTGCGTTCCACCGCGCGACGATCGCGAAGCTGCGGCCGGCTCCGCCGCGCCGGGCTCCGGGCAGCGGCGAGTCCCCGACACCCGGTTGCCTTTGACGGGTTGTCCCAAAAAGTCAGCCGTCCGGCAATTCAATCGCCGTCCCGCTGCGGTTGGGCGTCGCCAGGTGACGTCGCGCCTCGCACGGCACATGAACGTCGAGCCATCTGGAACAATTCGCGGCGAGCGCCGTTGGTTCGGGCCCTTTGCCTCCGAGTGATCCTGATGGCTAGCAGGTCCTCCCTGCCGAAGGTCCTGATCTCGTCAAGCTCCGCGCACCCGGTGCACGAGCGGTTTGCCCACTTCGCGCGTCTGGTTTCCAACATTGCCGGCAAGCCGATCGCGTTTCTGATCGCGGTCGCGATCGTGGTGGTCTGGGCGGTCATCGGACCGCTCTTTGGTTTCAGCGACACCTGGCAGCTGGTGATCAACACCGGCACCACGATCGTGACGTTCCTGATGGTGTTCGTGATCCAGAACACCCAGAACCGCGACCAGATGGCGATGCAGATCAAGCTCGCAGAGCTGATCGTGGCGATGAAGGGAGCGCACAACAACCTTGCGCTGGCCGAGGAGATGCCCGACGAGGAGCTGGAAAGGCTGCACGCGCACTACCAAACCATGTGCGAGCAGACCCACAGATCGCTGACCGCGCGGCGCTCGGCGCCGACCACGGACAAGCTCAAACAAGGCTCAGGCAAAGCAAGAAAGAAGGCCGAGAAGGCGGCGTAGCAGAAAGAAAAAGCCCAGCCGGGGCCGGGCTTCGCAAGGACGACGGCCTCAGGCGGCCCTGGTAAAGTAGCCCTCAAACGGCTTGTAGGTTTCCTTGGCAATGTCGGCATAGAGCTCGCCAAGCTTGGTCGCCTGCGCGACGAAGCCCTCGTACGCGGTCCTGGCGTACTGCGTCTGCACCTCGATTGCGCTCTCGAGCGTGCGGGCGCCGAGCAGCTTCTCGAACGCCGTGGTGTTGTGTTCGAACGACTTGCGCGCATAGTCGGCAACTTCGATCGCGATCGCCTGCACGCCCTTCGAAGCGGCGTTGAATGACTTCAGGCTCGCGTCGACGCCGTCCTTTCCAAGCTTCTGCACCTCGTCAAAATTCCTGATCATATGATCCTCTCGGTTAGGCCCGCGGCGCCAAGCCGGGATGGGCGCTCCGCCATATCCGGCGTCGCGGGCGATATAGTGCGACGCACAAAAAGTGTCAAGGAAAATGGTGCAGCGCAAAATCAGGGGATTCGCTACTTAACGGTTTGGCAACGGCGCCTGCCTAGGGTTAATTGCTGTTGCCAGACGGCGCTTTAGGCACGCTAATAGCGATGCCAAACAGCGTTTCGGCGGGCTGACGCGAGGGACGGGGATCTCATGTCCGGTACGTGTGCCGGAGGCTCGAGAGGGCCTCGCTGGGGGATTGTTGCCGTTGCCGCGCTCGTGATTCTCGGCGTCGCGGCAGCCGATCCGGCGGAAGCGGCGCGCCACCGCAAGAAGCGCGCGGGGGGAGGCTACCAGCCGCCCTATGCGGCAATCGTGGTCGATGCCAATTCCGGAGAAGTGCTCCACGCCAGCAATGCCGACAGCATCCGGCATCCGGCCTCCCTGACCAAGATCATGACGCTCTATCTGCTGTTCGAGCAGATCGAGGCGGGCAAGCTCACGCCGACTTCCGACTTGAAGGTGTCCGCTCACGCCGCCGCACAGGCCCCTTCAAAGTTGGGACTGCGGCCGGGGCAGACCATCGAGGTCGAGGATGCGATCAAGGCGCTGGTGACGAAATCGGCCAACGACGTGGCGGTGGTCGTCGCCGAAGCGATCGCCGGCGACGAGGAGGGCTTCGGCAGACTGATGACGCGCAAGGCGCGGGCGCTCGGCATGACACGGACGGTCTATAACAATGCATCCGGCCTGCCAGACCCCGACCAGGTGACGACGGCGCGCGATCAGGCCATTCTCGGCCGTGCCATCCAGGACCGCTTCCCCCGCCTCTACCGCTATTTCTCGACCCACACCTTCCACTACCGCGGCCGCGGCATGCGCAATCACAACCGTTTGCTCGGGCATGTCGCCGGCGTCGACGGAATCAAGACCGGATACATCCGCGCGTCCGGCTTCAACCTTGTGGCCTCGATGCGGCGGAACGATCGGCACGTCGTCGCGGTGGTCATGGGCGGCGCCAGCGGGCGCGCACGCGACGCGCGCATGCACCAGCTGCTCGAAGGTCACATCGTGCAGGCTTCCGTTCGGCGCACGGCACCCACGATCGCGGAGGCGCCGGCCGCCAGGACGATGGAAGCTTCCGACGTCTTCGAGCGTCGATCAAAGCCTCAGGTCGCGACGGTCGATCCGGTTCCGGCGGTCGCGGGCGACCCCCGTCTGCCGATCCAAGTTGCGCAGGAACCTCCCGCCGCAAGAGTTGCGGCCGCCGCGAGCATGCCGCTCCCCGTGGTCGCGAGCCCGACGCCCGGGTCGGCGGACCCGATCCAGCCGATCGTCGTCAGAACCGTCTCCGTGAGGCGAGGCGCCGCGCAGGCCGCAACGGGAGCGATGCCGGTGGCTGCGCAACCGGCGGCCGCCGCGATCTACTCGACCGCGAGCCAGACGGCAGCGGCCTCGCCGGCGCCTCGTTCGGGTCCGCCCGGGACGCCGCCGGCCCGGCAGGTCGCATCCGCAGGCGGCGCACCGCCCGCCGCTGCCGTTGCCGAGGTGGCCTCGGCCGGCGGCCGGCCGAGGCACGTGCGCGGCGAGTGGATCATCCAGATCGGGGCCTATCCGGAAGAGGACAAGGCCAAGGAAAAACTGAAATCCGCAAAGAGCGTCGCGAAAGCGTTGTTGGCTTCGGCTACGCCGTTCACCGAACCGGTCGTAAAAGGAAATGCCACATTCTACCGCGCTCGCTTCGCGGGGTTCGACCATGACCGGGCGGAAGCGGCGTGCAGATATCTTAAGCGGAACGAGTTCGAGTGCCTGGCCCTCAAAAACTGAAGGCCCAAGAAGCGTACGGCAGTAACAGAGTTGCGTCGGATCGAGTGAATCGAAGCCGTCGACCTGGTGGTGCGTGATGGAGTACGTCACCGATGTCGGCGAAGCAGTACATCCTTGGCCTGATTGACCCGGGCCGCCAAGTACGTAGAGCCCCCCTGGTCGGGGTGGAGCTTTTTCATAAGCGTGCGATGGGCACGTCCGATCTCGTCGGCGCTGGCGCCGGGCTGAAGGCCAAGGATCTGGTAGGCCTCCTCCTCCGTCATTGGCCCGCTGCGCGGCGAGCGCCCGTGCCCCGCTGCCGCGTCAAAATCAGCGTGTTCACGCCAGCGGGGATCCCGGCGGTCCAGATACGCTGCGACTAGGGCGCGGCTCTCCTCGTCGATCTCCGCCAAGAGGTCGGCGAGGGCCGAAAGGCTGAGCGCGTCAAGCTGCGCGCCCTGATAACGGCCGGCAAGCACCACCCCATGCATGGCGCCGGTATCGTGATCGAGCTCCATTTCCACGAACGGCGTGCGCACGCGCGAAGCCTGCCCGGGGGTCTTGTTCCAGCGACGGCCGAGGCCGGCCGGCATGCCCGGCCACAGCTCGAGCAGCGCCAGTCCGGCGATACCCAGCGGAACCGCGAAGCCGAACCGGCCGGTCGCCGCCAGCGCCGCGGCGCCGGCGAGGGCGCTGATGCCGCCGGTCGTTCGCAACAGGCGCGCGAGCCGCTTGGGGTCGGCGCGGGCGAGCATACGCAGCCCCCACAGCAGCAGGACGAGAATGACGATGCCGAGGATGAGCGTGGGCATCGCAGCTACTTGAGTTGCCGCAGCAGCAGCGTCGCGCCGGCGTGGCGGCGCTGCGAGAGATCGGACAGCGCCTTGACCCCGCCCGCGGCATAGACTGCCGCGGCCCGCAGCAGCTCGCCAAGCACGTCGGCGGCGCCGGTGTCGAAGCGGCAGTAGGCGCCGCGGGTGAGGCGGGCGATCTCACGGAACGCCCGCTCCGCTACCGGATCCGACCCCTCGTGGAACATGAGTGCGGGCACACCCAACATGCCGAGCTCGCCGGCAGACGCGGCAAGATCGTCGACTGCTTCTTCCATGGCGTCGCCCACGAACACCAACGTCTGCACTTTGGCCTTGGCGGTCTCGCGCCGCGCATGCGCAAGCACCTTGCCGATCTGGGTATGACCGCCGCGGCAGTCGATCCTCGCCATCAGATCGGCCAGTCGGCCGGCTTGCGACACCCAGGGCGAGGCACGGCACTCATTGAAGCCGCGGTAGTAGACGAGCTGGATGTCTAGTCCCCCCACGGCCGCCGCCTCGCGGAACATCTCGGCTTGCAGCCGACACGCGGTATCCCAGGTCGGCTGCCGGCTCATGGTGGCGTCGAGCGCGAACAGCAGACGTCCGCGTTGGCCGCGTTCCGGCGAGGGCGCCAGCACGCGCGCCCGCGCAAGGAATGCGTCGATTTCGGCACGCGAGGAATCGGCCGTCGGCACGCGGCGCGCCGTCGGTGCCGGTGTATGGTCGGAACGGTCCTTCGCCATACGGTTTAGATGGCCTCTGGGCGAGTATACGCCAGTGCCCCTCATATGGGATGCCCCTGCGGCCGATTATGGTGGCCGGGGCGTTATCGCTGCCCGGTGGTTCGGGTATCGCCAGTCAATGCCGCAACAGGCGCCACCCCCGCCGAGCGGGGGTGATGGTCGCGATCACCGTGCGCGGATGGTCGTGGTCGTGCTCACCGACCCGCCGATATGGACACCCGACCAGAACCCATCCGGTTGCTGCGCCTTCTTCGGCTCCGGCTTTGCCTTGGCGGCAGGTGGCCGGCAGCCCTGCGGCGCGGCCAGGGTGCCGGGAACCCCGCCAGAACCGGGCTTGCAGTTCTGGGCAAGCGCGCGCTGGCTCCCGGCGCCGGCGAGCACCGCAACCGCTAGAAGGCCGGATAGCCCGAGGACCCGCGCGACCGGCATGCCGGCCGAACCAAAGACCGAACCGCGGTGAGAGAACGGCGCTTGCTCCATCATAGCAATCCCAGCTCTTGCAGTTCGCGGCGCATCGGTTCTGGCATCTTGGACGTGCCGGGCGCCGCGCGGGCGAGATCGGCGGGGGCATCCTTCGCCTCCAGGTAGCGCCAGCCTTGAAACGCGCGCCAGCTGCGCGGATGCACCAGCACAACCTTCGGCTCCAGCACCAGCTGGCAACGTCCGATGCCATCTCGATCGACGAACGGTCGAACGGCGAGCAAGCGTTGGCGACAAGCGACTTGCCCACGGATGACCCAGTACAGCGACCCGGAATCCAGGAGCTCATCCGCCCGTTTCGGCACCATGCGGGTGGTATGAATGTGCTCCGGTCGTTGCCGACGCTTCTTCTTCTCGGCGATGCGCTTGCGAATCCAGCTTTCGAGATCCTTCACCGAATCGGCGCCGACGCACAATTTGATCAGATGCAGAGGCATGCGGGTTCACTGGCCTGATTGGGCGCGCAGCACGGTGGTTGCGACGCATCATGCGTCAGCTTCGTCGGGGAGGATATCGCCTTCGATCACCATCACCGTCGCGCCTTCGGTCACCTGGTCGCCGACCGCCGCGGTGACTTCGGTGATGGTGCCGCTCACCGTCGCCACCAGCGAATGCTCCATTTTCATTGCTTCAATCAGGGCGACACGATGGCCCTTGTCGACCCGATCGCCCTTAGCCACGAACAGCGCGAGCAGTTTGCCATGCATCGGCGCCTTGATCACGCCGTCGCCGTGGGCGTGCTCGGCCTCCTCGGCGGCGTCCTCGATGCGTACCACGGTCTGCCGGCCGTTATGCAGGGCATACACCGTCGCGCCGGCCTCGATGATCCGAATTCCCGGCAACGGTCCGTGGCCGTCGATTTCGACCGATGCGCCGTCGGGCCCGTAGGTCACGCGCGCAACGGTGCGGCGGCCGTCGACCGTGAGCGGCAGCGGCACGGCTTGCGGCCCCGCTAGGCTGAAGGCGTCGGTGGCGTCCCATGGCGACGATGCGTGACGCGAAGCGAGCGTCAGCCGCTTTTTGAGCTGCGCCTGCTCACGCCCGACGAGGTGCACAGCTGCCGCAGCCGCCACGCCCCGGTCGGGCGCAAGCGGCGCGGCGCCGAGCGCGTCGAGATTGCGGTCGATGAAGCCGGTATCGAATTCACCGCTACGGAACGCCGGCGCGCGCACGAGTGCCGCGAGGAATGCGACGTTGCCGCGCGGACCTGCGACCACGGTGCGGTCGAGCGCATCGGCTAGCCGATCAAGCGCCTGCTCGCGCGCGCCGCCGTGCGCAATCACCTTGGCGATCATCGGATCGTAGAACGGCGTCACCTCCGCACCGGTCGCGACGCCGGTATCGACCCGAATGCCGGCGCCTTGCGGCAGCTCAAGCGCAACCAGCTTGCCGCTCGAGGGCGCGAAACCGTGCTCGGGATCCTCCGCGTAGAGCCGCGCCTCGATCGCGTGGCCGACGAGGGGGATTGCGTCCTGCGCGAGCGGCAGCGGCTCGCCGGCGGCCACGCGGAACTGCCAGGCCACCAGATCGAGGCCGGTCACGGCCTCGGTAACCGGATGCTCGACCTGAAGCCGCGTGTTCATCTCCATGAACCAAAAGCCGTCGGTCTTCAGGCCGCCGCTTCCGTCAGCGATGAACTCGACGGTGCCGGCGCCGACATAGCCCACGGCTCGCGCGGCGCCGACTGCGGCGCGGCCCATGACTTCGCGCAGCTCTCGCGTCATACCGGGCGCCGGCGCCTCCTCGATAACCTTCTGGTGTCGCCGCTGCAGCGAGCAATCGCGCTCGTAGAGATGCACGGTGCGTCCATCCTGGTCCGCGAACACCTGCATCTCGATGTGGCGTGGAGAGGCGACGTATTTCTCGACCAGCACGCGACTGTCACCGAAGGCGGATTGTGCTTCGCGCATGGCGCCTTCAAGCGCGGCATCGAAGTCGGCGTGGCGATCGACGCGGCGCATGCCCTTGCCGCCGCCGCCGGCAACCGCCTTGACCAGCACCGGATAGCCGATCTCGTAAGCCTTCTCCTTGAGGAAGCGCGGTTCCTGGCGTTCGCCATGGTAACCGGGCACGACCGGAACGCCCGCGCTCTCCATCAATGCCTTGGCCGCGTCCTTCAATCCCATTGCGCGGATGGCGGCCGGCGGCGGGCCGACGAAAACCATGCCGGCGGCCGCGACCGCTTCGGCAAACTCCGCGTTCTCGGCGAGAAATCCGTAGCCTGGATGAACGCAGTCGGCGCCGGCACGGCGACTTGCCGCAATCACCGCTTCAATCGCAAGGTAGCTCTCGCGCGGCGGGGCCGCGCCGATGCGATGCGCCTCGTCGCAAACGCGCACGTGCAGCGCATCGCGATCGGCATCGGAATACACCGCGATCGTGCGCATGCCGAGCATCTTGGCGCTGCGCGCGATGCGACAGGCGATTTCACCACGATTGGCAATGAGAACGGACGAGAACATGGTCCGGTTTTACGGAAGCCGTCGTCACAGCGCCAGCCTGTTGCGCCACCGGCAGCGCGGCTGTGCAAAACGATACGTCAGGGTCGTGGCGGCACGGCCGTACCCGGCGGCGGCAAGGGCCGCGCTTGCGTCGCCGGAGGACGCGCGGCAGGTGCGGGGCGTCGCGTCGGCGGAGACGCTGCGGAAGTCGGCGGATCGGTCGCTGCGCCCGCGCTCGGCGCCGGCGGCTCGGCGTTCATGATGCTGACGGGGGGGATTGACGCCGCCGACGGGAAATTGACGCCGCCGGAGGGTTGCGGTGCCGTCGGAGCCTGGCTGCTGGCGCCGCTGCGGGCCGGGCGGGCCGCCCAGGTGGCGGCGTGGCGCGCGACCGTGTTGTCGAACATGCGGTCCTTGAGGTTGGCGCGTACCCGCGTCGAGTTGCGCAGCAGCACGAATGCGTCGCACCGTTCGGCGCTGCATCCATTGCGGACTGCCAGCACGTTCGCGACCACTCCGAACCGGTCCTGTTCAAGTGTGCGGCGCGAGCGGTCGAGGACGCGCTCGAGCTCGGGATCGCTGCCCCCCAATCTGAAACCATCATTGACGAGCGACAGCCGAGCGGCGACGTAGGAGGAAGCTGCCGCCACAGCTTCCGGGCTGGCGAACACGGCGCGCTCGCAGCCGGCATCGACCGTATCCCCGAGGGCGCCGTCGATGCAGGCAAGCACCGAATCGGGTGCGACTGCCTGCGCGTCCAAAGCCATGATTCGCGTTTCCAGCGCGCGCCTCTGCTCGACCCGCTCGCGCTCCATCCACAGCCAGGCGCCTCCGATGCCGATCGCCAGCACGGAGATCAAGACGAGCAGCGCCGTTGCCCCGGCGCGCAAGAAGCTCACCAGCAGCACCAACAACAGCAGGGCGCCGGCAATGGCGGCGACCAGGAATGAAAGGGTTATGGTTCCATCCGCCGGGTTGACGACGGGAAGGGTCAGCCCTTCGAGATTCAGCATGCGCGAGGGTCCTGACTGCGCGCCCCGACGGCAGTATGCCGCGCCGCGCGGGCGATGACCACCCCGTCGGCGGGCCGGTTACCTCGCATCCTGGCCATTCCTGGCCACCCGCTTCGCATCAGGCCAAGGAAACTGACCCCGAAGCGGCCATTTTCAGAGGTCGCCACGCGAGCCGATCAGCGGCAGATCGTGCACTTTTCGCGAATCACGCGACCGCTCGGCCTGGTGCGGGTGACGTATTCGGGAACACAACGACGGTCGCGCCTGCGGGATTCCCACCGATCGTGAACGCGCACGCCGCCGGGCCCGATCTGAATGCTCTGGGCCGAAATGTCGGTCGAAGGCTGAGCAGCCGTCGTCGGAAACGGGAAGGCGAATGAGGCCCGTCACTACCGCGAGGGCCAAGGCGCGCATCGGATCTCCTCTGAGATCGACGTTCCCCGTGCACAATGCCATGCAGGTCAAGCAGTTCCCGCGACAAACGCCACTGGCGCGATGAACGGTTGTTCATCGGGCCGGGGCCCGAGAGCCGATTATGTGGGTCGTAGCGTTCCGACGCTACCGATCGCGCTCGAGCTGGCTTTCCTTGGCGACGCGCTCGTAGGCCTCGCCGACGCTTTTGATGCGGTACTGAAAATCGTCGCCGTCAGGAGGGAGGAGCCGAACCACCCGGTAACTCCCGTTGGTGCCGGGCCGCGCCATCATGTTGGAAGTATAGAAAACTGTCTGCCCGATCGAGAACTTGTGTGCCAAAGCCTTCTCCTGCATCACGCAACCGATGCGCCCCACCAACGTGGTGCGGCAACCTGAGCTGTCGCCGATGCACCTTCTATAGCAGCAAACTATCGCAGGTGCGAGGCCCTTCGCCCGCGGCCGGCCCCTGGCCGGCTTGTCGTCAATCCAGGCAAGTATTTGTCCGTACTGGAGTTTCTAGGTTGCGCGCGGCCTATTTCATGCCGGCAGAACGAAATGAGGCGGCCAGTTCGCCGCTGTTGGCGAACACGGTCTTGGCGTCCTTCGAGGTCAGCGCGAGGGTGGTTCGTAGGTCGCTCACGCCGCCTCCGGCCGCGGCGGCCAGCACTACTGATGCCATGGCCTGCTCGTTCGGCACCTCGCAAATCCCCAAAAAATCGTACTCTCCAAACGTCAGGTAGTAAGCTAGCAGCTTGCCGCCTGCCTTCTCGACAGCTTGGAGACTGCCTCGCTGCGGTCCTCGGGCGTCGCGATCATGCCCTTGATGCCGTCGCGCGTATAACGTCCCTGTGAGATAAAGATCGGCATGACTTGCCTCCCCTGAAAAGGCCGAAATCTTCGGCCGCACTACTGCCGGCATCATAGTTGACCACCGGGTCGGCGGCGAGGGGCGCAGGTGCGAGTGGTTGAGCGCACGTTTGGGGGCGGCCGAGGGGGCTGAGAAATCGATGCAATTGCAGTTTGTGGGCTGCGGTGACGCCTTCGGTTCGGGTGGCCGGTTCAACACCTGCTTTCACATCGTCGGAAACGGCGCAAACTTTCTGATCGACTGCGGCGCGACCTCGCTGGTGGCAATGAAGCGGTTGGGGATCGATCCCAACACCATCGGTACGATCCTGGTGACTCACTTTCACGGCGACCATTTCGGCGGAATCCCGTTCTTCATGCTGGAAGCTCAAATGGTTGCCGGGCGCGAGCACCCGCTGATGATCGCCGGGCCTCCCGGCCTGCCCGAACGTTACGCCCGCGCCATGGACGTAGCCTTTCCAGGCTCCCCGCAGAACCCCGCCCGTTTCGAACTGACGTTGCGTGAAATTGTGCCGTACGAGCCGGCATGCATCGGGCCGCTGCGGGTGAGCGCATTCCCGGTCGTGCACGTCGAGCCTGCCGGTCCCTGCTTTGGCTACCGGATCGAGGTGGATGGCAAGGTGATCGCGTACAGCGGCGATACCGAATGGACCGATACGCTTTTGGATATTGCCCGCGATGCCGACCTTTTCATCTGTGAAGCCTATACCTTCGACCGGAAAGTCAAGTCGCATACCGACTATGCGACACTGGCGGCCCATTTCTCTGAATTGCGACCAAAGCGCCTCGTGCTTACGCACATGGCCGAAGAGATGCTGGCTCGCCGCGCGGAGGTTCCCCATCACTCAGCCAGCGACGGGATGGTGATCGAATTCTGATGTGAGCATTGGATCGGATCCCGCATCGCTGGACCAAGTCGCATTCTCGCCAAGATTATTGCCTGCGTCGGTCGCATTCGAGCCTTACTCGATACCTAACTCGAGGGCCGGGCGAGAACGGAGGCATCCTATGGAACGCCTTTATTTCCCCTGTCCGAACAGTGGACGAGACGTCGACGTGGGGATTGAAAGCGAGCTTGGCACGCTGCTGCGCATCCGCGACCGCCGCGTGCGAGCGAGCTGTCCGCACTGCGGTGAATGGCACGAGTGGACGGTCGCGGACGCGCATCTTGCCAAGGCGGCTTGAGCCTCAAAACCGTTCCACCCACGGCCTGAGCTCTATTTCCCAGGTCCAGGCGCTGCGCGGCTGCCGCAGCAGGTGTAGGTAGCTCGCCGCGATCGCGTCCGGATCGAGCAGGCTGTCCGGTTGATCCCCGGGGACTGGACGGCGCTCGCTCCGGATACCGCCATCGATCACGACGTGAGCCACATGGATGCCGCGCGGCGATAATTCGCGCGCCATGCTTTGCGCCAGCCCCCGCAGGGCGAACTTTCCCATCGCAAACGGCGCCGATTGCGCGTAGCCCTTCACGCTCGCAGACGCGCCGGTGAAAATGACCGCGCCATAACCGTGGGGCAGCATGCGGCGGACCGCCTGCTGCGCAACCAGGAAGCCGCCGAAGGCGGTGATGGCGAGCGCTTTTTCGACCTCGTCTGCATCCAGGTCGAGGAAAGGCCCGCGCGTGCGATAACTCGGATTATAGACGACGACGTCGGGAGCGCCGGTGGCGTCCAGATCGGAGAATAGCTTTTGTACCTCCGCCCGATCCGATGCGTTGCAGCTAAAGACCTCCGCACCAGTCTCCTCGGCCAGCGGCTTGAGCTTGGCAATCGAGCGCGCCGCCAATGCCAGTTTCATGCCGGCGCGCGCGAACGCACGCGCCAGCGCGGCGCTCAGGCCGGTACCGGCGCCCACGATGAGCGCCCGGGTATAGGAGGGCGATTCCATCATCTGGGCGGCATTATAGCCGGCGCCGGCATGGTTGAAATGCGCACCGTTCGGGCCCGGAGGGGCTGACAATTGTGCGTCGGAAAAGGCAGGATCGTTGCTTCGGGCGATGCAGATCGCCGCAGGCGAGGGGGATACGATGCGCGTTGCCTACTACGAGAACAACGGTCCAGCCGCCGAGGTGCTGAAGGTCGCCGAGGTGGATACGCCCGAGCCCGGACCGGGCGAGGTCCGCGTGAAGCTCAAGTTTTCCGGCGTCAACCCTTCCGACGTGAAGGCGCGCGCGGGCTCGCGCAAGGCGATGACGCCGTATGTGATTCCGCACAGCGACGGGGCCGGCGAGGTCGATGCCGTCGGCCGAGATGTTCCGCGCAGCCGCCTGGGCGAGCGGGTGTGGACCTGGAACGGCCAGTGGAAGCGGCCGTTCGGCACCTGTGCGGAGTATATCGTTTTGCCGGAGCGGCAGGCGGTGAAGCTGCCATCGCATGTCACTTTCGAAGCCGGCGCCTGCCTCGGGATTCCGGCACTCACGGCGTGGCATGCCGTCGAGGTCGCCGAGGCGCGCGAGGGCGCAGTGCTGCTGATCGCCGGGGGCGCCGGCGCGGTTGCGCACTATGCGATCCAATTCGCCAAGACGAGCGGAGCGTCCGTCATCACGACGGTCAGCTCCGCCGACAAGGCCAGGTTGGCGCGCGAAGCCGGTGCCGACCATACCATCGACTACAAGCGCGAGGACGTCGGCGAACGGGTGAAGGCGCTGACCGGCAATCGCGGCGTCGACGCGATCATCGAGCTCGACATCACCGCTAATGCCCGGCTGATTCCGGTGGTGCTTCGCGCGCGCGGCATCGTGGTCGTCTACGGTGTCGGCGGGCCCGAGGCGACGATCCCGGCATCGTTCTGCCTGCAGAACGCCATCACGCTGAAGTTCATCTTTGTCTACGAGCTCATCGAGGCCGAGCGCGCTCGCGCGATCGCCGGCATCACCCGCCTGTTGGAAGCGGATCGCCTGGTCAACAATGTCGCGCAAAGCTTTGCGCTCGCTGACATCGTCGCCGCGCACCGGGCGGTCGAGCAGGGCGGTGCGCTCGGCAATGTGGTGGTGAAAGTGGGATAGGGGTCGGGGCCGGTCACGGGCAGGCAAACGAACGTCGAGCGCCGCGACACGGCGGGCCTTCGTGGATATCCTGCGGTCGCGGACGGCGGAGCGCGAGCCCTGGCCGTTTCTATGGATCGATGGGAGGGATTCCTGATGCGCGGCATTCTCTGCGTTCTGGTTGGTTTGGCAACGATGCCGATTGCGGCCGCCCCGGCACAAACTCCAAGGCGTATGTCGTTACCTATATCGAAGTCGCGCCGGCCGCGAAGGACCAAGCCGCGACGCTGATGCGCGAACTCGCGGAGCTAAGCCGCAAGGAAGCCGGGGTCGCCCGCTTTGAGATCCTCCAGCGGATCGACCGGCCGCACCACTTCGCCATTCTGGAGGTGTGGAACGACCAGGGTGCGCAGGCGGCGCACGCAGCCGCCGCCCACACCAAGACGTTCCGCGACAAGCTGGTGACGATCGCGAGCGCGCCTTACGACGAGCGGCCGCACACCGGCTTGGCGGCAGCGCCGGGGTCGAACGCCCCCGCGCCCCAGGGCGCGCTCTACGCGGTGACGCACGTCGACTTCATTCCGCCGAAGAAGGACGAGGGTATTGTGGCGCTGAAGGACCTCGTCGCCCCCAGCCGGCAGGATGCCGGCAACGTGCGCTTCGATGTGCTGCAGCAGACGAGCCGGCAAAACCATCTCACCGTGGTCGAGATCTGGCGCGATCTCACCGCGCTGGATGGCCACGCGGTGGCGGCGCATACCAAGAGATTCCGCGACCAGCTGCTGCCCATGAGCGGCAGCCTGTTCGATGAGCGCCTATACCGTATCTTGAACTGATCGACCCGAGGTCGGTGAACAGACGTCGGCGTAGGCCGCGGCGTCCGATCGACAAGCGGCCGGTGGCGGCAAAAGCCCGTGTCACCAGCGGGCTCGCCCTCAGATGCGACGTCACATCGATGAGCGGCTGGTATTCCCGCCACCGGCCGAGCTCAAACCTGCGCCTGAATGGCGCAGGCGTGCCTCGTCACAGCTGTCCCTGTTCCTGGAGGAATCGACGGCAAGGCGCCCCGAGCCTGCGCGCGTTCTGCTGCAGGCAGGCAAGTACCACGCTGTCGGCCTGATCGATCACCTTTCGGCACAGGCGCGTTGCATCGCTTCCGCAGGCTCGGTCGCCACGCGCGCGCACGTCGTCCTGCGCAAGACCTACCGCCGGTACGGAAGCGAGGACAAACGCCAGAATCAAACTCTTTCGCAGCATCGTTTTCCCTTCTTGTTGCGCCGTCGGCGCCCGTTTAAGCCCCGCCTTGGCCTCAGCTGGCCGCGCTTCTATCACATCCGTAGCGGCGTGCCATCGGCTGATATGGGTGCTGGTCGCCGATCATACCTGCGGGATCGTGGTGTCATTGCGGCAGCTGGTTGTACTTGACCAGCACGCCGCGGCAGGGCGGGCTGAGCTTCGCCTGATTGGCGAGGAAACACTGCAGCACGATCATGGAATCGTTCTGCTCCAGAAGATGGCGGCAGAGCCGGACGGCGTCGGGACGGCACGCGCGCTCATCCTCCGGCGTCCCGCGCATGTCCATGAACGGCGGGAAGGGAAGCGGCCCTTGCTGCGCACGCGCAGGCAATGAAGCGGTCAGGAAAAGCACCAGGAGCGCAATCGATCGGATCATCTTCAGCCTTTCCCTGGAAATGTTGGCGTGTGGCGGCAGGTCGTCTTCGGCCGCGGTGTATACGCTTCCCATGCGGGGTGGCAGCCCGACACGAGCAACCTGCCGGGGTGCCGCTCAAGATTTTCCGGGACTGTTGCGCCGCTGCCAGCATGCGTAGAGCGGTTCGCCCTCGTCGGTCACCGGAACATGCTCCAGGCGCAAGGATTGCTGGCTGATCGGCTTGCGCAGCTCCTCGTAGACCTTGCCGCTGGCTGCCAGGCCGTAGGGCGCCCCGTCCTCGATCGAAAATGCATAGAAGCCTTCACGGATGCCGGCCAGATACATCGCCGATAGACACATCGGGCAGGGATGGCCGCTGGCATACACAATGCAACCGTCGAGGCGCTCGGACTTGAGCGCGCGGCTCGCGGTTCGGATCGCCTCGATCTCGGCATGGCTGGTGGGATCGTTGGTCGCGGCGACGCTGTTGACACCGGTCGCGATCACTCTGCCGTCCTTCACGATCACGGAGCCGAACGGCCGCTCGCCGCGCGCGACGTTTTCGCGCGCCAAGTCGACGGCCATGCGCAGATAGCGGTCAGTGTCGGGCATCGAAGAGCTCCGTTACACCGGGGGCCGAGGGCGAAAGGGTGGGGAAACGCGCCGCCGCTTGATCATCGCCCTCACCGCCGGCAGCGGAAACATAGCACGCCGGGCAAGGGCCGAGGCAACGCCGTTGCAGTCCTAAGCAGATCGGTCGTGGCGCGCTACGTGCCGGACGAATCCGCGCTGCAAAACATAAGAAGGAAGCGCGTGGGAGAATGCGTGTATAGGGCGAGGATATCGTGCGTCCACAGGCTTGCCCCGTGCTACCGGTCCTGCTGCCGTTCGCTTTCGCGCTCGCCTGGGCGTCGTCCTATGTGGCGGCGAAGGTGGGGCTGCGCGACATCACTCCGTTCGCCTTCGTGGCAATCCGCCTGTCGATCGCCACGCTCGCCGCCTGCCTGATCATGCGGGCGCTGCCGCCCGTATCGGCCGTGTTCAGGCACACCTGGCCGCACCTCATCGTCGGCGGCGCATTGGTGCACGGCCTCGCGCTGACGACGACGCATGCGGCACTGGTGACCGTCGGCGCGACGGCGACTGCGTTGGTGCAGGCGGTTCATCCGATCCTCACCGCGGCGCTTGGCGTGCTGCTGCTGGGCGAAGCGCTGCGCCTGCGGCAATGGGTCGGCGTGGCGCTGGGATTTGCAGGCGTGCTGATCGGCGCACCGCTCGGTACCGGGCAAGGCGCGCTGCTGCTGTTGGGTCTGAGCTTGATCGGGCTGTCCGGCGGCACGCTCTATCTCAAGCGCTTCTGCCCGGACGTTCCGCCGTTCGAGGCGACCGCGGTGCAGCTCGCCGGAGGCGCGCTGCTGTCGATCGCCGCGACGGCGCTGTTCGAGACGCCGCACGCGAACTGGACCTGGGATCTGGTCGCCGCGATGGCTTGGAACACGCTGCTGATGTCGATCGGCGGGATGGTGCTCTACAACTTCATCCTGATCCACTATGGCGCCGGCCGCGCGGCCTCGGCCTTTTTTATCGTTCCGGGCGCCGCCGCTTTCGGCGGCTGGCTCGTGCTCGATGAGACACTGTCGGGCCCGACGCTTGTCGGACTTGTCACGGCGACCTGCGGCGTCGCGTTGGTGTGGTGGCGATCCGAGCAGCCCGATCGCGGGGCCCCTTGAACTGTCCCGCCCCGACGCCGGCTGAAGCACGAGGGACAGGAGGTGCCGCATGGACTTCGAGCCGCAGTGCGGTTTGCAGATTGGCGAGGCGGCCGACTACGAGCCGATGACGCTGGCCAATATGCGGCACTTCGGGATGACGCAGCTCGGCGTGTCGTGCCATGGGCCGGATTGCTGGCATCGAGCCGACGTGGAGTGTCGACCTATGCCCGACGAACGTAATCGTGGCCGAGTCTCGGCGGGCGGTTCCGGTGCTCTCATTGCGGCAGCCGCAACGTCGACGCCCGACCGAATTGGCAGCAGTACGCCGAACACTATAGGGGGCAACGCGCCGAACTACTCCTGACTGTACGCGTCTTCCGCTAACGGCCATCGCGGCGAATGAAATCCGCCGACGTTTTCTGTTTTCACGTCGCGCGGGAAGCTTGCCTGATTTAGGCGGTCGGGCAAGCACCCCTCGGCCGGGCGTCAATTCCGACGCCCGGCCGAGGTTCACTTGGCAGGAGCCTGCAATCCAGGGCCGATGCGGTTGGCGTGCTATCTGCCGCCCTAGAACGCCGGCTCCCACAATACCGAAGATTCGCGGGCGCTCTGCGCATAAGTACAAAGGGCGTGTCGGGGTGCGCCGGGGAAGCGGCGCTGATGTCGACCCCGCCGTTGCTCACATACGGCTTCGGCGTCATCGTGGAACTCGCCACTGCCATAAAAAGAACCGTTCCTGAGAAGATCGAGCCAACGACAAAAATACGGCTTACCCAACGCCTTGTCTCTTCCGCGTTCCGGTACAGAAGCTCACCTTTGCTGACCATAACTATTTCCCCTGAAAGAAATGAAGTTGAGGGGAACAATAGCGGCGCCCTATCGATCAGAGTGTGAACCAGTTCACAGGTTCCTCAGAGTTTGCCTGAGGGGTTGGTCGGCTGCCCGCGCCGATTGTATTTTGTGCAGGCGAGCCGGACCATGTCGGTCGGATGCTCTGCGAGGGTGACGTAGGAGCAATGGCCGGCGATCTAGCCTTAGAGGCGTTCGAGACGAGCCGCTGATCGGCGCTTCTCACCCATACGTGTTGAGATGGTTCATCAGCTGCTTGTCGAAGCGCAGGCTCTGGATGTAGATCGAGAGCAGTATGCCCTGGCGAGGGTGGTGGTGCTCGCCTGGCTTCTTGTACCCGCGCTGGTACAGCACCCAATGACCGATCTCGTGCGTGAGGGTGAGCATGAAAGGGTCGGCCGCGACGAGGGATTCCTTCGGGTGCTGGGGCTCATCGGTGATCACGCTGACTTTCTGGTCGGAAAGGGTCGAGCCGTTCGGGTGGCCGCCATCGGACTTCCACTTGCCAACCAGGAAGACGGTCAGCACGGGAGGATTGTCCTTGCCGGTTACCTTGTCCTTGCCCGTTGTGACTTTGCTTTTGTGCGCAACGATGTGAGTGTCGAACGCCTTTTTGTCGATCGGCTGGGGAAGCACGGTCTCGACGGTGAAATAGTCTGGCTTCTCGGCCATCTCGAACGTGATGTTGGCCTGCGCGCCATAGGTCGCATTGAGCTTGGCGAGCCAGCCTGCCGCGTCCTCCGGCTTCCACCTGCTCGGCCGAGTGCTCTTGTCGTGCTGCATGAACTTGAAGGCAAGCGAATAGCGGCGCGGCGGGTACTGACCGACCTGCAGCGTGGCCGCGCCACCACCTTTGCCTATAGTGATGTTGTCCTCGGTGCCGCTTCTCTTTCTGACCAGCAGCAGGCGGCTGTCCTTCTTCAGTGCGCCGAGCGCGGGCCTCAGGCGGGAAGCGACTTCCTCGTGCAGGCCCTTCTCGACCTTGAGCCTATTCTCGTTGGTGACTTCTGTGAGGACGAACTTGTTGTGGTCGTAGGCGAGTTCGCGCAGGCTTGCGCCCTCCAGGAGCACCAAGTTCGCGCCGCCCTTCGGCAGCATCATGAACGTTGATTTATCCCAGGGCCCGACGCCGCCGAGCGGCCACAACTCGCTAAATCCCGCCATAGCTCCCACCGTTCGTTCATCGCCCTCGGCTGATTTCAACTATCGATCTCCCGAGCGCTCCGGGCGTCAGGAGGGTAATCCTTGCAGGCGGCATCGTTCCTAGTCCTACTGCGTCACAATATTCTCCGGTTGCGGTTGGCATGGCGTGCCCCACAGCATGGACATCGTGGCAAGCTCTTGGCGATCGCATCGATCAAGCGTATTCGCATCGTTGCGATTGAGTTTGGGATGTGCCGCTCAGGCCGCAATGGCGGATCCTCTGGGTCTGTAACCGTTGGGTAGAGCAAGTTGCGCGAATCGCGCGGTGGAACGAGGTCCTGAGGGGGGAATCGTCTCCCTTTCGGAGACCAGGAAGCCATAGGCCGCAATGCACAGTGTGGCGTGGTGATGGAAGCCACGCCATCCACGCCCTTCAAAATGCCCGAGCCCGACCTCCTGCTTGAGCTCCTGATAATCGCGCTCGATGCGCCAGCGCAGTTTGGCGCGCTCGACGAGATCGCGGAAGCGGGTCTTTTTTGGCAAGGTGGAGAGCCAGTATTTGGTTGGCTCCTTCTCACCCTCGGGCCACTCGATCAGCAGCCATTCTTTGCTCGACTTCTCGCCATCCCGCGACGCAACGCAAATTCGCAACCGGGCAAAGCGTGACGATAGCCATTCGTTCGTGCCTTCGCGCCACGTGATCGTGCGCCACGCTTTCCTGCTCAGCCCAACGGCAACCTCCTTGACCGAGAGCGCATCTGGTTCGCGGCGGCGGCCCTTGCGCGGTGCGGGGCCAGGCCGCGGGCCTGGTGCCGAGACCAGCGTCGGCGACTGAATGCCGGCCACATAGGCCAATTTAAGCTCGGTGATGCCCGTGCGCAGCTTCGCATCGTGGCCGTAGCGAGTGTCCATAAGCACGGTCCCGCGCGGAAGCCCGGCCTCACACGCCCAGCCGATCTGCTCCAGCGCGATCTCCGGCTTGGTCTTAAAGCTAATCTGCTGCGGTATCTCCGCTTTGCGCCGCCGCTCACCATCCTGCGCCCAGTCCTTCGGCAAATACAGCCGATAGGCCACCGGCAGGCTCGCGTGCCTGTTGACAATAGACAGCGATACCGCCACCTGGCAGTTCGCCTGCTTGCCAAGCTGGCCGCAATATTGACGTGCTACCCCAACTGAATGCCGTCCCTGCTTGGGGAAGCTCGTGTCGTCGATGATCCAGGCCTCGATCGGCGCGGCACGCTCGATCCGAGGCATCACCAGCTCACGAACCTTCGCCAAGACCTTCTCGTCCGACCACGGCCCTTGGCCGACAAAATGCAGCAACGACTGATGCTGTGCCGCCGTCCGCTCAGGCGCCGTGAGCGCCGCCATCGGCTCCACGCTCTTGCGGGCACCCGGCATCACCAAGCCCACGCAATAGTCGCGTAACGGCCCGGCCCGATCCCGGTGCCCGATCACGCTCACAAGACCCTCGATATAACTCGCAAAACGTCGTTCAATATCGGCCGCCCGGTGAACACCCATCCCAACCTCCCCTGCCGCGTGGGAAGCGCCTCCAATAATTGATTCTTCACACCAGCGGGTGCGGCGTTCTGACTCAGTAGGACTAGTTGGAGATGTAATTTGCGAGCCCGGCTGATGCTTGCAGAGGGCGTTGAGATTTCCTGGAGATTGTGTCGAGGAGTGATGATCGCCGCACCAGCATCTGTTCTGCCTCGGTCGTCTGGAGCCCTTGGGACCTCAATCTGGCGATGGCCTGACGCTGCCGGGCGACGATCCGCTCGGCTTCTCTGACGTGCTGCTCCGCGACCGCAAGCTGGGCTTCGTCGGCCACCAGAACCCCTCGCGCTTACGCCTCGCGCTGAACGCTGATCCGCCAGCGCTCGTGCTCTGGGATCTCGTATTCCTTGATGACCCGCTCGATCGTTGCATCGCTGTTCGGCGCGGTGACCGTGAACAGTATGCGCTCGGCACGCTTCCCGCCAAGCCGATAAACGGCCCAACGGGGCTGCAGGACTTCCCTCGGCTTCTTCATAGCCGGGCATGATAAGGCGCGGTTCCCGCGCCGTGGGCAAGACCCGTAGATTCGGCGACGTTGCCCAGTGGTGCGTTTTTCTGGGACTGGCATTGGGGCCTCGCGTACCTATAGCGTACCTAGGAGCCGTTTTTGACGATTTTGGAACATCGCTTCGATCATCTAACACATTGCTTTACTGGACGAATCTAGGGTCTGCCCGAGCTTGCGGGAGATTTCGCATGGACATCTCACGCGTCCTGATCATGATTGGGGTAGTCGTGATCGTTATGCGGCTGGTGAACCGCTGAGTGATGCGCGCCGTTCCAGGCGCATCGGCATGCCGGCCGCCGGGCGCAAGGTGACGCGCAGTCTCGGTTCGGGGACATATCCGGCGCGCAAGCCCAGGCGGATCGCGGGCAACAGCGTCGCCAGGATCGCGGTTGATTCCATCAGCGCGAACGTCATGCCGATGCAGATGCGCGGCCCCGCTCCGAACGGGAGGTAAGCGTAGCGATGACGTGCCTTGACGGCTTCTGGCTCGAACCGCGCGGGATCGAACGTGTTCGGGTCGTGCCAGAGCGCGCGATGCCGATGCACGGCATAGATCGGTACGCTGACCGACATGCCGCACGTGACTTCCTCGCCGCCGATGCGGATATTGCGCGCCGCCTGCCGCACCACGATCGCGGCCGGAGGGTATAGACGCATGGCCTCGTGGGCGACTTGGCGGGTGTAGCAAAGGGCTTCGACATGCGCGGGCGCCAGCGGCTCGCCACCAGTGACCGTCGCGATCTCGTCGAGCACCCGTGCCTCCACGGTCGGGTGGAGGCTCAACAGGTAGAACGTCCATGTCAGCGCAAGGGCGGTGGTCTCGTGCCCAGCCGCGATGAAGGTGAGCAGGTTGTCGGCAAGCTCGCGGTCGGTCATCGCCTGATCGGTCTCGGGGTCGGATGTCCGCAACAGCAGGGTGAGCAAGTCGTTGCGGGGCTCGTCCTCGCGTCGACGCTCGGCCGCAAGCCGCAGCAACTCGCCGCGCAGATAGACCGCGCGCTCGCTCGGCCCGGCGCCGCCCCGGATACGGCATCCAGTCGGGCGCGCGCAGCAGCGCGAGCACGATCAACCAGCCGGTCGCCGAGAGATGATCGTTGACGCCGCGCTCGACCCGCTCGACGTCGATGCTGCCCTGTCCCGACAGCATCGTCTCCACGATGATATCGAAAGTGGTGCGCATCATCTCGTGCGCGATGTCGAGCTCGCGGCCGGCGGCGGCAAGCCAGCGCGCCCGCGTCCGCTCGGCGGCGGCGATCATGGCAGGGAGGAAGCTCTCGAGGCGCTCGCGGCGGAAGATCGGCGCGGCTGCGCGCCGCTGCCAACGCCAGCGTGCGCCGTCCGCCGTCAGGATGCCTTCGCCGAGCGCCGGCGAGAGCGCGCGCCGCATGGTATCGGCCTTAACGAACGCGTCGGCCTGGTCGACGAGGACCTGCTGGATCAAGCCGGGATCCAATACGACCAATACATCGCGGCCGAGCAGGCGATGGCGCAGCAGCGGGCGCTCGTAGGTCTCCCGCGGCCAGAGCTCGATCGAGTTTCGGAGGAGTTGCCGCACGATGCCCAGCGTGGACAATGGGCCTTCCGGGGGCGCCACCTGCGCGGGGAGAGGAGCGGGAGCGGGCGAGAGCATGTGCGGACGTGTGTTTGACAGCCGTCGATCAAGGCCGCGAGCGAGTTGACGTTGCCTGGCTATGCGCAAAGGGTGGATCATCGAGCCAGGGCGACAGCGTCGGCATGTTGGTCGACACCTTGTCGGCGAAACGGGCAGGGCGCTTTTCCAGAAAAGCGGTGATGCCTTCCTTGACGTCGTCGCTGCGCCCGCGGTGAAACATCGCGCGGCTGTCGAGCCGATGCGCCTCCATCGGATGGGCGGCGCCTTGCATCCGCCACATCATCTGCCGGATCAGCGCGACCGAGACCGCCGAAGATTTGTCCGTAAACTCGCGCGCCAGTGCCGCCGCGGCGGGTAGCAGCTCCTGCGCCGGAACGACCTTGCTCACGAGGCCGCCCGCCAGCGCCTCCGCCGCCGGGAACACGCGGCCGGAGTAGCACCAGGCGAGCGCCTGCGGGATGCCGACGAGGCGCGGCAAGAAGAAGCTCGAGCAGGCCTCCGGCACGATCCCGCGCTGCGAGAACACGAACCCGAAGCGCGCTTCCTCCGAGGCGATGCGCACATCCATCGGCAACAGCATGGTGACGCCGATGCCGACCGCTGCGCCGTTCACGGCGCCGATCACCGGCTTACGGCTGTTGAAGATCCGCAAGGTGAGCCGCCCGCCACTATCGCGCGCCGCCTCATGACTGAGGTCGGGCGCACCGTCGGGGCCGGCCGGAACCGGAGGACGATCGGGTCGCGCGTTGCGGTCGAAAGTCTGGCCGCCGCGCGAAAGATCGGCCCCGGCGCAGAACGCGCGCCCGGCCCCGGTAACGATCACGGCGCGCACGGCGTCGTCGGCGTCGGCGCGGTCGAAGGCGTCGATCAGCTCGGTCATCATCGCGGTGGTGAAGGCGTTGAGCTTGTCGGGCCGGTTGAGCGTCAGCGTCAGGATGCCGTCGACTGTGTCGTAACGGATGGTCTCATAGGCCATGGTAGTTCCTCGGTTGACTTCGTAACGCGTAACGTTGTGCGCTATAAAGCCCGGTAATGTTCGCGGTTCGCATTCTGAGACGGCGACGGTTTGGGAAAGGGCGCCGAAGTCGCCGGCTTCCCTCGGACATTCAGGATAGCGCGCTCAGGAAACTGCGTCTCCTCAACAATGCCAGGCGGCTGGAGGACTTGCGTGTTCCGCCGGGAAATCGGCTGGAGCAACTGCGCGGCGGCCGCAAGGGGGAGCATTCCATCCGCATCAATGAACAGTGGCGGATTTGCTTCGTATGGAAGGACGGCAACGCATATGAAGTCGAGATCGTCGACTACCACTGAGCTCCACAATCCTCATCCAGGTGAGATCCTGATGGAGGACTTCTTGAAACCCATGTCGTTGTCGCAGACTGCGCTTGCGCGCGCGGTGGGAGTGCCGCCGCGGCGGATCAATGAGATCGTGCTCGGCAAGCGCGCAATTACGGCGGATACCGATTTGCGCCTGGCGCGCTATTTCGGTTTGTCCGATGGCTTTTTCCTCGGCTTGCAAGCCGACTACGAACTGATGGAGCGCCGACGACAAATCGGACGCGTGCTGAAGGGGATTCGGCCGCGGGCCGCGTAGGAGCTGCCGATGGCGGGGCGGGTTGCCGGCAGGGTCGCCATTGTGACTGGTGCGGCGTCCGGCATCGGCGCCGCCTGTGCCCGCGCGCTGGCGCGCGAAGGAGCGCAGGTGGTTTTGACCGACATCGCCGACGCCGAGGCCCAGTCGGTTGCGGCGCAGATCGCGCGAGAAGGAGCGCACGCTTTCGCGCTGAGGCATGACGTCACCGAGGAGAAGGATTGGGCCGCCGTCATCGAGGCGACGATGGAAAAGTTCGGCTGCCTCGATGTGCTCGTCAACAATGCCGGCATCGCCGGCCGCGGCTCGCTGCTCGACACGACGCTCGACGACTGGCGCGCGCTGATGCGCGTCAATCTCGACGGCGTCTTTCTCGGCACGCGCGCCGCCATTGGCGCGATGCAGACCGCCCGAACCGGAACGGACGCTCTCGGTTCAGTCATCAACATGTCCTCCGTGCTGGGCTTGGTGGGCGGTGCCGGTGTCGCCGCCTACAGCGCCGGCAAGGGTGCGGTACGGTTGTTCACCAAGGCCGTCGCCATCGAATGCGCCGAGAACGGATGGCGCGTTCGGGTCAACTCGATCCATCCCGGCTATATCTCGACGCCGCTGCTCGAACGGGCGCTCACCCGGCGGGCGGCTGCGGAGGGCGCCGACGTCGATGCTCTCCGTGGCCAACTGGTGGAACGCCACCCGCTCGGCCGGCTTGGCACTCCCGAGGACATCGCGAACGGCGTGGTCTATCTCGCGTCAGATGAATCCGCCTTCGTCACCGGCTGCGAGCTGGTGATCGACGGCGGCTATACGGCGCGATAGCGAGCCTGTGGCCATCCATGCGGCAGGCCACGTCGTTCGACCGCGGCGAGGTCCATGGTTTTGTACCCGGATGGCCGAAAGCGGGATTCGGGGGCTGGTTTATGGGATCGATTGACAGCTTCGGATACCCAACGTATCATGCTATGATACGTTGGGTCACGCATGATCCGGAGCTTCAAGGGAACGTTTGCGGAAGCAATTTTTCGAGAGCGTCGGCTTCCGAAGGGTTTTCCTGTCGGTTTGGTTCGGGTCGCTCGTCGGAAGCTGGTTCAGTTGAACAACGCCAGCACCCTGAGGGATTTAGCAGTGCCGCCTGGAAACCGGTTAGAGGCATTACACGGCGATTTGAGAGGGAAACACTCGATACGCATCAATGATCAATGGCGGATCGTCTTTCGCTGGACGGATTCCGGTGTGGAAGAGGTTGAGATCATCGACTACCACTAAATTAGAGAGGACATTGCGATGGCTAAGCGACTGCCACCAGTTCATCCCGGGGAAGTGCTCCGTGAGGAGTTCCTGGGACCGATGAAACTTACGGCCTATGCGGTGGCACGGGCGTGCGGCGTGCCGCGTACGCGAATCGAGAGATTGGCGCGCGAGGAGACGCCGATCACCGCAGACACTGCATTGCGCCTTGCACGCTACTTCGGCACCACGCCGGAATTCTGGATGGGTATGCAGGCGCAGTATGACCTGGAGCGCGCTGAGGACGAAGTGGCAGGTGACCTGCGCCGTATCGAGCCGCTGAAGCGAGCAGCGGCGTGATGCTCGAAATACGCGCATAGGCGCAATGAAGGCCAGGAGCGATCGATAGGCGATAACGTTGAGAGCGATGTTTCGAAGCGAACTCTCGACTTGCGTACTCAAGGCACCCGCTTGCGTCACATCCTGAAGACGCCCCATCTGGTCTCCGGGATCGGCGCGTTGAGCGTGGCCGCGAAGGCGAGCGCCAGCACGCGGCGCGTCTCCGACGGGGCGATGATGCCGTCATCCCACAGCCGTGCGGTCGCGTAGTACGGGTTGCCCTCGCGCTCGTAGGCTTCGAGGATCGGGCGCTTGAACTCCGCCTCTTCCTCTGCCGACCACGTCCCGCCTTCCGCCTCGAGGTTGTCGCGCCGTACGGTCGCCAGCACGCTTGCGGCCTGCTCGCCGCCCATCACCGAGATTCGGGCGTTCGGCCACGTGAACAGGAAGCGCGGGCCATAGGCACGGCCGCACATGCCGTAGTTGCCGGCCCCGTAGGAGCCGCCGATGATCAGCGTGATCTTGGGCACCGCTGCGCACGATACCGCCGTCACCATCTTGGCGCCGTCCTTGGCGATCCCGCCGGCCTCGTAGTCGCGCCCGACCATGAAGCCGACGATGTTCTGCAGGAACAGCAGCGGAATCTTGCGCTGGCAGCAGAGCTCGATGAAGTGCGCGGCTTTGAGCGCGCTCTCCGAATAGAGGATGCCCTGGTTGCCGATGATGCCGAGCGGCATGCCCCAGAGGTGGGCGAAGCCGGTCACGATCGTGGTGCCGTAGAGCGCCTTGAACTCGTCGAACTCGGAGCCGTCGACGAGGCGGGCGATCACCTCGCGCACGTCGTATTGCTTCTTGAGGTCGACCGGCACGATGCCGTCGAGGTCGGCGGCCTCGCACAGCGGCTCGCGCGGCTCCATCAACGGAATGTCGATGGTCTTCCGGGTGTTGAAGTTCGCCACGATGCGCCGCGCGAGCGAGAGCGCGTGATGATCGTCGGCGGCGTAGTGGTCGGCGACGCCGGATCGGCGCGCATGCACGTCGGCACCGCCGAGGTCCTCGGCCGATACCACCTCGCCGGTCGCGGCCTTCACCAGCGGCGGGCCGCCCAGGAAGATCGTGCCCTGCTTGCGCACGATGATGGTCTCGTCCGACATCGCCGGCACGTAGGCCCCGCCCGCCGTGCACGAGCCCATCACTACGGCGATCTGCGGGATACCCGCGGCCGACAGCGTGGCCTGGTTGTAAAAGATGCGGCCGAAGTGGTCGCGATCGGGAAACACTTCCGGCCATTGCGGCAGGTTGGCGCCGCCGGAATCGACCAGGTACAGGCAGGGCAGGCGATTCTCGCGCGCGATCTCCTGCGCGCGCACGTGCTTCTTCACCGTCATCGGGTAATAGGTGCCGCCCTTGATGGTGGCGTCATTGGCGACGATCACGCATTCGCGGCCCTCGATCCGGCCGATGCCTGTGATGATGCCGGCGGCATGGATGTCGTCGTCGTACATGCCGTTGGCGGCAAGCGGCGACAGCTCCAGGAACGGCGCCCCCGGATCGGTCAGCGTCATCACCCGTTCGCGCGGGAGCAACTTGCCACGCCGCACATGCCGCGCGCGGGCGCGCTCCGAGCCGCCGGCGGCGGCCTCGGCGCGCCTGCGCCTGAGCTCCTCGACGAGCGCGCGCATTTGCGCCGCATTGGCATGGAACTCGCTTGAGTTGATATCGACCTTGGACGCGATCTGCGCCACGCGCGTGCTCCCTCGCTTGTATCCGAACTATGACGCAGGCAGAAAGAGAACGGAACGCGGCATTTGTCCACCAGGAGCGTAACTCATGATCACCCGCCTGCCCGGCAGCATTCCGACCCGCAGCCGCGGCGTCATCTGCGACAACTTCGTGTTCACCGTCGCGGTGGCGCCCGACAAGGTGTCGTCGTTCTACCAGCAGACCCGGCAGGCGCTCGCGGCCATTGACGCAAGCCTGGCCGAAGCCGGTACCGACAAGAGCCGGATCCTGACGGCGATCGTCTACATCGCCGACATGGCGCACAAGCCGGAGATGAATCGTGCCTGGGATGAATGGGTCGATCGTGCCAATCCGCCGATGCGGGCATGCCTCGGCGTTGCGCTCGAGGGAAAGGATCTGGTGGAAATCATCGTGACCGCGGTCAAATAGGCGCCGCGCGTCGCGGCCCAAGCGTGTCAGCAACGGATCCCCGGCCGCTGTCGGCCGCCGCAGCCTTCCGGCGCGGCCTGGAGTCCGCCTTCAGGTCGGTCTTCATCCTGGTCACGGTCGGCACATTCCTCGGCATCGGCGCGCTGGCGCACGACCTCGGGTTCTCGCTCACCTGGGCGGTCGTATGCACGGTCCTGGTGTGGGCGGGGCCGGCGCAAGTGATCCTGATGACGGCGCTCGGCGGTGGCGCAGCTCTTGCAGAAATCGCGATTGCAGTTGCGCTCAGCGCGATCCGGCTGTTGCCGATGGTGGTTTCGTTGATCCCGATCCTGCGCGGGCCGGCGACGCGCAATCGCGATCTCGTCCTGCCGGCGCACTTCATCGCGGTCACGACCTGGGCTGAAAGTCTGCGGCTGCTGCCGACGCTGCCGCGCGAGAACCGCGTCGCATTCCTCAACGGCATGGGCTCCGGTTTCATGGCGGTGGGCACGGCCTTCACGGTCATCGGCTTCTATCTGGCGGCCAGCTTGCCGATGGTGCTGGCGGCGGCGCTGTTGATGTTGACCCCCCTGGCGTTTCTGATGTCGATCGCCGGCAACGCGCGCCTGCTCGCCGACCGGGTGGCGCTTCTCCTCGGTCTGTTGATCGGCCCGGTGCTCGCAGCCTATCAGGTCGAGCTCGATCTGCTTTGGGCCGGCATGATCGGGGGCACGCTCGGCTATGCGGTGCACCGGTTGCGCGAGGCGGCGCGATGAGCGGGCTATGGCCGTATGTCGCGATGGTCCTCGTCGGGTTCCTGCCCAACGAGGTCTGGCGTTGGCTCGGCGTCGTGATGGCTCGCGGGCTCGACGAACGCTCCGAGATTGTGGTGTGGGTGCGCGCGGTCGCAACGGCGATTCTCGCCGCGGTCATCGCCAAGCTGACGCTGTTCCCGCCCGGCGCGCTGGCGGGCGTGCCGACCACGACACGGCTGGTCGCGGTGGCAATCGGATTCAGCGTTTTTCTGGCATTTCGGCGATCGGTCCTTGCCGGCATCGCGGTCGGCGAACTGGTCTTGATCGCGGGCGCCATGCTCGGAACACCATAGGCGCGGTCATGCGGTTTTCAGCGCCGCTTTGATCTTTTCGGCGTGCTCCGCCAACGTTTCCGGCTTCTCCTTGAAGCTCGCCGGCGGCTTGAGCGGGACGCCTTGCTGACGCGGGATGACGTGGACGTGCAGGTGGAACACCACCTGCCCGCCCGCCGCCTCGTTGAACAGCTGGACGGTGATTCCGTCGGCGGCGAACGCCGTCTTGGCGGCACGCGCGACCTTCTGCGCGACCTCCATGACGTGCGCGAGGTCCGCGGGCGCAACGTCGAGCAGATTGCGCGCCGGCGCCTTGGGGATGATCAGGGTGTGGCCGGGCGCCCGCGGCATGATGTCGAGAAAGGCGAGCGCCTTGTCGTCCTCATAGACCTTGTGGGCCGGCAGCTCGCCGCGCAGGATCTTGGCGAAGATGTTGCTCGGATCGTAGGTCGGCATGGCGGGTCACTCCTGATCGGCCATTTGGATCTTGCGGAACGGCGTCAATTCGGTGAGCTCGGCCCCGGCGGCTGCCACATAGGCCCGCTCGCGCTTGAGGAAGTCGGCGATCGCGCGTCGCAGCGCCGGGTCGGCGATGTAATGCGCCGAATAGGTCGTGACCGGCAGGTAGCCGCGCGCGATCTTGTGTTCGCCCTGCGCGCCGGCCTCGACGCGGCCAAGCTTGCGTGCGAGCGCGAATTCGATCGCCTGGTAGTAGCAGACCTCGAAGTGCAGGAACGGGTGGTGCTCGACCGCCCCCCAATGGCGCCCGTACAAAGTGTCAGACCCGATGAAATTGAGGGCCCCCGCAATCGGGCGTCCATTGCGCTTGGCGATCACCAACAGGATCCGCTCGCGCATCCGCTCGCCGATCAGCGAGAAGAACGGCCGGGTCAGATACGGCCGCCCCCATTTGCGCGAGCCGGTCTCCATGTAGAAGGCGAAGAACGCATCCCAAACGCCTTCGGTCAGGTCGGGGCCGGTCAACCAGTGCAGGGTGATGCCGGATGCGACGGCTTCCCGCCGTTCGCGCCGGACGAGCTTGCGCTTGCGCGACGCGAGTGCGCCCAGAAAATCCTCGAAGCTGCAGTATCCGGCATTCTCCCAGTGGAACTGCTGGTCGGTGCGTTGGAGAAATCCGTGCCGGCCGAGCAGCTCCCAGTCCGGGCGCGGCAGGAACGTCACGTGGGCCGAGGAGGCGTCACGCATGCGGGTCAGCTCGACCAGGCCGGCCGCCAGCGCTGCCGAAATGGCGGCGCCATCGGCGTCCGGGCGCACCATCAGCCGCGGCCCGGCCGCGGGCGTGAACGGCACCGAGACCTGCAGTTTGGGATAATAGCTGCCGCCGGCCCGTTCGTAGGCTTCCGCCCAGCCCCAATCGAACACGTATTCGCCGCGCGAGTGCGATTTCAGATAACAGGGCGCGATGCCGACGACCTGACCGTCGTCGGCTTCCGCAACGAGGTGCTGCGGCTGCCAGCCGGTGCGGGCGGCGGCCGAGTTCGAGGCCTCCAGCGCAAGCAGAAACTCATGTGAAACGAACGGGTTATACGCCTTCCTTCGAGACTCTGAATCGCCGTGCTCGCAAACCGAGTGAACTGCCTCAGGCATTGCATCAACTGGATTGGCACAGGCGTTCCAAGCCTCAGCCGGCACCTCGGCAATGGCGGGCAGCACACGGATGCGCAGTTCGGTGCCGATCATTACGGCCGAAACTCCTCGAAAATGATCTGCGATGCCCAGCGGGCGGCGCGCTGGCGTTGCGATAGCGTGCGCACCGTCCAAGTCAGCAGCGGAAGCCCGAACACGTAGCGCGCCGTCAACGGCGCGAGCGCCGGCAGACCCTCGATATCGTAAGCGATGAAGTGGGGCCGGGTGCGAAAGGCGTGCAACAGATTGCCCCATGCCAGCTTGCGCGCCGCCGAAAGAGGCGCCCAGTCGGGATCTTCGTACCAGCGCTCAGCCACGATTCCGCGTGTCAGCCCCGGCGCCGAAGCCCGCAGCGCCTCGACCAGGTACGGATCGAACGACATCGCGGCGGCGGGCCCGACGTAGCCCCGAAGCACGTCGGCGGTGCGAGCAAGGAGCCGCGTCTCGGCGTCGAACCGGCTCTTGACCTCGACCACCAGCGGCACCTGCCCGCCGACGAGGTCGCACAGCTCGCCGAGCGTGATCATGTGCTCGGCGGTCGCCCGGAACGGCACCCGTTTCAGTTCCGCAGACGTGAGCGCGCGCAGCTCACCGCGGCCTTCGGTTAGGCGGCCCAATGCCCCGTCATGGTGCACCATGGCTTCGCCGTCGGCTGAGACCTGCACGTCGCACTCGATCGCATAGCCGCCGGTGATCGCCGCCCGGAACGCCGACGGCATGTTCTCAATCACGCGCGCGGCGGCATCGTGCAGCCCGCGGTGCGCGACCGGCCGCGCAATCAGCCAATCGAGGCCGGCCACGTTGTGATGCCGCGGCTTGCTCACTCCACTTCGAAGGAAGCCTCGATTTCAACCGCCGCGTCGAGCGGCAGGACGGCGACCCCGACGGTCGTGCGGGCGTGCCGGCCCTTGTCGGCGAACGCCGCCACCATCAGGTCGGAGGCGCCGTTCATGACCTTGGGACCGTCGACGAAATCCGGGGTCGAATTGATGAAGCCGCCGAGCCTGATCACGCGGGCGACCTTATCGAGGTCGCCGATCGCCGCCTTGACCTGCGCCAGCAGGTTGATCGCGCAGGCGCGCGCCGCCTTCTGCCCGTCCTCGACCGATACGGCACCGCCCAGTTTTCCTTTCGCCACCAGCTTGCCGTCGGCGTCGAAGCAGATCTGGCCGGAGCAGACCAAGACGTTGCGCGTTCGCACGAACGGAACGTAGTTCGCTACCGGCGTACTGGGTGCCGGTAAGCTGACGCCCATGTCGGCGAGCCTCTTTTCCACGGTACCGGCCATAGGGGGGTCCTCCACACGAGCCTGCCGCATGCCGGCCTAACGCTACCCGCGCCGGCGAAGCGGCGAGTCTTGGCCCATCGCCCGGCGGCACGCAAGCGGCCGGAGTTGGTTGCGGCCAGCGAGGGGGGCCCCTATGTTCGCCCCCAGGGCACGACGACTCGAGACGTGGCTCGCGATGATCGATGGAATCTCCAGGCTCTTGATTGCGCCCGCGGCAATCGTTTGTTTCGGCCTTGCGGTGCCGGGCGATGGCGCCCGGGCACAGGTGAACGCCGGCGCGATCGAACTGGCTCCGCACCGCGCGGTCTACGACCTCAAGCTTGCCTCCTCGAGCGGCAAACGTTCGCTCGAGGCGGTGCGCGGCCGCATCCTTTACGATTTTGCCGGCTCGACCTGCGAGGGCTATTCGCTCCAGTTTCGTCAGGTCACGGAGCTCGATTCCGGCGAGGGCAAGAGCGTCACCAGCGACTTGCGGATGACGAACTGGGAGGAGGGGGCGGGCAAGAGCTTCCGTTTCATGACGCAGAACTTTCTCGACGGCAAGCCGAGCGACGCAGCGGATGGCCGGGCCGAAGAGGGCGCGGCCGGCGTCAGTGTCGAGCTGGCAAAGCCCGAGAAGAAGCGGATCGCCCTCGGTGCCGTGGTGTTTCCGTCCGAGCACATGCGCCGCATCATTGCCGGCGCGCGCGCCGGCAAGACGTTGGTCGAGGTGGCGGTCTACGACGGCTCCGAGACCGGCGAGAAAGTCTACAATACGCTCACGGTGATCGGGCGCGAGATCGCGCCCGGCGAGCGCCTGCCGACCGACGCTGCGGCCGGCAACCAGGAACTGGCGGCGATGAAGCGCTGGCCGGTGACGGTGAGCTACTTCGAGCGCGGCAAGGCCGTGACCGGCGGCGAGCAGACCCCGACCTACGCGATCACGTTCGAGGTCTACGAGAACGGCGTTTCGCGCGCGCTCAAGCTCGACTACGGGGATTTCACCTTGACCGGCGAGATGACGACGCTCGAGATCGGGGTCGCGAAGCCCTGCCGCTGACTGGCCGGTCGCGGCTGCTGCCCCCTGCGCGCAAACTTACGTTCGCGGCAATGGATTTTCAGTAACGCCTCCCTATCTCCATGGGCGCCGCATCGTTGCGGCCCGAACGGAGAGCCGCCATGATCTACATTCTTGCCGCGCTGCTGCCGCCGCTCGGGCTCTTGCTCAACGGCCAGCCGTTCGCCGCGATTCTCAATCTCGTGCTGATCGTGCCGTGCTTCCTGCTCGGGTTCTTCTTCCCGGTGCTATGGCTGCTGCCGTCGATTCACGCCGTGATCGCGGTCTACGTGCGGCGCGAGGACCGCAAGCATCGTGAGATCGTGGAAGCGATCGAGCGCCACGGCCCACCGCCGGGGTTTCAGCGATAGGCTAATCGCTTGCCTGGGATTGATCGCTACGGCGCGGCGCCGAGGGTGCGCAGCTGGTCTTTTGCCTGCTTGAGATCCGGAGCGAGGGCGAGCGCCTTGCGAAAGTCCACGATGGCGCCTGATCGGTCGCCCTTAGCCAGGCGCGCGATGCCGCGGTTGTTGTAGGACAGGGCATCGTCGGGATCGAGCTTGATCGCCTGGTCGTAGTCGGCAATCCCTTTGTCGTCATCCCCGGCCAACAGATGCATCAGCGCGCGGTTGCGCCAGCCGCGGGCGTCGGTAGGCGCGAGCCTGATCACCTCGCCGTAGTCGGCGCGCGCTCGGGCGGCGTCGCCCTTGTCGCGCCAGGCATCACCGCGGTTGAGGAAGGCCAGCACGTCGTCCGGTGCGAGCCTGATCTGGGCCGAATAGTCGGCGATGGCCTTGTCGAAGTTCTTTGTGCGGTAGTGTGCAAAGCCGCGGTTGCCGAGCGCAGGCGCGCTACGGCGATCGAGCTTGATCGCCCGGGTGAAGTCGGCGAGCGCGGCGTCGAGCTCGCCCTTGTGCAGCAACGCGTCGCCGCGGTTGTTGTAGGCGAGCGAGAATTCGGGGTCGAGCCGGATCGCCTGATTGTAGTCGGCGATCGCTCGATCCGGGTCGCCCTTGAGCTGCCAGATCCGGCCGCGATTCCTGAACGGGCAGGCGAAATTCGCGTCGAGCTTGATCGCCTGTTCGAGATCCGCGAGCGCCCGGTCGAGGTCGCGCTTTTCGGCCAGCGCGTAGCCCCGATTGCAGTAGGCGATGGCCAGTTTCCGCCCGCGTTCGCGCCCGGACTCGATGACGGCGGAGCATCCCTTGATCCGGTCGTCATGGCTGGCGGAACGGCTCTCGCACAGCCGCGAGTTCCGCCGGCCTTTGAGCGTGGGCGGGGAATGCTGCGGACACGCCAAGCAAGCCCGCAACCACGACGGTCGTAGCCCGTGCCGCCCGCGCCAAAACAGATCGGTCGCCCACGACTGCCTCCCAGACACGTCGCCATGGCAAACACCGCCGGGAATAACGCCATTGCGCCTCTCGTCAACCGTTCCCCGGTATGGTATCAGCCGCCGCCAACCCAAAAGCCGCCGCGAGTCGGGCGCCGGACATCGTCCGGACCTGGGCGGCCTTATATTCATTGGCCCGCCGGTAGAGAGCGGCCGCGGAGTTGGCAATGCCCGAGACCCCGAACGGTGCCCCACCGGAAGCGCTGACCTTCGACGATGTCCTGCTCAAGCCAGGTCTCTCCGACGTGCTGCCGTCGCAGGCCGATATCCGTTCGCGCATCACGCGCGCGATCCCGCTCAACATCCCGATCGCGGCCTCCGCTATGGACACGGTGACCGAGGCCAAAATGGCGATCGCCATGGCGCAGGCCGGTGGCATCGGCGTGGTCCACCGCAACCTCGAGCCCGAGGAGCAGGCTGCACAGGTCCGCCAGGTGAAGAAGTTCGAGTCCGGCATGGTGGTGAACCCGGTCACCATCCATCCGCAGGCGCGACTGGTCGAGGCGCTCGAGTTGATGAAGGCGCACGGCATTTCCGGCATCCCGGTGGTGGAAGGCGGCGGCAATGGCCGGGCCGGCAAGCTGGTCGGCATCCTGACCAATCGCGACGTGCGGTTTGCGACCGACCCCGAGCAGCCGGTGGCCGATCTCATGACCAAGGAGCGCTTGATCACGGTGCGCGACGGCGTCGGGCAGGACGAGGCCAAGCGCCTGTTGCACCAGCACCGCATCGAGAAGCTGTTGGTGGTCGACGAAAGCTACCGTTGCGTCGGCCTCATCACGGTCAAGGACATCGAGAAGGCGGTCGCCAATCCCCATGCCTGCAAGGACGAGCAGGGCCGGCTGCGGGTGGCCGCCGCAACCACGGTGGGAGACGAGGGGCACCATCGGACGGAGCTGTTGATCGCCGCCGGCGTGGACCTGGTTGTGGTCGATACCGCGCACGGTCACTCGCACCGCGTGCTGGAGGCAGTCGGACGGATCAAGCGCCTGTCGAACAAGGTCCAGGTGGTGGCCGGCAACATCGCGACCGGGGAGGGCGCGCGGGCGCTGATCGATGCTGGTGCCGACGCCATCAAGGTCGGCATCGGACCGGGCTCGATCTGCACGACACGGATCGTGGCCGGCGTCGGCATGCCGCAGCTCACCGCCATCATGGAGACGGTCGAGGTCGCGCGCCGGACCGATACGCCGGTGATCGCCGACGGGGGTATCAAATACTCCGGCGATCTCGCCAAGGCGCTCGCCGCCGGCGCGGATTGCGCCATGGTCGGTTCGCTGCTCGCCGGCACCGACGAGACCCCCGGCGAGGTCTATCTATATCAGGGGCGCTCGTACAAGAGTTACCGCGGGATGGGCTCGGTCGGCGCGATGGCGCGGGGCTCGGCCGACCGCTATTTCCAGCAGGACATCAAGGATTCGCTCAAGCTCGTGCCCGAAGGCGTGGAAGGTCAGGTTCCGTACAAGGGGCCGGTCGCGGCCGTGCTGCACCAGCTCGGCGGCGGCCTGCGCGCGGCGATGGGCTATGTCGGGGCAAAGTCACTTGCCGAACTGCACGCCAAGGCCGAGTTCGTGCGGGTCTCGGCCGCCGGCTTGCGCGAGAGCCATGTGCACGACGTGACCATCACGCGCGAGAGCCCGAACTATCCGAGCCGCGCTTAGGATATTGCAGGGCTGCCCACTCGGGTTCCACGTCAAGGGCCGCTTCGCTTTCCTCGGCAATCCGCGCTAACGTTTCTCCATGACGGCGGCGACGAGGGAGGCACCCATGCCCGAAACCGCGCAACGCATCGTCCTGGCTTCCCGCCCGGTCGGCGCGCCGAGGCAGACCGATTTTCGGTTGGAGGAGTTCCCGGCGCCTGAACCGGGACCCGGTCAGCTTCTGCTGCGCACGCAATGGCTCTCGCTCGATCCGTACATGCGCGGCCGCATGAGCGATGCCCCTTCCTATGCCAGGCCGGTCGGCATCGGCGAGGTAATGGAGGGCGGCACCGTGAGCCAGGTGCTGGCGTCGAAAGTCGATGGTTTCGCACCAGGCGACATCGTGGTCGGGCACGCCGGATGGCAGACCCACGCGATTTCCGACGGGCGCGGCATTCGCAAGGTCGACCCTTCGCTGGCGCCGGTCTCGACCGCCGTCGGCGTTCTCGGCATGCCCGGCATGACCGCCTATACGGGCCTGCTCGAGATCGGCAAGCCCAAGGCCGACGAGACCGTGGTGGTGGCGGCTGCGTCTGGCGCGGTCGGATCGGTCGTCGGGCAGATCGCCAAGATCAAGGGGGCGCGTGCCATCGGCATCGCGGGTGGACCGGAGAAATGTCGCTTCGTGGTGCGCGAGCTCGGCTTTGACGCCTGCCTCGACCATCGCTCGCCGGATCTCACGGCGCGCCTGAAGGAGGCATGCCACAAGGGCATCGACGTCTATTTCGAGAACGTCGGGGGGGCGGTGTGGGATGCGGTGTTCCCGCTGCTCAATCCGTTCGCGCGCATTCCGGTGTGCGGGCTGATCGCGCACTACAACGAGACCGAGCTCCCCGGTGGACCAAACCGGGTGCCGCAATTGATGCGCGCCGTGCTCACCAAGCGGTTGACGATACGCGGCTTCATCGTCAGCGATTTCGCGGCCCTGCAGGCCGAATTCCTCAAGGACGTTTCGACTTGGCTGCGCGAACGGCGGATCAAGTACCGCGAGGACGTCGTGGAGGGGCTCGACAAGGCGCCGCGCGCGCTGATCGGGCTGTTGCGCGGCGAGAACTTCGGCAAGGTCGTGGTGCGGGTGGCGCCGGAGGCTGGGGCGCCCGCCATTGCAATGCCCGCTGCCGCCGAAGACCGCGAATAAGGGAGCGACGATGTCGATCCAGGCCGTTTTGCTCCCGCTGTTTGCGCAGGTGCTGTTGACGTTCGTTCTGCTGATTTGGATGGGCTATCAGCGGCAGGTGGCCTATCGCAGCGGTGCCACGCATCCGCGCGATATCGCGCTGCGCGAGCCGAACTGGCCGAAACCGGCGCTGCAGGCGGCGAACTCGTTCAGCAACCAGTTCGAGCTGCCCGTCCTGTTCTACGTTGCGATCATCCTGGCGTGGATCACCCGCAAGGCCGATCTGATATTCGTCGTGCTCGCCTGGATCTTCGTGCTGGCACGCATCGGACAGGCCTTTGTGCACAACACCAGCAACCAGGTATTGGTGCGCGGCAAGATCTACGGCGTCGGCGCGCTCGCCCTCCTTCTGATGTGGCTGATCCTGATCGTACGCGTGCTGCTGCCCATCTGAGCCGTGACGCCGTCAGCCCGCCTGTCCGCCGCCATCGAGGTGATCGGCGACATCGAGGCACGCCGCCGGCCGGCGGCCGATGTGCTCAAAGACTGGGGGCTATCCCACCGCTTCGCCGGATCGGGCGACCGCGCCGCGATCGCGGGCCTCGTCTATGACGCGCTCCGCCGCCGGGCGTCATCCGCCTGGATCATGGGCGAAGACACCCCACGCGCCATCGTGCTCGGCATGCTGGGACGCGAGCGGGCGGTTGAGCCGGAGGCGATCGCGCAGCTGTGCGATGGTTCACGCTTTGCGCCGGCGCCGTTGAGCGAGCAGGAGCGGACGCGGCTCGAGCGGGCAGACCTGACGGATGCGCCAGCGCCGGTGGCGGGCGACTACCCGGAATGGCTGGATCCGCAGCTGGCCGAGGTCTTCGGCGACGAGCGCGCGCAGGAGGGCGCCGCGCTTGCGTCGCGCGCGCCGCTCGACCTCCGGGTCAACACATTGAAGGCCGAACGCGAAACCGCGGCTGGCGCCATCGGCCACCTGCAGCCACGCCTCACCCGCTGGTCGCCCACAGGGTTGCGAATCGCCCTGCATGCCGACGCAAAGAGCCCGGCCGTGCACGCCGAACCCGCCTTTCTCAAGGGCTGGATCGAGGTGCAGGACGAAGGTTCGCAGCTTTCGACCCTTCTGGCCGGCGCGCGGCCGGGCGAGCAGGTCGTCGATCTATGCGCCGGCGCGGGCGGCAAGACGCTGGCGCTCGCCGCCGCGATGGAAAATCGCGGGCAGATCTACGCGACCGACAGCGACAAGCGCCGCCTCGCACCCATTCACGCCCGCATCGAGCGGGCCGGCGCGCGCAACGTGCAAGTCCGAACGCCGAAGGCCTCCGCCGATGTTTTGGCCGACCTTCTGGGTCGCGCCGATCTCGTCCTGGTCGACGCCCCGTGCACCGGCAGCGGCGCCTGGCGGCGCAACCCGGATGCCAAATGGCGCGTGCGCCCCGGCGCCCTCGCACAGCGGACGGCGGAGCAGGCGCCCGTGCTCGATCGGGCAGCCGCACTCGTGAAGCCCGGCGGCCGGATCGTCTACGTCACCTGCTCGGTGCTCGATGCCGAGAACGGCGCGCAAATGCGCGCGTTCCTGGCGCGGCAGCCGGTTTTTTCGGCGGTCGCTCCCGAGAGGGTGATCGACGCACTCGGCGAGCGCGCATTCCTGTTTCGCCGGGCGGTGCTGGTGTCCGCCGAGGGTTTGCTGATGACGCCGCGACGAACCGACACGGACGGCTTCTTCGTCAGTGTCCTGGCCCGGCGCGCCTGAGGGTGGGCGGGGGCGCGCGTCATCGGGGGCTCCCGTCAACAGGCGCCCGCGCTTTGCAAAGTCTCAGGACGTTCCGGCACTGTAGGGGTTTTGCCTGTAAAACGCTTCGCGCTGACCGGCCGCGCGTTTCGGCAAGACGGTCGAAACGGAGCGTTGGCTCCGGGGCAGTGGGAACCCGTTCGGCCGCTTGACCGGAGCCTGGGTGCCCTGCAAAAAGCCGCACCGAACGGTCATCATCGGCTGCGACTCGGCAATCCGTTGCGGCAAGCTGCCGCATGTGGTGTTGGCCACCCGCCGTCATCGACCCGTCGGCCCGGCGGCGCATGCACGACAAGATCCTCATCGTCGATTTCGGCTCCCAGGTTACGCAGCTGATCGCGCGCCGCGTGCGCGAGGAAAAGGTCTATTCCGAGATCGTGCCGTATCAGAAGGCCGAAGCCGCCTTCCGCGCGATGAAGCCGAAAGGGGTGATCCTGTCAGGCGGCCCGGCCTCGGTGCTCGATGAGGGGGCGCCATTGGCGCCGCCCTCGATCTACCAGGCGGGCGTGCCGGTGCTCGGCATCTGCTACGGCGAGCAGGCGATGGCGCAGCAGCTCGGCGGCAAGGTCGAGGGCGGGCACCATCGCGAATTCGGCCGCGCCGAAGTCGAAGTAACGGCGGACTCGGCGCTGTTCGAGGGCGTATGGCTCAAGGGCGAAAAGTATCCGGTCTGGATGAGCCATGGCGACCGGGTGACCAAGCTTCCGGAGGGCTTCCGCGTGCTTGGCGTCTCCGAGAACGCCCCGATCGCCATGATCGGCGACGACGACCGCAAGTTCTACGCCGTCCAGTTCCATCTCGAAGTCATGCACACCCCGCACGGCGCGGCACTGCTGCGCAATTTCGTGCGCAAGATCGCCGGCGCGCGCGGCGACTGGACCATGCGCGCGTTCAAGGACGAGGCGATCGAGAAGATCCGCGCGCAGGTCGGCCGAGGACGCGTGATCTGCGGTCTTTCGGGCGGCGTCGACTCGGCGGTTGCCGCGGTGTTGATCCATGAGGCGATCGGCGAGCAGCTCACCTGCGTGTTCGTCGATCATGGCCTGCTGCGGCTCGGCGAGGCCGAGCAGGTGGTCGCGCTGTTCCGCGACAGCTACAACATCCCGCTGGTGCACGTGCGTGCCGAGAACCTGTTCCTGGATGCGCTCGAGGGCACGACCGACCCGGAGGTCAAGCGCAAGACCATCGGCAAGCTGTTCATCGACGTGTTCGAGCACGAGGCCAAGAAGATCGGAGGCGCCGAGTTCCTCGCGCAGGGCACGCTCTACCCCGACGTGATCGAGAGCGTTTCCTTCACCGGCGGGCCGTCGGTCACGATCAAGTCGCACCACAATGTCGGCGGCCTGCCCGAGCGCATGAACATGCGGCTGGTCGAGCCGTTGCGCGAGCTGTTCAAGGATGAGGTGCGCGCGCTCGGCCGCGAGCTCGGGCTTCCCGAAGCTTTCGTCGGCCGCCATCCTTTTCCGGGACCCGGTCTTGCGATCCGCTGCCCGGGCGAGATCACGCGCGAGAAGCTGGACATCCTGCGGCGCGCCGACGCCATCTATATCGAGGAGATCCGCCGCGCCGGGCTCTACGACGACATCTGGCAGGCGTTCGCGGTGATCCTACCGGTGAAGACCGTAGGCGTAATGGGCGACTACCGCACCTACGACCACGTCGTCGCCCTGCGCGCGGTGACGTCAACCGACGGCATGACGGCGGACTTCTATCCTTTCGACATGGCCTTCATCGGCCGCGTCGCCACCCGCATCATCAACGAGGTGAGGGGCGTCAACCGCGTGGTTTACGACGTGACTTCGAAGCCACCGGGCACCATTGAGTGGGAATGAGCCTTGTCAGATCCTGTGACCATCTGCGGCATCAAGAACTGCGATACGATGAAGAAGGCGTGTGCGTGCGCACGGTCGGCCGCTGGCCCGACTGGACCTCTTTTTGTGTCCCGTGATGCATCAAGGCGTCGCACAGACACTAGATGCATTACCTACGTCCCCGTGTGCCAGAGGACATGCAGGCGCCTTCGCGTTCACTACCCGTGAGGCCCTGCATGCAGGCGTGGAGGCGATTTCGATGGCAATGGGGTTAAAGTATTGGGATCCGAGAAGACGAAAATATGTGCTGTACCGTGACGCCGGACAGCACGGCGATGACTGCGCGCGCTTTCCGTTTGAGAGAAATCCCAAAGAGGGTGTTCTTAGACACGAACGTGATCAATGTCCTGGTCAAATATAGGACGAATGTTTTCGAGCGTGAGCCGATTCCGGCTGACACTGAGCCGACGCTTGCTATTGATATCGAAGCATTGATGCATGTGTTCTATGTCGGGGCACGGGCAAGCTGGGATCTCGTAGGCTCTCAAAAAACTATAGACGAACTCTCGCGCACGAGAGACGGCGACCTTCGCGGCGATCTGGTTGAGTTACGCGCTCGGACTTGTTAACCAGGATCTCGATGACGAAAATCGCAGGTTCGCGGCAGATTTCGGACGTCGGCTAATTGATGCTCCATTCGTCGCTGCACTACCGGATTTGGCTGACCGCGAACTCATTGGAAATGCGATTGGATTTGGTTGTGATGCATTCTGTACCCGCGACAGGGCTACGATCGTGAACAAGCGTGCTCAGCTGCGACAGGTGCTCTTGCGAATCATGACGCTGGCGGAGTGGTGGGGACATGTAAAGCCGTGGGCTGGCCTTTGGGGTTAACGCTGGCTGCCACGGGTGAGATCACAATGTGTGGGTAGCAGGGGCAGAGATTGCCGGCGGGCGGAACAATTTCAATGAAGAACGAGGGCCAGCCGAAGGGATTGAAATCGAACCGCCCAAGCAGAAGGCCAGAGTAAGGCCTCCGCTGCTGACCAAAGCTGTACCCATAGACGAGCACTGCATCGGGGACCGCTGGTCCGCTCAGGATGAAACCCAACTTGCCCGATTAATCGCCATCATCGCCATGGGTCAAGCGGCTTATGCCGCCCCCACATTGCTGTTTGACTTGCGAAAGCCATTCGGTGCCTTCGGGGCGCGCAAGCGCGAAGCAGAAGCGGAATTCGAAGCGAAGATTAACTACCTGAAGAATGCAATCGCGCGGGATACGCCCCATGGAGTTCGACAACACGACGGCCGCGCTCGCGTCACAGAGCGGCCTCTCGATGGATCTGCTCCTGAGGCTCAAAAAGAGAATAGCACTCAATGTGGGGTCTTTGCCGGTGACGGTGGCTGAGTGGCTGATCTGGACAGTTAAGTGGCTTACCGATGATGGGAATGCCCGCACATCCTTGCTTTGATGCGTTGACCAAGCAGGCCTGCCCACGAGCGCGCGAACTTGTTCGCAGCGTCATACCGCGTGGCTTTTCATTCATTATGGGATTGGTGTCGCACGTCATTGAGGAGGCGAACCCCTTTGACAAGCAGGAAGATCTGAGCCGATCGCCAATCGAGAGCCTCGGAACGGCCGTGCGGAAGGGCTTCGATATGCCTGAGAAGGTCTTCTTTGCCGGACATCATCCCGACGTCGCCAGCCGTGTTCAAATGCACAAGCTATGGGCACAGCAGCACTTGGTGGGCTAGGTCGCTCGGCAGCGTCAATCCGTGCCAAAGGTTGTTCTGCCGGCATTCTCGAATGATGCCTGGCGAGTTCGAAAGAATACCGTCAGGAAAAGAGAACCTACGACGGTCTTCTGCCTATAGCTCGGCGACGTGTCTCTGCGCTCGCTTCGCAAGTTGGATGAGTTTCTGGTTGCTGAGAACGCTGACGAAATCCGAAGCCGAAATTTGGCTCCTGGTCAGATTCCGACGAGCGTTCGCAAGAGAGCCGATCGTCAAATCGGGAACTTCGTCGTAGAGGCCCAAGAGGAAGGCATCTGGAATCTCTTTCCGCAACCCGAACTTCTTAAGCTCTTTCGCCGGAAAGTGGCGGAGGTTCCAGGCAAGAATAACGGAAGCATTGGTAGCGATTGCTGCCGCGACGACATGGCAATCGTTCGGATCGGGCAGATTTAGGGCTGGGATATGATGTTCGTACTCGCTGACCATTGCCATCGGCAGCACCTCGTTCATTAGTCGGCGCGTGGTCCGGAGGCGCCCTATGGGAATGGCTGGCGCGCCGGCGGCCAAATTTCGGATCCATTCGTCGTGGATTGCGCCCGTCCAGCGCCCTTCGAGAAGGCGATCAACAGCGGCCTGTACAACGATGTTCCTGAGATGGAAAGATAGAGGATGCAGGCGTCGAAAACCGCGACCGCGGGCTCAAACGCCATAGCGCTGCCTAAGGTCCTCGGCGTCCTCGGCGAGCGCCTCCATCGCCCCCTGCTGGGCATCCATCTTCGCTTTCAGCGCCAGTACATCCTTAAGCGTCGTGCGGCGATGCTTGCCGACATACCGGAACGGCAGATCGCCCACGTCCATCCGATGCACAACGAGTGGGCGGGAGATCCCAAGAATGTCGGCTGCGTCGTTCGGGCTGAGTTCCTGACCTTCGGCGAGCACGGCGACTCGTTCGCCCTGGAGGAGACGGCTGAGAGCGGCCTCAAGCAACGCCGCGGCCTTCGGTGGGAGCCTCACGACCTGATCCTCACCCGACTTGCGCCGGACCCGGACCTCGACCTGATCGCCCTTGCCGAGCTTGCCAAAGGGTTTGGCCGCCTTGCGGTCATGGTCTGAGAGCTCGACAAATTGCAGCACATGGGTGGTCATGGCCGGTCCCTTTCCTTGGCCGTCCGATATAGGGCTTGACCGCCATAACTGCAATATCTGAAAATACCGATGAAGGCTAGCCGCGGTGGATTCCGCTAATCAAGCCGCATTCGCCCCGGAAGACGCCCCTATGTTCAGACCGAGTGCGCTGCACGCTTGAATGGTTCCTCGGAACATTTGGGCCATCATCCGAGGAAATGTATCGAAGGACCGCGTCCGCGTATGGGCGAATATCAGTATTACGAATTCCAGGCGATCGATCGGCCCCTCGATCGAGCTGCGCAAGAGGCGTTGCGGTCGATTTCGTCACGGGCGCGGATCACTGCGACGAGCTTCACGAACCACTACGAATGGGGCGACCTCAAGGGCGATCCACGCAAGTTCATGGAACGCTGGTTCGACCTGCATCTCTATCTCGCGAATTGGGGCACGCATCGGCTGATGATGCGGCTGCCCAAGCGCTTTCTGAACCGTGCGGATGTCAATTCCTTTCTTCGTGAAGTCGACTGGGTCAAGGTGTGGACATCTGGCGACAACGTGATCATCGATATCTGCCGTGATGAGGCCGAGCCTGACGATGACTGGGACGATGGCTCCGGCTGGCTCGCTGCACTGGCGCCGTTGCGTTCCGATTTGCTCTCGGGTGACCTCAGGCTGTTCTATCTTTTGTGGCTGACGCTGGTGCAGGATGAGCGGGTCTCTGACGATAAAGTCGAGCCGCTGCCGGGCATCGGCCCCCTGACCGGGGCACTCGAAGGTTTCGCAGAGTTTTTTGCCATCGATCCCGATCTGGTGCAGGCGGCTGCCGAGCGAGGCGCAGAGGCGGCGACGTCCAAGGATGATCTACGCGAAAAGCTGGCGGTCATCCCGGAATGCGAGAAGATCGAGTTGCTGTTGCGTATCGTGGATGGCGATGTCCATGTGGCCGCCGAGCTCAGGAGCAAACTTCGAAAGGAGCGCTCAGCCCCTGCGGCACCCCGAACAGTCGGTGCGTTGCGAAAGCGCGCGCAGGAAATCGCGGAGGCGCGTGAACACGCGGCAGCCAAGCGCAGGGAAGTCGAACGGCGCCGCCAAGCCGAGGAGGCCGAGAGGGCGCGCCGCGCCCGGCTCAAGGCTCTCAAGCAGCGTGGCGCCAGCGTCTGGTGCGAAATCGAGGGGGAAATCGAGCGCCGCAACTCTTCCGGCTACGACCGGGCGGCGAGCCTCCTTTCCGATCTCCAGGTCCTCGCCGCGGAGGAGGGAAGTTGGAACGACTTCAGCCTTCGCCTTGCCTCGATCCGCGCACGGCACGAGAAGAAGGGAAAATTCATCGAGCGGCTGACCAAGCTCGGACGCGACGGTGACGAAAGAACGGCCTGATCTTCATGGGGGCAACGGGCGCGATCGTGAAATCGCCGCGATCCGCGACCGGTTAGAACCATCGAGTGGGCAATAGCGCCACGCCGTGTCCGATCACCATCTACGGCATCAAGAACTGCGACACGATGAAGAAGGCACGCGCCTGGTTCGAGATTTGTGGGCGATTGTCAGCGATAGATCCCGACAGCATCGCTTTTCGATGTTGGGAGAAAAGCCAATGAAATCAAAATCGTTGACTTATCTCGGTGCCTTCGACGGTATTGTGCGGGCCGAAAATCCTTTTCATCAGATATTTCATATGCTTACGGAGCACTGAACAATCGAGTGGGAATGATTTCGAAGCCGCCCGCGGTGTCCCATTTCATCCCTTGATCGTCGTCGTTCACCACAAGTGCGCCGCGTCGCGTTCGGCCGCGCTCGCGCTTGTCGATCCGAGCTGGCTTGACCAGGGAAAGGGCGCGGCGCACCCCATCTCGCCGCGGTGGAGTCACCGGAGAAATTGATGGTTGCACATCCCCCGGCAATGGGCCGCAACGCTCATTTCTCTGTTCTCGGCAGGTTCTCGCCGCTCATTCGGGCCTTCGCATGAACTGCGTCAGCGCCGCGAAATCGTCGTGCAGACGGCCAGCCGCGATCGCCCGTTCGAATATGGCGGCGCAGGCGTCGCTTGCGCCGCGATCGCGCTTTCGCTCCTCGGTCACTTCCAGCAGATGCTTGAAGGCGCCATAATGGACCGAGATCGACGCGAGGGTGTCCTGATCACCGGCAAGCCGTCCGGTGCGCGTCCGTTCGACGAGGTCGGAGGCTCCTCCTTCCACGACGGGTGCGAATGCGATCCGCTGCCGAGCGAACTCGGCAAGATCGATCTGTTCGACCTGACAGATCGCGATCGCGTGCAACACGCCGAACAAGGCGCCCCACATCTGGCCGAGAAGCGCGTTGTCGAGTGCGTTCGCAATTCCTGGATCTTCTCCGACGAATTGGAGATTGCCGCCCAGGGCGCCGAGCGCAGCGCTGTTCGAATCGAACGCCGCGCGCGGGCCCGAGAACAGGATCGTACCGGCATCGGTGCCAATGAAGTTCGGAGTAGCCATGATCGCACCGTCGAGATAGGCCGCGCCTTGGGTCTCGGCCCAATTTGCAGCCTCGCGCGCGCCGCGCGGCGACCCCGATGTCAGCTCGACGATCAGCTTGCCGCTGAGGTCGGCGGCGGTGGCTTGATCGCGAAGGAGTGCAGCCGAAGCGGCGTAATCGCTGACGTTGACGACCACGATCTCAGCGGAGCCGACCGCCTCGGGCACCGATTCCGCCAAGACCGCTCCCGCCGCAGCGAGCGCCTCCGCCTTCGCGATTGTCCGGTTCCAGACGGTTGTGTCGTATCCGGCTCCGACAAACGCACGGGCGAGAGCCGATCCCATGCGTCCGGTTCCAAGCACGCTGATTGAAGGTTTCACGCTGCCCTTTCGCTCCTTGCTTTGGAAATTGATTGTCCAACTCAAACCAGGGACGTCGCGCCGGCGCTAGGATCCGAACCGCTCGATCGCATCGGCGAGAGGAACGTGGCCGACGCAGGCTCCGGATCCTTTCGGCGTCTCGCCACTCTCCAGCGCCGTTGCAAAGATCACCGCCGGGTCCGCCTCGACGCGCTGCCGAATGGTCCGAAGCCTAGCCCAGCGCGAGATGGTTTCGACCTCATGAAACTCCAGCCAGCGTGCCACGCCCGCGAGCAATCCGTCCGCGAGCGTCGGCCGCGCGCCGACGAGCCAGGGGCCGTCACCGACCAACTGCTCGAGCTTGTCATGACGTTCGATCACTCTTTCCCGGCCGTGGCGCCGGAGCGCTGCCTTATAGGCGGGATCGGGCGTTTCCATCTCCAGGGCGGCCCACAATGGGCCGAAGGCCGCAGTGAAGCCGGTGTTCAGAAACGCCATCAGCTGATGCGCCCGGTCGGCTTCGGGTGAGCGCGGTTCGAAACTGATGCGGCGCTTGTCGTCGCGCGCTTCCATATAAGCAGCGATGGCCATGGTCTCGCTGAGCGTCCGGCCAGCATCGGTGATCAGGACCGGCGTTTCGTGCCGGGCGTTGAGCCTCGCAAAGGATGGTTCGCGCATCTCGCCCAGCATGTCGACGCGGCAGAGCCGATATGGCTGGCCCAGCCATTCAAGCGCGGCGACAAGCCCCATCGATGTGCCCAGGGGGAAACCGTAGAGAAGAATTGGCTCCATTGCTCTGTTCCATCTCATGGTTCGGATGCAAGGAAAGAGCCCGGAAAGTAAGTATGGATCCCCCCATGTAAATTACGCACTTTTCTGTAACCAGGGAGCGACGATCGTGAAGGATGTCGTCTCTGACTGCCCGATCGAGGCGGTCATGCGGGTACTGAGCGGCCGATGGCCAACGCTGCTACTCTACTATCTCAAGGATGGGTCCAAGCGGTTCAGCGATCTCCGTCGTGACAATCCGACGGTCTCGCACCGCATGTTGGCGCAGGAGCTTCGCAAACTAGAAGAAGCCGGAATCGTGCGACGCACCGAGCGCCAAGGGTATCCGAGGCGGGTGGACTATGAGTTGACGGCAGCCGGTTCGCGGCTTGTTCCGCATGTCGACGCGTTGAGCGACTGGTGGGAAGAGAGCAGGGTGGAACGTGCGGGCCACTCGGTGCCTTCACGAGTTGCGTGATTGTTGCATTATTTGAACGCCAAGCGATTGCGTAGTTTGTATACCCGCTACTTCGCTGCGTAGTCGTCCGCACCCATGAAGTGCCAGCGAGACGTAGGGCTCGTCGCCGACCACCCGGGTATCGTGTCTCGGCGAGACGTGGAACACGTCGCCAGCGCGGATTTCGATCTCGACCATGTTGAGCCCGCTGGCGTGCTTTGGGGTGTAGTGCAACTCCGGGCGGCGCAGGATGCGCCGGGCTTGTATTATGACGGCATGCGGAACGGTATATCGCAATGCTGACGGCAGATCTACGAACTTTCTCAATGTGTTATAACGGCATTGAACAATGTAGGAATGAGCCTTGTCAAATCCCGTTACCATTTACGGCATCAAGAACTGCGACACGATGAAGAAGGCGCGTGCGTGGTTGGACCAGCACGGCGTCGCCTACGCGTTTCACGATTACAAGGCGAAAGGGATCGAGCGCGTGCGGCTAGCGGGCTGGGCGCGCGAGGTCGGATGGGAAACGCTGCTCAATCGCAGCGGCACGACGTTCCGCAAGCTGCGCGAGGCGGATAAACAAGGTTTGAGCGAGAAGAGCGCGGTCGCGCTGATGCTGGCGCAGCCCTCGACCATCAAGCGGCCCGTGCTCGATCTCGGCAACGGCGAGCTTTTGGTCGGATTCAAGCCGGAACTGTATGGAAAAGCCGTAACCGGGCGGCTTTAGCCTCGGAGCCGGCGGCCGCCGCCGAGCCTCTTCTCGGCAGCGAGCAGTTCAAGGCGCGCCTTCAGCCATTCCTGGTGCGAGACCACGTTGTTGTCGGGCATGCGCGGCTCCTATCGACAGGCAGCTGTCTGGCAGCAGCGTTGACGGCCTGAGTTTTCAGCCGGCCCTGTCGATCACACCGAGCGGCTGCCGGCCGCGGCGCCTCGCTTGGGTCGGCGGATGGCTCTCACCTTGCCGCTGTTGCCGCCGCCGCAGAAGAACCGATCGCCGCCATCGGACTCGAGCCCGGACACGCCGACGCCAGGCGGCATGTCGAGCCGCTCCAAGACCTCTCCTGTTCGAGGATCTATTCGCCGCACATCGCTCTCGTCAGCTTCCCAGGTGCCGTGCCACAGCTCGCCGTCGACCCAGGTGACCCCGGTGACGAAGCGGTTGGACTCGATGGTGCGAAGAACCGCCCCGGTTTGCGGATCGACTTGATGGATCTTGCGCTCCCGATACTGCCCCACCCAGAGCGAGCCTTCGGCCCAGGCGAGGCCAGAGTCACCGCCACCGCCGGGCGCGGGTATGGTGGCGAGCACACGGCCGGTATTCGGGTCGATTTTCTGGATGCGATCCTCGGCGATCTGAAACAGGTGCTGGCCGTCGAACGCCGTTCCTGCATGCGCTGCGACATCGATCGAGCGCAGCATCTTCCCGTTCGCCGGATCGAAGGCGTTGAGCCTGTCGCCGGCGGCAACCCAGACGTGCTGTCCGTCATAGGTGACCCCACCCACGTTGTCGACGCCCGGAAAGGGACCATACTCGCGGATGATTTCGGCTGCTGATCGTTTCATGCGTCCATCCTTAGCCGACCGGGAGCGGAGCCGGGAGTAACAAGGTCGTCGTGAATCCCGGCACCGACGGGGTCATCCAACGGCGCGCTCGCCCGCGACCAAACGACTGCACCTTGCCCGCTGCCGCAAGCGCGTCGAGGGCCCGTTGCACGGTGCGCTGGCTGGCGCCAAGCGCAAGTGCCAGCGCGGAGCTCGACCATGACTCGCCGTCGGCGAGGAAGGCGAGCACCGCCGCATGCTCTTCTTCGACCGGCCGCGCCAGCACCACGACCTCGCGGGCGCGCCGCGGCACCAGCGCAAACCCTCGCTTCGTCGCGTTCACGCCGGCCAGCGTTCGCAGCACCGCGCGAAGCCGCCCGATCTCGACCCGCAGCCGTGCGCGATGCAACTCATCGGCGTGCTTGGCCCGGAACGCGCGCGCGAGGAGCGCACCCCTTGGCACATCTGCAGGCCACGCTTCGCCCAGCGCGCGTGCGAGCGCGAACAACACCGGACGCCTCGCGAGCGAGACCACCGTGCTCGCATTGCGCACGACATGGCGGCAAGCGTCCACGACCAGCGCGCTCGACGCCAGCAACGCTTCAACCTCCTCGAGCAGCAGGGGTCGCTCCTCACCGCGCGCAATCAGGCGCGCCGCCGGCGTGTTCAGCACGAGCGATGCGCTTTCGACCTCCGCCGTCAGCGCAGGGATACCGGCGTCGCGGGCGGCGCGCTTCGCACGCGCGAGCGCTGCGCGCGCCGCCTTCGTCCGGAGGCGTCGCATCGCAATCCCCGCGACGACTAGCGCATGGGCGGCCCTCGACGCCGGCGGGAAGGGCGCCGGGTCGAGCTCGGCAAGGGCACGCTCGGCGTCGTCGAGGCGCCCGATCAGGAGTAACCGCCGGACCTCGAGATACCGCGCATGCGCAGCGTTCACCCGGTCGCCGTGCGCTTCGAGCGTCGCACGCGCCGCGTCGAGCGCATTTGCGGGCCAGCCCAGGTCGCGCGAGACGAGCGCGATCTCGGCCTCGGCGACGATACACCTCGCTCGGGCCACCGGCTCCTTCGGCCCGAAGGCGCGCGCCGCACTGCGCACGAGCGCCCTGGCACGGACGAGATCGCCGAGTTGCGCCATCGCGATGCCGCGAAGCGCGAGCGCAGGCGCGTCGTCGCGCAAGGCGACCCGGTTCAGTGCGCCGAGGGCATCACCGGCGGCGAGCGCATGCGCCGCGGCCGTGATCAGCGAGTCCATCGGAATCCCGCCACACTTGTCACTCCCGCCGTTCGATGCCCCGTACTAACTCATCTCACACCACAAACCGACACATCGTATCGCAAACGGAGCGATAACGAAGGACACCCGAGCAAGGGAGAAGGACGATGACGAGGCATGCGATCGGGACGCGCGAAGAGTGGTTGGCAGCGAGACTCGGCCTGCTCGACGCGGAGAAGGAGCTCACGCGGCGGAGCGACGAGGTGGCACGGCCACGGCAGGAGCTGCCGTGGGTTCGAGCCGACAAGCAGTACCGATTCGATACGGATGAAGGGAGCGCTTCGCTGCAAGACCTCTTCAGAGATCGCTCGCAGCTTCTCGTCTACCATTTCATGTTCGGGCCCGACTACACGGCGGGCTGTCCATCCTGCTCGGCGATCGCGGACGGGTTCGATGGCTTCGTCGTCCACCTGGCGAACCACGACGTCGCGCTTTGGACAGTGTCGCGGGCGCCGCTCGCGACGTTGCAGGCTTACAAGCGGCGGATGGGGTGGACGTTTCCCTGGGCGTCCTCGCTCGGTAGCGACTTCAACTTCGACTTCAGCGTCGGATTCACCCCGGAGCAACAGCGCGAGGGGAGCATCGAATACAACTATCGGCAGGAGGCGCCAGCACCTGAGCCGCTCGCCGGGAAGACCGTTCAAGAGTGGCAGTTGCGCGGCGGCGAAGGGCCCGTCGCGCAGATCGCGGCTATGACTGGAACCGATGTTGCGACGTACACGCGCGAGAGACCAGGCATGAGTGCGTTCGTGCTCGAGGACGGTGTCGTCTATCACACCTATTCCACCTATTCGCGCGGGCTGGACGGCCTCTGGGGCATGTACCAATGGCTCGACCGCGCCCCCAAGGGGCGCAACGAGACGGGCGTCTGGTGGCGCCGGCACGACGAATACGACAAGCGCTGAGGGCAACGCCATGTGTCCCGTTTGTCTGACCACCGCAGCCCTCGTCGCCGCTGGCACCGGAGCAGCTGCGGGCTTGACCGCACGTGTTCGGCAGACGACGAGCAGAGCGGCCCGACCAGGCGCGCAAGTCTGTCCCGCAATCGGAGGAGAGATGATCAGGGCAACCGGCCCTCTCTCCACGCCGAAGTCGTGCCGCGCGAGCAATAGCTTGCCGCCCGCAAGGGTCCTCGCCGCGGAGAAAGTCATGGCGCGCGACCTCGACGCGCTGCGCACCGAGCGCCGTCGGCTGCAGTGGGTCAAGATCGAAAAGCTCAACCCGAGCAGCCGTCACGTTCCGGATCGGAGGGGATTGAGCGTCTCGATTCCTGCAAAATCTTGCTCATTGTCGGTGACGACCACACAATCGTTGGCCTCGGCGACGGCGGCGATGATCATGTCGAGAGCGCTGCGGGGGCGGCCCTCGGTCTTGCCGTCCGCCATCAATCTCGCCCACAAAAGACCGGCCCGCTCATCGAATGGCAGTACGCGTCCCGCGAACAAGGCCTGCGGACCTTCGCCGCCGAAGAACCAGGCTTCGAGTTCGCTGCGCCGCTTGCCGGGTGGTTTCTCCAGGATGCCGCGGCGTATTTCGGCAACCGTCAGCGAGGCGATGTAGAGATTCTCGTCGGATTGTCCGGCCATCCAGGCCAGCAGCGGGCCTGACGGCGCCGGTTTCGTGACGTTGCTGATGATATTGGTGTCCAGGAGGCAGCGCATCATATCTCGACCTTGCGCGCCTCCTCCTGGCGACGGGCGAGGTTGAGATCCGAGCCGACCAGCGGCGAGCGTCGAAGGGCGGCGAGAATCCCCCCCTTTCTCGGTGGTTCGCCGGCGATGGATTGGCTCACGGCGGCCCGCAGGCGTGAGGCTTCCGGGCCATCTTCCGCCAATCGGCGCGCGAGCGAGCGAATGAACTCGCGATCGGTGGCGCGTCCCAGCACCTCAAAGCGTGCCAAGCCGCGCTTGCCTAGGCGACTGCGATAATTCTGAATGGCGCGCTTTTGAGATGGGCCCATGACGCAATCTTCATCGTATTTCCCGTAATATATCCGGAGATAGAATCTGGCTCAAGAGGGCACATGCGAACGCCGCTCGACGTTCGAGATAAACTCGGCGCTCGAGAAGACCGCATAACCCTGGGTCGGCCGATCCTATGCACCGATAGGTTGCAGGATGCGCTATCTGCATTGAATTTGACGGAGCCCTATCAACAAGCCGAAACATCATCGAAACGGATCGTTCATGGACATCTCTCTCCCGGGACGCGCGGCATCGTCACCGGCGGTTCCAAGGGCATCGGACTCGCCATCGCCACCCGTTTCGCCGCTTCTGGAGCGGACGTCGCGATCGTCGCGCGTGGGCGCGAAGGGCTTGACGCCGCGGTGAAGCAAATCGGCGCGACCGGCAAAGGTCGCGACGTCGGCGCCCAGGGCGACGTCGGCATCGCGGCGGATGTGCAGCGCGTGTACGACGAGGCGATGGCTGCGTTCGGCAAGATCGACATTGCCGTGAACAATGCCGGTACTTCGCGCAACGGTTCGTTTGAAAACTTGACCGACGAAATCCTGCACTACGATCTCGAGCAGAAACTGTTCGCGGCCGTGCGGCTCTCCCGCCTGGTGTGGCCGCAGATGAAGGAGCGGCGCTGGGGCCGCATCATCAACGTGCTCAATATCGGCGCCAAGGCGCCGCGCGCCGCAAGCGCGCCGACCTCGATCTCGCGCGCGGCGGGCATGGCCTTCACCAAAGTGCTGGCCGGTGAAGGCGCGCCTCACAACGTGCTCGTCAACGCGCTGCTGGTCGGCCTGATTGAGGCCGATCAGCACGTGCAGGCGGCGAACAAGCAGGGCGTCTCGATCGACGAATACAAGGCCGTCCGCGCCAAGGACATTCCGCTCGGCCGTTTCGGCCGCGCCGAGGAGTTCGCCAATCTCGCCTGCTTTCTGGTGTCGGATGCCGGTTCATATGTGACCGGCACCGCAATCAACGTCGACGGCGGGCGCTCGCCGGTCGTCTAGTTGATCTTGATCCCGGCCGCCTGGATCACCGCGCCCCAGCGCGCGAGGTCGCGGTCGATCCAGGCGCGGAACTCCGCCGGCGTGTTGCCGACCGGCTCCATGATCTGCGCGTTGAGCTTCTCGCGCACGTCCGGCGCATGCAGCGCTTCGACGACTTCGCGCCCGATCTTGGCGAGCACGGCGGGCGGCGTGCCGGCCGGCGCCACCAGGCCGTTCCACGCGTCGGCTTCGACGTCGATGCCGGCCTCTTTGAGCGTCGGCACGTCCGGCAGCAGCGGCGAGCGCTTGGCGGTGGTCACCGCCAGCATCTTAACCGCGCCGGAGGCGACATGCGGCGTCACCGAGATCGCCGGCATCACCGCCATCTGTACGTCGCCACGGATCACCGCGGTCATCGCCTGTGGCGAGGAGCCGTAAGGGATGTGCACCAGCTTGGTGCCGCTCTTCTGCGCGATCGCCTCCATGGCGAGGTGCGAGAGCGAGCCGTTGCCGATCGAGCCGAAATTGTACTTGCCGGGCTCGCGCTTGATGAGCTCGACCAGCGCCGCGACGTTGTCGACGCCGAGGCTCGCCGGCACCGCGAGCGCGCTCGGCTGCGTGGTCAGCATGGTGATGAGCGCGAGGTCCTTGGCGGGATCGTAGGGCAACTTGGCGAACAGCAGGGTGTTGACGGCGAGCGGACCGCCGATGCTCAGGCCGATCGTGTAGCCGTCGGGCTCAGCCTTGGCGATCGCGTCGGTACCGGTGTTGCCGCTTGCGCCCAGCTTGTTCTCGATCACGAATGGGTGGCCGAGCTTCTGCTGCAGCTTGTCGGCGACCAGGCGCGCCACCGCGTCGGGGGTGGAGCCTGCTCCGAATGGCACGATCACCTTGACGGCTCGGGTGGGCCAGTCCTGCCCGTGCGCCGGCGCGGCCATGATGAGGCCGCCGACGAGCGCCACCAATAGAGCTTTCATCCCTGCGTTCCTCCACCCAGGTACGACCCGGTCCAAGCCGGTTGCCGTTCTCCTCTCGCAAGCACCCAAGCGCGTCAATGGGGTGCCGGCGCTCTCCCGACGGATATGGTAGTAGCGGGCAGCAGGCCGGTAACCGACTCAGTCGGCCGGCCCGCACCCACGGATATTTGTGCGCGCTGTCGGATCGGAGGCTGACATGGGCCTGACCATCATGATCGTCGGCTTGCTGCTGTTCCTTGGCGTCCATGCCTTCGTCACCCGCCGTGAGCAGCGAGCGCAGGCGATCGCGCGCTGGGGGGAGGGCCCCTACAAGCTCGGCTTTTCGGTGATCTCCGCGCTGGGCCTTGCGCTGATCGTGTATGGGTTCGCGCGCTACCGCGCGACCGGCTGGATCGACATCTGGTTGCCTCCGCCTTGGACGCGCCATGTCGCGGTGGCGCTCACACTGCCCGCGATCGTCTTTGTCGTTGCGGCCTATATCCCCGGTCATATCAAGCGGGCGCTCAAGCACCCCATGTTGGCGGGCGTGAAGCTTTGGGCCCTGGCGCATTTGCTCGCCAACGGCGATCTCGGCTCGATCATCCTGTTCGGGTCCATCCTGGTTTGGGCGGTCTACGACCGTGTCTCGCTAAAGCAGCGCAGCGATCCCGGCGCGCCGCCGACCCCGGTGAGCGGCTGGCGCAACGACGTTATCGCCATCATTGTGGGGGTCCTCGCCTATCTGGCGCTCGGGCTCATCTTCCACCCCTTGGTGCTCGGGGTGCCGGCCTTCACCGCCTAGGCGAGCTGTTTTTGCCACGGCGTCGCCATATCTATCCTTTATCGGAACAATCGAGCTGGCCCGCCGTGGACGCGGGCGAATGAGGATTTCGTGGCCGACATTTTCCAGGAAGTCGATGAGGAAGTCCGCCGGGAACGGCTGAAAGAGCTGTGGGATCGTTACGGCACACTGGTGGTGGCGGTGGCGTTCCTGATCATCGCCGGGATTGGCGGCTGGCGTGGCTACCAATGGTGGGAGGCCAAGCAGGCGGCCGAGAATGGGGCCCAGTTCGTCGAGGCCATGTCCCTGGAGCAGAAGGGAAATTACGCGGAGGCCGAAGCGGCCTTTGGGCGCATCGCGGCACAAGGTACGTCCGGATACCGCGTCCTCGCGCGCTTCCAGGAGGCGGGTGAGACCGCGCGCGGGGACGGACCGGCCGCGGTGAAGCTCTATGATGCGATTGCGGCCGATAGCCGTGTGGACGCGGTCTTGCAGGACCTCGCGCGGGTACGGGCGGCGCTCGTGCTGCTCGACACCGCGTCGTTCGACGAGATGCGCGCGCGCCTCGAACCTTTGGCGGTGGCGGGGCGGCCGTTCCGTCACACCGCACGCGAATTGCTGGCGATGGCGGCGTGGCGCGCCGGCGACTTGGCAGCGGCACGCCGATGGGCCGAGATGATTGCGGCCGATCCCGAAAGCCCGCCTGGAACGCGCGATCGCGTGCAGATGCTGATCGCGCTCAGCGCCTCCGGCGCGAAGAGTTGAGGCCGATGATGTCGAGTCGTCCTGCCGTCGTGATCGTTCTCGCCTGCATCGGGCTGGGTGCCGCCGGCTGCAGCTCCACGAGCGATATCATCGACAGCGTCCAGAACACCGTGCACGACTTCAACCCATTTGGCACGGCGAAGAAGCCGTTGCCGGGAGAGCGCAAGGTTGTGTTCCCTGAAGGCGTGCCTGGGGTCGAGCAAGGGATCCCCCCGCATCTGATGCAGGGTCAGCAACAAATTCCTGATCCGAACGCGCCGGCGGTGATCGCCGCGCCGCCGGAGCCGCCTGCGGCCGAACGAGCGCAGCGGCCAAAGCCGAGGCCGACGCGAACGGCGCGGCCGAAACCGGCGCCGCCGGATGATGCCGCCGAGGCAACGCTGGCGCCGCAGCGACCGGCGCGGGCCCGCCGTCAAGCGCCGACGGTGGCGTCGCAGCCTGGGCAGCCCGCGGAAGCAGCTTGGCCGGCTCCTGCCCAGCAACAGCCGCCGGCGACGCAGTGGCCGGCTCCTGCTGCCACCCAACCGACCGGTTGGCCCGATCCGCCCAAAGCGGGGACGTTCACCCGATAGGCGGCGCTCCTTGGCCGTCGGGGGCCCGGCGCCTGCCTCATGAGCTTCACCGTCGCCATTGTCGGGCGCCCGAATGTCGGGAAATCGACGCTGTTCAATCGGCTGGTCGGCCGGCGCGTGGCGCTCGTCGACGACCGGCCGGGCGTCACACGCGATCGCCGCGAAGGCGAGGGAGAGCTCGGCGATCTGAATTTCAAGGTCGTCGATACCGCCGGGTTCGAGGAGGCGCCGGCCGGGAGCTTGCCGGCACGCATGCGCGCGCAGACGCAGGCTGCGATCGGTTCGGCCGATGTCGTGCTGTTGATGATCGACGCCCGGTCGGGCGTCACACCCCTCGACCGCGCGTTCGCCGACCTCGTGCGCCGCGCCGGCAAGTCGACCGTGCTGATCGCCAACAAGAGCGAGGGCAGGGCGGGTGCGGCGGGCGTGCTGGAAGCATTCGCGCTTGGGCTTGGCGAGCCGGTCGCAATATCGGCGGAGCATGGAGGGGGCACATCCGAGCTCTACCACGCCTTGCGGGCGATGCTCCCCGATACCGTCGTGCCGGCTGGGGACGAGGAGAGTCGCGGGGCGCGGAGGCCGAAGATCGGCAGCTCCGTCGGTGAACAAGTTCGCCGCGCAGTTCCGGCTCCCCGTCGCCCGGCTGGCTCAGGGGAGAAGGGAAAACCCGCCGCCGCTGCGGAGCCCAGGTCGCCCATTCGCGTTGCCGTCGTCGGCCGTCCGAATTCGGGCAAATCGACCTTGGTGAACGCACTGCTCGGCGAGGAGCGTCTGCTCACTGGTCCGGAAGCCGGCATCACGCGCGACGCCATCGCTGTGGACCTTCACTGGGGCGGCCGTGCCTTCCGCATGCACGACACCGCCGGTCTGCGGCGCCAGGCGAAGGTCGAGGAAAAGCTGGAGAAACTGGCGGTCGGTGATGCGCTCGAGGCCATCCGTTTCGCCGAGGTCGTGGTGCTGTTGATGGATGCGCAGAAGCCGTTCGAGGAACAGGATCTGCGGATCGCCGACCTGGTGGTGCGCGAAGGTCGGGCGCTGGTGATCGCCATGAACAAGTGGGACTTGGTCGAGCCGCGTGCCGGCGCGATCGCCAGGCTCCGGCAGGAGGCCGCTCACTGGCTGCCGCAAGTAAAGGGCGTGCCGACGGTTACGGTCTCGGGTCTGCGCGCCGAGGGCCTCGACCACCTGATGCGGGCGGTGGTCGACATCCACGGCATCTGGAACCGCCGGGTCCCGACCCCTGCGCTCAACCGCTGGCTGGCCGAGGCAGTCGCCGCGCATCCGCCGCCGGCGGTCTCCGGCCGACGCATCCGTCTCAACTATATGACCCAGCCGAAAGCGCGGCCGCCGAGCTTCGTGTTGTTCTCCTCGCGCGCCGATGCGGTGCCGGAAGACTACCGGCGCTACCTGATCAACGGCTTGCGCGAGACCTTCGATCTTCCCGGCACTCCGATCCGGCTGACGTTGCGGGAGAAGGAGAATCCATATGCCGGGCGCGGGCGGCGCTGACGCCGCCCGCACGCACACCGCATAGGGATCAGCTGCCGTAGATCTTCAGCAGCTCGCTGTGCGCCCACTTGACGGAGTCTTCCGGCCGCATCCCTTGCACCGCCTTCGCGTACATGTCGACGATGATGTACTTGGTGACGACTTCGGCCGCCCTGCGGGTCGAAGGCCCCTCGAAGCCGGCAAAGCGGCCGGTGCGCGCCGCCTGCTTATAGGGGAGCATGATCGGGTCCTCGTTCCAGATCTTGTGCTTCTCCCACTCTGTGGTCGGCCCGACCGAGAACCCTTTCTGCGAGACGAACCACTTCTCGTACACCTCCTTGGAATGGATCCAGCGGAGGAGTTTCTTGGCTGCATCCTGGTTCTTCGAATAGCGCATCAACATGTTGGTGAAAGGCACGTGGTAGCTGAACTGGCCACCCGGTCCCTTGGGCAGCGCGGCGTGCAGGATGTCATCCTTCATCACCGCGCCCTTCTCGGTCTTGTACTGATCCGGCTTGCGCAGCGCCTCGATGTAGATCGAGGCACCGTTGAGCGTGGCGCAGCAGGTGCCGGACAGGAAGGCGCGGTTGTTGTTGGAATCGTCCCAGGCGAGCCCGCCCTCGTCATGCGCGTCCTTCCAGAAGGCGAGCAAGAACTTCACCGACTCGACCGTCGCCGGGCTGTCGAGCACGACGGTCTTGCCGTCGGCCTCGACCTCCTTGCCGCCGAATGACCACAGGTATGGGTAACAGAACGCCGGCGCGTCGCCGAACGTGTGCCCGAGCGTCTGGCCGATAGGTCGGTTCTTGGCTTTGAGCTTCTTGCCGGCGTCGCGGTACTGGTCCCAGGTTTCCGGGAACTTCCCATCCGAGTAGCCGATCTCCTCGAACCAGGACTTCCGGTACGCAATCTGCAGGCCGACGATGCACCACGGCACACCGATCCATTTCGTGCCGTCGTTGGCGACCGTCTTCGAGGTCTCGTAGAAGCCGCCCTGGGCCTTGCCGATCTCGTCGGCGATGTCGCTGACGTCGGTAAGGCTCTCGCCGTAGAGCTGCGCCCAGTTGTTGAGGACGCAGACGATGTCGGGTCCCGATCCCGACTGGACCGCGGAAGTCACGCGCGCCTGGATGTCGTTGCCATTGATGGTCTCGAGGTTGAGCTTGATGCCAAGCGCCTTCTCGCATTCGCCGACGATCTCGCGGCGCAAAAGTTGGTCAGAGGCCGGGACGAAGTCGTTCCAGCGCAGCCAGTGGAGCGTCGTTGGCTGAGCAAACGCGGGCGCGCGTCCCGAGGCGAGAATTCCGGCCATCCCTCCGGTGGTGGCAGCGAGCGCGCCGCCGCCCGAAAGCTTTAGAAAACCACGCCTGTCGAAGCGTGCCATGGCATCCTCCCAGATTGTCTAGTGTTGTGGCGGGTGCGGAACTCTATGGAGAACGCCGCCGCCGTTCAAGGGAACACCGTGGCATTCGCCTGCGCCCTTACTTCCGCCGTCCCGCACGCCAGATCGACAAGATGACCCAGAGGCTGTTGACGAATGCCAGCAGGTAGCCGAGCAGCCCGAACAGGGTGAGGAGCGAAATGCCGAACACGGTCGGCCCGCCTGGCACGGTCATCACGATCGAGGAGCCGATCACGACCGAGGCCGTCATCACGCCCACGGTAACGCGGTCGATCGTGGAATTGAGCCGGTCACCGAATTTGTCCAGGCGCTTGAGGTCGAGATCGAGCCGCAGGCGGCCGGCGCGCGCGTCCTTGACCAGCCGCGCGAGGTCGCGCGGCATGGCCGTGACCAGGCCGAAGAAATCGGCGAGCGTCGCCTGCCCGCGCCGCGCCGCCTCCGCCGGCTGGTAGCGCTCGGCCGCGGCGCGGTCGAGAAACGGCTTGGCGCGCTCGATCAGGCGGAACTCCGGGTCGTACTGGCGCCCGAGCCCTTCGAGGCTGATGAGCGCCTTGAACAGCAGCGCGAGATCCGCCGGCATGACGATCGCATGCTCGCGCAGGATCGCCGCGACGCGCTGCAGCAGCGCGCCGAGCTTGACATCCTTCAGCTGCAGGTCGGCGTAGTCGAAAGCCAGGTCCCCGAGATCGGTCGCAAGCCGCGCTTCGTCGACGACATCGGCGCCGCGCCATTCAAGCAGGACTTCCAGCATGGCGTCCTCGTCTTGACGAGCGAGGCCGGACAACAGGTCGACGACCTGCCCGCGCCGCACCGCCGGGAGCCGTCCAACCATGCCGAAATCGATCAGCGCCAGCCGGTTGCCGGGCAGGTACATCACGTTGCCGGGATGCGGGTCGGCGTGGAAGAAGCCGTCCACCAGGATCATCTTGAGGACGGCGTCGGCGCCGCGCGCCGCCAGCGCCTTGCGGTCGAGCCCGGCAGCATCGATGCCGGCAAGGTCGTCGCCGCGGATGCCCTCGATGTGCTCCTGCACATTCATCACGCTCGACGTCCACTCCCAATACACGTGTGGAACGACGATGTCGGGATCGTCGGCGAAGTTGCGGGCGAAGCGGTCGGTATGGCGGGCCTCGACCGCAAGGTCGAGCTCGCGCTCGAGCGAGCGCCGCAACTGGCCCACCACCTCGACCGGACGATAGAGACGCATCTCGGGGAGCTCGCGCTCCACCAGCTGCGCGAGATCGCTGAGGATTCGGAGATCGGCGTCGATCTTTGCTTCGATGCCCGGCCGGCGGATCTTCAGGATCACCGGCACGCCGCTGGCAAGCCGGGCGCGATGCACCTGCGCGATCGAGGCGGCGGCGTATGGCTCGCGCTTGAGGCCATCGAACACCTCGAACGGCGAGCGGCCGAGCGCAGCCTCAACCTGCGGCAACAGGTCATCGAACGGCACCGGTGCGACCCGGCTGTGGAGACGGTCGAGCTCGGCGGTCCAGGCCGGCGGCAGCAGGTCCTCGCGCGTCGACAGCATCTGGCCGAGCTTGACGAAGGTCGGTCCGAGCTCTTCGAACGCGAGCCGCACGCGCTGCTGCGGTTCGAGATGCGCGACGTCTCCGCTCTCGCCCCAGTGCAGGATCTGCCCGGCGCGCTCGAGCACGCTCGCGATGCCGGCGCGGCGAACCAGGTCGCCAAGCCCATGCCGAATGAGGACCGCGCTGATCTCGCGCAGGCGTGACAGGTCGCGGACCCCACCGAACACGCCCCACACCATGGGTCGCCTATTTGTTCTTGCTGACCTCGGACCGATCGCGCAGGGCGTCGGCGACGCCGGCGAGCACGCCGCTGGCGAGCAGCGCCATGCGCACCCCGGCATCGCGCACGGTGTCCAACCCGGACGAGGCGCTGTCGCCCATGCGGCTGGCGAATTCCCCCATCATGCTGGCGACGCGGGCGCTCGCCTCGCCGCCGACGTTCTGGGCGAGCGCCGCAAGCTCCGTCATTTCACGGCGCAGGTTGCCGCTCATCGCCTCGGCAACGCGATTGACGACCGCCGCATAGTCCGCCTCCAGCTTGCGCAGGTTCACCAACGCGTCCTTCAGGTCGTTGTCGGTGAAATCCTTGCCGCGCGCCGCGAGCTGCTGCAGCGCCTCATGTGCCGCGCTTGCGGATCGCATGAGGGCCTCATCGAGGGCCCGAACGGTGTCGGCGAACACGTCGCGCGCCTCACCGGCAGCGGGGGTGGCGGTGCCACCGGGGGATTGTCCAGTCACGGCGCGAACGACGTCTCTGACGGCTTCGGTGTCGACACGGCCCTGCTGCAGGACCTGGGTCGTCAGCTCGCGGACCCGCTCGCGGATAGCGCGATCTTCGTTCGATACGGAAGGGGGCACCTCTCCCGTCGACGCGGATTTTTTTTGCGGCATGGGTTGCTCCCTGGTTGGGGAGTGCCGAGCTTAGCGGGAATTTTGCGCAGCCGACAGCCGGGACAAGTCGGCATCGTTCAGACAGCCGTCGACGTCGCGGAAATGCCCGCGGCGCGAGCAAGGCGCGTTCGAGCCGAGTTAGCTTGGCCGCCTGAACTCCAGGAGACGGTTGCTCGGATAGTCGTAAAGCTTGCCGGTATCGCGAAAGCTCGGCAGGCAAAGCGGCAGGATTTTTTCCGCCACCTGTGCGGGCGTGTCGAGCCGCAATGGGTCTTCGCCCGGGAAGGCAGAGGCGCGCATGTTGGTGCGGGTGGGTCCGGGATTGACCAGGTTCACGCGCACCGGGGTGCCCGCGGTTTCCGCCGCATAGGTGCGCGCCAGCATTTCGAGCGCAGCCTTGGAAAGCCCATACGGCCCCCAATAGGCGAGCGCTGCGGAAGCAGCCCCTGAGCTGACGAACACCGCACGGCCTGCGTCCGAGGCGCGCAATAGCGGATCCATCGATCGGATCAGCCGCCAGTTGGCGGTAACATTGACCGCCATGACCTCATCCCACGCCTTCGGCTCGACATGGCCGAGCGGGGAGAGCGCGCCTATCACGGCCGCGTTGCCGACCAGGACGTCGAGCCTGCCGTAACGCTGGTTGAGCGCGGCGCCCAGCCGGTCGATGCCGTCATAGTCCCGCAGATCGAGCGGCACCAAGGTGGCGGTGCCGCCGGCGGCGCGAACCGCATCGTCGAGCTCTTCGAGCCCGCCGACCGTGCGTGCGACGGTGACAACGTGCGCGCCGGCCTTCGCCAGCGCGAGCGCGACCGCGGTGCCGATGCCGCGCGAGGCGCCGGTGACGAGGGCGATGCGGTCGGCTAGCAGCTTGGCCATGCGGTCATTTCCGGAAGCCGCGACGCGGCCGTGCGCGGGCTTAAGTCCTGCGGACCGGAATGAGGTCTAGCTCGCCTCGGCGAGCAACGATAGCTGGCGGGGCGAGGCGTCGCGCGCCTCGCGGTCGGTGAGGCCGGTCGGGTAGTCGCCGGTGAAGCAATGATCGGTGAACTGCGGCCGCAGTGGATCGCGGCCCTTTTCGCCCATCGCGCGGTAGATGCCTTCGACCGACAGGAACGCCAGCGAATCCGCGCCGATGAAGCTGCGCATGCCTTCGAGATCGTGGGTGGCGGCGAGCAGCTTGTCGCGCTCCGGCGTATCGATGCCGTAGTAGTCGGGATGGGTGATCGGCGGTGAGGCGACGCGAAAGTGCACTTCGGTCGCGCCGGCGTCGCGCATCATCTGCACGATCTTCACCGACGTCGTGCCGCGCACGATCGAATCGTCGATCAGCACGATCCGCTTGCCGGCAACGGCCGTCCGGTTGGCACTGTGCTTGAGCCGCACGCCGAGCTGACGGATCTGCTGCGTCGGCTCGATGAAGGTGCGGCCGACATAGTGGTTGCGGATGATGCCGAGCTCATACGGGATGCCGGACGCCTGGGCGTAGCCGATCGCCGCCGGGACGCCGGAGTTGGGCACCGGCACGATGACGTCGGCGTCGGCGGGCGCTTCGCGCGCCAGCTCGCGCCCCATGATCTTGCGAATGTCGTAGACGTGCTTGCCGCCCACGATCGAATCCGGGCGCGCGAAATAGACGTATTCGAAGATGCAGGGACGCGGCGCCATGGGCGGGAACGGCTTGTGCGACTGCACGCCCTCCTCGTCAAACACGACGACCTCGCCGTTTTCCACATCGCGCACGTACTTGGCGCCGATGATGTCGAGCGCGCAGGTCTCGGAGGCCAGAATCGGGCAGCCGCCGAGCTCGCCCAGGACCAGCGGCCGGATGCCGAGCGGGTCGCGCGCACCCACGAGCTTCTTGTTGGTCAGTCCGACCAGCGAATAGGCGCCCTCGATGGTGCGCAGCGCATCGATGAAGCGCTCGACGAAGCGGTTGCGGCGCGACTGCGCGACCAGGTGAAGGATCACCTCGGTGTCGCTGGTCGACTGCATCATGGCGCCGTCCTTCACCAGCTGGCGGCGAAGCGTCAGTCCGTTGGTCAGGTTGCCGTTATGGCCGACCGCGAAGCCGCCGGCGTTGAGCTCGGCGAACAACGGCTGCACGTTGCGCAGGATGGTCTCGCCGGTCGTGGAGTAGCGCACATGGCCGACCGCCGACATGCCGGGCAAGCGCTCGATCACCTCGCGCCGGGAAAAAGCGTCGCCGACCAGTCCCATGCGCCGCTCGGAGTGAAACCGCCGGCCATCGAATGAAACGATGCCGGCTGCCTCCTGCCCGCGGTGCTGCAGGGCGTGGAGGCCGAGCGCGGTGATGGCGGCGGCGTCCGGATGGCCGTAGATGCCGAACACGCCGCATTCCTCGCGCAGCCGGTCGCCATCGAACGTCCCCTGAGGCGGGCCGCCTTCGAGACTGACTTGCGCCATGTCGATCATCCGGCTCTTCGATCCATGCAGTAAGTTTCAGCGCGCTCTCGGAGTGGTCGAGCCCTGCAACAGCCGATCGAGCCCGGCACGGTCGGCGCGCCCGTAGCCCGGTTGTTCGTTCGCCGTCTGGGTCGAGCCCGACGCGCCGCCGCGTTCGGATCGGGTGGCAGGCGGTGCATCCTGCGGCTCCTGCTCGTCCCGCGGCCGTCTGAGCCGGCGCAAATAGCCTTCCGGATCGTCCGGAAGCATGGACATAAGCGCCTGCCCGGTGCTCTGCAACACGACCCGCGACTTGGCGTTGCGCACCCATTCCGGCCAGCTCTTCTCCGGGACCAGCCAAGCAAAGAACAAGAACGCCACGACGACGATGATGAGCCCGCGCGCCAGCCCGAACAGGAAGCCGAGCGTGCGGTCAAGCGCGCCCACCCGGCTGTCCAGGACCATGTCGGAGACCTTGATGGTGATGACGGAGACGACGAGCAGGGTGCCCAGAAACACGCCGACGATCACGATCGCGGAGGCGGCCAGGTCGTTGTTGACGTATTGCAACGCGACCGGCTTGAGCTTGGGAAAGGCGTAAAGGGTCAGGATGGCGGCGGCGGCCCAGGAGGCGATCGACAGCACCTCGCGCATGAAGCCGCGCACCATGGCGAGCAGCGCGGAGAGCAGCATGACGACCAGCAAGACGATGTCGAGCAACGTGAGCGGCATAGCAGATTCTTCACGTCCACGGCGGTGGCCGCGGCCATTCCCAAGCGTCGGCATTGGAATCGCAACCCGACAGCGGCGCGGCCCGTGTATAGCCGGGCCGGGGACGGCCGTCACCCTTCTTGTCGGACGCTCCGCAGGTCGCTGCGCGGCGATTTCGGAGACCGCGCCACGATGTCGGCCACGAGGTCCCTGAGCGCCACAATTCCGGTTGCCGCCACTGTCTCGCTGCGCACCTCGGCGACCAAGGCATCAGGGATGAAAGCGCTCGCGAAACCGAGCTTGCCGGCCTCGCGCAGGCGTGCCGCGCCCTGCGCAACCGGCCGCACCACACCCGAAAGCGAAATCTCGCCGAAATAGACCGCCTCCGCCGGAAGTGCAGCATTAGCGAGCGAGGACACGAGGGCGGCCGCCGCCGCCAGATCGGCGGCCGGCTCCTGGATGCGCAACCCGCCGGCGACGTTGAGATAAACATCGTGCCCGCCGAGCCGCACGCCGCAGTGAGCGTCCAGCACCGCGAGCACCATGGACAGCCGGCTTTGGTCCCAGCCGACGACGGCGCGGCGCGGCGTCCCGAAGGTCGAGGGCGCCACCAGAGCCTGGATCTCGACCAGCAGCGGGCGCGTGCCCTCAATTCCGGCGAACACCGCGGTGCCGGGGGTTCCGAGATCGCGCCTCGACAGGAACAGCTCGGACGGGTTCACGACCTCGCGCAGGCCCGCCCCCGTCATCTCGAACACGCCGATCTCGTCGGTTGGGCCGAACCGATTCTTGATGGCGCGCAGAATTCGGAACTGGTTTGCGCCATCGCCCTCGAACGAGAGCACGGCGTCGACCATGTGCTCGACCACGCGCGGGCCGGCGATCTGACCATCCTTGGTTACATGACCGACCAGGATGATGGCGGCCCCCGAGCGCTTGGCAAATCGGATCAGCGCCTGAGCGGCGCCCCGCACCTGCGTCACGGTGCCCGGCGCCGCCTCCACCATGTCGGTCCACATGGTCTGGATCGAATCGATGACGATAAGCCTGGGAGTCTTTTTTTCTGAAAGGGTTGCAATGATATCCTCAACCGATGTCTCGGCCGCGAGCTCGACCAGCGCGTCCGCCAGCCCGAGCCGTTCGGCGCGAAGGCGCACCTGCGCGATCGCCTCTTCCCCGGAAATGTAGATGGCGCGGTGGCCGCTACGGGCGAGCGAGGCCGCTGCCTGGAGCAGCAAGGTCGATTTGCCGATGCCGGGGTCGCCGCCGACCAGCACGACCGATCCGCGCACGAAGCCGCCGCCGGTGACGCGGTCGAGTTCCGCGATCCCGCACGAGAGGCGGGGGGCTTCATGCACGTCCCCAGCCAGCGGCTCGAGCGCAAACACGCGACCTTTGCGCGGGGCGCGCCCCGGCGCGGAGCGCTCGAGCATAGCGGCTTCTTCGGCGATCGTGTTCCACTCGCCGCAGGCTTCGCATTTGCCCTGCCAGCGGCCGTAGGCCGCGCCACAGTTCTGGCAAACGAAGCTTTGCGGACGACGACTCATGCCGGCAATCGAGGCTACCGGTGCGGCCAAGTCAATCGCGATCGCGTTCGACTACCGCGATCCGCGCTGTCGGCTATCGATGACGGGCCAAGCGCAGTGAACGGCAGCGCTCATCGTCGACTGAGAGTAATCGAAACGTGGGTGATGTCGCCGCCGGTGGCGCGAATCGAGACCGACTGCCGATCGCCCTGGGTCGAAAGCGCCAAATTGGCGGCGAAACCCGGACCGTCAGCTCTCGCCCGGATCTCGGATCCCCGCGCGGTGCCGGACAGCTCGCCTCCGACGCCACGGGTCGCCTCGCTCCACCTGCCGGAGATGGCTCCGCCCGAATATTGGACGTCGCTCGCCAATTGGAACGTATAGCTGTCGCTGGCGCACCGCAGATTCTGTTGCAGGCTCCGCCCGCCGCCGCCGACCGCGTAAGACGCGCGGCAGCGGATGCGTTCACTCGCGCCGTTCGACATCCCGATCGTGCCGGCCCCGGCCCACGATCCTGACAGGCCTGCGAATGGGCCGGATTGGGCGTAGCCGGGCGGCGCAAGCAGCGCAAGGGCGACAACGCCGACGATCATGCCCGTTACGCGCGCCGCCGTCCTGCTCGATTGCCTCGACATGGTTGTGCCCGCCTCTGTCAGCATGGAGTTCACGGTGCCCGATCCAAAGTCACCCCACGCCGGCACCCCGTGGGAAGATGTAGGGTGACTCGACTACGTTAACCGGACGATGACAACAATCAATGGGGCGGCGAGCGGAGACAGTCGCGGCAGTCGGCGCTCGCTCCCGATTGGCCCGGCTAAATGGCTGCCGCTACGGCCTTGCCGGCGGCCTCGGTGTTCGCGCTGCCGCCGAGGTCGCGCGTGCGCAGCTTGGGGTCCTTGAGCACGTGCTCGATCGCCTGCATCACTGCTGCTGCGGCGTCGGGCTCGCCGAGGTGCTCCAGCATCATGGCGCCGGACCAGATCTGTCCGATCGGGTTGGCGACCCCCTGGCCTGCGATGTCCGGAGCCGAGCCGTGCACCGGCTCGAACACCGACGGATATGTCCGTTCAGGATTGATGTTGCCGGACGGCGCGATGCCGATCGTTCCGGTGCAGGCCGGCCCCAGGTCGGACAGGATATCGCCGAACAGGTTGGATGCCACCACGACATTGAAGCGGTCGGGGTTGAGCACGAAATGCGCTGAGAGGATGTCGATGTGGTACTTGTCCCAGCGCACGTCGGGAAACTTCTTCGCCATCGCTTCGACGCGTTCGTCCCAATACGGCATCGTGATCGAGATGCCGTTCGATTTGGTCGCCGAGGTCAGATGCTTTTTCGGCGTTCGGGCGGCGAGCTCGAACGCGAACTTGAGCACCCGGTCGACGCCGTGGCGGCTCATCACGGTCTCCTGCACCACGACCTCGCGTTCGGTGTCATTGAACATGCGGCCGCCGATCGAGGAGTATTCGCCTTCGGTGTTTTCGCGCACGACCCAGAAGTCGATGTCACCCGGTTTGCGATTGGCGAGCGGGGAGGGGACGCCCGGCATCAGCCTGACCGGACGCAAATTGACATACTCATCGAACTCGCGCCGGAACAGGACGAGCGAGCCCCACAGCGAGACGTGGTCGGGTACGGTCGCGGGCCAGCCGACCGCGCCGAAATAGATGGCGTCGTGGCCTCCGATCTTCTGCTTCCAATCCTCCGGCATCATGCTGCCGTGCTTGGCGTAGTAGTCGCACGAGGCGAAGTCGAACCAATCCTGCTTGAGCTCGAACTGGAATTGCTGCGCGACCTGCTCGAGCACCCGGATCCCTTCGGGCACCACCTCTTTGCCGATGCCATCCCCCGGGATGACCGCGATGCGGTAGCTCTTCTTCATCGTTCGCTCCTCTCCTTGCTCATCCGGGGCGTGCTGCTCCTGTCAAGCGGTTCCGAAGCTCGCCGAAGCGAGTGCCACAAGGCTTGGCGAACTGCGCAGCGGCACACTAGCATGCCGCTTCCTTGACTGCTCAAGCACGGAAGAAAGCAATGAAACTGTTCGACCTCACTGGCCGCGTCGCGATCGTGACCGGCGGCAACGGCGGCATCGGGCTCGGCATGGCGAAAGGCATGGCGGCGGCGGGCGCCACCGTCGTCGTCGCCGGTCGCAACGGCAAGAAGAATGCTGCGGCGGTGGGGGAGCTGGAACGGGGCGGCGCCAAGGCCGCCGCGATCGAGACCGACGTCACCAACGAAGGCTCCTGCCGCGCGCTGTGCGAAGAGGCCGCCAAGCGCTTCGGCCGGCTCGACATACTGGTCAACAATGCCGGGATATCGATCCGCAAGCAGCCGGAAGCGTTCACCCTGGCGGAATGGAAAGAGGTGATCGACACCAACCTCAATGCGGCGTTCGTCTGCGCGCAAGCCGCCTATCCGCATATGACGAAGGCAGGTGGCGGCAAGATCGTCAATATCGGCTCGATGCTGTCCATCTTCGGTGCGGCCTTCGCGGCGCCATATGCGGCCAGCAAGGGCGGTATCGTGCAGATGACCAAGGCGCTCGCCTCCGCCTGGGCCAAGGACAACATCCAGGCGAACGCGATCCTGCCAGGCTGGATCGACACCGACTTGACCCAGGCGGCGCGTCAGCAAGTGCCTGGGTTGCACGAGCGCGTGCTGGCCCGTACGCCTGCAGGTCGCTGGGGCGCGCCGGACGACTTCGCCGGCATCGCGGTGTTTCTTGCAAGCCCGGCGTCCGACTTCATCACCGGCGCCGCGATCACGGTCGACGGGGGCTACGCGGCGCAGGGGTGAAGCTTCAGCCGTGGTAGACCCGGCGGTAGCGGCGGCCGAGGCTGGTAAGCACCTCGTAGGCAATGGTGTTGGCGTGGGCGGCGAGGTCATCGACGCCGATCGTCTCATCGAGCAGTGCGACGAGATCGCCACGCCTGACTGCACGCTCGGGGAGGGCGGTCACGTCCACGGCGATGAGGTCCATGGAGACCCGTCCGGCGAGCGGACAACGATGGCCGTGAACCATCGCCTCGGCGCCCGCACGCAGATCGGTAGCGCTGCCCGCCCGCAGGAAGCCGTCGGCATAGCCGATCGACACCACCCCCAGCCGGGTCGCTCGCCGCGCCGTCCAGTTCGCGCCGTATCCGACGGTCTCGCCCTCTGGCACGGTGCGCACCTGCACGATCCGGCCTTCAAGCCGAACGACGGGGCGCATCAGGTTGGCGTGACCGGGTGTCGGATTGGCACCGAAAAGGGCGACCCCGGGACGCACCATCTCGTGATGCGCGTCCGGTCCGAGGAAGATGCCGGACGAGTTGGAGAGCGAAGCCGGGATGGCGGGAAACAGGTTGCGGATCTCGCGGAACAGGCCGATCTGTTTGGCATTGAGCGCATGCGCAGGATCCTCCGAACAGGCCAAATGGCTCATCAGGAGGGTAAGCCCCGAGTGCTCGATGCCGGCGCGTTTGGCCAACGCCGTCGCTTCCTGCGGCCGCATGCCGAGGCGGTTCATTCCGGTGTCGACGTGCAGGGCGGCGCCACCCAACCACTTGGTTTTCGTCTTGAACGCCTCCCATTCCGCCCACTCGTCGAGACTGCACAGCACCGGTCGCAGGTTCGATTGCGCGTAGGCTTCCGTCGCATTGGGCAAGAGGCCGTTGAGGACGTAGATCGCGGCGCCGGCCGAGGCCGCGCGCACTCGGCGCCCTTCCGCCAGGTGGGCGACGAAGAAGGTCTCGCAGCCGGCCGCGGTCAACGCTTGCGCGACCGGCTCGATGCCGCAGCCATAGGCGTCGGCCTTGATCACGGCGGCGCAGGCGGCGGGCTGTGCGCGCCTGGCAAGCTCGCGCCAGTTGGCAACGATGGCCGGCAGATCGATCGTCAGGATGCCGCCCGCCTCCGGCTCCGGCGGGCCGTAAACCGACTGGGTCCCTGGGTTTGGCGTCATCGCCGCCATGATGCAGCCGGCGCGTCGGCGCGCAAGCCGCGCGGGGCCTTACATCCGCTCCGGCAGCCGCTCTTCTTGCGCCAGGTTGGAAAAGCGTGTCACTTCCCCCTCGAACTGCAACTGCACGGTTCCGGTCGGACCATGACGCTGTTTGCCGACAATGACTTCCGCCTTGCCGTGAACGGCAGTCATATCGATCTGCCATTTTTCATGCTCCGGAGTGCCGGCTCTCGGCTCCTTGTTCGCCAAATAGTACTCCTCGCGGAACACGAACATCACCACGTCGGCGTCTTGCTCGATCGAACCGGACTCGCGCAGATCCGACAGCTGCGGGCGCTTGTCCTCGCGGTTTTCAACTTGGCGCGACAGCTGCGAGAGCGCGAGAACGGGAACGTTCAGTTCCTTGGCCAGCGCCTTGAGGTTGGTGGTGATTTCGGTCACCTCCTGCACGCGGCCCTCGAGCGCGCGTCGTGTCGACCCCTGTAACAGTTGAATGTAGTCGATGACCAGCACGTCGAGCCCACGTTGCCGCTTGAGGCGTCGTGCCCGCGCCGCAAGCTGAGCGATCGACAATCCGCCCGTTTGATCGATGTATAGCGGTAAGGTTTCCATCTCGCGCGCCACGTCGACAATCAGGTCGAAATCGGTGGTCTTGATGTCGCCGCGGCGGATTCGATGCGAAGGAATTGCGCTTTGCTCGGAAATGATGCGCGTGGCCAATTGCTCGGCTGACATTTCGAGCGAGAAGAAACCGACGATGCCGCCGTCGACGGTGGCGACGCGTCCGTCAGGCTTGACCTCGCCACGCCAAGCGCGGGCGATATTGTACGCGATATTGGTCGCAAGGGAGGTTTTGCCCATGCCGGGCCGGCCGGCGATGATCACGAGATCCGACTGCTGCAGGCCGCCCATCATCCGGTCGAGATCTTTGAGGCCGGTGGCAAGGCCGGAGAGCTTGCCGTCGCGCTGGTAGGCGTGCGCCGCCATGTCGACCGCCGTGGTCAGCGCCGCGGCGAAGCGCTGGAAGCCTCCATCGTAGCGGCTGGTTTCCGCCAGCTCGTAGAGCCTGCGCTCGGCGTCCTCGATCTGGTCCTGCGGCGTCAGTTCCACCGGCGCGTCGAACGCGACATTGACCATGTCTTCGCCGATGACGATCAGGGAGCGGCGGATCGCGAGGTCGTAGATCGTGCGTCCGTAGTCTTCGGCATTGATGACGGTCGTGGCCTCGGCCGCGAGCCGCGCAAGGTATTGGCTCGCGGTCAAACCGGCGACGGCGAGGTCGGTCGGCAGGAAGGTTTTGAGCGTGACGGGCGTGGCGACCTTGCCGGCACGGATCAGGCTGCCGGCGAGCTCAAACAGCTTCTGGTGCAGGGGCTCGAAGAAATGGTCCGGGGCAAGAAAATCGGAGACGCGGTAGAACGCCTCGTTGTTGACGAGGATCGCGCCCAGCAGGGCCTGCTCCACCTCGATGTTGTGCGGAGCCGTGCGGTAGAGCGGCTCGGGCTCGCGGGCCGCGGGTCGCGCTGTCGAATCAAGCAGAGCCATGGATGCCAGGGTAAGCTCGGATCCGTGGCGATACCATGGAGGCAAGGGAAGGAGAGCGGGTGCGCGAGTTGTTCGCGCGCATGCTCCCGCAATCCCCAGAAGTCACCGTGACCGGGAGCGACCTTCGTTTTTCGCTTGACGCGCTACGACACGATCCGCAGCCGCCCAGCAGTGGCGTCGGCATGCGGGCGATACATGTAGTCGCGCGTCAACGGCACGGCATCGATCCGCTTCGTCAACTGAATCTGGAACACCGCCAAGCCGGCATGCCGAAACGACGTTTCGAATCCTGCCAAATAGAACTCCCACATCCGCACGAAACGCTCGTCAAGCACCTTGAGCACGTCGGCGCGGCGCGCCAGGAAGCGCTCGCGCCACGCCTTCAGCGTCTCGGCGTAGTGCAGCCGCCAAACTTCGATGTCGGTGAGGATCAAACCGGATCTTTCGATCGCCGGCGCGAGCTCCGACAGGGCCGGGGTGTAGCCGCCGGGAAAGATGTAGCGCCAGACCCACGGATTGGTCTCGCACGGTCCGTCGAGCCGGCCGATCGTGTGCAGAATTGCGACGCCGTCGTCGGCGAGCAGGTCGCGGCATTTGCGGAAGAACGCCTCGTAATAGCTCTTGCCGACATGCTCGAACATACCGACCGACACGATGCGGTCGAAGCGGCCCGAGACATCGCGATAGTCCTGCAGTCGGAAGTCGCAGGACGCGCGCTCGGCGTCGGCGCGCTCGCGCGCGACCTTCACCTGTTCGTCGGACAGCGTGATGCCGGTGACGCGCGCGCGTGCGCTCTTCGCCAGGTAGAGGCCGAGGCCGCCCCAGCCACAACCGATATCGAGGATGCTCAGGTTCGGCCGATTGAGCAGCAGCTTGGCGGCGAGATGCTGCTTCTTGGCCTGCTGGGCTTCATCGATGCTGGCCTCGGGACGTTCAAAATACGCACACGAGTACTGCAGGTCCTCGTCCAGGAACATGCGGTAGATGCTGTAATTGATATTGTAATGATGCTTGGCGTTGCGGCTGGCGTTGATCAGCGTGTTGGCTCGGAACAGAGCGCGAAACAGCCCGCGGGCGGCCCGCAACAATCTGATCGAGAGAATAGGCGGCTCCATGCCGATATTGCGCACCAGGATTTCGAGAAACTCCGCGATCGAGCCGTCCTCGACGATCAGCCCGCCGCCCATATAGGCCTCGCCCAGCCGCAGCTCGGGATCGAGGAGGACGCGCCATTGCCACGCGGGCGAGGCGAAGCGCACGGTAATCGGCGTTCCGGTATTGTCGCCGTAGTGGCGGCTCGTGCCGCTGGCATAGATGACGGTGAGGTCGCCCGAGCGGACGGTCTGGGCAAACGCCACATCCAGCAACCGCGCCATCGGTCGCCTCCACACCCTCGACGCGCGGACTGGGCGCCCGGCGCACGATCACGTTATCGAAGCGCCCGGCGGTCCGACAGCTGTGAAAACGTGCAATTAAAACAAAGTCCAATTATGGGAGCAATGCGACCGGCGCAATATTCGGGTATCGCCATACGGGGTCACAGGGGGCCCCCCGATGCGCTAAAGCTAAGGCCAACCGCGGTGCGGCTCGAGGAGGCGATTCGTGAGTAGACCGGCCTTGGCGCAGGTCCTGTGGTTTGGATTGGGCTTGCTGGCGAGCCCGCTCGCTGCGCGCGCGCAGGATCTCGACGCCGGCAAGACGCCAGCCCAGCTGTTCTCCTCGCACTGCTCGGCTTGTCATCGAGCGCCGCAGGGCTTGGCAAAACAAACCTTCGGCTTGGCGAGCTTTCTGCGCCAGCACTACACCAGCAGTGCGGCCACCGCTTCGGCGCTCGCCGCCTATGTGGCGGCTGCCGGACCCGCTCCGCGCGCCGCACGCGACGCCCAGCGCGGCGGCAGACAGCCGCCGCCTGTTGCGCCGATCCCAGACGGGGGCGATCCGCGGATCGCAAGGGAGCCGGTCACGGCTCCCGCTGCATCGGCTCAGCCGCCACCGGAACCGCCCAAACCGCGACTAACGCGCGATCCTCGATTGGCGGTGGCGGTGAACCGCGACCCGCAGCCGTTTCTGATCTTGCCCGACCCGATTCCGGTTCCGCCGGACCCGACGCCGCGGCGAACACCGCCAGCACTGCCGGCGCCGTCCGAATTGCGTCCCACCACCGCGACAACGCCGGCCGCGCCGGGAGCAAACCAGCCGGCGACAACGACCGCCGAGTTGTCCGGGGGCGGGGCGGCGCCGCCCGTCCCCGCCGCGCGCGGCAATGCGTCCGCCGATCAGCCGACGTTTGCGGCGCCCTTGCCCTGAGCCGGCGCGCCCGCCGCGTTCTCTTCGGCTGCCTGCGGCTCATCGAAGAACACTTCCGTCGCGGCGGGCTCTGGCGCCTCTTCGGCGGCTTCACGCCGGACGGTGATGTCCTCGCCGCGCGCCTGGCGTTCGGCCTCATCCGCGTTGCGGGCGACATTGACGGTGACCGCGACTTCGACCTCGGGATGCAACGAAACCGGTACCTTGTGCATGCCGACGGTCTTGATCGGCGCGTTGAGTTCGATCTGGTTGCGATTGACGGCAACGCCGCTCTCGCTCAACAGCGCGGCGAGATCGCGGGTCGAAACCGAGCCGTAAAGTTGCCCGCTCTCGGACGCCTGGCGCAGCACGATGAAGCTCTTTCCGTCGAGCTTGCTGCCGACCTTCTCGGCCTCGCCCTTCTGCTCGATATTGCGTGTCTCGAGCTCGACTTTCATCGTGTCAAAACGCTTACGGTTGGCATCGGTCGCGCGCAAAGCCTTGCCCTTCGGCAGCAGGAAGTTGCGCGCATAGCCGTCCTTCACCCGAACGACGTCGCCCATCTGGCCGAGCTTAGCGACCCGTTGCAACAAAATGACTTCCATCACCCTTCTCCGTTTCGGTTTGCTTGAAAGATCCGTCACGTCGGCAGGCTCGGCGGCCCGCGGCTCGTCGCCATCCGTCCCCGCAGGTCGAGCAGCGCATCGGTCAACCCGACAAGCGACATCAGCAGCATTGGCCAGCCGAAAACGAATATCGCGCCGTAGATACTGCCGAGAATGAATCCGCGGCCGTTGATTCCGCGTGTGAGCGCGTGCACCACTGCCAGACCCAGGAGCGCGTAACCCATCAGCAGGCTGGCGGCGAAAACGCCTGCGATGACGGCCACGATGCCGGGTAGAAAAGTTGCCGCCAGCGCAGCGGCAAGCAGTGCGTGCCCGGACGACGGAAAGCTCAGCGTCGACAGATCGGGCCATGGCCGCTTCAGGCGGCCCGACACCTTCACGGTCCGCGCCGCCAGCCAAAGCGCCAATAGGTTGGTGATGAGGGCGACGACGGCCGCTGTCGGCGGGGTGATGAGCACCATAAACTCGACGGCGTCCATCTCGCCTAAACCGGGTAGCTTGAAGGTCGTTTGCTTGAACGCGTCAGCGCGGGGCCCGAACAAGCGTTCGATCGCGCCGCGCAGCCCCGATCGGAAGCTTTCCGCATCCGTGCCGATGGCGAGAATGCCGAAGGTGACGACCAGGGCCGCCAGGACCGCGGCCCACAGCACGATGCGGCCGATCGGATACCATTCCAGATCGTCGGGCGCCGCACCTGCCGGGCGTGCGAGCAGCGCGAGGTAACCGAGCCACCAGGCCGGAAGCCCGATACCGATCAAGAAGCTGACGAAGAAGAATCCGCCCAGCGCGGCGGCAAGGCTGATCGCCGCCACGAACGCGGCGATGAGGCCGGCCAGGTGGCTCCAGCCGACAGCCGCGATCAGGATCGGCAACGGCGCGAGATAGAACAACGGAATAGCCAGCAGCGCGCCGGAGGCGACGGACGCGAACAGCAACGCGGAAGCTGCGCCTGCTGCAACGCCGATGAGTGCAATCTGCATCATGCTCCAGCTGTCCCGCTCTGCCTGAGCGGTTAGAGACGGGTCACGCCCGCCCCAACCAATCGGGCGACGGAGGACAGAAGACGGACGACGGATAGAGCGTCGGCCTCTCCGATCTTTTCTGTCGTCTGTCGTCCGTCGTCTGTCGTCCGTCTACCGGATCACGTAAGGCAGCAGCCCCAGGAAACGTGCGCGCTTGATCGCGCGCGCGAGCTCGCGCTGCCGCTTGGCGGAAACCGCCGTGATACGGCTCGGCACGATCTTGCCGCGCTCGGAAACATAGCGCTGCAGCAGCCGCACGTCCTTGTAGTCGATCTTCGGCGCATTGGTGCCGGAAAACGGGCAGGTCTTGCGGCGGCGAAAGAACGGTCGGCGCTGGCCGGCTTGCGGGCTCATGGGGTGTCTCCTTCCGCCGTGGCCGTCGCCTCGCCTTCTTCACGCGGGCCGCGGTCACGGCGCGGACGCTCGCCGCGGTCGAAGCGGTCGCCGCGATCGAACCGGTCGCCGCGGTCGCGGTCACCGAACCGGCCCCCGCCGCGCTCGTCGCGCTCGCGGTCGCGATCGGCCTTGCGCATCATGGCCGACTGACCTTCCTCGTGCGCGTCGACCCGGATGGTGAGGTAGCGCAGGATATCCTCGTTGAGCCGCTCCTGGCGTTCGATCTCGACGAGGGCTGCCGGCGGCGCGTCCACGTTCAAGAGCGTGAAGTGTGCCTTGCGGTTTTTGCGGATGCGGTAGCTCAGCGACTTGACGCCCCAGTATTCGGTCTTGGGAACGCTGCCACCCATCTGCTCGAGGACGCCCTTGTACTGCGTCGTCAGTTCCTCGACCTGCTGCGCGGTCAGGTCCTGCCGCGCCAGGTAGACATGCTCGTATAACGGCATAAGCCTTTGCCTCTCCATTTTGCGGTGCACGACCGGGGCCGGAATGCCGTCCACGGATTCCATTGGAAGCCGGTCGCCCGTACCGCTCACCTGGCGCCAAGCCACTGGAGCCCTTCGGGAAAGGCTCGAATGCTCACGATGCGGGAACACCGGACGCCGGGCCATTTACATCGGCCCTGCCGCGCTGCCTCAAAGGCGGCGCAGCCGTCCATTCAGCTCCCGACCAGGTCGAGCGGAGGGGCGCTTTATACGCAGATCGCGGCGGAAGACAAGCAGGCTTGCGCCGACAAGCCGCAAGCGGCCGGTCTCAGCCCCCGGGATGCGGCACGATGCGAATGTAGGGCTTGGGGGCCTTCCAGCCCTGCGGGTACTGCTTCTTGGCGTCTTCGTCGGAAACCGAGCCGGCGATGATCACGTCCTCGCCCTGCTTCCAGTTCACCGGCGTCGCCACCTTGTGCTTGGCAGTGAGCTGCAGCAAATCGATCACCCGCAACACCTCGTCGAAGTTCCGGCCTGTCGTCATGGGATAGACCAGGACCAGCTTGATCTTCTTGTCGGGGCCGACCACGAATACGTTGCGGACGGTCTGATTATCGGCCGGCGTGCGCTTGAGCGGATCGCCCGAGGTTGCCGCCGGCAGCATGCCGTAAAGCTTCGATACGTTGAAATCGGAATCGGCAATCATCGGGTAGTTGGGCGCGAACCCCTGCGTCTCCTTGATGTCGGCGGCCCAGCCCGTATGCCGGTCGACCGGGTCCACGGAGAGGCCGATGATCTTCACCCCGCGCTTGTCGAACTCCGGCTTGATCTGCGCCATGTAGCCAAGCTCGGTGGTGCAGACCGGCGTGTAGGTCTTCGGGTGCGAGAACAGCACCGCCCAGCTATCGCCGATCCAGTCGTGAAACTTGATGCGGCCATCGGTCGTGTCCGCCTCGAAATCAGGGGCAGTGTCGTTGATCTGCAGAGCCATCGCATAACCTCGGTGCAAGTGTGGGCGACCCGCCTGACGGGCCGCAGGGTTGGTTGTGTGGTGCCTATATAGGCCGTCACGCGCAGCCAAGCCAGTTGTTTGCCGCTGAGAATGATGGCTCGCGCTGACGCCGATCGGGAGATGAAATTCATCGGCAATGCGCACGAGAGATAGAAGGACTTTCCGGGCGAGCGTGCTACGCGGGGCGGCCTGCGGGCGGGCCGCCGGCGTTGACATTTGGCGGCACCGGCCGCAAAGCCACCAGGAGCGTTCATCCAGTAGCCCGCCGGCGCAATGTTCAAGCGCATCCTCATTGCCAACCGTGGCGAGATCGCCTGCCGCATAATCAAGACCGCGCGCCGCCTCGGCATCGAAACCGTGGCGGTCTATTCCGACGCCGACAACGATGCGCTGCACGTCGAGATGGCGGATGCGGCTGTCGCGATCGGGCCGGCGCCGGCGGCGCAATCGTATCTGGTGATCGAAAACGTCGTCGCGGCGTGCCGGGCGACCGGCGCCGAAGCCGTGCATCCGGGTTACGGTTTCCTGTCCGAGCGCGCGGCGTTCGCGCAGGCGCTCATCGATGCGGGCGTCGCCTTCATCGGGCCCAACCCGAAAGCGATCGCGGCCATGGGCGACAAGATCGAGTCGAAGAAAGCCGCCGCCAAGGCCAAGGTCTCGACCGTGCCCGGCCATCTCGGCGTGGTGCGCGACGACAAGCACGCGGTCAAGATCGCGCAGGAGATCGGCTTCCCGGTGATGATCAAAGCCTCGGCCGGAGGCGGCGGGAAGGGGATGCGGATCGCGCATTCGGGCGCTGAGGTCGCCGAGGGCTTTGCGCGCGCCCGCTCGGAGGCGAGCGCCTCGTTCGGCGACGACCGCGTGTTCATCGAGAAGTTCGTCGAGGACCCGCGCCATATCGAGATCCAGGTGCTGGGCGACAAGCACGGCAACGTGATCCACCTGGGCGAGCGCGAATGCTCGATCCAGCGGCGGAACCAGAAGGTGATCGAAGAAGCGCCGTCGCCGTTGATCGACGCGGACACGCGCCGCAAGATGGGAACACAGGCGGTCGCGTTGGCGCGCGCCGTCGGCTACGACTCCGCCGGCACGGTCGAGTTCGTCGTCGGGCAGGATAAGCGTTTCTATTTCCTCGAAATGAACACGCGGCTGCAGGTCGAGCACCCGGTGACCGAGCTTGTCACCGGCGTCGACCTGGTCGAGCAGATGATCCGGGTGGCGGCCGGCGAACAGCTGGCGATCAGGCAGGATGACGTCGCGCTCACAGGCTGGGCAGTTGAGAGCCGCGTCTATGCGGAGGATCCCGACCGAAACTTTCTCCCGTCGACCGGCCGGCTCGTGCGTTATCGCCCGCCGGCGGAGCAGCAGGCGGGCGGCATCACCGTGCGCAACGATACCGGCGTGTATGAGGGCGGAGAAATTACGGTCTACTACGATCCCTTGATCGCCAAGCTCGTCACCCACGCGCCGACGCGCGCCGACGCCATCGCGGCGCAGGCCGATGCGCTCGATGCGTTCGCGATCGACGGCGTGCGGCACAACATACCGTTCCTGGCAGCGGTGATGCAGCACCCGCGCTGGCGTGCTGGAAAGCTCTCCACCGGCTTCATCGCCGAGGAGTTCCCGCACGGTTTCCATGCCGGTCCGCCGGAAGGCGACACCGCGCGCACGCTGGCGGCGGTCGCAGCCGCGGTCGATCATGTCGTAGGGGCACGGAGGCGGAAAATATCTGGCCAGATGCATGGTCGCCCGGTCTCGCGCGAGAAGGACCGAGTTCATTGTGCTCAGTCAGGCAGACGGCAGCCTTGCGATCGACGACGGCGCACTCGGCTTGCGGGTGGAGAGCGACGGGGAAAAACTGACGGTGCGCTATCGCGAGGGCGGCGGGGCGCCTGGAAACCCGTCCGGCGGCGAAACCTTCGTCCTGAAATCGTCGTGGCGACCCGGGGAGGTGCTTTGGACCGGCACCGTCAATGAGTGCGCGATGGCGGTGCAGGTCCGTCCCGTGCCGAACGGATTCCATTTGAGCTGGCGGGGTGTGCGAACCTGGGCCTACGTCTATACCGAACGCGAGGCAGCGGCCGCGCGGCTCATGCCCGTGAAGGCGTTATCGGACAGCGGCAAGCGCGTGCTCTGCCCGATGCCGGGCCGTGTTGTTTCGATCGCGGTCGCGGCCGGCCAGGAGGTCAAGACAGGAGAAACGCTGGCCGTGGTCGAAGCGATGAAAATGGAGAACGTCCTGCGCGCCGAGCGCGACGGCACCATCAAGGCGGTCTACGCCAAGCCGGGCGAAACGCTGGCGGTCGACGCCGTGATATTGGAGTTCGCGTAGAGTTGTGGAGCCCGGATGAACCGAGCGCACATGGGATCGCGTGCGCCGTGGGTTGGAGGCGCAGATCCGAGGGCTCGACCGGATCTAAAGGAGTCTGCTCAGGCCATGAAGTTCACGGCGCCGCTCGCCAGGTCGTAGACGCCGCCGGCCACCTTGACCTTTCCGGCGCGGACTGGTTCGCGCAGGATAGCTTCCGACCCCTTGAGCTGTTCGACCACGCGAGCCACATTTTCGCTGATCGCCGCCTCGACCAGATCGCCTCCCTTCTTCTGTGCACGCAGCACCGACGGCACGATCGGTAACACCAGGTCGCCGATCGAGCCCGGAAAGCTGGCGTTCTCGGTGACGACCTTGGCAGCGGCTTCGACCGCGCCGCACTTCGAATGGCCGAGCACCAGGATCAGCGGCGCTCCGAGCACCGCGACGGCGTACTCGATCGAGCCGAGCGCGCCCGGGTCCACCGTGTTGCCGGCGACGCGCACGACGAACAACTCGCCCAGTCCGCGGCCGAACAGGTGCTCGGGCGGCGTGCGCGAATCCGAGCAGCCAACGACCACGGCAAATGGCCCCTGCCCCTTGGCGAGTTCCGCCACGCGCGCTGGGCCGCCGGTCGGCACGCAGGCGCCGCCTTGACGAACGCGGCGTTGCCCTCCTTGAGCCGGGCCAGTGCCTGGTCGGCCGTCAAGTCGGTCTTGGCTGCGTTGGCCGGCCTGGCGATCAATCCGACCGGCAGCGTGGCGCAGCCGCAGGCGAGGGAGTGGAACAAGGCACGGCGCGAGAGTTGGTTTGACATCGAAGCCTCTGGATCTTCGGGTTGATGAGAATTGAAGAGGTTGCAATCATCCTGGATCACACGATCGCGCGCAACATGGGCCTAGCGCAGGCCGCGCCCGTGCTGGCGATCTTCTGATCTGAACGTGCCGCGCGCTCTGATGGTGATCGAGGGCACGCGCCGCTTGCTCCCTGACCCAGTCGGTACTGTCCTGAGCCGAGATCGTGGAGGGAAGGTCAGCCGTGAACAGCGCCGCTGCCGCGCTGCCGAGAAGTGGGATGAGCTCGCATCGCCTCATATGCTCCTTCTCGGGCTCACTTTCTGCTCGTGCTCATAGGCGACGCAGCGACGGATCACGCACGTAGCGCAGGTACGAGCGCACCTTGCGGAAGCCGCCCTCGTCCGAGAACATACGCTCCGCCTCCTCATCCGAGATGAACGGCAGTACTACGGTGTCATCTCCGGGCCGCCAGTTGACTGGCGTAGCCACGCGGTAGTTCGCCGAGAGCTGCAAGGCGTCCACGACGCGCAGGATCTCATTGAAGTTGCGGCCGACGTAGCTCGGATAGGACAAAATCAGTTCAACCCGCTTCAACGGCGAGATGATGAACACGTCACGCACGGTCAGGGTCTCGCCAAGATTTGCCCCGTGGCGGAAGTTGGTGGCGTCGAGCATGCCGAAGAGCATCGACACCTGGCGGTCCTCGTCTGCGATGATCGGAAAGTCGACTTGCGTGCTTTGCGTCTCGTTGATGTCAGCGATCCAGCGCTCATGATCCGTGACGCTGTTGACGCTCAGGCCGATGACTTTGACGCCGCGTTTGCTCCACTCAGGCCGGAGCTTGGCTGTAGCCCCTAACTCGGTGGTGCACACCGGCGTGAAATCCGCCGGGTGTGAGAAGAGTATGCACCAGGCATCTCCGACGAATTCGTGGAATCTGATCGTGCCCATGCTGGTCTTGGCGGTGAAGTCAGGGATGCTGTCGCCGATTCGGATGTACCCCTGCTTTTTGAGTTGCTCGTGCGCTTTGGTGAAAACGTTCTCTGGTCCCGCGTATTTGAACTCAAAGCCTCCTTGCGGCGCTTCCTCGGCGTCCGGCAGCAGGGTCTGATATTCGTGGTCGAGGAGCCTAACGGTGCGCTTCTTCACAGTGCCGGCGAACACGAAGGCGCCATCCGGCTGGCGGACCAACGGCAGGTCGAAGCGGAACGCGCTATCCACAAGGAACTCCTCCTCCGCTGGCGCGTTCGTGCGCCGCAGGAGTTGGTTGCGGTGGGGAAACCGGCCAAAGCGCTTGATCACCGCGACGTGCCGATGGAACATTTCATGAAAGAGGTTCAGCGGGTCGTCCGCTGCAAGCTCGGCCATCGCTCGGTCCCATTCCTCCATGCACAGATACTGATCGTCCAGCTCCTCGGAGTGGGTCAGTGCCAAGCAGAGGAAGACACGCTCGATCGGGCGCAAGCGTTCGCTCACGTCGATGCGGAGTCCACGCTTTACCAGCGCGCGGCAGCGTGCGTCGCAGGCATACATCTGCGGCGTGTCGCGGTACATGTTGCGGGGGAACTGGTCTAGCAGAATTACCAGCGCTACCAACAAGCGCGGATGCTCGACATCCAGGGCCCAGTGGTCGTAGTGCCCCCGCGACGCCAGGGCCACGTCGGCGCCGAACTGGTTCCAGATCTCCTGGTCAGTCCGCTCGGACTTGCCGAACCACAGGTTCAGGCAATCTTGCATGCTCGGGCGCAGCATATACCCAAGGATCTGCTCGGCCTTGTCGATCTCCGCGATCGCTATCTGCATGCGTTCGCGCTGGAGCAACATACGCAGGTCCCGCCTCAGATCCCCCGTGTCCTCTCTGGAGAGGGTGTCGCGCTCGTCGAGGCCTGCAAGGATGACCTGCAGGCTCTGCTGGGTGCGCTGAAGCAGGCCGCGCTTATCCGGATCAAGGCTCGCTACTCGCTCGTTCATCAGCCGGAGCCTGCGCACCAGAGTCTTGGTGAACTGGCCCACTTGCTGGGGGTCATCCTGCACCGAGGCGATGAACTCGTCGTACGAAATCGCGAGACATTCGGTGTCGGCGACGGCCCTGACTGTCGCGGAGCGTGGTCCCGGTTCGATCAGGCTCATCTCGCCGAAGACTTCGCCCGCGTTCAGGGTTGCGAGAATCTTCGCAGTGGAGCCATGGTGAACACTGACCTCGACCGACCCTGAAACGATAAGGAACGCGGTATTGCCCTCCTCTCCTTCGGAGAGGATCGTGTCTCCATCCTTGAACGTCACGGTCTGCATCAATCCCCCGACCGGCCGACCGCTTTGCTCTTTCTCGTCGCAGGCGGAATGAGTGCTTCCCGAAGGTATTATTTCCATAGTCGATCATGCAACAGGACGAACAGTCGCGCCGGCGTCGTAGGCGCCGGCGGGGCGCCGCTTGGGCGCGTTGCCCGCGCTTCAGGGGAACAGCGCGATCTGCTCGAGGCCGAGCGTCTCCGGGTAGCCGAGCATGAGGTTCATGTTCTGCATCGCCTGCCCGGCCGAGCCCTTCACCAGGTTGTCGAGCGTGGAGATCACGATCGCGCGGCCTGCGATGCGGTCGGCGAACACGCCGATCTGCACGTAGTTCGAGCCGCGCACGTTCTGCGTCTGCGGCAGCGCGCCCTTGGGCGCAACGTGCACGAACGGCTCGTCGCGATAGGCGTCGGCAAGCGCCGCGCGCAGGTCGTCCGCCGTCGCACCCCTTAGCCGCACGTAGCAGGTGCACACTTCGCCGCGGCTCATCGGAATGAGATGCGGCGTGAAGTTGACGGTCACGGGCGCGCCGACCGCTACGGCGATCTCCTGCTCGATCTCCGGGGCGTGGCGATGCTTCGTCACCGAGTAGGGCGACAATCCCTCGCCGGCCTCGGAAAAGAGCGTGTTGAGCTTGAGCGCGCGGCCGGCGCCGGTGACGCCGGACTTGGCATCGATGACGATGTCGCCGGCATCGATCAGGCCGGCCTTGGCGATCGGCACGAGCGCAAGCAGCACTGCCGTCGGATAGCAGCCCGGGCAGGCGACGAGCCGCGCGCCGCGGATCTCGTCGCGATAGAACTCGGTCAGGCCGTAGACTACCTCGCCTTGAAGCTGCGGCGCGCGGTGAGCGTGGCCGTACCATTGCGCATAAACCTCCATGTCGCGCAGCCGGAAGTCGGCGGACATGTCAAGGATCTTGATGGCGGGATTGGCGGCGAGCACCGCCGCGATGATCTCCTGAGTGGTGCCGTGCGGCAGGCCGCAGTAGACCGCGTCGAGCCCGCGCCAGTCGACCTTCTCCCATTCGGTGAGGCGCGGCAGATCGAGCATGAAGAAGTGCGGGAACACCTCGGTCATCGGCTTGCCGGCGTGGGTGTTCGCCGTCAGCGCGGCGATCGCGACGTTCGGATGCCGGGCCAACAGGCGCACCGCGTCCGCGCCGGTATAGCCGGAGGCGCCGAGCACGCCGATTCTTGCCTTCGTTGCCATGGCTCAGGTTCCTTGCGGCGCGAGCGCGGGAGCAGTGCCGACGGCCGTCGTAGCGGCAGCTTCATCCAAGTCGTAGTCGAGATGCGACCGCAGGGCGATCATGCGCGCCGCGATGGTGCGCGCGTTACTGTCCTCCTGCCGAGCCAGCGCCCGGGCGACCGCGACGTGATCGACGTCGGATTTATGCTGGTTGAGCTTGAAGCTTCCCTCGACGGTCTCGACCATCATTTCGATCCCGACGATGCCCTTCATCAGCGCCTGCCGGCGGCCGGGCGCGACCTTGTCGGCCGTCCACTGCGGCTTAGGTGCGAGCCAGCTCTCGAATTTCTCGCCGAGCGCGTCGAGATGCGCGCGCTGCGCGTGCGCGCCCAGGACCCGCACCGGTCCGCCGAGATGCACCGTCTCGTACAGCCAGGTGGGGACCTGGTCATGGCTCGCGTACCAGTCCGGCGACACATAGGCGTCCGCGCCCATCACCGCGACCAGCCAGTTGCCGCCTTTGGCGGCAAGCCCGGCGAGCGGGTTGTTGCGCGCCACGTGGAAGCCGAGCCGCGGCGTACCGTCGTTGGCGTAGTCGAGCTGGAAGGGCAGGGGCGATGCGGCCGGCTGGCCGCTATCGCAGGCCACGACCAGTCCGAAGCCGCGCGCGGCAGCGAACGCCAGGCTTTGGGCTCGATCGATCCGGAAAGCGGGATGGACGTACATGGCGGGCTCCCTTGGGCTGGGACCGCCGAAGACCTGCGTCGCGGGTTGTTCGAGAGGGGTGTGCCGCGCAGCCGTCTCCGGCGGCACGGGCTGGTGATCACATGTAATCACGCGCCGAGGCCGCCTTCGAGAGGCGGCGGCGACGGATGGCACTGTGGTCGCACTTCGACATGGGCGCGGCTTGTAAGGTCGGGTGCGGCATGGAGTCAAGCGGATGACGCAGAAGTGAGTCTTGGTCGCGGCGCGGCGTTGGCGGCAATGGCCGGCTTAGTGGTCGTGCCTCCCGCTGCACCCCGATGCGCAGCCACAGCAAGGTGTTCGGCGCGCCCCCGCGAATGGCAGCCATCTGCCTACGCCGAAACCGCAAATCAATTTTTAAGTGTGGCATTTTAACAATATCGGACCCGACCGTTCGGAATTACTCCTCTTGTCACCACAGGTGGGACCGCAACCACCGGAAAGGGGCCTCCGATGAAGAAACTCACACTCGCTCTCACCGCCGCGACTGCGCTTGTCTCGGCGCCCTCTCTCGCCGCCGACCTCGGTCGAGCGCCCGTCGCGCCCGCCAGAGCGCCCGTGATAGCCCCGGCTCCATTCTATAACTGGAGCGGCTTCTACATCGGTGTTCAGGGCGGATTTGCTGCCGGCGAGTTGGAACGCACCCTGGTCACAACTGGGATCACCGAGACCCGCGAAACGAGCGGCGGCCTGCTTGGCGGCACGGTCGGCTTCAATTGGCAGTTTGGCAACTGGGTCTTCGGTTTCGAAGGTGACTATGCCTGGGCTGATATCGGCCGCGACGTCGACAACTGTTTCGGCATTCTCCTCGTCACGTGCAGGTCTGGACTTGATACGTTTGGCACTGCTCGTCTCCGGGTTGGCGGCGCCTGGGGTCCGATGCTGATCTACGCCACCGGCGGCCTTGCATTCGGTGACCATTTTGTGCGGGTGGAGAACAACCTCACCGGCCTGTTTGCCGAAAGATCGGAATTTGCCGTCGGCTGGACCGCGGGCGCTGGCTTCGAGTGGGGCTTCGCACCGGGCTGGTCGTTCAAGGCGGAAACGCTGTTTTTTGACCTTGACCTCGATCGCTTCGATACGGTTAGCGTGGGAGTCCTCGACCCTGTGGGCTTCGACAATCGCCACATCGGCGTGCTCGTCCGCGGCGGCATCAACTATCGCTTCAACTGGGGAGCCCCCGCGGGCCCGGTGGTCGCGAGGTACTGAACCGGCCGTTCGTCTGGCAAGCCTTTCGGCAGCCCGTTGGAGGGGCGTGTCGCAAAGGCCAAGGCTGGAAACTCCCGGTGCGGCCGTTGCCCCTTTCACGGCCGCGCCGGGATGTTTCATTGTGTCATCCTGACGGCGCATGCGGCGACACGGCATGTGGCCGGAGCGGCACTTGAAGACGCGTCCGGTCGCGTGCAGCCTAGGCGACCGGCAGGCCTGAACGGCCGCGAGCGCGTCTCGGGCCCGCTCGATGAGGCAGTAACCCAAGCGGTTCTAGCGTGGAGTTCCGACGCTCGGCGGCACGTGCTGCACTGAGGCGGCGATTGCGTGCAGAGCTCCGGCAACAGCTCGGTATTTTCCGGCCAATTCATCGACGTTGCCGATCTCGACATCCGCCGGCACAACGCCCGGCCACTCGGTGCTCGCGCCCAGGAACCAACGACTATCGCCGACCAGCCGCGCAGTGTGGAACGTATTGCCAGGGATCGGCAGCTGCACGCGCTGGCCGCCGCGCAAATCCGGTCCGACGATGACCCGCTCGGCGGTGCCGTCGGCGTGCAACAGGAACACCTCGAGCGCGCTGCCGAGGTAATAGTGATAGAGCTGGTCGTTGCGGATGCGGTGAAGCCGCACCGGCGCGCCAGACGTCACCATGAAGTAGAGCGCAGAACCGAGAGGCCTTCCGTCCGCGAATGGCGCGGCCAGACCACCCGGCATGATCGACTGCTTGCTCAGAAAAGTCACGCGCACGAACCCGCAGGTGGCGTTGGGTTCAAGCTTCAGCAACTCGCATATCTCGTCGGCCGTCAGTTCGTCCATGGATGTCATCTTCGGCCCGCATTGCCAGTGGGCCGGGATCGACGGCAGCAACGCGGCAGCGCCTGCGATCGTCGCCCCCTTGAGAGCGCGCCGCGCAGCGGCGGGAGATGGTGGATCGTTGGACCTGGGCGGCATGGATCAAGTGTGCGCCCGTGACCGGAGCCATGCAAATCCATGTGTCCATGCAGCAGCATTTTGCGAGAATTTCTTCAAGGGATACGCAGCGCTGGTCGTGCTGGCGGGACCGAGGAGATTGATCTCGGCGCGTACAGCCTCGATGCGCCCTGCCGCCGCGATGCTGGCGCGGTCCGCCTCTGTCGGTGCGCCGCCTGCGATGCGATGGCGAGCATGGCGCCGAGAAAGGCGCCTGCTTGTTCGGGCGTTGCAGCAACATGCCTGGGCGCCTCCCGCCAGAACTCTTGCCGACCGGCCCAGCGCCTTCCTGAGTGTCGAGAAGAATGAGCCCGGTCAGGCGCGCGGTCGAACGCCGTTCGGTCTTCACGCCGCAAGCTGGGCTACCGCCGGCCTGCGGCCAAGCCGACACGACCGGTGCCGGGTGGTCGGCTTTGGAAACAAGTGAGGCTGCTCCGACACCTGGCTTGAGGGCCGCCGTTGCCTCGATGCAACATGCCGTTGGGAATCGGTTATCCGAACAATTGGGCTACTTTTTTGCGCGACGAATCCATAGCACAATGCCGCATCTGGCCGCCCTTGCCAACGCTCGTGGGCCCGACGGGATAGCCAAAGGCCGGAACAGAAAGCCCGCTGGGCGCCTCGGCGGGCTTTTCTCTGCCTGCAAGAGCGGCCTGTCAGTCAGTGCCTTTTGACGCTCCAGGCATTTCTTCGCTTCCCGCGCGGGCCTTACGCGCTTTCAACATCAGCAACATACTGTTCCATTGGTCGGAGCGGCGAGATTTGAACTCGCGACCCCTAGTCCCCCAGACTAGTGCGCTAACCGGGCTGCGCCACGCTCCGACGTCGCTGGTCTAAGGCGGCGGGATGGCCGGCGCAAGTGGGCAGTAGTCCGCGGGCGCCGGCTTACGCGGCGCCGCGCTGCGTCGATGCTGCGCCGACGCTGCCATCAGCCCCGGCAGCGCGCCGAGCAGCAGGAATCCGTGACGCCACTGGCGGCTGTCGATCGGCACGCTCTCGCCGGCTGCGCGGACGCAGACCACGTAGACCGCGCCGTAGATCGCTTGCCCGGTGGCTTCTTAACGGCGCGGCAACCTTAATGATCTCTAATCCGATCTGAGCCCGCGAAGCGCGTCGCCGGTGTGGAGTGCGCGATGAGTAGTGGTGTTCGGTTGCGCGAACTGCCGGACCCGGATCCGGCGAGCGACGGCAAGCTCGACCTCGGCACGCTTGGCCGCACGCTATGGCGCACGAAATGGTGGGTGCTGATCCCCGGCCTGGTGGTCGCGGCGGCGACGGTCATCGGCGTCAACCTGATCACGCCGCGCTTCAAGTCCGAAGCGCGCGTTCTGATCGATACCCGCGAGAACGTGTTCGTGCGGCCGGAGGCGGAAAAGACCGCTGAGCGCGAGCGCGCGGTCGTCGAGGCGGGGGCGGTGCAGAGCCAGGTTCAGCTCGTGCTCTCGCGCGATCTCGCGCGGCAGGTGATCAGGCAGCTCAAGCTCAACGAGAAACCCGAGTTCGACCCGGTGCTGCGCGGGTTCAATCCGCTCCGGCAGGTGCTGATGATGGTAGGCCTCGCCAAGGATCCGTTGCGGATGACGCCGGAGGAACGGGTGCTTGAATCGTACTACGAACGCGTGAACGCCTATCCGGTCGACAAGCCGCGGCTGATCGCGATCGAGTACCAGTCGGCCGATCCGGAGCTCGCGGCGCGCGGAGCCAATGCGGTGGCCGAAAGATACCTCGCGCTGCAGCAGGCCGTGAAACAGGATCAAACGCGCGCAGCCGCGCGCTGGCTGGCCGGCGAGATCGAGGGCTTGCGGAGGAAGGTCGCCGACGCCGAGGCCAAGGCCGAAGCGGCAAAGACCGGAGAGCAGGACGTGCAGCTGCGTGCGCTCGAGCGGGAGTCCAAGGCGCAACGCGACCTGCTGGAGTCCTACCTGGCGAAGCATCGCGAGGCGAGCGCGCGCGGTAATCTCGGGGCGACGCCGGCCGACGCGCGCATCATCTCCCGCGCCGTCGTCTCCAACACGCCGCACTTTCCCAAGAAAATGCCGATCGTGCTGATTGCCACGCTGGCGGCGCTGCTCCTTGGCGTGGGCTTCATCACGACCGGCGAATTGCTGGCCGGCAACGGATATCGGCCTGGCATGCCTGCGCATCCCGCCGTGCCGGTGCCGGAGGCTCTACGCAGCGAGCCGGATTGGATCCCGGCCGATCCGGCCGCAGCCAGCGCCATCGCGCAGCAGCGGCAGAAGGGCGCAACTGTCGGCACCGCCACCATCGACGATCTGGCGAGGAGGCTGCGTGCCGCAGGCGGCGGCGCGCGCCGAATTCTGATTGCCGGTCTGGTCGAAGACGCCGACAGCGCGGGGACGGCCGTCGCGCTCGCCCGCAGGCTTGCCGAGCACGGTCGCGTGGTCATGGTCGACCTCGCCTTTGCTTCGCCCCGACTTGCGACTGTCGCCGGCGACGGTACCGCCGCCGGGATGGCCGATCTGGTTCGTGGCACCGCCTCGTTCGGACAAATCATCGCGCGCGACCGCTCGTCGCGCGCCCATGTGATCGGCGCGGGGCGGGTCGGCGCCGACTGTGGGGCGATACTGGCCTCGGAGCGGCTTGCGATCGCGATCGACGCACTCGGGCGCAGCTACGAGCACGTGGTGCTCGATACCGGCGCCATGCGGGAAGCTCCGGCGGATCGTTTTGCGCGGCTCGCGTCGCAGGCGGTGCTGGTGACGGCGGGGGCGGCGCACGAAGTGGTGCAAATGGCGCGCAACGAGCTCATGGCGGCCGGGTTTGCCGGTGTGCATCCGGTTGACGAGGCAATGCCGAGCGCAAACGTTGCCGCGACCTCACCGCCTAGCGCGATCGCGGCCTGACGCGGGCCCGCATTACGGCAGCCCACCGGCGGCTGCACCAGGATCCCACCGCCGGGACGACGCCCGTGCGCTCTCCAACGCATTGCTGCCAGGCGCATCTACAGCGCCGTCGCGCGCCGCTAAAACGCGGATACGGCGCGCCATGCGGAGGTGTCATCCGTGCATCGCGTGCACTCGCGCCGTCGCCGCGACCGCTGCGCTCCCTACATGCTTACCGGTCCGGGCGCTGCATCCAGGCAATGAGGGGCATCGCCGGCAACACCCAACCCAGTCCCGCGATCGCATAGTAGAGCAGCGCAACCGCGCCGCCGGCAGTGGGCAGGATCAACTGCGCGAGCGCCATCGCCAGCAGCGCCCACACCGTCACCAGGGCAAGCAGCGCGACGGTTCCGATCAGCTTGCGGGTACGAATGGACATGAGCGCGCGAGTGCAGGGCTGCCTTCTCGTTGCGGCGCCTGGCGCCCGACTATATGGTCCGCGCCGGCTTCGCAACCCCAGAGAGTTTGATCAGCGTGCCCGCAACAGAGACTCAATCGCGTGCCGTCCGCTGGTGGCTGCTGGCCGTCGCCGCACTGGTATTCGCCACCGTCGTGGTCGGCGGGGCGACGCGGCTCACCGAGTCCGGCCTCTCGATCGTCGAATGGAAGCCGGTCACCGGGACGCTGCCTCCGCTCACACGCGACGCCTGGCAGATCGAGTTCGAAAAATACCAAGCGATCCCGCAGTACCAGGCGATCAACCGCGGCATGAGCCTGGAGCAATTCAAGACCATCTACTGGTGGGAATGGTCGCACCGGATGCTGGGCCGCGCGGTCGGCGCCGCGTTCCTGCTGCCGTTCCTGTGGTTCCTGTGGCGCGGCTGGATCGAGCCACGGCTGCGCGCGCGCCTGTGGGCGATCTTCGCTCTCGGTGCGTTGCAAGGCGCAGTCGGCTGGTGGATGGTGAGCTCGGGTTTGGCCGAGCGCATCAGCGTGTCGCAATACCGCCTCGCGTTCCACCTGACGCTCGCCTGCGTGATCTACGCCGCATTGTTGTGGACCGCACAGCGGCTCGCGCCGCAGGTGCCGGAGGCGACGGCGGTGCGCATCCGGACGAGCGCGTGGGCGCTGCTCGCCGTCGTGCTCGTGCAGATCTATCTCGGCGCACTGGTCGCAGGGCTCGACGCCGGCCTTGCCTACAACACCTGGCCGCTGATCGACGGCGCGTTCGTTCCCGCATCCGACCGGCTGCTGTTCCTGACGCCGGCGTGGCGCAATTTGTTCGAGAACGGTCTGACCGTGCAGTTCAATCACCGCATGCTGGCCTACGGACTGTGGACCGCGGCCGTTCTCCATACCATCGACGTGGCGCGCACGCTGCGCCGGGGACCTGCGCTGATGGGCTCGCTGCTGCTCGCAGCCGCCGTCACGGTTCAGGCCTTGGTCGGGATCGCGACGCTCATCTATCAGGCGCCGCTCGGCCTCGCCCTGCTGCACCAGGGCATGGCGGTGGTCGTGCTGACGGCGGCGGTTCTGCATGCCGCGCGACTGGTCGCGGCGGCGGCACCTCGGCATTCGGCGCCCGACGTCGCCCTCGAGCAACCGGTACGGTGAGGCGGTCAGGTGACGCAGACAGAGGCCGGCCCCGACGACGACGATCCTTATCGGTGGCTGGAGGATCTCGACAGCACCGAGGCGCGCGCCTGGGTCGAGGCGCAAAACGCCGAGACGGAGCGCGTGCTCGGCGACGAGCGGTTCGAGCAGGACCGGCGGGCGCTGCTCGATATCCTGAACGCCGACGACCGCATTCCGTGGATCAACCGGCGAGGTGACGCCGTATACAATTTCTGGCAGGACGCAGCGCATCCGAAGGGCCTTTGGCGGCGGACGACGCTTGCGGACTATCGCAATGCCGTGCCGCGATGGATAACCGTGCTCGACCTCGACGCCCTCGCGCGCCAAGAGGGCGAAGACTGGGTGTGGCGCGGTTGCGTGGCGCAGCCGCCCGACTACCGGCGCGGCCTGGTGCAGCTTTCGCGCGGCGGCGCCGACGCGAACGTCATCCGCGAGTTCGACCTCGTCGAGAAAAGCTTCGTCCCGGGAGGCTTCACGCTGCCGGAGGCGAAGGGCAGCGCGGCCTGGCTCGATCAGGACCGGCTGCTGGTCGCGAGCGCGCTCGGCGGCACGAGTTACGAGACCGCATCGGGCTATGCCCGCACCGTGCGGCTGTGGCGGCGGGGCACGCCGTTCACCGAGGCGCCGGTCGTGTTCGAAGGCGCGCGCGAGCACATGACTGTGTGGGGCTGGCGCAACCATCAGTCGCCCAAGCCGCGCACGTTCTATATGCGCAAGCTCGATTTCGTACGGCACGAGCTATTCGTCGAGGATGGACCGGGTGGGCTGCGGCGTGTGCAGATCCCGCTCGACGCCATCGTGTCCGTGCATCGCGACTGGTTGATCCTTAACCTGCGCTCCGCATGGACAGTTGCGGCGCAAAACCTATCAGGCGGGCGCGCTGCTGGTGATCGGGTTCGAGGCATTCCTGGCCGGCGAGCGTGATTTCACCGTCCTGTTCGAGCCCAAGGCCCGATGTTTTCTGCAAGCCTTCGATACCGCCGGCGACGCGGTCGCGCTCCAACTCCTCGACAACGTGCGGTCACGCGTGGTGCTGGCGCACCATCGCGACGGCACTTGGCAGAGCGCGCCGGTTTCCGATTTCCCGAGCGAGGCGACGCTCGACGTCCACGCGCTCGATTCCGACGACAGCAGCTGGTTCGTCGCGCAAGAACAGGAGGGCGACGGATTTCCTGGTCCTGGCGCATAACACCGTGATGCCGCCCACGCTGTCGCTGGTGCGCTTCGGCGAAGCGCCGGAACGTCTGAAGCAGGCGCCCGCGCGGTTCGACGCTGCGGGGCTGTCGATCACCCAGCACGAGGCGCGATCGAATGACGGCACCGATGATTCCGTATTTCCAGGTCGGCCGCGCCGACCGGCCGCTCGATGGCTCGCGCCCGGTCCTACTCACCGGCTACGGTGGCTTCGAGATCCCGTCGCTGCCCCATCATTCGCCGAGCCTCGGGAAGCTTTGGCTGGAGCGCGGCGGAACCTATGTCATCGCCAACATCCGTGGCGGCGGCGAGTTCGGGCCAGATTGGCACCGGGCCGGTATCCGCGCCGGCAAGAAGGCGGCGCATGACGATTTCGCCGCGGTTGCAAGCGATTTGATCGCGCGCGGCGTCACGCGGCCGGAGCGCCTTGCGGCCTGGGGCGGCAGCAACGGCGGTCTTTTGGTCGGCAACATGCTGACCCGCTACGGTGACCTGTTCGGCGCGATCAATTGTGCCGTGCCGCTGCTCGACATGCGCCGCTACACCAAGCTGACTGCCGGGCCGAGCTGGATTGCAGAATACGGCGACCCCGACGATCCGGCGGACTGGGCCTTCCTGCGCGAGATCTCCGCCTACCACGCGGTGCGCGCCGACAAGCGCTACCCGCCGATCTTGCTCACCACGTCGGGCCGCGACGACCGCGTCCATCCCGGCCACGCCCGCAAGATGGCGGCGAGGCTCTTGGCGCTAGGCCACGCAGCCTATTTCTACGAGCCGACCGGAGGTGGACACGCGGGTGCAACCGACAATGCGCAGCTCGCGTTCAACCAGGCGCTAGCCTACGCGTTCCTGCGCCGCACGGTGGGCGAGGGTGGATAGGGGCGTTTCTTTGCCGGTCGCTTCGCCAAACTCGCGCGCGGCGAGGCAGGTCTCTAGGCTGCCTCCAGACCCTGTTCCAGGTCGCCGATGATGTCGGCCGTATCCTCCAGCCCGATCGAGAGCCGCACCACGTCCGGCCCGGCGCCCGAGGCACCTTCTGCTCGTCGGTAAGCTGCTTGTGCGTCGTCGAGGCCGGGTGGATGATCAGCGAACGAGTGTCGCCGATATTGGCTAGGTGCGAGAACAGCTTGACGTTGGAGACCAGGCGCACGCCGGCGTCGTAGCCGCCCTTGAGGCCGAAGGTGAACACCGAGCCCGAGCCGTTCGGGCAATATTTCTTTGCCAGGTTATGGTAGCGGTCGCCCGGCAGGCCCGGATAGCTCACCCAAGCCACCTTCCTGTGTGCGGCAAGCCACTCGGTCACGGCTTGGGTGTTGTCGCAATGGCGCTGCATGCGCAGCGGCAAGGTCTCGATCCCGGTCAGGATGAGGAACGCGTTGAACGGCGAGAGCGCCGGACCGATGTCGCGCAGGCCCAACACCCGGCACGCGATCGCAAAAGCGAAGTTGCCGAAGGTCTCGTGCAGCACGATCCCGTTGTATTCGGGGCGCGGCTCCGAAAGCATCGGATAGCGCCGCTCGCGCGACCAGTTGAAGGTGCCGCCGTCGACGATCAGCCCGCCGATCGAGTTGCCGTGCCCGCCGAGGAACTTGGTCAGCGAATGCACCACGATGTCGGCGCCGTGATCGATCGGCTTGCACAGATACGGTGTCGCCAGGGTGTTATCGACGATCGAGCGGCACGCCGCGCGCGCTTGGCAATGGCCGAGACCGCCTCGAGGTCGGTGATGACGCCGCCCGGATTGGCGATCGACTCGGTGAAGATCGCTTTGGTCTTCGGGCTGACCGCGCGCTCGAAGGTCGAGATGTCGTCGGGATCGGCCCACACCACGTTCCAGCCGAAATTCTTGAAAGCGTGGTTGAACTGGTTGATCGATCCGCCGTAGAGCTTCCTCGAAGCGACGAACTCGTCGCCCGGCTGCATCAGGGCGTGCATCACCACGACCTGGGCGGCATGGCCGGAGGCGACCGCCAGGCCGGCGGTGCCGCCCTCGAGTGCGGCGACGCGCTCTTCCAGCACGGCGTTGGTCGGGTTGCCGATGCGCGTGTAGATGTTGCCGAACGTCTGCAGCCCGAACAGCGAGGCGGCGTGGTCGACGTCGTCGAACACGAACGACGTGGTCTGGTAGATCGGCGTCGCGCGCGCGCCCGTGGTCGGGTCGGGCTGGGCGCCGGCATGGATGGCAAGGGTCGAAAAGCCGGGCACGCGATCGTTCATGAGGCCGGTCCTCCTGGCTGAGCCGGCGCTTGCGTCCGGTCCTGGCTCGGGGTGCCGTCTTAATGAACGGCGCGGGGTGGTTCAAGTCGAGCCGCCGGAACCGTCCTTGCGCGCGCGCTCGGCGGCCTCGGCCGAGGCGCCGACCATCGTGGTGCGATTGAGGGACATGCGCTGCACGCCCTTGCCGAAGAGCCGCGCGCGCTTGGAGGTGATGGTACGCGGAGTTGACGCCGATCCAGCCGATCTCGGAGGAAAGCCGTCCGTACTCGATCTTCGGGCAGCGGTTCATGACCACCTTCATGCCGCCGGCCTCCGCCTTGGCGGCGGCGGCGTCGTTGCGCACGCCGAGCTGCATCCAGATCACCTGCGGGCGCGGCTTCAGGGTGAGCGCCTCCTCGACGATCGCCTCGGCATATTGCGAGGCGCGGAAGACATCGACCATGTCGACCGGCTCCGGGATGTCCGACAGGCGGGCATAGACCGTGCGGCCGAGGATCTCTTTGCCGGCCTGGCCGGGATTGACCGGGATCATGGTGTAGCCGCGCTCGAGCAGATACTTGAACGCGAAGTAGCTCGGACGGTTGTCCTTCGGCGAAATGCCGACCATGGCGATCGATTTCACCGTATTGAGGATGCCGCGAATGTAGGTGTCGGTGTAGCTGTCGTGGTTCATCGCCATCGTGCCACCAACATAGTCGCGGGATCCGGCCGGCGGAAGGCAACGCTTGGCGAGAACTTCAGGGGCCGCGAACCGCAAGCCGCTTGACATAGACCTTCGTTGGTGCGCCGCGGACCGGAGGCCCTTCCTTGTGCGGCTCGAAACCCAGCCGCAGATACATTTCGAGGGCGACGGTCATGAACGGGCTCGTGTGCAGGGCAATGACGGCGGAGCGGTCGCGCTCGGCCCGACGAATGCATTCGAGCGTAAGCGCGCGCCCCAGTCCTCGGCCACGCGTGGCAGGGTCCACGACCAGCATCCGGATGATGGCCCAGCTCGGATCGAACGGCGCCGGCTTTGGGCGGTCGGGCCCGACATAGCCGACCGCACCGGCGATGCGCCCCTCGGCCAAGGCGACGATGATTTCACTTGTGTGCGCCAACGCCGACATCGCGCCGACGTCGCGCAAGAATGCGGCCCAATCGTTGTACCGACCCTGGTACTGCCGGAAGCCGGCGAGCGCGATCGCGTTGACAGCGGGCGCGTCGTCCGGCCGGAAATCCCGGATCACCGATCTTGCCAGCGCGGCTCGCGCTTCTCGATGAAGGCGCCGATGCCTTCCTCGGCATCGCGCGCCAGCATGTTCTCGACCATGACGCCGGCCGCGTATGCATAGGCGTCTGCAAGGCTCATGTCGAGCTGGCGATAGAACGCCTCCTTGCCGAGCTTCACCACCGCGGTCGAGTTGGCGGCGATCCTGCGCGCGAGTGCAAGCGCCTCGGCGCGTGCTCCGCCGGGCGCGACAACCGCGTTCACCAGACCGATCTCGGCCGCCTCTTCGGCGGAGACCGCCTCGCCGGTGAGCAGCATCTTCATCGCGTGTTTGCGCGATACGTTGCGCGAGAGCGCGACCATCGGGGTCGAGCAGAACAGTCCGATGTTCACGCCCGGCGTGGTGAAGCGTGCCGCACTCGACGCCACTGCCAGGTCGCAGCTTGCGACCAGTTGGCAGCCGGCCGCGCTCGCGATGCCTTCGACCGCGGCGATGACGGGCTGCGGCAGAAGCACGACCATCTGCATGACGGCGCTGCAGGCATCCATGACCTGCTTGAAGTAGGCGCGGCCGCGATCGGGGTCACTGCGGCGGGCGCTCAGTTCCTTGAGGTCGTGGCCGGCCGAGAACGCCGGTCCATTCGCCGCCAGCACGACGCCGCGCACCCCCCGGTCGGTTGCAATCTTCGCGAACGCCTCGCCGAGCGCGGCGAGCATGGCTTCCGACAGCGCGTTGCGTGCTTCCGGACGGTTGAGGATCAGGATCGCGATCCGGTCGGCCTGCTCGCGCAGCAACGGTGGCTGCGCAACCGGCGCGGACCGGGCAGCGGCAACGGGGGCACTCATGATGCGCCACGCCCTATGCGGTTGATGCTTTGCATTGTATCGGATCTTAGATGCCGTGCGAGTGCCCGCGGCGCAAGGGAAGCCATGCCAGAGCCGACGTTGAGCCGGGACGAGTTGACCCGATTGCTCTCCGGCCATTTCGCCGAGTTCCTCAGCCCGGCGAGCGGGGTCACGATCGAGGAGGTGAGCCACGGCAGCGCCCGCGTTCGGCAGGCCTTTACCGCCGGAATGTTGCGGCCGGGCGGCACCATCTCCGGCCCGACCATGATGGCCCTCACCGATTTCACCATGTACGTGGCGTTGCTGTCCGCCATCGGATGGGTGCCGCTGGCGGTCACGACCCAGCTCAACATCAACTTCCTGCGACGACCCGAACCGGTCGACCTGATCGCCGAGGGTCGGCTGTTGAAACTCGGCAAGCGCCTGGCGGTAGGAGAGGTGGTCATGCGTTCCGACGGCCAGCCCGAACCGATCGCGCACGCGACCTCAACGTACTCCATCCCGCCGCGGAGGTAATATAGAACCATAACATTATGTCACTGATAAAATTTGATTTTGCCGATCATTGATGTTGACTGCCGGATGCGCGCTCCGCTACAAGCCCGCGTCCGCGGCCTTGGCCGTCGGGCTTCTCGCATTCTTGAGGTCGCGCGCATGACAACCTTTTCGGCGAAACCTGCCGAGGTCGAGAAGAAGTGGGTGCTGATCGACGCCAACGGGCTGGTGGTCGGCCGCCTCGCCTCGATCGTGGCGTTGCGGCTGCGCGGCAAGCACAAGCCGACCTATACGCCCCATGTCGACGACGGCGACCACGTCATCGTGGTCAATGCCGACAAGGTGGTTTTGACCGGACGCAAGCTGCAGCAGAAAATCTACCACCATCACACCGGTTATATCGGCGGCATCAAGGAGCGCACCGCCGGCTTCATCCTCAACAGCAAGTTCCCGCAGCGGGTGGTCGAGAAGGCGGTCGAGCGCATGTTGCCGCGCGGCCCGCTGGGCCGCCGGCAGTTCGGCAATCTGCGGGTCTATGCGGGGCCGAGCCATCCGCACGAGGCGCAGCAGCCCGAGACCCTCGACATCGCCGCCATGAACCGCAAGAACGCCAGGAGGGCATGACCGTGGCCGAGACCGTTCAGTCGCTGGAGGGCTTGGCCGCGCTCAAGCCGGCTGCTCCCGCTCCCGAAACGCCGCGATACGTCCAGAAGCTCGACAAGCAGGGCCGCGGCTATGCGACCGGCAAGCGCAAGGATGCGGTCGCGCGCGTCTGGATCAAGCCCGGCAGCGGCCGGATCGTGGTCAACGACAAGACGCTCGAAGTCTATTTCGCGCGTCCGGTGTTGCGCATGCTCATTCAGCAGCCGCTGGTCGCCGCCAATCGGAACGGTCAGTACGACGTGAATTGCACGGTGTCCGGGGGTGGCCTGTCCGGGCAGGCCGGCGCGGTCCGCCATGGGCTGTCCAAAGCGCTGATCAACTTCGAGCCCGACCTGCGCGGGGTGCTCAAGAAGGGCGGGTTCGTCACGCGCGACCCGCGCATCGTCGAGCGCAAGAAATACGGCAAGGCCAAAGCGCGCCGCTCATTCCAGTTCTCGAAGCGCTGACGCGCTTAGGGCGCGCACGGAGAGGGGCGGCTATGAGGGCCGCCCCTGAAGTGTCGGCACTACTCAAACGCCAGCGACAAACTCCGCTCTACGTCGCGATCTTGCCGCCGCCCTTTTTGGTGATCGCGACGACTGACGGTCGCGGCGGCATGTCGGGCTTGAAATCGGGCCAGCGCGTTGCCGGATTTTCGAACGTGGCTGGGGCGGCGTTGGGGTTGTCGTCGTCGGCCTCGCCGGGATGCTGGACGGCGACGAACAGCGTCTCGTCATCGGGTGTGAAGTACGGTCCGCACAGTTCGGCTCCCGCCGGACAGCGAAAGAACAGCTTGCCGGTCGCGCGACCTTCGCCGGCGGTTTCGAGCGCCCACACGCCGTCCGAGCGCCCGGTCTTCGAGCCCGAATTGCCGTCGGTCGCGATCCACAAACGGCCCTGGCCGTCGATGGCGAGATTGTCGGGCATACCGAACCAGCCGTGCCGGGTTGTTGCCGACGAGAAGGTTGCGCCGACCGCCGCGATCGCGGGATCGCCGCACTTCACCAGTATCTCCCAGGAGAACCGGGTCGCGGCATGATCGCCGTCCGGCACCGTCATCTCGATGATGTGACCGAACCTGTTGTCGGCGCGCGGATTGGCGGCGTCCACCTGATCCGCCTTGCGGCGATTGTTGTTGGTCAGGATGACGTAGACTTTGTTGGTACTCGGATTGGCTTCGACATCCTCCGGCCGGTCCATCTTGGTGGCGCCGAGCAGATCGGCCGACCGCCGGGTCTCGATCAAAACGTCGGCCTGGCTGCGGAATCCATTCAGCTCGGTGAGCGGGCCCCGGCCATGGATCAGCGGGAGCCAATCGCCGGTCCCATCGGCGTTATAGCGGGCAACGAACAGCGTGCCCTCGTCAAGCAGGTTCATGTTCGCGCCGCGGTTTTGAGTATCGACCCGACCCGCAGTGACGAATTTGTAGACGTAGTCAAACCGCTCGTCGTCGCCGGTATAGACGACGTAACGACCGTCCTTGTTGATGAGGCCCGCGGCGCCCTCGTGCTTCATGCGTCCGAGCGCGGTCCGCTTCTTCGGCGTCGACGCCGGATCAAACGGGTCGATCTCGACAATCCAGCCGAACCGGTTCGCTTCGTTTGGCTCTTTAGTCACATCGAAACGGTCGTGCCATTTGCCCCAGGCGTACCAATTGCCCGGTACGCCGTAGCGCTTGTAGTTCCTTGCCTCCGGATGATCGTCGGCCATCCTGCCCCAGAAATAGCCGTGAAAATTCTCCTCGCAGGTCAGCCATGTCCCCCAAGGCGTTACGCCACCCGCGCAGTTATTGATCATCCCGAGGACGCGCCGGCCGCTCGGGTCGGCGGTCGTTTTCACGCGGTCATGCCCGGCAGCTGGTCCGGTGATCTGCATCGGCGTATCGGCATCGATGCGCCGGGCAAATTTTGAGCCTGGCACCACCTGCCACTTGCCGTTCTCGCGGCGGAACTCGATCACGGCGCCACCGTGCGCCGCCATCTCGATCGCGACGAGATCCTGCGTCATCTTGGCGAATGCGACGTTCCTGAGGTCCTGCCGCCCGAGGCCCGGGAACATCAGCTCCTCGTTGCTGTATTCGTGGTTCACGACCAGCAGGCCGTGGTGCGAGGGGTTGGCTGCGCCCGGCATCGGGATGTAGCCGAGATAGTCGCTGTTGTAGCCGAACTGCAGCTTTTGCGCCGCCGCGCTCTGCGCGCGTGGATCGAACGCCGGCGCACCCGGCAGCACCGGATCGCCCCAGCGCATCAGGACATCGGCATCGTAACCCTCGGCCACGTAGTGCTTCTCGTCGACACCGGCGGCAACCTCCTTGAAGACGAAACGTGATCCATTCTGCGCCCGCGCCCGGTCGGCAGACGCAATCGCGAGGGGACTGACGGTCGCCGCAATCGCTGCGACGCCGAGCGCGCCTCGCAGGACATCGCGGCGGTCGAAGCGGGTGGCGATGACGTCGCCTAGCGTCGGATTCTGGCTCGGATTGCGCCCGACGTTTTCCGATTCCTCGAAGGCTTGGGCGCGGGTCAGCGGTCTTTGGGTCATGGCGCGTCCGTCAACTGGGAAATAGGCCTAGCGCGGCGTAGCCGATCCGAGATCGTGCGCCTTCTCGTAGGCCTGCATGCGGGTGAGGATTTTTTGGGATCATGGCGCATCCGTCCGGGGAAAGACTAAGCTTGCGCAAAGCTTCCCTTAACAATGCCCTGTGACGCATCGGTGACATCAAGCGTTCCTTTACTCTGACAGTCTAGCCTTGTCGCCAATGACGCGCACTCCCCCGTCCGTCGAGGCCGATATCGCGGCCCTCAAGTTCGCCGCCGACCGGGCCGGCACGGCGCTGGCATGCACATTTTCCTCGTCCGCCGAGTTCGAGGCCGACATCATTCGCGAGCGTCGGGCGCAAGGCGCCTATGGCCCGCCGCCGGGCCTGCGCGGCCTCGTGCGCATCGGCATCCTCACCGCGTTGCTTGCGCTTGCCTTCCTGATGCTCTGATCCCCGGTCCGCTCGCAATCGCCAAATCCTTTGACAGTGCCGAGACCCCGTGTCACGTTTTGACGCATTGGGGAACGGAGAGTCCGTCGTGCCGGCCGCAGAGCGGCACCTATTCCTACTGAGTCAGAACGCCGCACCCGCTGGTGTGAAGAATCAATTATTGGAGGCGCTTCCCACGCGGCAGGGGAGGTTGGGATGGGTGTTCACCGGGCGGCCGATATTGAACGACGTTTTGCGAGTTATATCGAGGGTCTTGTGAGCGTGATCGGGCACCGGGATCGGGCCGGGCCGTTACGCGACTATTGCGTGGGCTTGGTGATGCCGGGTGCCCGCAAGAGCGTGGAGCCGATGGCGGCGCTCACGGCGCCTGAGCGGACGGCGGCACAGCATCAGTCGTTGCTGCATTTTGTCGGCCAAGGGCCGTGGTCGGACGAGAAGGTCTTGGCGAAGGTTCGTGAGCTGGTGATGCCTCGGATCGAGCGTGCCGCGCCGATCGAGGCCTGGATCATCGACGACACGAGCTTCCCCAAGCAGGGACGGCATTCAGTTGGGGTAGCACGTCAATATTGCGGCCAGCTTGGCAAGCAGGCGAACTGCCAGGTGGCGGTATCGCTGTCTATTGTCAACCGGCACGCGAGCCTGCCGGTGGCCTATCGGCTGTATTTGCCGAAGGACTGGGCGCAGGATGGTGAGCGGCGGCGCAAAGCGGAGATACCGCAGCAGATTAGCTTTAAGACCAAGCCGGAGATCGCGCTGGAGCAGATCGGCTGGGCGTGTGAGGCCGGGCTTCCGCGCGGGACCGTGCTTATGGACACTCGCTACGGCCACGATGCGAAGCTGCGCACGGGCATCACCGAGCTTAAATTGGCCTATGTGGCCGGCATTCAGTCGCCGACGCTGGTCTCGGCACCAGGCCCGCGGCCTGGCCCCGCACCGCGCAAGGGCCGCCGCCGCGAACCAGATGCGCTCTCGGTCAAGGAGGTTGCCGTTGGGCTGAGCAGGAAAGCGTGGCGCACGATCACGTGGCGCGAAGGCACGAACGAATGGCTATCGTCACGCTTTGCCCGGTTGCGAATTTGCGTTGCGTCGCGGGATGGCGAGAAGTCGAGCAAAGAATGGCTGCTGATCGAGTGGCCCGAGGGTGAGAAGGAGCCAACCAAATACTGGCTCTCCACCTTGCCAAAAAAGACCCGCTTCCGCGATCTCGTCGAGCGCGCCAAACTGCGCTGGCGCATCGAGCGCGATTATCAGGAGCTCAAGCAGGAGGTCGGGCTCGGGCATTTTGAAGGGCGTGGATGGCGTGGCTTCCATCACCACGCCACACTGTGCATTGCGGCCTATGGCTTCCTGGTCTCCGAAAGGGAGACGATTCCCCCCTCAGGACCTCGTTCCACCGCGCGATTCGCGCAACTTGCTCTACCCAACGGTTACAGACCCAGAGGATCCGCCATTGCGGCCTGAGCGGCACATCCCAAACTCAATCGCAACGATGCGATACGCTTGATCGATGCGATCGCCAAGAGCTTGCCACGATGTCCATGCTGTGGGGCACGCCATGCCAACCGCAACCGGAGAATATTGTGACGCAGTAGGACTAGAAGAAGCACATGCGACCCCATAAAATGTGCCGCTGAAAGCGCCGGTCGACAAGCTTGCGGAGCCGCAGGCCTCGCGCTGCGTGCCCGTGCGCATTGGCGGCCACTAGGGAGGACTGCACATGTCGAAAGGTTTGCTGAAGCTCGGGGTCTTGGGTCTCTCTGCGTTGACCTTCACGCTCGCCTCTACCGGGGCGGACGCCCAGGAGCGCGTGCGCTGGAAGATGCAGAGCGCGTTCGCCAGCACGCTCCCGCACCTTGGTCCCTCCGGGGTGCGCTTCTCCAAGGACATCGAGCGTATGTCCGGCGGAAAGTTCGAGGTGAAGTTCTTCGAGCCCGGGGCGCTCATTCCGCCGCTCGAATGCTTCGACGCGGTCTCCAAAGGGTCGATCGAGGCGTGCTGGACGACGCCCGGCTATCACACCGGCAAGTATCCGGCGCTGGCCTTCTTCACGACGGTGCCGTTTGGCCCGGGCTTCGGCGAGTTCCTGGCGTGGAAATGGTTCGGCGGCGGCAACAAGCTGCGCGACGAGATCTACGCCAAGCACGGCCTGGTGGCGGTCGACTGCTTCTGCATCGGCCCGGAGACCTCCGGCTGGTTCCGCAAGGAGATCAAGTCGGTCGACGAGCTGAAGGGTCTGAAGATGCGCTTCTTCGGGCTCGGCGCGCAGGTGATGCAGAAGCTCGGCGTCTCGACGCAATTGCTCGCCGGCGGCCGACATCTATCCGGCGCTCGAGCGCGGCGTCATCGACGCCACCGAGTTCTCGATGCCCAAGATGGACATCAATCTCGGCTTCCATCAGGTCGCCAAGTTCAACTACTTCCCGGGCTGGCACCAGCAGGTCTCGTGCAGCGAGTTCCTGATGAACAAGAAGGCGTATCGACGCCCTGCCCGACGCACTACAAGGCGATGATCGAGGTCGCGGGCCAGGCCCAGGTGGCGGTCACCTATGCCGAGACCGAGGCGCAGCAGTTCGAGGTGATGGCCGAGATGCGCGACAAGCACAAAGTGCAGGTCAAGCGCTGGGACGACAAGGCGCTCGCCGCCTTCGAGAAGGCCTGGCTCGAAGTGCTCGCCGAGGAGTCGGCCAAGGACCCGCTGTTCAAGAAGGTCGCCGATCACTACCTCGACTTCCGCAAGAAGTACGCGATCTGGGGCGAACTCGCAGGTGATGAAGCCGAGCTACGTCAGGCAACTGAGCGCACGGCCGGCGCAGCGCCTTGCTGCGCCGGGCCATTCAAGATCTCTCGCTCGGCAAACGTGACAGTCAAGCAGCGGCATATTTCTGCCGCTGCTCCCGCACCTCATTCAACCTGGTGCGAAGCGAGCGATTGAGGTCGCGGTGCCGGTGAACAGGTCATTGCTTGGATGACGCCAGCGCGCGCGGCCGACATGCCTCAGCAAGACAGCGCGACGACAGGGCGGGCATGATGGACGCATTGCTTAAGCTTTCGGAGGGCATCCGCCGGCTGCTCGAAATGGATTGCCCTCGCGTCGGGCTGGCTGCTGGTGATCATGGCGTGCGTGACCACGTTCGACGTGGTCGCGCGCAAATTCGGCGCGCAGCTGCCCTATACCAAGCTGCAGGAGCTGGAGTGGCATTTCCACGCCGCCATCTTCTCGCTGTGGATGGGGTACTGCTACACGATCAATGCGCATCCGCGGGTCGATTCCTTCACCGAGCGACATGACATATCGGAGCCGAGCCTGGATCGAGCTCGGCGGCTGCCTCCTGCTGGCGCTGCCCTACGTCGCGCTGGTCGCGTATCACAGCCTGGATTTCGTCGAGCAGTCGTACCGGCTGGGCGAGCAATCCGACAGCACGGTCGGACTGACCCACCGCTGGATCATCAAGGGCGTCTACGCGGCCGGCCTGTGGCTGGTCGTGCTCGGCATCCTCAGCGTGCTGTTCCGCGTGATCGTCTTCCTGTTCGGTGAAAAATCGGAGCGGGAAGTCAATCTGCAAATCGGCCACGTCATTTCCGACGTCTAGCAGATCCGGGGGAACTGATCGTGCTCGACTGGCTGGCCGACTACCTCGCCGCTGATCATGTTCGTGTCGATGTTCTTCTTTATCTTCCTGGGCTATCCGGTCGCTTTCATCATGGGCGGGCTGTCGCTCATCTTTGCGGTCGTGGGCGCGTGGCTGGGCGTGTTCAGGTTGATCGGCCTGTCCGACATCGTGCTGCGCATGTGGGGCGGGGTCGCCAACGATCCAGTGCTGGCCTCGATCCCGATGTTCATCTTCATGGGCGCGATCCTGGAGCGATCCGGGTCGGCCAAGGCCATGCTGAGCGCGACCGAAGTTCTGTTGAAGCGGTGCCCCGGCGCGCTTGCGGTCTCCGTGATGGTGATGGGCACGATCCTGGCGGCGCCGATCGGCGTGGTCGGCGCGGCAGTGATCACGCTGTCGGTGATCGCGCTGCCGCAGATGCTGGCGGCAGGCTACGACAAGCGTCTTGCCATCGGCACCATCGCGTCGGCGGGCACGCTCGGCATCCTCATTCCGCCGGCGATCATGCTGGTGGTGATGGCGGAGATGCTGGCGACCTCGGCGGGCAACCTGTTCCTCGCCGCCATCATGCCGGGCTTCCTGCTGTCCGGCCTCTACCTCGTCTACATCATCGCCGTGGCGATCTTCAGGCCGGGCGCGGCGCCCAAGCTGCCGCCCGACTATGGGCCGCAGACGCGCGGGGAGTTCTGGTGGGCGCTTTGGAGTGGCCTGTTCCCGATGACCGCGCTGCTCGTGGTCGTGCTCGGCTCGATCTTTGCCGGCTGGGCGACGCCGACCGAGAGTGGCGCCGTCGGGCGTGATCGGCTCGATGTTCATCGCCGCGCTGAACAATCGCCTGACGATCAAGATGCTGAACGAGGCGATCTTCGATTCCTGCCGCGCCAACGGCCTGGTGTTCATGATCTTCCTCGGCGCGACCGGTTTCTCCTACGTGTTCCGCGTGCTCGGTGGCGACGACCTGATGATCTCGACGCTCGCCTATTTCGGCATCGACACGAAATGGGAGATGCTGACTTTCGTGATGGTGCTGATCTTCCTGCTCGGGTTTCCGTTCGAGTGGATCGAGATCTGCCTCATCGTGCTGCCGGTGTTCGGCCCAATTCTCGCGAAGTTCGACTTTTCCGATCATATCGGCAACAAGGCAGCGTTGATGACCTGGTTCGGCACGCTGGTCGCGGTCAACCTGCAGACGGCGTTCATGACGCCGCCGTTCGGCGCGACGCTGTTCTATATGAAGGGTACCGCCCCGCCCGGGGTGACCATGACGGACGTATTCCAGGCCATGTATCCGTTCGTCGCGCTGCAGGTGATCGGGCTGATGCTGTGCATCTATTTCCCGAGCATCAGTCTGTGGCTGCCGAGATTGGCGGGCTTCATCGAATAGGACGCCGGCGGCGGCGATCGGCGCTGCGCAAAACCTGTGCAGTCCGCGGTCGTTGCGCGCCCGATGCTTCCCACGCTATCGTGCCGCACGAGGGGCAGGCCCGCTCCGCCAAGAAGAACAAGCACGATCCAACGGAGGAAACTCATGAAACTCGGCAAACTTGCCGCGGCGATCGGCGCTGCGGCCATTTGGCTTTCGCTGTCGTTCGGCCAGGCGGTCGCGCAGGACAAGCGCGTACGCATCAACATGCCGGGCGCTTTCCCCGGCACGATGGCGCTGCTCGGGCCGGCGCAGATCGCATTCGCCGAAAAGGTCAAGAAAATGTCCAACGGCTCGATCGATATGCGCTTCTTCGAGCCCGGCGCGCTGGTGCCGGCGAGCCAATATTTCGACGCGGTCGCGGGTGGCTCGCTCGATTTCGGCGTGGACCAGCCTCGGCTTTTTCCTCGGCAAAGACGTCGCGTTCGCGATGTTTTCCTCGGTGCCGTTCGGGCCGGAGCTCGGCGAGTATCTCGGCTGGATGCGCCATGGCGGCGGCGAGCAAATGATGCAGGAGCTCGCGCGCAAGTACAACGTCGAGGTGATCCTGTGCGGCTCGATCGCCCCGGAAGCGTCCGGCTGGTTCCGCAAGGAGATCAAGTCGGTCGACGACCTCAAGGGTCTCAAGATGCGCTTCTTCGGGCTCGGCGCCATCGTGATGCAGAAGCTCGGCGTCGCCACTCAGCTGCTGCAGGCCGGCGAAATCTTCCAGGCGCTCCAGCTCGGCACCATCGACGCGACCGAGTTCTCGATGCCGGCCATGGATTTGACGCTCGGCTTCCACCAGGTCGCCAAGCACTACTACTTCCCGGGCTGGCATCAGATGTCCACCTTTTTGCACCTGATCGTCAGTAAGGCCAAGTGGGCCGAGCTGTCGGACACGCAGAAGGAAATCATCAAGGTGGCCTGCGATTCGACCATGCTCGCCAACTACGCGGAAGGCGAATGGGCGCAGAGCAAGGCGATCAGAGAGTTCCAGTCGAAGGGCGTGACGGTGCACTACTGGCCGAAGGAGATCCTCGACGTCTATCGCAAGACCTGGGGCGAGGTGATCGAGGAGCAGAAGGCCAAGAGCCCGGAATTCGCCAAGGCCTGGGATTCGTATTCGAAGTTCCGCGAGGACTACAAGACTTGGCGCGAGTACGGCTACCTGAAGTGATCGAGTGAACCGGAGCGCCGCGTCCGGCCTGATGCGGCGCTACGTTGCTTTTCAAGCGAGCATCCCGAAAGGCAGCGCCGCGCATGCGCCTCCTGCTCGCCGTCAGCGATGCCATCAAGAACGCGCTGCAGGTGGTCGCCTTCGCGTCGGCATGGCTCTTGATCGTGCTGATGTTCATCACCTGCACCGACGTGGTGGGGCGCAAGCTCGGCATTCCAATTCCCCTGACCAAGTTCCAGGAATTGGAATGGTACATGCACACGGCCCTGTTCTCGATGTGGATGGGGTATAACTACGTCATCAACGCGCACCCACGCGTCGACTCCTATACCGAGACGCTGAAGTTTCGCATCAGGGCCTGGATCGAGTTCTGGGGCTGCCTGCTGCTTGCGCTGCCTTACTGCTATTTGCTCGTCTATCACGGCTGGGACTTCTTCTGGGTCTCGTACTGGCAGAACGAGAGCTCCGAGAACGCGCTCGGCCTCGCGCACCGCTGGCTGATCAAGGGCGTGTTCTACATCGGCTTGTGGCTGCTGCTGGCCGGCGTCGTCAGCGTGATGCTGCGCGTGATCGTGTTCCTGTTCGGCCGCCGTCCAGCCGCCGAGGTCGATCTGCGGATCGGCCACGCCGAGCTCGAAGTGTGAGGCGCGGCGATGGTCGACTGGCTGACCGACAATCTCGCGCTGATCATGTTCATCACGATGTTCTTCATCATCTTCTGCGGCTATCCGGTCGCGTTCGTGATGGGCGGATCGGCGCTGGTGTTTGCCGCCATCGGCTGGATGCTGGGCGTGTTCCCGATCGGCAGCCTGTCCAACATCCTCTTGCGCATGTGGGGCGGCGTCGCGGTCGATCCGGTGCTGGTCTCGGTCCCGATGTTCATCTTCATGGGGTCGATCCTGGAACGGTCCGGATCGGCCAAGGACATGCTGCTGGCGACCGAGATCCTGCTCAAGCGCGTGCCGGGCGGACTTGCGGTCGCGGTGATGGTGATGGGCACGATCCTGGCGGCGCCGATCGGCGTCGTCGGCGCCGCCGTGGTGCTGCTGTCGCTGATCGCGCTGCCGCAGATGCTGGCGTCCGGCTACAACAAGGAGCTCGCGATCGGCACCGTCGCGTCGGCCGGAACGCTCGGCATCCTGATCCCGCCGGCGATCATGCTGGTGGTGATGGCCGAGATGCTCAATACCTCGGCCGGCGCGCTGTTCGCGGCCGCGACGATCCCGGACTCCTGCTGTCCGGTCTCTATCTCGTCTACATCGTCGCGGTCGCAATCCTCAAGCCGGAACGGGCGCCCAGGCTGCCCGACGATTACGGGCCGCAGACGCGCGCGGAGTTCTGGCGCACGATGTGGCGCGGCCTGTTTCCAATGACCTTCCTGATGGTGGTGGTGCTGGGCTCGATCTTCGCCGGCTGGGCGACCGCGACCGAGAGCGCCGGGGTGGGCGTGCTCGGCTCGTTCGTCATCGCCTGGCTCAACGGCCGGCTCAAGCTCGACATGGCCAACGACGCCATGCGCTCGGCTTGCCGCGCCAATGCCATGGTGTTCCTGATCTTCCTCGGCGCGACCGGGTTCTCCTACGTGTTCCGCACCCTCGGCGGCGACGACGTCATGCTCGGCGACGCTCAAGGCCTTCGGCATCGACACGCGGTGGGAGATGCTGGCCTTCGTCATGGTCCTGATCTTCCTGCTCGGCTTCCCGTTCGAGTGGATCGAGATCTGCCTGATCGTGCTGCCGGTGTTTGCTCCGATCCTGGCGAAGTACAATTTCAACGATCACCTCGGCCAGTCCGGCGCGTTCATGTGCTGGTTCGGCACGCTGGTTGCCGTCAACCTGCAGACCTCGTTCATGACGCCGCCGTTCGGCGCGACGCTGTTCTACCTGCGTGGCACCGTGCCCGCCGGCGTGACCATGACCGACATTTACCGCGGCATGTATCCGTTCATCGCGATCCAGCTGCTCGGGCTCATGCTGTGCATCGCGTTCCCAGGCATCATCCTCTGGCTGCCGCGGGCGACCGGGCTTTTGGATTGAACGCCGGGCTCGGGGCAAGGCCCGGCTGCGTGCCCCGGGGCGCTCGCCTCGCGACATCGGCGGTGGAAGTGCGCTAAGCAACGCCCATGATTGCCGCCGTCCAGGTTTCGCTGATCCTCCTGCTCGTCGCCGCGGCGGTGGCGATTGCCGCGCGGCGACTGAAGGTGCCGCCCGCAATCCTTCTCGTCCTCGCCGGGGTGGTACTCGCGCTGCTGCCCGGCCTGCCACGCGTCGAGCTGGTTCCGGAGCTCGTGTTGCTGATCGTTCTGCCACCGCTGATCTATTCGGCGGGCGTGGCGATGAGTTGGCGCGAGTTCAGGTTCAGTCTCCGCCCGATTGCGCTGCTGGCGATCGGCTGCGTCGCATTCACGACCCTGGCGGTCGCAGCGGTGGCGCACTGGCTGCTCGGCCTTGGCTGGCCGGTCGCGTTCGTGCTCGGCGCGATCGTGTCGCCGCCCGACGTGGTGGCGCCGCTCGCGATCGCGCGCAGGCTCAAGCTGCCGCGGCGGCTGCTGGTCATTCTGGAGGGCGAGGGGCTGGCGAACGACGCGACCGCGCTCATCCTCTATCGGTTTGCCGTGGTGGCGGTGAGCACCGGCGCGTTCTCCCTGCCGCGCGCTGCCGGCACGTTCGCACTGATCCTGGTCGGCGAGATCGTCTATGGCATCGCGGTCGGATGGGCGACGCTGCATCTGCGTCGCCTGGTGCAGGAGCCACGGGTCGAAATCGTGCTGGCGCTGCTGACGCCCTATCTGGCCTACTGGGTGCCGGAGGAGCTTGGCGGCTCCGGGGTGCTCGCGACCGTCGCAGCCGGTCTGACCGTCAGCTGGAAGGGGCCGCTGCTGATCCCGTCGGCCACGCGGCTGCAAGGCATCTTCTTCTGGGACTTGCTCATCTACATCATCGAGGGGCTGGTTTTCCTGCTGACCGGTCTGCAGGCGCGCACCCTGCTCGATCGCATCGCCGACTTTTCCGTGCGTCAGCTGGTGTTCGCCGCCCTCGTGACCAGTGCCGTGGTGATCGTGGCGCGGTTCGTCTGGGTGTTCCCGGCGACCTACTTGCCGAGATGGCTCAGTCCGGCGCTCGCGCGCCGCGACCCTTCGCCCCCTTGGCAGCAGCCGTTTGCGATCGCTTTCACCGGCGTGCGCGGGATCGTATCGCTCGCGGCCGCTCTCGCCATTCCGCTGACCACCGCGTCCGGGCAGCCGTTCCCCGAGCGCGACCTGATCCTGTTCCTGACTTTTTCGGTCATCCTGCTGACGCTGGTCGGGCAGGGGTTGCTGTTCCCCTGGGTGGTATGCTGGCTCGGCCTGGACGAGGCTGGACGCGCCGAGCAGGCCGCGGAGGAGGCGGCCGAAATGGCTGCCCGTCGCGAGGCGATCGACGCAGTGCTGCGTAAGCTCGAAGCGATCGCCGCCGAACAGGGGTTGTCGCACGAAGTGGTCAAGCCGCTGCGCGCCCGGCATGAGGCACGGCTGCGCCAGATCGACCATCGCATGGACGATAGCGACGAGCATACGGCGCTGGCGGAATACTGGGACAAGCTCGAGCTGATGTTGATCGAAGCCGAGCGCGAGTACGTTTACGACCTGCTGCGCGGCGGCCGGCTGCACGACGAAGCGCGTCGGCGCATCGAACGGGAGCTCGATCTGCGCGAGGCACGTTTGCGGGGCGCCGGCCCGGAGAGCACGAGCATCGGCGCCTAGCTGCAGACGCTCGCCTGCCGGCGGATGCGTTCGGCGCCCGAGCCGCTGCACTTTTATGATTTGAGGATCGGCCGCAGATCGTCGAGCTTGTCGAACAGGTGCCACACGTACCCGGCGGTGCCGCGCTCGCGATGGCGATGCAGGTCGGGTAGCGCTGGATCATTGCGATAGCTGTCGAACGCGGCCTTGGACGCCCACTCGACCAGGATCAGGACTTGCCGCGGTTCGATCTCGCCGGCGGCCGCCTCGCGGAATTTGCCCAGCGCTACGACTTTGCCGCCGTGGGCCGCGACTTCGCGTGCGGAACGCCGCGAGTAGGCGAGGTATTCCTCGCGGTCGGCAATATTGAACAGGTTGAGGGCGTAAACCGGGCCGTCCATAGGCAACCTCCGGAAGCGAGCGGCGCGCGGGCGCCGCTCTTGTTCGCCGCTTTGGCGGATCCTGGGGCCTTATCTGGCCCGCGCTCGCCTGGGCGCCAGGTCGGCCTCGAACAGACACGGGATGTTCAGCTCTGCGAAAATTCGTCGCGTGTCGGCGACCGAGCCCGCGAGGTCGATGGCGCGGCAGGCATCCTCGATCACGACGACGTCGAACCCTTCGCGGTGCGCATCCTCTGCCGAGTAACGTACGCAGAAGTCGAACGCGAGCCCGACGAGGAAGACGCGCTTGAGGCCGCGCGCGCGCAAATATCCGGCCAGCCCCGTCGGCGTCGTGCGGTCGTTCTCATAGAACGCCGAATAGGAGTTGATAGCGTGATGGTACCCCTTTCGTAGCACCAGCTCGGCATGCGGGATGGCGAGATCCGGATGGAATTCGGCACCGGACGTGTCTTGAACGCAATGGTCAGGCCATAGCACCTGACCGCCGTAGGCGACCTCGATGGTCTCGAACGGCTGGCGGCCGGGATGGCTGCTTGCGAAGGAGTGATGTCCGCGCGGATGCCAATCCTGGGTCAGGATGACGTGCGTGAACGCGCGCGCCAGGCGACTGACCAGCGGCACGATCTCATGGCCGGCCGACACCGGCAGGGCACCGTCCGGACAAAAGTCGTTCTGCACGTCCACCACCAGCAGAACGTCGTGCTCGTCGATGGCGATGTGCGCTGCCATGGTTGCCTCGGCCACGTTGCAAGAAGCGATGTAGCCGAGATCGGGCGGCAGCGAAATCCCAGGGCGCGGCTTGACCACATGTCCACTTCAGCCGCGGCTGCGCTCGCGGTGCCGCTTCATCTTCGTGCGGTTGCCGCACATGGCCATGTCGCACCATCGCCGCGAATTGTTCTTGCTGCTGTCGAGGAAGAGCCAGCCGCAGTCGGGGCCCGGGCACTCCTTGATGCGGTCGAAGGGACCCGCTGCCAGCAGGTCGACCGCGGACCACGCTACCGGCCCGAGCAGAGCGCTTTCGACCGAGCCTTGCGAAAAGTCGAACGCATAGCCATTGCCTGGTACTGGCGCGAGCTCCGCGGATTCGATCGATGTGGACACGAACGCCTTGAGGATTCCAAGATCGGCCCGGGCCGGGCCTTCGCCGCGCGCGATGGCTGAGCCGACGCCATAGACGGCATCTCGAAGCCGGAGCGCGTTGCGCAACAGCCCGCTTGGCGAACTGCCGCGGCGGGTCATTGCGGCGCGGCAGCGCTCCTCCGTCGCCGCATCGATGCTCCCGGAGTGTAGGGCCCAATCCACCAGGTGACCGGGGGTCTGCAGGTGCTCGATCGGCCGCGCGGTGGGTCGATTGCTCACGGTATTAGCGAAATCGAGCGCCAGGACGCCTCCGACCAGCGACAGGCTGCCCGCCCGCGATTGCGTCACCGCAGCCTCCTATTTCTTTTTTCGCGACCCCTCTGGAACGAAACCATCAAAGCTTTATTTACTGGTTACGAGCCCGGTGGTCAAGCACCCCGGCGTCAGCGGCGTCAACGGTGTGGCTGCTGCCTCGCTACCCGGCCGATCGGTTGGCGCCGGTGCAAGAAGTCAGGAGGAAGTCATGAACACCTCTCGCTCTGCCCTTAGCCCCGCCATCGCACGCATCTGGCGCGGCCGTGCGCCGGCCGCCAAGGCCGATGAGTACGAACGCTATCAGTACGAGCACGGCATCAAGCCGCTCGCCGAAAAGGCCCTGGGCGTGCAGATGTTGCGCGAGGATCGCGGCGATGAAAGCGAGTTCGTCACGATCTCGTATTGGGAGAGCGTGGAGGCGATGGCGCGCTTCGCAGGCGATGATCCGCGCCGCATTCGCCACCTTGAGCGCGATGCCGAGTTCCTGGTTGAGCTGCCGCACGGCGTGCAAGTGCTCGATATCCTTGCCAGCATCGGTCGAACCGGCGGTGACGCGTCATGACCAGCCTGACGGTGAGCCCAGCGATCTCGGCCCGAGCCGACACCGACATGACCATCAACCTCGGACTGTTCTCGATCATGTCGCTGGTCTGGGGGGCGACCTGGGCCGCCGTCAAAGTCGGCGTCACCGCGGTGCCGCCGGTCTTCTTCGCGGCCATGCGCTACCTGCTGGTCGGAGTGCTGCTCGTCCTCTTCGTTCGTGGTCTCGGCAGCCTGTTTGCCAGAGGATTCATCGGACGCACCGTGGTGACCGGCGCGCTTGTCAACGTTGGGACCTACGCGCTGCTGTTCTGGGGCATGCAGTTCGTCGGCTCGGGCGTTTCCGGGCTGATCAACCTGGCGCTTGTTCCGGTCGGGTTGTTCGGCCTGTCAGTGCTGGTCGGCGATGAGCAGCCGCGCTGGCGCCACGCGGTTGCTTTGGCGCTCGGCGTGGCGGGGCTCGCGGTGCTGTTCTCGGGCAAGACGAGCTTCGCTGCGAGCGGTGCGGAGCTCTGGGGCGCGGGGGCGATCGTCGCTGCGACTTTCTGCTACTGCCTTGGGACCGTGCTGTCGCGTCCGCTGGTGACGGCGTTCACGCCGCTGCAGGTCACCGCCGCCCAGGCGGTCGTGGGCGCCGTGGGCTTAGTCGCGCTCTCGGCGGCGCTCGAGCCGCTCTCGATCGAAACGTTGGGCGCGCTCGCGTCGCCCGCTCCGCTTGCCGGTCTCATGTTCCTGGTGATCTTCGGGACCATCGCGGCCTACACGATCTATCTGCTGCTTGTGCGCGAATGGGGGGCGCCGCGCGCCGGCCTCTACGCCTTCGTCTCGCCGATTGTGGCGCTCGCACTTGGTTGGCTTCTGTTTGCCGAGCCGGTCGGTTGGCGCGAAGCGGTGGGAGCCGCCGCCATGCTGCTGGCGGCAGCGCTCGCAATGGCGCAACCGGCCAAACCCTGAGCCCGTTGCCGCGAGCGCTGGATGCACTGCCGGCTCACGGCGTTCGATCTACGAGCGACGATTCGGACCGATACCAAACGAGGCGCCCCGGGGGACGCCTCGCCGTGTCAGGTGCCGGCTGAGCCTGGTCAGCCCGAATAGTACATCTCGAACTCGACCGGGTGCGGGGTGTGCTCGAAGCGGATTGTTTCCTGCATCTTGAGCTCGATGTAGGAGTCGATGAAGTCGTCGTCGAACACGTCGCCGGCCTTGAGGAACGCGCGGTCCTTGTCGAGGTTCTGCAGCGCCTCGCGCAAGGAGCCGCACACGGTCGGGATCTTCTTGAGCTCGCGCGGCGGCAGGTCGTAGAGGTCCTTGTCGATGGCCGGGCCCGGATCGATCTTGTTCTTGATGCCGTCGAGGCCGGCCATCAGCATTGCTGCGAACCCGAGATAGGGGTTGCACAGTGGATCCGGGTAACGCACCTCGACCCGCTTGGCCTTTGGCGACGCGCCGAGCGGGATGCGGCACCCGGCCGAGCGGTTGCGGGCCGAATAGGCGAGCAGCACCGGCGCCTCGAAGCCCGGAACCAGCCGCTTGTACGAATTGGTGGTCGGATTGGTGAAGGCGTTGATGGTGCGCGCGTGCTTGAGAATACCGCCAATGTACCAGAGGCAGGTGTCGGAAAGGTCGGCGTACTTGTTGCCGGCGAAGGTCGGCTTGCCGCCCTTCCAGATCGACTGGTGGCAATGCATGCCGGAGCCGTTGTCGCCGTAGATCGGCTTCGGCATGAAGGTCGCGGTCTTGCCGTAGATCTGGGCGACCTGATGGATGCAGTATTTGTAGATTTGCAGCCGGTCGGCCATCACCGTGAGCGGCGAGAACTTGATGCCGAGCTCGTGCTGGGCGGAGCCGACCTCGTGGTGATGCTTCTCGACGGCGACGCCCATGCGCGCCATCGCGGCGAGCATCTCGGAGCGCATGTCCTGCGCGGTGTCCTGCGGCGGCACCGGGAAATAGCCCTTCTTGAAGCCGATATGGTGGCCGAGATTGCCGCCCTCGTAGTCGCGGTCCGAGTTGGTCGGGAATTCGATCGAGTTGAGCTTGAAGCCGCACTTGTACGGCTCGGCGCTGTACTTGACGTCGTCGAAGATGAAGAACTCGGCCTCCGGGCCGAAATAGGCGGTGTCGCCGATCCCCCAGGACTTCACCAACCCCTCGGCGCGCTTGGCGATGCCGCGCGGGTCGCGGTTGTAGGATTCCCCGGTGAGCGGCTCGAGCACGTCGCAGACCAGAACCATCGTGGTCTCGGCATAGAACGGATCGATGCAGGCCGAAGCCGGATCGGGCATCAGGTTCATGTCGGACTCGTGGATCGCCTTCCAGCCGGCGATCGAGGAGCCGTCGAACATGATGCCTTCGGCGAAGGTGTCCTCATCGACGGTGGAGACATCGACCGTGACGTGCTGCCACTTGCCGCGCGGGTCGGTGAAGCGGAAGTCGACGTATTTCACGTCGTTGTCCTTGATCATCTTGAGGGCATCTTTAGCCGTGGTCATCGCAGTGCTTCCCTGGTTTGGATTGGACGTGTAGGGGCATGAGAGCCAAAGGAGCGGGAGAGAACGTGCCTAGATTGCATCCAGGCCGGACTTGCCGGTGCGGATGCGGATCGCTTCTTCGATGTTGGAGACGAAGATCTTGCCGTCGCCGATCCGCCCGGTCTGGGCCGAGCGGCGGATCGCCTCGACGGCTTTGTCCAGCATGTCGTCGCCGATCACAATCTCGATTTTCACCTTGGGCAGGAAATCCACGACATACTCCGCGCCGCGGTAGAGCTCGGTATGGCCCTTCTGCCGCCCGAACCCCTTGGCCTCGGTGACCGTGATCCCCTGCAACCCGATTTCCTGCAGTGCCTCCTTCACCTCGTCGAGTTTGAATGGTTTGATGATGGCCTCGATCTTCTTCATCGTGTTTCCAATGTCTTGCGGCACCCGTTGGGAGGCGTGCGGGTGTTTGCAGGTCCCGTGCCAAGCAAATGCCGCGCGGGCGGCGCGTTTGGCGCTCTTTTTTTGCGGCAAGGCAGGAGGGCGTCGCACGAGACGTGACTTGACCGCCTAAAAAATAGGCAAATCGCCCATCTTCCGGGCAAGCCAGCCGGAGCTAATGCGGACGACTTCGATGGTGGAGCGCGTTCGCTTTCTCGTGGGGTGACACCAGCCAGCATTCGCCGGTCTCGATGATCGAGCTTTTGACCCCTGAGCAGATGGCGCAGGCCGACCGCTTCGCGATCGCCGCCGGGACGCCTGGCACGGCGCTGATGGAACGCGCGGGCCATGCGGTCGCGGATGCCGCAACGGCGGCGATGCCGGCGGGCAGCCGCGCGGTCGTCGTTGCCGGGCCCGGCAACAACGGGGGCGACGGGTTCGTCGCTGCGCGGATCCTGCGCGAGCGCGGCTACGCGGTGCGCGTGTTGCTGCTCGGAGCGCTTCACGACTTGCGGGGCGACGCGGCGGAAGCGGCACGGCGCTGGGAGGGTGAGGTTGAACGGGCCAATCCGGCCACGATCGCGGGCGCCGACCTGATCATCGATGCCCTGTTCGGCGCCGGCCTTTCCCGCCGGGTCGAAGGCCTCGCGGCCGACCTGATCGCGGCAATCAATGCCTCCGGCGTGGCGGTCGTCGCCGTCGACCTGCCGAGCGGAATTTCCGGGGCCACCGGGGCCGTCATGGGTGTAGCCGTCAGGGCGTCGGAGACGGTCACTTTCTTCCGTCGCAAGCCGGGCCACCTGCTGTTGCCGGGGCGGCTGCACTGCGGGTCGATCAAGCTCACGGACATCGGCATTCCGCCGGCCGCCCTCGAGGCCATTCGGCCGGACACCTTCGTCAATGCGCCCGAGCTGTGGGGATCAGTCTTTCCGGTTCCGCATCCGGCCGCCCACAAATACGCGCGCGGCCACGCGGTCGCCGTGTCCGGAGGCCTTGCCTCGACCGGCGCCGCCCGGCTCGCCGCGCGCGGCGCCCTGCGGGCAGGGGCGGGCTTGGTGACGATCGCCGCGCCTCGCGAGTCGCTGGCCGTGCACGCCGCCGGGGCGCTCGCCATCATGGTGCGAGCAATCGACGGGGCTATGGAATTGAGTGCCTTGCTGGCAGACCGGCGGCTCAATGCCGTGGTGCTCGGGCCGGGCGGGGGAGTGGGGCCGGCCATGCGGGAGCAGGTCGGCGCGGCGCTCGCCGGCGATCGCGCCGTCGTGCTCGATGCCGATGCGCTGACCAGTTTCGAGGACGACCCGGAGGCTTTGTTCGCGGCCACCAAGGAACGCGGAGCCGGATCGACGGTGCTGACGCCGCACGAGGGGGAGTTCTTACGGCTGTTTAAGAACACCGCGGACGTGATTGACGTGCCGTCAAAATTAGAAAAAATTATAGCGGCCGCGGCGCGCGCCGGCGCGGTCGTCTTGTTGAAAGGCCCGGATACCGCAGTTGCCTGCCCGGAGGGCCGGGCTGCGATCGCCGATAACGCGCCACCCTGGTTGGCGACCGCGGGGTCCGGTGATGTCCTCGCCGGCCTGATCGTGGGGCTGCTGGCGCAGCGCATGCCTGCCTTCGAGGCGGCGTGCGCAGGCGTATGGCTGCATGGCGAGGCCGGCAACGAGGCGGGTCCGGGCCTGATTTCCGAGGATCTGCCGGAGGTTTTGCCGGCAGTTTACCGCCGGCTGTTTGCAGCCCTCGCCGGCGCCAGCAAGTGAGGTTGGTCTCGACCCGCAGGCCCGCGCCTTCAGGTCACCTCGAACCACGCCGCCATGCCGGTCTCGCCATGTTCCAGCATATGACAATGGAGCATCCACTTGCCCGGATTGTCGGCCACGAAAGCGATGCGCCAGGTGCGGTCCGCGGGCACCACGACGGTGTCGAGCCAGAACGGCTTCCAGCCGTCGTCCATGCTGTCGAGCAGCCGGAAATGGTGGCCGTGCAGATGCATGGCGTGCGGGAATGCGGTCCGGTTGGGGAACGCCAGCATCACGGTTCGCCCGCGCTTGACCGAGAACAGCGGCGGCCCGTGGTGTCCGGATGCGGCCTGTCCCGCCATCGTCCAGAACCGGGCGCCTGGGTCGATGCCGTGGCCGGGAACTGCACCGCCCTGCTGCGGACGCTCCTGCATCCGCATCGCGCCACCCTGCAGCGGCACATCGACCCGCAGCGCGCGGGTGAAATCCATCCGTTCCGGCAGTGGATTGGGTGGCAGCGGCTTTGGTTCGGGACGCGGCTCGCTGCGCGCCGGAGGTCCTGAGCCGTAGATCAGGCGTGCGATCGGCACCGGCGCCGCGTCGGTCTCGAGCAGAAGCTGCGCCACCGCGTCCGGCCCCAGCACCGCGTCGACGAACAGATCGACGCGATTGCCCGGCCCGAGCGCAACGCGAGAGTCGCGCGCCGCAAACGGCTCCGCCGGCTGGCCGTCGATCGCCATCACGGTCGCGCGGTGGCTTTCCAGGCGCAGCGGCATCAGGCGGGCGTTGGCGGCGTTGATCAGCCGCAGCCGCAGACGCTCGTTGGTGCGTACCGGGATGTCGGCCGCGGGACGGCCGTTGACGGTCAGATGCTCGCCGATGCGCCCCTGCGTGGGCAGCGTCGTGCATGGAGCGGAAGCTTTCTTCGTGCAGCGCGCCGTCGGGCTTGAGCCGCCAATCGTCGAGCACCAAGACGATGTCGCGGTCGACGTCGACCGGTTGCGGCTCATCCACGATCAGGACGCCCGCGAGCCCGCGCTCGATCTGCTCCGAAGCGTGGAGATGTGAGTGGTACCAGAACGTCCCCGCGTCCGGGACCTTGAAACGGTAGTCGAAGCTTTTGCCGGACGCGATCGGCTCCTGGGTGAGATGCGGCACGCCATCCATGGCGTTGGGGATGCGCAGCCCATGCCAGTGCACCAGCGTCGGCTCCGACAGCTCGTTGACCAGCCGGATCTTGAGCTCCTCGCCGCGCTTCGCCCGCAGGGTTGGGCCCGGCACGGTGCCGTCGTAGCCCCAGATCGCGGTCGCGGCCTGCGCCTCTCCACGCAGCAGCGCGGTGCCCGGCCGCGCCCGCAGGATGCGGAACCCATCAGGGGCGTTTTCGGCCGCGGCCGCTTGGGCGTATCCGCGCCGCGGCAAGCCGAGCGCGATCAGCGTGGCGCCTACGCCGCCGAGAACTCGGCGGCGCGCCACAGCCATGGAGAGGACCGCCGGTCGCTGCTCGGTCATTCCCGTCACCATGGGCTGCTTGGTGGGCGACCGCAAGCAGGCGGTCGGCACGCCTGCGGCAAGGAAGCACGGCTGCGCGGCACCGCTTCGACTCTTCATCAGGTGCGCTTCACGCCTCGGCGCTCGCGCCATTTTTTTCGTGCAGCCCAATTGGAGCGTGCTATAAGCCCCGCCGCCCGGCCGCAGCCTCAACGCGTCGAGCGATTGTCCAGTGGCGGGCGTGGCGGAACTGGTAGACGCGCTGGATTTAGGTTCCAGTGACGAAAGTCGTGGGGGTTCAAGTCCCTCCGCCCGCACCACGACATTCCACAACAACCCGGCCTCGCGCGGGCGCAACCTTACGAACCTGGCAACGGACGACAGACGGCAGTTTCGATCATGCAGGTGCAAGAAACCCTCACTGAGGGACTGAAGCGGGAGTTCCGCGTCGTGGTGGCGGCCTCCGAGCTCGACGCCAAGGTCGATCAGCGGCTGACCGAGCTCAAGGGCCGCGTGCAGATCCGCGGCTTTCGCCCCGGCAAGGTCCCGGTCGCGCACCTGAAGCGGGTCTACGGCAAGTCGGTGATGGCGGAGACCATCGATGCGACGGTGCAGGAGGCGAACGCCAGCATCGTCGAGGAGCACGTTGCCAAGAAGGGCGAGCGCGTCGCCACCGAGCCGAAAGTCACCCTCCCGACCGAGGAGGGAGACGTCAAGGCCCTGATCGAGGGCCGAGCCGACCTCACCTATACGATTGCGTTTGAGATCCTGCCCAAGATCGAACTCGCCGACATCCGCGGCATCAAGCTCGAGAAGCCCACGGCATCTGTTACGGACGTAGAGGTCGACGAGGCGCTCGATCGTCTCGCCAAGCAGAACCGGCCGTTCGCTCCCAAGGGCGAGGGCGAGGGCGCCAAGGCGGACAACGGCGACCGCGTGGTCGTGTCCTTCGTCGGCTCGATCGACGGCAAGCCGTTCGAGGGCGGAACGGCCGACGATGTCACCGTGGAGATCGGCTCGAAATCGTTTATTCCGGGCTTCGAGGAGCAGTTGATCGGGATGGCAGAAGGCGACCAGCGCACGGTCAACGTCACGTTCCCGAGCAACTACATGAATGAGGCGCTGGCCGGAAAGGCGGCGGTTTTCGAGGTCACCGCCAAATCGGTTCACGCGCCCGGCACCGTCGCGATCGATGACGAGTTCGCGAACACGATCGGGATGGAATCGCTGACGCGGCTCAGGGACGCCATCAAGGATCGGCTGCAGCGCGAGCACGCCGCCGTGACGCGCCGCAAGGTCAAGCGCGCGCTGCTCGATGCGCTCGACAAGACGCACAAATTCGAGGTGCCGTCGACGCTGGTCGAGCAGGAGTTCAACGCCGTTTGGAGTACGGTCATGACCGATCTCCAATCCCAGAACCGTACGCTTGCCGATGAAGGCAAAAGCGAGGAGGAGGCCAAGACCGAATACCGCGCCGTCGCCGAGCGCCGCGTGCGCCTAGGGCTGGTTTTAGCGGAGATCGGCGACAAGAACGGGATCAAGGTGACCGAGGAGGAGACGAGTCGGGCGGCCGCCGAACATGCTCGCCAGTTCGCCGGGCAGGCGCAGCAGGTCTGGGACTACTATCGCAAGAATCCACAGGCGCTTGCGTCCCTGCGCGCCCCGATCTTCGAGGAGAAGGTCGTCGACTACCTGCTGGAGCTGGCGGATGTGACCGAGCGGCAGGTGTCGCGCGAGGAGCTCTTTAAGGAAGACGACGACGAGGAGGTGAAGCCTGCCTCGTAGCCGTCCAGATCGCCGGCCGCGCTCGCGCGAGGCGGTCGATAAGTCTTGTCGATTGAAACCCGTCGCCGACTTGCGCCGTCCAACTCCGATCTCGGTCGCCCCTGAAGAAGACGCGACCGAAAAGCGCACGGTGCCGGCGCGGAAGCCCAAGAACCATGCGGCACAGGCAACTGGCCGCCGCGATGACACGGGTTGCCGACCGTCTTGTGGTGAGAACTGCAGTCCATATCTGTGATGTCGGCACTAAGGGATTGCGTTACAATTCTGCAGGAGAAATGGTGGGTTGGGCCGCGGATCGTTCGCCGGCCGTCCCCACGCCAAGCCAGGTGACTGATGCGAGATCCCGTTGAAACCTACATGAATCTCGTCCCCATGGTGGTCGAGCAGACCAATCGCGGCGAGCGGGCCTATGACATCTTCTCCCGGCTGCTGAAGGAGCGGATCGTATTCATCACCGGCCCGATCGAGGATGGGATGGCGACCCTCGTCGTCGCCCAGCTGCTGTTCCTGGAAGCGGAGAACCCGAAGAAAGAGATCAGCATGTACATCAACTCGCCGGGCGGTGTGGTGACATCGGGGATGGCGATCTACGACACCATGCAGTTCGTGCGGCCGCCGGTCTCGACCCTGTGCGTTGGCCAGGCGGCTTCGGCCGGCTCGCTTCTGCTGGCGGCCGGGGCCAAGGACCTGCGGTTCGCGCTGCCGAATGCCCGCATCATGGTCCATCAGCCGTCCGGCGGCTTTCAGGGTCAGGCGACCGACATCATGCTGCACGCCCAGGAAATTCTCGCCCTGAAGAAACGGCTGAATGAAATTTACGTGAAGCACACCGGCCAACCCCTTAAGAAGATTGAAGATGCTCTCGAGCGCGATTACTTCATGACGGCCGAGGCGGCGCGCGATTTCGGGCTCGTCGACAAGGTCATCGACAAGCGGTTTGAAGAGCCCGTTCTGGTCAAGTCCTGAGCCGGCACACCTGCGGCGGCGCGGCTCTTGCGAGGGCTGCCGGCGCGCGGAGCGTCCGGGGCCTCGAAAAAGCCGGGCGCGGGCGGGAGAATTTATCGTTAATGTTTTCTTGATTGTCAGGCCCCTACCATGGTTCGCTATGGAGGCGGGTGTGTGAATCGGTTCCAGCTGAGTGCGCTGGTCGCGCTATCGAGCTCTTGGCACGGCCGCGATATGACGAAGCTGTGACGCGCGCCGGACGAAGGTCCGCCGCGTAGGAACTGACGGAGAGTGGGATGAGCAAGGTCGGTGGCGGCGAGTCCAAGAACACGCTCTATTGCTCATTCTGCGGCAAGAGCCAGCACGAAGTCCGCAAGCTCATCGCCGGCCCGACCGTCTTTATCTGCGACGAGTGCGTCGAACTGTGCATGGACATCATCCGCGAGGAGAACAAATCCTCGCTGGTGAAGTCGCGCGACGGGATTCCGACGCCACGCGAAATCCGCAAGGTGCTCGACGACTACGTGATCGGACAGGACCACGCCAAGAAGGTCCTGTCGGTCGCCGTCCACAATCACTACAAGCGCCTCAACCACCAGACCAAGCACAACGACGTCGAGCTGGCGAAGTCGAACATCCTGCTGATCGGCCCAACCGGCTCGGGCAAGACGCTGCTGGCGCAGACGCTGGCGCGCATCCTCGACGTGCCGTTTACGATGGCGGATGCTACCACGCTGACCGAGGCCGGCTATGTCGGCGAGGATGTCGAGAACATCATTCTGAAGCTGCTGCAATCCGCCGACTACAACGTCGAGCGCGCGCAGCGCGGCATCGTCTATATCGACGAGATCGACAAGATCTCGCGCAAGTCCGACAATCCGTCGATCACGCGCGACGTCTCGGGAGAGGGCGTGCAGCAGGCGCTGCTGAAGATCATGGAGGGCACGATCGCGTCGGTGCCCCCGCAGGGCGGCCGCAAGCACCCGCAGCAGGAATTCCTGCAGGTCGACACCACCAACATCCTGTTCGTATGCGGCGGAGCTTTTTCCGGTCTCGACAAGATCATTTCGGCGCGCGGACGCTCGACCTCGATCGGCTTCGGGGCCAAAGTCATCGCGCCGGAGGACCGCAAGACCGGCGAGATCTTCCGTGAGGTCGAGCCCGAGGATCTGCTCAAGTACGGCTTGATCCCGGAATTCGTCGGCCGACTGCCGGTGGTGGCGACGCTCGAGGATCTAGACGAAGCAGCGCTCAAGAAGATCCTGACCGAGCCGAAGAACGCGCTGGTGAAGCAATACCAGCGCCTGTTCGAGATGGAGACCGTGGACCTGAGCCTGACCGAGGATGCGCTCGGGGCCATCTCCAAGAAGGCGATCGAGCGCAAGACCGGCGCACGCGGCCTGCGGTCGATCATGGAGGGCATTCTGCTCGACACCATGTTCGAGCTGCCAAGCCTCGAAGGCGTCGAGGAGATCGTGATCTCGAAAGAAGTGGTCGAAGGCTCGGCGCGTCCGCTTTACATCTACGCGGACCGCGCCGCCGAGACCGGGGCGAGCGCCTGATCCGGCGCCGCCGAGGCATCCGTTCGGGAGGTAAAAACCCATGGGCGGGCGTTGACTTGACACCCCCCCGGGCCGTCGCCACCTATAGCGACAAGTACGAGTGATTCCGGGCAGGGTATCGTACCCGCCGCTCCTGCGCGGGCCCGATCGAAAGTCGCGCCCCGCGCCTCCCTCCCGGCCCACCAACGCGCTCCACGATGACTGCCTCGACAGGGGTCATGGCGGAGAGGCACGAGAGAAGGAATGGGCCTCATGAGTGCCAAGCCACGTCCGCTTCCTGGTCCCGGCGAAGTCCGGGCCTTCCCGGTGTTGCCGCTGCGGGACATCGTCGTCTTTCCGCACATGATCGTGCCGCTGTTCGTCGGGCGTGAGAAGTCGGTGAAGGCGCTGGAAGAGGTGATCCGAAGCGATACCTTCATCCTGCTGGCGACCCAGAAGAACGCCGCCGACGATGATCCAAGCACCGACGCAATCTATGAGGTCGGCACGCTTGCCAGCGTGCTGCAGCTCCTGAAGCTGCCCGACGGCACCGTCAAGGTGCTGGTCGAGGGCGCCGAGCGCGCCAAGATCGCACGCTACACGGATCGCGCCGAATACTACGAGGCCGACGCGGCACTGCTGGCCGACGCGCTCGGCGAGCAGGTCGAGGCGGAGGCGTTGGCGCGCTCGGTCGTCAACGAATTCGAGAGCTATGTGAAGCTCAACAAGAAGGTTTCGCCGGAGGTGATCGGCGTCGTCCAGCAGATCGACGACTATGCCAAGCTCGCCGATACGGTCGCCTCGCACCTGGCGGTGAAGATCTCAGACAAGCAGCTGATCCTCGAGACCCCGACCGTCGCGGCGCGACTGGAAAAGGTGCTCGGGCTGATGGAGAGCGAGATCTCGGTCCTGCAGGTCGAGAAGCGCATCCGGACGCGCGTCAAGCGCCAGATGGAGAAGACGCAGCGCGAATATTACCTCAACGAGCAGATGAAGGCGATCCAGAAGGAGCTCGGCGACGAGGAGGGCAAGGACGAGCTCGCCGAGCTCGAGGACAAGATCAAGAAGGTCAAGCTCTCCAAGGAGGCGCGCGAGAAGGCGACCCACGAGCTCAAGAAGCTGCGCCAGATGTCCTCGATGTCGGCCGAAGCGACGGTCGTGCGCAACTACCTCGACTGGCTGCTTTCGATTCCGTGGGGAAAGAAGTCGAAGGTCAAGCACGACCTCGCCAATGCGCAGGAGATCCTCGACAACGACCACTACGGCCTGGAGAAGGTCAAGGAGCGCATCGTCGAGTATCTTGCGGTGCAGAGCCGCGCCAACAAGCTCACCGGCCCGATCCTGTGTTTGGTCGGTCCGCCCGGCGTCGGCAAGACTTCGCTCGGCAAGTCGATCGCGCGGGCGACCGGGCGCGAGTTCGTCCGGGTCTCCCTGGGCGGCGTGCGCGACGAGGCCGAGATCCGCGGTCACCGGCGGACCTATATCGGCTCGATGCCCGGCAAGGTCATCCAGTCGATGCGCAAGGCGAAATCGTCGAACCCGCTGTTCCTCCTCGACGAGGTCGACAAGATGGGGTCGGACTTCCGCGGCGATCCATCGTCGGCGCTGCTGGAGGTGCTGGATCCTGAGCAGAATCACGCCTTCAACGACCACTACCTCGAGGTCGACTACGATCTTTCGAGCGTGATGTTCATCACTACGGCGAATACGCTCAACATCCCGCCGCCGCTGATGGACCGCATGGAGATCATCCGCATCGCCGGCTACACCGAGGACGAGAAGGTCGAGATCGCGCGCAGGCACCTGATCCCGAACTCGATCGCCAAGCACGGCCTGGACTCGCAGGAATGGACGATCGATGACGAGGGACTGCTGTTCCTGATCAGGCGCTATACGCGCGAGGCGGGCGTGCGCAATCTCGAGCGCGAGCTGTCGACCCTGATCCGCAAGGCGGTGAAGGAGCTGATGCTCGACAAGAAGAAGAAGGCGGTCAACGTCACGGCCGACAACGTGGGCGACTACCTCAGCGTGCCGAGGTTCCGCTACGGCGAGGTCGAGCTCGAGGACCAGGTCGGCGTGGTCACCGGGCTGGCATGGACCGATGTGGGCGGCGAGCTGCTCACCATCGAGGCCGCCATGATGCCGGGCAAGGGCAAGATGACCGTCACCGGCAACCTTCGCGATGTCATGAAGGAGTTGATTTCGGCGGCGGCGTCGTACGTGCGCTCGCGCGCCGTGGCGTTCGGGATCGAGCCGCCGTTGTTCGAGAAAAAGGACATCCACGTGCACGTTCCGGAGGGAGCCACCCCCAAGGACGGCCCGTCGGCCGGGGTGGCCATGGTGACGGCGATCGTCTCGACCATGACCGGGATCCCGGTGCGCCGCGATGTGGCCATGACCGGGGAGATCACCCTTCGCGGCCGCGTGCTTCCGATCGGCGGCCTCAAGGAAAAGCTCCTCGCGGCCCTGCGCGGCGGCATCAAGAAGGTGCTGATCCCGGAGGAAAACGCCAAGGATCTCGCGGAGATCGGCGACAATGTGAAGAGCGCGCTGGAGATCTTCCCGGTATCGCGCATGGACGAGGTGCTGGGACACGTGCTGGTGCGCAAGCCCGAGCCGGTCGCGTGGGACGAGGAGAATGCCAAGCGGCTCGACGTGCCGCCGACCGACGGCGAGGCGGAGATATCCCCGCGCACCGCTCACTGAGCGGGCGCATGACTTGACCGGCGCCCGCAGGGTCCGCCCTGCGGGCGCCGGCTTGTTTACCAAATCTTACGGCTCAACAAATGGCGTACGCCGCAGACCCTCCCGGCGGTGCGCACCGGGCCTCCGATGGTCCGTGCCGTGGACCCTGGACCTGAACCGGATTCTATGCCGGCCGCAATGGCGGCTACGGCTCGGCTTCGGCGACGCCGCGACCCGTAGTAACGCCGAGCCGTCCGGCGCGCCGCAAGCGCGCCCGACTGCGCTTGCCTGTCGGCGCGCTCCAGCGATAAGGGTTAAGGCCGGGCGGTTAGCTCAGCTGGTAGAGCGCCTGCTTTACACGCAGGATGTCGGCGGTTCGAGTCCGTCACCGCCCACCGACCTTCGCGTGTCCAGCCCGGACACATGGGTGACAGATTGTACCTAAGACATGGGTGACAACCTCGGGCCGAACGGGTTGTCGAGGGGCTGCAAGGTCCTTTGTTCGAGATCGAAGTATCCGAGATCGTAGCTGCTGAAGCTGACGAGCCAGATGCCGTCATCGACTTCCCTGATGCCGAGCCTTTGGCCTGCGAGGACGGTGGAGATATTGATCTTCTTGCGATGGAGGTCCGTCATCGTCTCCCCGTCCAGCAGACGGGCGACAAAGCGAAGGCGTTCTTCCATCACCGAACTCGCTTTCCACGGCATCCGCACCTCCCGCCTGCGAATCCAGGCAAGAAGTGTTACCCATGTGTCCGGTACGGAATGTCACCTATGTCTCAGGCCGCACAGCGGGGGGCGCCCCGGCGCTTCGGTCGGCAAGCCAACCATGGTTCGCGAAGGTCGCGCGCCGAAGCCCGAAGGGCGAAGGCGGGCAGCTGATGAAGTACGTCTACCTTTTGGAAAGCCTAAGCCATCCAACCGAGACCTATGTAGGTCTCGCCGATGACTTGCGTTCACGATTTGCCGCACACAACACCGGCAGATCGCCACATACCGCCAAGTTTATGCCATGGCGGCTGGTGACGTACGTCGCTTTCTCGGATCCGAAGAAGGCGGTCGCATTCGAACGTTACCTGAAAACGGGGTCAGGTAGAGCATTCGCCAAGAAACGACTTCGGTAATGGCAGTGCGCGGTAACGGTGCAACGCCGCGACGTAGGTCTCGCGGCGCTGCGATCCGAACGAAGGAAGCCTCAGACTGCCTCTTTGAGCTCCTTGGCGGCGCGGAAGGCGACCTTCTTGCTCGCCTTGATCTTGATCTGCTCGCCGGTAGCGGGATTGCGGCCCATGCGCGCGGCGCGCTTGCGCACCTGCAGAATGCCGAGCCCACCGATGCGAATGCGCTCGCCTTTCTTGAGGCTTTTCACGACATGGCCGACCATGTCGTTGAGCACGGCTTCCGCCTGCTTCTTCGACATCTCGTGGCCTTCGGCCAGCTTGGCGGCGATGTGCTTGAGGGTGACGGTGGGCGCGGGGGCCGGCTTGGCGGACGTTGCCATGACGATACGGAGCCTCCTTGGTTGGTGAAGAATCGCGGATACGCCTGATTTTACGTGATTCGCGCGAAGTGACCACGCAGAAATCCGCTGTTTACGGGCACTTTTCAAGTCTGCAAAAGCGGCAATATGGTGGTTATGCCCCGCTTTAAGGGATTTCTGGCCCGTGTGGCGCGGTCGGTCGGGTGCCCAACCTTGACTTCAAAGGGGGCCTTCCGTATCTCCCCGGCACCGATGGCGCGCCTCAGCGCGCGCCCGCGGGGGCGTAGCTCAGTTGGTTAGAGCGTCGGCCTGTCACGCCGAAGGTCGCGGGTTCGAGCCCCGTCGCTCCCGCCAGGTTCGGTGCCTCCTCAATCGAACCGGTATATTCGCGCGGCGACGCGACGTCGCCGCATGTCTGCGGTAGCATCGGGTACTCACGTCGTCTCTGCCCCGGGGCCTCCTTGCGCATCACGGTCGTCAATCCGAACACCAGCGCCGAGATGACGCGCACGATCGCGGACGCGGCCACGAAGGCGGCGCGGCCGGGCACGACCATTTGTGCCGTGGAGTCCGAATTCGGGCCGGTTTCGATCGAAGGGCCCTATGACGACGCGTTCGCGGTGCCCGCCCTGTTGATGCGGATCGCGCAAGCCGAGGCCGAGGGCGCCGATGCCCACGTGATTGCCTGCTTCGACGATACCGGGCTCGATGCCGCGCGGGCGCTGGCCGAGGCGCCGGTGATCGGCATCGGCGAGGCGGCGTTCCACGTGGCAAGCTTGATCGCGCGCCGTTTCACCGTGATCACGACGCTCGCGCGCTCGGTCGCTGTGATCGAAGACAATCTCATGCGCTACGGCCTCGACCGTCGGTGTGCGCGCGTGCGCGCGGCCGACGTTCCGGTGCTGGCGCTGGCCGATGCGGCTTCCAACGCCCGCGGCCGCGTCGGTGACGAGATCAGGCGTGCGCTCGACGAGGACGGCGCGGAGGCGATCGTGCTCGGCTGCGCCGGAATGGCCGACCTCGCAGGCGCGCTGGCCGATGAGTTCGCCCTGCCGGTCATCGACGGGGTCGCGGCTGCCGTGGCGTTGGCGGAAGGCCTCGGGGCACTGCGGCTCAGGACGTCGAAGCGTGGCGGCTATGCGCGCCCTCTGCCCAAGGCCTATACGGGCCTGTTCGCACCGTTCTCCCCAAGGGGCTGACCTGCGACGCCGTGGGCACGCGGAGATCATTTGATCTTGCCCACATTATAGGCAAGCTATGCTCAGGCGCTCGCCGGCCGCACCGGATGAGCGACCGGCTTCCGCGCCAGCGGGCGCCGGAGGGCTGGCACGCTCCTTGAAACAAGGCGGTGTCCCAACAGGGAGGCATTGAATGAGCACATATGTTTGGTTCCGACTGGCCGGTGCCGCACTCGCGGCCGGATTGCTGGCGGCGCCGGGATCGCCGGCGTCGGCTCAATCGGTCGTCCGCATCGGAATGACCGCGGCCGACATCCCGCGCACCCTCGGGCAGCCCGATCAGGGTTTCGAGGGCAATCGCTTTACCGGCAACACGATGTACGAAGGGCTCACCAACTGGGACCTCTCCTCGGCCGAGAAGACGAGCGTGATCATTCCGGGCCTCGCGACCGAATGGAACGTCGACGCCAACGACAAGACCAAGTGGATCATCAAGGTGCGACCGGGCGTGAAATTTCACGACGGATCGAGACTTCGATGCGGATGCGGTGGTGTGGAACGTCGAGAAGGTGCTCAAGCAGGATGCCCCGCACTTCGATCCGAGCCAGGTCGGCGTGACCGCGACGCGCATGCCGGCGCTGCGCAGCGCGCGCAAGATCGACGACATGACCGTCGAGCTGACGACGGCGATCCCCGACAGCCTGCTGCCGATCAACCTCACCAACCTGTTCATCGCAAGCCCGACGCACTGGAAGAAGCTCGCCGACGCAGTGCCCGCGAGCGTCACCGACCCGAAGGAGCGCGCCAAGCAGGCATGGGACGCCTTCGCCCGCAACGCCTCCGGCACCGGACCTTGGAAGATGGACCGGTTCGTGCCGCGCGAGCGGCTCGAGCTCGTCAAAAACACCAACTATTGGGATCCCAAGCGGGTACCGAAGGTCGACCGTCTGGTGCTGTTGCCGATGCCGGAGCCGAACGCGCGCACCGCCGCGCTCCTGTCCGGTCAGGTCGAGTGGATTGAGAACCCTGCCCCCGACGCCATTCCACAGATCAAGGCGCGGGGGTTCAACATCTACGCCAACGAGCAACCGCACGTCTGGCCGTGGCAGTTCAGCCGCATCGAGGGCTCCCCGTGGAACGACATTCGGGTGCGCAAGGCGGCCAATCTCTGCGTTGATCGCAACGCAATGAAGGACGGCCTGCTCAATGGCTTGATGGTGGCGGCGACCGGCACCTTCGAGCCGGGCCACCCCTGGCGCGGGAACCCGAAGTTCCAGATCAAGTACGATCCCAACGAAGCCCGCAAGCTGATGCAGGCCGCCGGGTACTCCAAGGATAAGCGGCTGAAGGTGAAGACGCAGACGTCCTCGGGCGGCTCCGGGCAAATGCTGCCGATGCCGATGAACGAGTTCGTGCAACAGAGCCTGGCGGAATGCTTCTTCGACGTCGAGCTCGACGTGATCGAGTGGAACACCCTGTTTACCAACTGGCGCAAGGGTGCCAAGGACGAATCCGCGCGCGGCGCGCATGCCACCAACGTAACCTACGCCGCCATGGACCCGTTCTTCGCCATGGTCCGGTTCCTCGACTCGAAGATGGCGCCACCGACCTCCAATAACTGGGGCTACATCAACGATCCGGAGTTTGACCGGCTGGTGGCAGCGGCGCGGACCGCCTTCGATCCTGCCGAGCGCGACAAGGCTTTGGCCGCGCTGCACGAGCGATCGGTCGACGAAGTGGCGTTCCTGTGGGTCGCCCACGACGTCGGCCCGCGGGCCATGAGTCCGAGGGTCAAGGGCTTCGTGCAGCCCAAGAGCTGGTTCGTCGACTTCTCGACCATGACGCTGAACTAAGCAATGCCGCGTGTCCCGGGTGCAACGCCGCGCCCGGGACCGCGGTTTCCTTGCGACTAAGCAACCGGTCCCGATCTGCGATGCACCGCTGCGCGCATCGGGTGCGGGACACGGCAGTGAGTGGTAGCTGATGCTCGCCTACATCGCCAAGCGGCTGGTGCTGGTCGTGCCGGTCGTGTTCGCCGTGGCGCTGGTGTGCTTCCTGCTGGTGCACATCGCGCCCGGTGATCCGCTCATCTCAGTCCTTCCGCCCGATGCTTCGGAGGCGCTCGCCGAGCAGATGAGGCGAGCCTATGGATTCGATCGTCCGCTGCCGGCGCAGTTCGCGATCTGGGTCGCCAATGCCCTGCAGGGAAATCTCGGGACCTCGATCGCAACCGGCCGTTCGGTCGCCGAGGAAGTTGGCCGTGCGGTCGGCAATACCGTCATGCTCGCGCTGGTGGCCGCGCTGATCGGCTTCGTGTTCGGTCTGCTGTTCGGCTTCCTCGCCGGGTACTTCCGCGACGGCTGGGTCGATCGACTGGTCACCACGATCTCGATCACCGGCGTCTCCATGCCGCATTACTGGCTGGGGATGGTGCTGGTGATCGTGTTCTCGGTGCAGCTAGGCTGGCTGCCTGCCGTGGGGATCGGACCGGGCGGCTGGGCGTGGGACTGGGAGCACATCAAGCATCTCATCCTGCCGGCGGTGACGATGTCGGTGATCCCGATGGGCATCGTCACCCGTACCGTGCGCGCGCTGGTGGCGGACCTGCTGTCGCACGAGTTCGTTGTCGCGCTGCGGGCCAAGGGGCTCACCAAGCTCCGGGTCCTCGCACACGTCGCCAAGAATGCGGCGCCGACCACGATCGCGGTGACGGGGCTGCAGTTCGGTTACCTGCTCGGCGGCTCGATCCTGATCGAGACGGTGTTTTCGTGGCCGGGAACTGGCCTGTTGCTAAACTCTGCGATCTTCCAGCGCGATCTGCCGCTGCTGCAGGGCACGATCCTGGTGCTCGCGCTGTTCTTCGTCTTTCTCAATCTGATCGTCGACGTGATGCAGGCGGCGATCGATCCTCGCATCAAGCGGGCTTGAGAATGAACCCGCGTGCTTGCCGCTACCATTCTTCGCGACGCCGCCTTCGGCGGCAACTCAGGATGAGGTCAGCACGGATCCCCCTCATGGTGAGGAGCCCGCGAAGCGGGCGTTTCGAACCATGAGTGTCGTCGCCGACGATCTTGTACGTATTGCGACCATCGAGAAGGCGCGCGGCTATTGGACGACGGTCGCCCGGCGGTTGACACGCGATCCGGTCAGCGTCGGCTGTGCCGCCGTCCTGATCCTGATCGCGCTCGCCGCGCTGCTGGCGCCTTACCTCGGCCTCGCGGATCCCTATCAGGGCAGCATGATCCGGCGGCTGCGCCCGATCGGCACGCCGGGCTACCCGCTCGGGACCGACGAACTCGGCCGCGACATGCTGGCGCGGCTGATCTACGGCGGGCGCCTGTCGCTCTTTCTCGGGTTGCTCCCGGTCGTCCTGGCCTTCATCATCGGCACCACGTTCGGCGTGATCGCCGGCTATGTCGGCGGCTTCGTCAACCAGGCGATCATGCGCACCGTCGATGTCTTCTATGCCTTTCCGTCGGTGCTGCTGGCGATCGCAATCTCGGGTGCGCTCGGCGCCGGCATCGTCAACAGCCTGGTGTCGCTTACCATCGTGTTCATTCCGCCGATCACCCGCGTCGCCGAAAGCGTGACCACGGGCGTGCGCGGCCTCGATTTCGTCGATGCGGCCCGCGCCTCCGGCGCGGGTCCCCTGACCATCATGCGGGTGCACGTGCTCGGCAACGTGCTCGGTCCAATCTTCGTCTACTCGACCAGCTTGATCAGCGTGTGCATGATTCTGGCGGCCGGACTGTCCTTCCTCGGCCTCGGCACCAAGCCGCCGGAACCGGAATGGGGCCTCATGCTCAATACCCTGCGCACCGCGATCTATATCAACCCTTGGGTCGCGGCGTTGCCGGGCGCGATGATCTTCGCGGTCTCGATCTGCTTCAACCTATTGAGCGACGGAATGCGGAGCGCGATGGATGTCCGAAGCTGAGGTGCCGGCCACGGTCGCCGACCGCGGCGGTACCCAACAGCCGTTGCTGGCGGTCCGCGGCCTGAGCAAGCATTTCACCGTGCGCGGCGGCCTGATCGGCCGCGCCGGGGTGGTGCGAGCAGTCGACGACGTCAGTTTCGCGGTCGACAAGGGCGAGGTGCTCGGCATCGTCGGCGAGTTCGGCTGCGGCAAGTCGACGACCGCCCGGCTCGTGATCGGCCTGATCGACGCCGACGCCGGCGAGATCGTGCTCGACGGGGAACTGGTCGGCGGCGCGGTCTCGTTGCGCGAACTGCGCCGTCGGGTGCAAATGGTGTTCCAGGACAGCTACGCCTCGCTCAATCCGCGGCTGACGATCGAGGATACCATCGCCTTCGGCCCGAAAGTGCACGGCCTCGCGCCGGCCGAGGCGCGGGCGCGCGCCCACGATCTGCTGCGCAAGGTCGGACTCGAGCCCACGCTGTTTGCAGATCGCTACCCGCACGAGCTCTCGGGCGGGCAACGCCAGCGCGTCAACATCGCGCGCGCGCTCGCGCTCAGCCCCCGGCTGGTGCTGTTGGACGAGGCGGTGTCGGCGCTCGACAAATCGGTCGAGGCCCAGGTGCTCAACCTGCTGCTCGATCTCAAGGACGAGTTGGCGCTCACCTACGTCTTCATCTCGCACGATCTCAACGTGGTGCGCTTCATCAGTGACCGCGTCATCGTGATGTATCTCGGTGAAGTCGTGGAGTTGGGGCCGGTCGAGACGCTGTGGGCGGATGCGCGCCATCCCTATACGCGGGCGCTGCTCGCGGCGATGCCCTCACTCGATCCGACACGGCGCACCGAAGAGGCGCCGATCTCCGGCGATCCGCCCAACCCGATCGATCCGCCGTCCGGATGCCGCTTCCATACCCGTTGCCCGTTTGCAGAGGCGGTCTGCAGCGCGCGCAGCCCGGCGCTCATTCCGACCGGCAACGATGGCCACACGGCAGCCTGCCATATGGTCGATCCGGCGTCCGGTCACAGCCGCGCGGGGAGCCCGACAGCGATGGAGACGATGCATGCCTGACGAGGTCGCAGCCGAGCGCATTGCAGCCCTGGCGGCCGCCGCGCGCGTGCCGCTCGAAGCGCCGTCGGCAGCGCGGGTCGCCCGCTCGGTCACGCCGACGGTCGGCCGCCTGGCCGACGCGCCGATCGATTTTCCATTCGAGACGGAGCCAGCAAGCTTCATCGTCGTGCAGCAGCGCGAGCGAAACCGATGACGCCAGTCGCCGCCCGCGCCGTGACGATCGCCGAGCCGGCGCAACTGACCCTCACCGAGCTCGCCGCAGCAATCCGCGAGCGCAGGCTGTCCTCGGTTGAGGTGACCCGGTCGCTGCTGGAGCGGGTCGAGCGCTGGCAGCCGGCGTTGAACGCCTTCGTCAGCATCGAGGCCGAGGACGCGCTCGCCGCCGCCAGGGCCGCCGATGAGGCTCTTGCACGCGGGCAGGCGAGGGGATCCCTGCACGGTGTGCCGCTCGCCCACAAGGACATGTACTATTCCGCCGGCAAGCCCGCGGGGTGCGGCTCCAAGGTGCGGGAAGGCTGGATCGCGCCGGCGACCGCGACCGCGGTCGGTCGGCTCGAAGCCGCCGGCTCTTTCCGGCTGGGTGCGCTGCACATGGCCGAATTCGCCTATGGGCCGACCGGCCACAACAGCCATCTCGGCAATGCCTGCAATCCCTGGGACCGGGGGCGCGTGACCGGCGGCTCGTCCTCCGGCTCGGGCGCGGCGGTGGCCGCGCGGCTGGTGCCGGCCGCGCTCGGCTCCGACACCGGCGGCTCGATTCGACTGCCTGCGCATTTCTGCGGCGTGACCGGCTTCAAGCCGACCAACAACCGGGTCAGCCGCGCCAACGCGATGCCGCTGTCGTTCACGCTCGACACGGTCGGACCGCTGGCGCAGACCGCCGAGGATTGCGCATTGATCCTCGCAACGATTGCCGGCCCCGACCCGCTCGACCCAACGACCGCGGGCGCGCCTTCGTGGAACGAGGCGCGCGCCGCCGTTTCTCCGAACGGCCTGAAGATCGGCGTGCCGACCAGGTTCTACGTCGACGATCTCGAGCCTGACGTCGCCGCAGCCCTCGACGCCACCATCAAGACGCTCGAGTCGCTCGGCGCCCGCGTGATCAAGGTCGACCTGCCCGATCAGACGCTGGTGAGCGCGGCTGCCCTCGTGGTGCTGGCCGTTGAGGCGACCAGCTATCACGCGCCATGGCTGCGCACCCGCGCCGCCGACTACGGCCCGCAGGTACGCGCGCGGCTGGAAAACGGGCTTGCGTATAGCGCGGTCGAGTATGTCGAAGCGCTGCGCCGGCGGGGACCGGCGCTGGCCGCACATCTCGCGGCTCTGGGCGACGTCGATGTGGTGCTTGCCCCAGCCTCGCGCGCGGCCGCGCCCACGATCGCGGAGACCGATGTCGGCGGGGGTCCGAGCGCCGAGGCGGTCATTGTTGCCCTGACCCGCTTCATGCGGCCTGTGAATTACCTCGGCCTGCCGGTCCTGAGCGTGCCGGCAGGCCAGTCGAAGCAGAATCTTCCGATCGGCATGCAACTGATTGGGCGGCCGTTCGGCGACGAACTGCTTGCCGCCCTCGGGGTCGCGTTCCAAGCCGCGACCGACCACCATACGAGAATGCCGACGTTGCCATGACGCCGATTGTCCAGGTCCGCGACCTGCACGTGCGCTTTAAGGGCGAGCGCACGGTCTATGCGGTCAATGGCGTCGACATCACGCTGCATCAGGGCGAGGTTCTCGGATTGCTGGGCGAGTTGGGCTCCGGCAAGAGCGTGACCTTGCGGGCGCTGCTGCGGATGCTGCCGCCGCGCCGCGCCGAGATCAGGGGCTCGATCCAAATCGACGGGCAGGACGTGCTCGCGCTCGATGACGTGGCGCTGGAGGATATGCGCGGCGGCGTAGTCTCGATGATCTTCCAGGAGCCGATGTTGGCGCTCGATCCGGTCTACACCATCGGCGAGCAGATCGCCGAGACGGTGGTCCGGCATCTCGGCGTCACCCGGGCGGCGGCCCGCAAGCGGGCACTGGAGATGCTGGAGAGCGTGCGCATTCCGTCGGCGCGACGGCGGCTCGACGCCTATCCGCATGAGATGTCCGGCGGCATGCGCCAGCGCGCCATGATCGCGCTGGCACTGTCGTGCAATCCCAAAGTCCTGCTCGCGGACGAGCCGACGACGGCGCTCGACGCCACCGTGCAGATCCAGATCCTGCTGCTGCTGCGCGAGCTCCAGCGCGAGCTCGGCATGGCGGTGATCTTCGTCACCCACGACATCGGCGTGGCGGTTGAGATTTCCGACCGCATCGCGGTCATGTACGGCGGCCGCATCGTGGAGACAGGGACGCTGCGCGAGGTGGTCTCGACGCCGGCGCATCCGTACACGCGCGGGCTTTTGGCATCGACTGTGCACGGCGCGCGTCGCGGCACGCGGCTGGAGGCAATCTCGGGCGCCCCGCCACGGCTCGACCGCCTGCCCAAGGGGTGTGCTTTCGCCCCGCGCTGCAGCCTCGCCGAGCGCGTCTGCCAGGACCACGAAATCCCGGTGGTGGCTCTCGCTCCGGGGCGCGGTGCGCGCTGCGTGAAGCTTGCGGCAGCCGTACCGGCGCCCGCATGAGCGTCGGGTTGGACTTTTCGACGCGCCGCAAGCCCGGCTTCACGCTGCGCGTGGGGGCATGCGACGCGCACTGCCACGTATTCGGTCCGGCGGCGCGCTTTCCCTACGCGCCAAACCGCCGCTACACCCCGGAGGACGCGCCGAAAGAGACGCTGGCGGCCTTGCATGCCCATCTCGGCGTTTCGCGCGTCGTGATCGTGCAGGCGAGCGCTCACGGCAACGACAACCGGGCCATGCTGGACGCGATCGCGGCCAATCCAGCGCGCTTTCGCGGGGTCGCGATCGTCGACGGCAGCGAGAGCGACGCCGACCTCGAAGCACTGGACCGCGGCGGTGTGCGCGGCGTGCGCTTCAACTTCGTGCGCCACCTCGGCGGGGCCCCGGATCCTGAGGTGTTCCGCCGCATGCTCGGCCGCATCAAGCCGTTGGGCTGGCACGTCGTGCTGCACCTCGATGCCGCCGATATCCTGCCGCTGAGCGACATGATCCGCGGACTGCCGGTGCCGTTCGTCATCGACCACATGGGACGGGTCGATTCCTCTCTGGGGGTCGAGCAGCCGGCGTTTCGTGCCCTGCTCGATCTCGCCGGAATGGAGCAGTGCTGGATCAAGGTGTCCGGCTCGGAGCGGATTTCGCGCAAGCCCTACGATGCCGCGATCCCGTTTGCGCGCGCGCTCGTGCGCGCCGTGCCGCAGCGCGTCCTGTGGGGAACCGATTTCCCGCATCCCAACCTCGCCGAGCCGGCAGACGAGGCGGATCTGGTCGATCTGATCCCGAAATTCGCGCCGACTGGAGCGGAGCAGCAGCGCCTGCTGGTCGAAAATCCGGCGAAACTCTATGGCTTCACCGTGCCGGGATGAGGTGAGAACGAGATGACGCATCGCCGCCGCTTCGCCGCGCAAACAGGCTTGGCGATTCTGTTCGCTGGCTTGGCAACCTTTCCGCCGTTGACGTCGCCGGCGCAGGCGCAACAGAGCTATCCCAACCGGCCGGTGCGCCTCATCATTCCATTTGGACCGGGTGGCATCGCCGACATCACGTCGCGGCTGGTTGCCGAACGCCTCGGCGAGCGGCTGGGCCAGCGGTTCGTGATCGAGAACCAGCCCGGCGCGGGCGGCGTCACCGCGGCCCGTTCGGCGCTCGCGGCGCCGCCCGACGGCTATACGCTGGCGCTGCTCACCAACGGAACGGCGATCAGCGTTCCGTTGTTCAAGAGCCTGCCGTTCGATCCGCGGACCGACTTCGTGCCGGTCTCGAGCTTTGCATACTTCGACTTCGTGTTCGCGACCAACGCGGAGCAGCGCTATCGGTCGCTGGCCGAGGTGATCGCGGCCGCGCGCGAGCGGCCGGGCGCGCTCAATATCGGCACCATCAACGTGGGTAGCAGCCAGAACCTCTCCGCCGAGCTGTTCAAGTCGACGGCCGGCGTTGCCATGACCATCGTTCCGTATCGCACCACGCCGGAAGTCTTGGTGGCGTTGCTGCGCAATGACGTCGATCTGATGATCGAGAATTTCGCCGCGCTGAAATCGCCGCTTGCGGAAGGGAAGATCCGCGCCGTCGCCACCTCCGGGTCGGCGCGGTCGCCGGTGCTGCCCGACGCTCCGACGGTCAAGGAAGCCGGAGTGGCGGGGTTCGAGGTCAATTCCTGGAACGGGCTGTTCGCTCCCGTTAAGACACCGCCGGAAATCGTCAGCGTGCTCAACGCGGCGCTGCGCGAGGTCCTGGGCGCTTCCGATCTCAAGCAGCGTTTCTTGGAGCTCGGCGTGGAAGCCAGAGCCAGTTCACCGGAAGAGATCGGCGCGCGGCTGCGCGGCGATATCGAGAAATGGACCGAGGTGATCGCGCGCGCGGATATCAAGCGGCAATGAGCCTGGCCTTGCTCGAAGCGGGAGAGGGACCGATCAGCTGCTCATCACGCGGTAAAAGTCCTCGAACAATTCGTCGACCGCGAAGCGGCGCGGAATCAGGCGCTGCTCTGCCGCATAGTCGATGATCAGCTCCAAGGCGGCGCGGTTCGCCTCGACGCCGAACGGCGTGAGATCGAGGGCCGTCGGGGGCGCCGCCTGCTTGCCGCGCAGCAACAGGGCGTAAACTGCGCGCACCAGTTCCGGGCGACAGGTCGCGAGCGCCTTGGTCGCCACAACCAGGTGGTTCACCGGCACGCAGCCGTGCCGCCGGTACCAGGCCTGCGCGGCGGTTTCGGGGTCCGGAATGACGCTGCGGATGCGCGGGTCGTCCGGCAGCTCGGCGCCGTAGATCGTGGCGTCAAGCTCGCCGGAAAGCAGCATCGCGGTCAAATCCTTGTCGCTCGTCACGCGCTGCACCCCCGGCGGATCACGGTACTCGGCGACGTGCGCGTCCTCAAACGTCACCCACTGCACGCGGCCGAGATCGACCCCGTAGTCATGCTGCAGGATGCCGCGCAACCACACGCCCGTGGTCTGTGAATAGGCGCGAACGCCCACCCGGCGCCCGGCGAGTTGTCCCGGCCGCAGGGCCGCGCGCTCCGCATTGTGCACCAGGCAATGGTGCTGGAACCGCCCCAGCATGATCGCGGGCAACAGCACCAACGGTTTGCCGTGCGCTCGGGCCTGTAGGAACGTCACGATTGCCATCTCGCAGATGTCGTAGGCAAGCTCCCGCACCATCGGTTTGAACGCCTTGTGGGTGGGCCTGATATCGGCGAATTCGAGCGCGACGTCCGGCGATCCGATCTCTCCCCGCTTCAGGGGGGCCGTGTGCGGATACGTGCCGAGCACGGTTCGCAGGGTCGCGACTTGCTGGTCCAGTGTCATCCTCGCCCTCGCACGCTCGATGCCGCCGGCGCCATGCCTGCGGCCGGTGGGAGGCGGCCCACCGCCAGCATCGTCACCGTCGCCGTGCCATGTTTAGCGCAGCACGGGTTCCGGCGGCCAGGAAGATTCGCTAGTTTGGCTGTCGACACCCGCGCAAAGCATGCGCATCCCTGGGAGGAAACGATGGCGTTTTTGAAGACTGCCGTGGCGGCCGTCGTGGCCGCGATGCTGAGCGCATCCGCGGTCGGCGCGCAGGACACGGTCAAGGTCGGGCTGATCCTGCCGTTGACCGGACCGTTCACCTCGACGGGCAAGCAGATCGAGGCGGCCGCACGACTCTACATCGCGCAGAACGGCACCACCGTCGCCGGCAAGAAGATCGAGGTGATCCTCAAGGACGACGGCGGCAACGCCGACGCCACCCGACGCCTCGCGCAAGAGCTCTTGGTCAACGACAAGGTGAATTTTCTCGCCGGCTTCGGCCTGACCCCGCTGGCGCTGGCGGTCGCGCCGCTGGCGACCCAGGCCAAGGTGCCGGAGGTGGTGATGGCGGCCGGCACCTCGATCATCACCGAGCGCTCCCCCTATATCGTGCGCACCAGCTTCACGGTTCCGCAGTCATGCGTGGTCGTCGCCGATTGGGCGGCCAAGAACAATATCAAGAAGGTCGTGACCATCGTCACCGACTATGCCCCCGGCCATGATGCCGAGAAATCCTTCAAGGACCGGTTCGTCGAGGCCGGCGGCCAAGTCACCAGCGAACTGCGCGTGCCGCTGCAGAATCCGGATTTCGCGCCGTTCCTGCAGCGAGCTGCCGATGCCAAGCCGGATGCGCTGTTCGTGTTCGTGCCTTCGGGGGTCGGCGCGATCGTGATGAAGCAATTCATCGAGCGCGGCCTCGACAAGGCCGGCATGAAGCTGATCGGGCCCGGCGATATCACGGACGACGATATCCTCAATGGGTTGGGCGACGCCGCCCTCGGCGTCATTACGGCGCACTTCTATGCGACCGCGCATCCATCCGAGAAGAACAAGGCTTACGTCGAAGCCTTCACCAAGGCCAATCCCGGCATGCGGCCGAACTTCATGTCGGTGGGCGGCTACGACGGCATGCACCTGATCTACGAGGCGTTGAAGAAGACCAATGGCGCGACCGAGGGCGACGCGCTGATCAACGCCATGAAGGGCATGAAATGGGAAAGCCCGCGCGGTCCCATTTCGATCGATCCGGAAACCCGGGACATCATCCAGAACATCTACGTGCGCAAGGTCGAGAAAGTCGGCGGCGAACTGCACAATGTCGAGTTCGCGACCTTCGAGGCGGTGAAGGACCCGGTCAAGGCCGCGAAGAAGTAGCGTCTTGATCGACCTGGGCCGGACGGCAGGCTTCATCCCCCCGCCTCGTGGGCGAGGGATAACGCGCGCCTGTCCATGCTGACGATCCTGTTCGACGGCATCGCCTACGGCATGCTGCTGTTCGTGCTGGCGTGCGGGCTGTCGGTCACGCTCGGGTTGATGAATTTCGTCAACCTCGCGCACGGCGCCTTCGCGATGGCGGGCGGCTACATCACGGTCGTGCTGGTGAACCGGCTCGGCGTGCCGTTCTTCGCCTCGCTTCCGCTCGCCTTCGTTGCCAGCGCGCTGATCGGCTTGATCCTGGAGCGCACGCTTTATGTACACGTCTACACCCGCAGCCACCTCGACCAGGTCCTGTTCACGATCGGCCTGGTGTTCATGGCGGTGGCGGCAGTCGACTACGTCATGGGATCGCAGCAGCAGTTCGTCGCGATCCCGAGCTACCTGCAAGGCCAGATCAACGTCCTGGGCGTCGGCGTCGGCCGCTACCGGTTGCTCATCATCGCGATCTGCGGCGCGCTCACCCTCATCCTGCAACTGATCCTCTCGCGCACCCGGTTCGGCAGCCGGTTGCGTGCCGCGGTCGACGATCCGCGGGTCGCGCGCGGGCTCGGCATCAATGTCACCGGCGTTTTCTCCATCACATTCGCGGTCGGATCGGGTCTCGCCGGGCTTGGCGGAGCGCTCGGCGCCGAGATCCTCGGCCTCGATCCAATCTTTCCGTTGAAATACATGATCTACTTCCTGATCGTAGTGACCGTCGGCGGCACGTCCAGCCTGACCGGACCGTTCCTCGCTTCGCTGCTGCTCGGCATCGGCGACGTTGCCGGCAAGTACTACGTGCCGAAGCTCGGCGCATTCGTGATCTACACCATCATGATCGTGGTCCTGATCTGGCGGCCGCACGGCCTGTTCACCCGCGGCGCCACGCGATGAGCGACCGACCGGCCGATCCATTGCACGCCATGACGGCACCGATGGCAGGGCGGGCGCGCTGGCGATTGCCGGAGCTCGCGTTTTGGGCGGCGGCGCTCGCCAGCGTGTTTCTGCTGCCTGGACGACATCTCATCCTGACCGAGATCGCGATCCTTGCATTGTTCGCCCTCTCGCTCGATCTGATCCTGGGCTATGCCGGGATCATCTCGCTTGGACACGCCGCCTATTTCGGCTTCGGTGCGTACTGCGCCGGTCTCCTGGCCAAGCATGAGATCATCACGGAGCCGGTGACGGCGCTCGTGGTTTCGACGGTCGCGTCCGCCGCCGTCGGCTTGGTGACGAGTTTCCTGGTCTTGCGCGGCTCCGACTTGAGCCGTCTGATGGTCACGCTCGGCCTCGCTATGGTGTTGCGCGAGATCGCCAACAAGGCGGACTGGCTGACCGGCGGTGCCGATGGCCTGCAGGGCGTCATCATGGCGCCGATACTCGGCCTGTTCGCGTTCGATATCACCGGCCACGTGGCATATGTCTACTGCCTGTCGGTGCTGTTCATCCTGTTCCTTGTAGCGCGCCGTCTGGTGCACTCGCCGTTCGGCTTGTCGCTGCGCGCGATCAAGGGCAACGCGCTGCGGGCCTCGACCGTAGGGGTTCCGGTCAATGGCCGTCTCGTCGCCATCTACTCGATCGCGGCCGGCTATGCGGGTTGCGCCGGCGCATTGCTCACGCAGACGACGGCGTTTGCTTCGCTCGACGTGCTCTCGTTCGAGCGCTCGGCGGATCTGCTGCTGGTGCTGATCATCGGCGGCACGGGCTATCTTTACGGCGGCTTGATCGGCGCCATCGTCTTCAAGCTGATGCAGGACTGGCTTGCCAACCTCACCCCGCAATACTGGCAGTTCTGGATCGGCCTCGTCCTGGTTGTCATCGTGCTGGTCGGTCGCGACCGCATGGCCGCCTGGACCGCCCCGGTGCGTTCCGTCTTCGCCTGGACCGAGCGGCGCATAGGCTTCGCGCGCGGTGCAGGCGCCGTTGCGCGCCCCGAAGGACCGTGAGCCATGCCGGCCGCGCTCGAGACGGTGAACCTTGGCAAGCGGTTCGGCGGCATCGTCGCCGCCAGCACGCTTTCGCTGCGCATTGAGCAGGGTTCGCGGCACGCCTTGATCGGGCCGAACGGCGCCGGCAAGACCACGGTCATCAATCTGTTGACTGGCCTGTTGCGGCCGGATGCCGGCCGCATCCTGCTGGCCGGGGAGGACATCACCGCACTGGCGCCGCATCAGCGCGTCAAGCGCGGCCTTGCGCGCACCTTCCAGATCAACCAGCTGTTCGGCGAGTTGACGCCGTTCGAAACCATCGCCGCCGCCGTCGCCGAGCGGTCGGGGAGGGGGGCGGACTGGTGGCGCACGGCCGGCCGCGACACTGACGTCGCGCGGGAGATCGTGAAGATCCTCGAGCGCTTCCGCATCGATGACGTCATGCATGCGCGCACCGCGGTGCTGCCGTACGGCAAGCAGCGCCTGCTCGAGATCGCGGTGGCGATCGCCTGCCGGCCGCGCGTGCTCTTGCTCGATGAACCCGCGGCGGGCGTTCCGGAGGCCGAGCGGCAGGAACTCTTGGACATCATCGCCGAGCTGCCGGCGGACGTCACCGTGCTGCTGGTCGAGCACGACATGAACCTGGTGTTCTCGTTCGCGGAGCGGATATCGGTTCTGGTCAACGGGGCGCTGTTCGTCGAAGGCGCGCCCGACGAGGTGGCGTCCGACCCACGCGTCAAGGCAGCTTATCTGGGCGAGGAGGCGCATGCCTGAGCTGTTGACGATCGAACGGCTGACCGCGGGCTACGGCGAGGCCGTCGCCATCGCCGACGTCTCGCTGGCGGTGGGGGAAGGCGAGGCACTGGCATTGCTCGGCCGCAACGGAATGGGAAAGACGACGCTGGTCAACACGGTCGTCGGCGTCACGCGGCGGTTTGCCGGCGTCATCCGTCTCGACGGCCGTGACATCACCGCCCTGCGGCCCGACCAGCGTGCGCATTCGGGCATCGGCTGGGTGCCGCAGGAGCGGAACATTTTTCGCTCGCTCACGGTCGAGGAGAACCTGACCGCCGTGGCGCGGCCGGGGTCGTGGACCACGACCAAGGTTTATGCGCTGTTCCCGCGCCTGCGTGAGCGGCGCGGCAACCTCGGCCATCAGCTTTCCGGCGGCGAGCAGCAGATGCTGGCGGTCGCCCGCGCGCTGGTGCTCAATCCCCGCATCATGCTGCTCGACGAGCCGCTCGAGGGGCTCGCCCCGATCCTGGTCGAGGAATTGCTGGCGGCGCTGCGCCAAGTGATCCGCGGCGAAGGCACCTCCGCGATCCTGGTCGAGCAGAACGCACAAAAGATCCTTGGCGTCACCGACCGCGCGGTGATCCTGGAGAAGGGCAGCATCGTGCATCAAGGCGACAGCGCCGCGCTGAAAAGCGACCGCGCCATTCTCGAAAAGCATCTCGGCGTCGTGGATACGCGGCCGCGTCGAGCACAGCGCGCACCTGGCGCGAGCCGGTGAACCGCCGTGGACGCGCACATCAGCAAGCGTGCGGCAAGCCGAAGGACTACCGGTGCGCGCGATCCGGAGCGCACGCGGGCCGCCATCCTCACGGCGGCAACCGCCGAATTCACCGCCAAGGGGCTAAACGGCGCGCGGGTCGACGATATCGCGCGCCGCGCCGGCATCAACAAGCGGATGATCTATCACTATTTCGGCGACAAGGCGGGCCTCTACCTCGCCGTCCTGGAATCGACCTATGCGGCGATCCGCACCGCCGAGATCGGCTTGAACCTCGCCGCCCGCGCGCCAGTCGAAGGCATGCGCGAGCTGGTCGCGTTCACCTGGAACTATTTCATTGCGCATCCGGAATTCTTGAGCCTGCTCGCGACCGAGAATCTGCACCGGGCCCGTTACCTCAAGCAGTCGCGCCGCATCCGTGAGTTGCACTCGCCGCTTGTGGGCACGATCTCGGAGCTGCTCGCCCGTGGGGTCAAGGCTGGACTATTCCGCGCCGGCGTCGACCCGGTGCAGCTCTACATCACCATTGCGTCGCTCGGCTTCTTCTACATGTCGAACCGACACACGCTGTCGACCATCTTCGGTCGCGACCTGGGCGCGGCCGACCAATTGCGGGTGCGAGCCACCCACATCGCCGATGTCGTGCTTTCCTATCTGCGCCGGTGACGCGGCATGGTCGCATCGATGACAACTGAGGGGTAGCGATGCCACGGATCTTCCTCACCCACATTCCGGAGATGCTGGAGAACTATTACGGCGACCGGGCCGTGAATGCGCTGCGCGAGCTCGGAGAGGTGCGTTTGAATCCAGGCGCCAATGTGCTCGATGCCGGCGCGCTGGCAGATGCCGCGCGCGGCTGCGACATCATCGTGTCCGACCGGCAAACGGCAGGCGCGACGGAATTCTTTGCGCGGGCCCCGGACGTGGTGGCATTCCTGCGGTGCGCGATCGACATCCGCAACATCGACGTTGCGGCCGCCAGCGCGGCCGGGGTTCTGGTCACCCAGGCGACCGCGGGTTTCCTGGCGTCGGTGTCCGAGGTCGCCATCGGCTTCATGGTCGATCTCGGCCGCGGCGTGACGTCTTCGACGCTTGCGTACCGCGCCGATAAGGAGCCTGAGATCCGGATGGGCCGGCAGTTGAGCGGCTCGACGGTCGGCATCATCGGATATGGGCAGATCGGCGCCTATCTGGCGCCGATCTGTGCCGCGCTTGGCATGAAGGTTTTGATCACCGATCCGTTCAAGCGGGTCAACGATCCAAGCTTCGAGCAGGTCGAGCTTGACGCGCTGCTGGAGCGCTCCGATTTCGTGGTCTGCCTCGCGATCGCCAACGAGCAGACCGAGAGCCTGATGAACGCCGCCGCGTTCGCGCGCATGAAGCGCTCGGCGTTCTTCGTCAACATGTCGCGGGGCAACCTCGTGGACGAGGGCGCGCTCGAACGTGCGCTGGACGAAAGGCGCATCGCCGGGGCCGCCATGGATGTCGGCCGGGCGCCCGATCAGCGGCCATCGCCGCATCTCGCCCGACGTCCCGACGTCATTGCAACGCCGCACATCGCCGGCCTCACGCCTGAGGCCGCCGAGCATCAGGCGTTCGATACCGTCAAACAGGTGCGCGCCCTCGTTACGGGCCAAGTGCCGCCGGGCGCTGTCAACGCGTCCGCCGCTCACCGGCTCAAGCGGCTCGGTATATCGGTATGACCCGCACGGTCTTGACCGTTGCAGCGCTTCGTGCACTTGTAACTAGATGGTTACTTAAGGCTGAATGGCGAATGGCGGATAGCGAATAGTTGGAGCTTAGAGAGCGGCAGCCGCTCGTCATTCGCCAGGCACTTGTCACCATTCGCTACTCGCTACTCGCTACTCGCCATTCGCCTCCTGGGAGACGATCGTTGGCCACGCATCGGTTGGGCATCGTCATGCACGGCGTGACCGGCCGCATGGGGCTGAACCAGCACCTGGTTCGTTCCATCGTGGCAATCCGCGCCCAGGGCGGGGTTGCGCTGGCGAACGGCGACCGGGTGATGCCCGACCCGATCCTCGTTGGGCGCAACGCCGAGAAGGTTGCGGCGCTCGGACGCCAGTACGGCGTCGAGCGGACAACGGCCGATCTTGATTCCGCCCTCGCGGATGAGCGCGACACGATGTTCTTCGATGCCGCGACGACGCAGATGCGTGCCGATCTGGTGACGCGCGCGATCGCAGCCGGCAAGCACGTCTATTGCGAAAAGCCGGTTGCGGATTTGCTCGACAAGGCGGTGGGGCTGGCGAAGCGCGCCAGGCAGCGCGGCATCAAGCACGGCGTGGTGCAGGACAAGCTGTTTCTGCCGGGCCTGCGCAAGATCGCGATGCTGCGCGACGCGGGCTTCTTCGGCCGGCTGCTCGCGGTGCGTGGCGAATTCGGTTATTGGGTGTTCGAGGGCGACTGGGGTCAACCGGCGCAGCGCCCGAGCTGGAATTACAAGAAAGCGGAGGGCGGCGGCATCATCCTCGACATGCTGTGCCACTGGCGGTACGTGCTCGATAACCTGTTCGGTGCGGTGAAAGCGGTGAGTTGCCGCGGTGCGACCCATATCCCGCAGCGCGTCGACGAGCACGGCAACAAGTATACGGCGGACACGGACGACGCAGCCTACGCGACCTTCGAGCTGGAAGGCGGCGTCATCGCCCAGATCAACTCGTCGTGGTGCGTGCGGCTGCGGCGCGACGACCTCGTCACGTTCCAGGTCGACGGCACCCACGGCTCGGCGCTCGCCGGCCTGACGCGCTGCTGGACGCAGGCGCGCGTCAACACCCCGCGGCCGGTGTGGAACCCGGACGTTCCGCAAACCATGGATTTTCGTTCCCAGTGGGACGAGGTTCCGGACAACGTTTCATACGACAATGCGTTCAAGGTGCAGTGGGAGGATTTCATCCGTCATGTGGTCGCGGGAGCGCCTTGGAAGTATGATCTCGTCGAGGGCGCCAAGGGCGTGCAGCTCGCCGAGCTCGGCCTCGAGAGCTGGGCTCAGCGGCGCTGGCTCGACGTGCCGCCGTTGGAGATTTGATGTACCGACAGGTCCGCCGCAAAGCGCGTCCCGCACGTGCCGCCCTGCGCCCGGGACAACGGCGAGGTAGGTAACTGTGCCGACGATTGCGCTACCGACAACCACGCGAGCGTTCGAGCCGTACACTACCGGCGAGCCGATCGCGCTGCCGAACGGTGCGCCGCCAGCGTTCAACCGCGTCGCCTATGCGGCAGCGCATGTGGTCGGCGATCCGCTCGCCGATGTCGATCCGTGGCTCGACGTCGCCATCGATTGGGACAAGACCATCGCGTTCCGCCAATACCTCTGGGACCTGGGTCTGGGCGTGGCCGAAGCCATGGATACCGCCCAGCGCGGCATGGGGCTCGATTGGAACGGCGCCAAGGAGCTGATCCGGCGCGCGCTCGAGGCCGCCAAGGCGCGCCCGGGCGTCAACATCGCCTGCGGCGTCGGGACCGACCACTTGGTGCCCGCGACCGGCGTTTCGACCGAGCAGGTCATCCGCGCCTACGAGGAGCAGATCGACGCGATCGAAGCGATGGGCGGGCGCATCGTGCTGATGGCGAGCCGCGCGCTCGCCAAGGCGGCGCGGTCCCCCGACGACTATGTACAGGTCTACGGCCGCATCCTGCGGCAGGTGCGCGCGCCCGTGATCATCCATTGGCTCGGCGAGATGTTCGACCCGGCACTCGAGGGTTACTGGGGCGCCCGCGATCACCTGGCAGCCATGGACACCTGCCTCGGCATCATCGAGGAGCATGCCGCCAAGGTCGATGGCATCAAGATCTCATTGCTGTCGAAGGAGAAGGAAATCGCTATGCGCCGCCGGCTGCCTGACGGTGTGCGGATGTATACCGGCGACGATTTCAACTACGCGGAGCTTATTGCAGGCGACGAGGACGGCTACTCGGATGCACTGCTCGGCATTTTCGACGGCATCGCACCGGCCGCCTCGGCCGGTCTCGCGCGCCTGGCCGCAGGCGACATGCAAGGTTTCCACGGCATCCTCGAGCCCACGGTGCCGCTCAGCCGTCACATCTTCAAGGCGCCGACGCGCTTCTACAAGACCGGGCTCGTGTTCCTGGCCTGGCTCAACGGGTTGCAGGATCACTTAGCCATGGTGGGCGGGCAGGAGAGCGCGCGGTCGCTCATCCATCTCGCCGAGCTGTTCCGCTTGGCGGATAAGGCGCGTGTGCTGCACGATCCGGATCTTGCGGCGACGCGGATGAAGGGATTGCTTGCGGTCCACGGGTTCGCGTGACCGCATTCCATGATCAACCGGACGGCAAGAAACCGGGGTAAGCTCGCACGATCAACCGGAGGAAAGTCATGATGCGCATTTTCATGCTGGCCGCTGCGGCGGCTTTCGCGTTCGCCGCGACCGCAGCCCAGGCTCAGCAGTATCCGTGGAAGCCGGAGAAGCCGATCACCATCATCGTTCCGTGGTCCGCCGGCGGCTCGACCGACCAGGTCACCCGCATCACAGCCGCGGAGCTCGAGAAGGCGCTCGGGCAGAAGATCGTGGTCGTCAACCAGCCGGGCGCATCCGGCTCGATCGGAACCCGCAACGCCATGCAGGCGCCCGCCGATGGCTACACCTGGACCGCCGGCGCCGCCAAGGATCTCGGCACCTACATCGTCAGCGGCCTGCTCGACACCCGGGTCGACGACTGGCGCCTCTATCTCAACGTCGCCAACGTCTCGGTGCTCGGCGCCAATCCGAACACGCCGTACAAGAGTGCGCAGGATGTCGTGAACGCGATGAAGGCGAAGCCCGGGCAGGTCTCGGTCGCGACCGCCGGCGTCAATTCATCCGGCCACTACGGCATCGAGGCGCTCACCCGCGCACTCGGCCTGACCTACAAGCACGTCTCCTATGACGGCGGAAATCCTGCCGTCATCGCCACGGTCGCGGGCGAAACCGAGATCACCACGCAGCTTGCGGTCGAGCAGGCGCAGATGATCCGCGGCAAGCGGCTCAAGCCGCTGGCGGTGCTGTCCGATAAGCCGCTCGAGCTTGAAGGCTACGGCACCATTCCGCCGGTCACCGCATCGGTGAGCGGGTTCAAACCGGATACCAACTATTTCGGCATCTTCGTTCCCAAGGGCGTTCCCGAGCCGGTGCTCAAGACGCTCGACATGCTGTGGGAGAACGTCGTGATGAAGTCCGAGGCGCTGCCGAAGTATGCGGTCGCCAACGGCGCGCTGTACGCGCCCTCGTATGGCGACGCCGCACTGAAGGCCGCGATGCCCGCGATCCAAAACACCGCATGGCTGCTGCAGGAGGCGGGCAAGGCCAAGGTATCGCCTGATACGGTCGGCATCGCGAAACCTTAGAGCTGGAGCGACACGCGCGCGCCGAGATGGATAGCGCTCGCCTCCTGTTCGCCGGCCGTATCGGCGGCCTGATCTGGCTCGGGTTCGGCGCCGCGATCGTCTATGGCTCCTGGACGATGGACCGGCTGGAGGCGCAAAACGTTCCTCCGGTCACGGCCCCCGGCCTGGTTCCCGGCTTACTGGGGGCCGGCATTGTCGCTTTCGCCCTGGTCCTGCTGCTGCGCGCGCACGCCGCGCCGGCCCCCGCGGCGGCCCCCGCCGCAGAAGTTGCCGCCGATGTGGCCGCGCCTGCGCAGGGCTTTCACTGGAAGCGGGTCGCCGTCAGCCTGGCACTCTGCTTGACTTATGGGGCCGTGCTGCTCGGGCGCGGCGTGCACTACGGCCCCCTCACCGCCGGCTTCCTGTTCCTGCACATTCTGCTGCTGGACGAGACCGAGCAGGTGCCGGCGCGCCTGACCTGGCGCCGGCTCGTCATTGCCGCCGTCTTGGCGACGACGGTCGCGACGGCCGTGGCGCTGGTGTTTCAGTACGTCTTCCTCGTCCGCCTGCCCTGAGGCCGGAGATGTTCGACGGCCTCTACATGTTCGGGACCGCGGTTGTCGGATATCTCACGCCGACCTCGCTTGCGCTCGCCTTCGGCGCGACCTTGCTCGGCCTGCTCGCCGGCTGCATGCCGGGCTTGAGCGCCACCCTGGTGATCACGCTGCTCACCACGCTGACCCTCAAGATGCAGCCCAACCAGGCGATCCTGGTGCTGGTCTGCGCCTACAACGGGGCGATCTACGGCGGAAGCCGCACCGCCATTTTGCTCAATATCCCGGGCACGGCGGCGAATGCCGCTGCCTGCATCGACGGCTACGCGCTGGCTCGGCAGGGGCAGGCGGGGCGCGCCATGGGTATCGCCACGACCGGCTCGGTCGTCGGTACGCTGTTCGGGCTTGTCTGCCTGGCACTGTTTACTCCGATGCTCGGCGAGATCGCACTGAGCTTCGGCGCCTTCGAATTCTTCTGGCTCGCGCTGCTGGGCGTGGTCACGTCCGGCAACATCGTTGCCTCCGATCCGATCAAAGGCTGGCTGGCGGGTTTCCTCGGGCTGTTCGTCGCGTGCATCGGGCAGGAAGGCATGTACGCTTACGAGCGCTTCAGCTTCGGCAACCCCGACCTCGCCGGCGGCTTTCAGCTGATCCCGGTGCTGGTCGGTGCCTTCGGATTTTCCGAGGTGCTCACCGTCATGAGCGAACGCTTCGCGCGGCCGAAGCTCATGGACTTTGGCTCCGCGATACCCCGCATCATGGATGTGCTCAAGTATTGGCGCACGATCATCCGCTCCGGCGTGATCGGGGTGTGGGTCGGCATCCTGCCCGGCGTCGGCGAAGATATGGCCGCCTGGTCGTCTTACGCCACCGCCAAGCGGCTCAGCAAGGAGCCCGAGAAATACGGCAAGGGATCGATCGAAGGGCTGATGGCGGCGGAGACCGGCGACAATGCGTCAGTGCCGGGCGGCATCATCCCGGCGCTGGCGTTGGCGATCCCGGGCTCGGCGCCCTGCGCCGTGCTGCTCGCGGCCATGATCATCCATGGCGTGCAGGCCGGGCCCATGCTGATGGTCGAGCAGCCGCAGTTCGTCTACGACGTCGTGGCGATGGTGCTGTTCTCCACGCTCGGCATTCTGTTCTTCGGCCTGTTCTTCATCCGACCGCTGCTCAAGATCACGCAAGTCCCGCGCACGATTGATGATGCCGATCATCTTCGTGCTGTGCGTGATCGGCTCCTACTCGCTGTCGTCGCGCCTGTTCGACGTGTGGACGATGCTCGGCTTCGGCGTCTTGATCTTCGTGATGCGCCGCTACGGCTATCCCGCCGCACCGTTCGTGCTGGGACTCGTGCTCGGCGATATCCTCGACAAGAACCTGCGGCGCGGGCTGGTGTTGAGCGACGGCGACCTGCTGCCGTTCGTCACCCGCCCGCTGAGCGCGATCCTGGCCATTCTGGTGGTGTGGACGTTCGTCACCAATGTGCCGACGATCAACGCCGCCTTCGCGCGGCTGCGTACCCGGTTGACCGAACGGCTGTCGGCCGCCGTTCGGCGCGGATGAGCAGAGCGTACGAACGTGCGGATCGCGCTTTGCAACGAGGTGATCGCGAGCCTGCCGTTCGAGCAGCAGTGCGCATTCACGCGGGCCGTGGGTTACGACGCACTCGAGATCGCGCCGATGACGCTCAGCGACGAGCCGCATCGGCTGACACGAGCCCAGCGAGCCGAGCTGCGGCGCATCGCGACCGATGCCGGCATCGCGATCACCGGGCTGCACTATATCCTGCGCGCGCCCGTCGGGCTGTCGATCACCTCCCCCGACGGCACGGTGCGGGCTCGCACGGTCGAGGTGATGCGGGCGCTGTGCGAGCTCGCGGTCGACCTTGGCGCCGGATACCTTGTCCACGGGTCGCCGCAACAGCGCGAGCTCGCAAGCGGCGACGAGATCGAGGGCCGCAAGCGCGGCATCGCCTGCTTCGCGGACGTCGCGGAGGCGGCCGAAGCGGCGAGGGTCAGCTATTGCATCGAGCCGCTCTCGCCGGATCAGACCCGGTTCGTCAACACGGTGGCGGAAGCGGCGACCATCGTGCTCGAGATCAATAGTCCCGCGATCAAGACCATGGTCGATTGCTCGGCGGCCGCGCGCGGTGGGGAGAGCGAGCCGGTGCCCGACCTCATCCGCAAGTGGCTGCCGACCGGCCTGATCGCGCACGTGCACCTCAACGACCCGAACCGACGCGGGCCGGGCGAGGGCGCGCTGGCGTTCGGCCCGATCCTGGCGGCGTTGCGCGATGGCGGCTACGCCGGCATGGCCGCGGTCGAGCCGTTCGACTACCGGCCGGACGGCCTCGGCTGCGCGGCGCGTGCGATCGGCTACGTCCGTGGTGTGCTGGAGGCGCTCGAGCGATGAGCGCAACGGCGCCGCAACTGCAGTTGGTGGAGGCACGATTCTACGAGCGCCCGGTCAAATTTCGCCTGCCGTTCCGTTTTGGCGCGGTCACCGTCACCGAGGCGCCGCAGGCCTTCGTTCGCGTGCGGATCCGCACCAACGACGGACGGGAAGCGGAAGGGGTCGCCGCCGACCTGCTGGCGCCGAAATGGTTCGACAAGTCGCCGGCATTGACGCACGAGGAGAATTTTGCGCAGCTTCGCCGGTCGCTCGGTCTCGCCCGCCGCCACCTGCTTGCCGCCGGGACCGATACCGCATTCGGCCTTTCGGCCACGGTGGACGCCGGCCATCACGCGGCGTGTGCCGCCGCTGGGCTCAACGGGCTCATTGCCTCCTTCGGGCTTGCGCTGCATGAGCGTGCAATCATCGATGGGTTGGGCCGTCTGTTGGGCGCAGACGTTTTCACGCTGGCGCGGACCAATCGGCTCGGCCTGACCGCTGCGGCACTGCCTGATCTCGATGGTTTCGATCTCGAAACCTTCCTCGATCGGCTGCGTCCGGCGCCGATGATCGCCGCGCGACACACCGTTGGGCTGTTGGACGCGCTGACACGAGCCGACCTGATGCCGGCGCAGCGTCTCAACGACGGTCTCCCCGAAACCCTGGAGGAGGCGATCGAGACTTATGGTCATCGCCACTTCAAGCTCAAGGTCGCAGGCGCGATCGACGCGGACGTGGAGCGGCTCGCGGGCATTGCCGACGTGCTGGATCGCACCGTCGGCGACTACAAGGTGACGCTCGACGGCAACGAGCAGTTCGAGCACGTTGGCGCCGTCGTGGAGCTGTGGCGACGCATCGGCGAAGATGCGCGGCTTGCCCGCCTCAAGGGGTCCATCCTGTTCGTCGAGCAGCCGATCGCACGCGCGCGCGCCTTGGCCGAGCCGGTGCATGCCCTGGCGCGCGAGGTGCCGATGGAGATCGACGAGTCGGACGCCGACATGGACGCATTCGCGCGGGCGCGTGCGCTCGGCTACCGCGGCATCTCGTCGAAATCCTGCAAAGGCTTCTATCGCGCGCTGCTCAATCGCGCCCGCGTCGCCAGGTGGAACTCGGAGGACGGCGCCGCGCGTTACTTCATGTCGGCGGAGGATCTGACCACGCAAGGCGGCGTCGCCGTGCAGCAGGACCTGGCGCTGGCGACGCTGATCGGCGCGACCCATGTCGAGCGCAACGGTCATCATTACGTCGACGGAATGGCGGGCGCTCCCACCGTCGAGCAGGAAGCCTTTCTCGCCGCCCACCCGCGTCTGTACCGACGCGCGAGCGGCCGCGTACGTCTGGCGATTGGCGCGGGCGAGATCGATACCGCCTCGCTGGCGCACGTGCCGGGACTGGCGGTCGGTCCGATGCCGGACTTCGACGCCATGCAACCGATGCCGGATGAGTGATCGTCGGTGCCGAAAATCTCGCTCGAGCGCGCCACATTGCGGGACGTCGCGCTATTGCAATTTAGCTTCCGTCGGCGTGCTTGGCGGTGCCGGCGCAGGCGACGACAACTTCGGCCGGTACGGATCGACGACCACCATTTCGAACACCTTGATCGTGTAGACGTAGAGGAACGCCAGCGAAATGAGCAGAACGACGATGCCGACCACCGAAGAGGTCACCGTGACCTTTTCAAATGAGGCGTCGATCGTTGTGACGCCAAGACCGGGCCGCAGCGCTGGAGCCGGGGCCGGGGTCGGTGAGGGCGCGGCATCTATGGGCGCCTCGGCCCCCGCCGGTCGCAGCGACGTATCGGCGATCGCAATTGCCGGGGCGGCGACATCCGCTCGAATTGGCGCGATGCCCGCCATCAGCTGAACGTGTGCAAACCATAGACCCGCCAGCACGATGCAAACAACGAGCACGAGGATCACATACGACGCGATCCGTTGATGCAGAAAGCCGTGCACGGTCGAGGTCATCAACTCCGCCTCGAACTCGTACTGGCGTTGCTGCGCTTCGAGGTATTTGGCGCGCAGGGGCGCGTCGACCCCTTCCACCAGCGCGCGCAGCTGGCTGTTTTCGTGCCGCAGTTTGTCCACCAGATCACGGTGGTAATCTAAGTCGGCCCGCAGGAGTTCGACCTGGACCTGGAGGTTATCGCCCGCCGCTGCGCCAGGCGACGGTTCTGCCGGTTGGCTTGCCGCTGGCTCGATCAGCAGCAACCCCCCGATCGCCATCGCGGCGATAGCGCGCACGAGGGCTGACAGGGCGGCGAATGACACGCACGACCCTATGGTTGGGACGACACCTTGTGCCGCGGCGACAAGCATTACCGGCAGGCTACCTCGTAAGGCGGTTTGCAGCACGGGGTGGCCGCACGATCCTTGTCGGACATGCGTGCGCACAGAAAGATCCTCTCGTCGCGCGCCGCCGAAGCTGCCGTAGCCGCAGAACGGCTGGTTCCGGACGCTCCCGATCCGCTCGGCCGGTCTTGCACCCGCGATGATCCAGGCCCACCGCCATCCGGCGGAATCGTCCCCGACCAGCTGCCACCGCGGCTGCCCATGGAAGGACCCGGGCCGCCGGTTCTGTGAAAAGAGGCCCCCAAATCCGGTTGCTTGAGCGGCGCTGGGCGGGCAATTCCCCCGCGAGTGTTCGGGCGACGAGGCCGATTGGAACCCACAACGCCGCGACCTTGAACAAAGCCGCGACCTCGAACAAGGCCACGACCCCGATAGCCGCCCCGATAGACGATCATCCGATACCCATACGCGCGACCGCGGCCGCGCATCATCTGGGCCTCGGCAAGCTTGGTGGTCGAGGTCAACGCCAAACCGGACATGCCAATGGCGCCTAGACCATAGAAAGTGAGCATGGCGGTTATCGCCAGGCAGCGCGTCAGCAAATTCGGGCGGGTTCCGCCTGGGTGCTCGATCATCGTCACATCCCCATCCATTGCTCCGTCGCAGAGAGACACGCGGTGCCAATTCGCTCGGTTCGCATGCAGTATCCCGGAGCACCGCCTCGCCCCGGTGAGACCACGGCGCGAGGTAGCAAGATATTCATTCTCGCGCGACGGTAGCTCACCAGCTTCGGTACATGTGTGATCAAGCTCACAATCAGCCGTGATCTTGACCGGGGCAGCAGCAGCTCTATCTCGCCGCCAGCGAGCGGCGTCATTGATTCACGCCACATCGGGTAAATGCTCCACCGCGCTGCGGCCTCGGCGCCGGCCTATGCGCGGCGCCCTTGTGGGACGCCGGGACTGAATGTAGCCAAGTGTGGCTCCGTGAATGCGCACTCCGCGCGCACACGACTGTGCAACATGAAACCTGCGGCAATACGGCTTGAAGCTCTTTCAATCAATCTGGCGACTGTGCGCGAGCAATGGAACCTGCGCCAGGCGGTGGAGGCCTGCGCCCGCCACGGCATCGCCTCAGTCGACCCGTGGCGCGACCAGGTCGCGGCGACCGGCGTCGAGGAGTCCGCCCGCATCCTCAAGGACAACGGCATGCGGGTCACCGGGTTGTGTCGCGGCGGCATGTTCCCGGCCGCGGATGCAACCGGCCGCGCGGCCGCGATCGACGACAACAGGCGCGCCATCGACGAGGCCGCGACTATCGGCGCCGCGTGCCTGGTGCTCGTCGTCGGCGGGCTGCCACCGGGCTCGCGCGACATCAAGGGTGCGCGGGCGATGGTCGTGGACGGCCTCGCCACGCTGCTGCCGCATGCGCGCGCCTGCGCTGTGCCGCTCGCGATCGAGCCGCTGCATCCGATGTATGCCGCCGATCGCGCCTGCGTGAACACGCTGCGCCAGGCGCTCGATCTCGCCGACGCGCTCGGCGACGGCGTCGGCGTTGCCTACGATGTGTATCATCTGTGGTGGGACCCGGAGCTCGAGGCGCAGACCGCGCGCGCCGGAAAGCGCATTCTCGCCTATCACATCTGCGATTGGCTGGTGCCGACGCGCGATCTGCTCACCGACCGCGGCATGATGGGCGACGGCGTCATCGACCTCAAGCGCATCCACGGCTGGGTGCGCAAGGCAGGTTATACCGGTCCGCAGGAAGTCGAGATCTTCTCGGCGCTGAATTGGTGGAAGAAGCCCGGCGACGAGGTTTTGCGCACCTGCATCGAGCGCTTCAACACGGTGTGCTAGCTGCAGCCGTCATTGCGAGCCGAAGGCGAAGCAATCCAGTACGGCGCCGCTGCCTGGATTGCTTCGTCGCTGACCGCTCCTCGCAAAGACGGAAGTGCGGTCCAGATGCGTGAGGTCGTGCCAAGGGTTACTTCAGCCCGAACCACAGCGTTGCGATCCCGAGGAACGAAAAGAATCCGACCACGTCGGTAATGGTGGTAACGAACGGACCCGAGGACACCGCCGGATCGATGCCGAGGCGTGTGAGCAGCAGCGGGATCAGTATGCCGCCGAGCGCGGCGGCGGTGAGCACCGTCAGCATAGCGAGGCCGATGACGAGACCGAGGTCGGTGACGCTGAACCAGGTCGCCGCAATCACTCCCATGATGAGCGCAAAGGCAATGCCGTTCATCAGCCCGACGAACAGCTCGCGGCGCACGATGCGCCAGGCATTGGCGCGGCCGAGCTCGCGCATCGCGAGCGCGCGCACGGCCACCGTCATGGTCTGAGTTCCTGCATTGCCGCCCATGCTGGCCACGATCGGCATCAGCACCGCGAGCGACACCATCTGAGCGACCGAGCTCTCGAACAGGCGGATGACCGACGCCGCCACGAAGGCGGTTATCATGTTCGCGAACAGCCAGGGGAATCGGCGCTTGGCTGTTTCCCATACCGAATCCGACAGCTCTTCCTCGACCGGCACGCCGCCGAGCGCGCGCATGTCCTCCTCGGCCTCCTCGGCGATCACGTCGACGATGTCGTCGACCGTGATCACGCCCACCAGCCGATCGGAATCGTCGATCACCGGGGCGGCGATCAGGTTGTAGCGCTCGAACTGCCGCGCCACTTCCTCCTGGTCGTCGGTTGCGCGCACCGAGCGGTGATCCTCGTCGACCAGCTCGGAGATCGGCACCGGCCGCTTGGTGCGCAGCAGCCGGTCGAGCGCCACGGTGCCGAGCAGGCGGTGGGCGGGATCGACAACGTAGATCTCGAAGAACCGGTCCGGAAGATCCGGGGTCTCGCGCATGTGGTCGATGGTCTGTCCGACGGTCCAGAACGGCGGCACCGCGATGATGTCGGTCTGCATCCGCCGACCGGCGGAATCCTCCGCGTAGTAGAGGCTGCGTTCGAGTGCGACGCGTTCGGGCGAGGGGAGCTCGTTGAGGATCTTCTCCTGGTCCTCTTGCGGCAGGTGCTCGAGCAGGTAGACGGCGTCGTCGGAGTCGAGCTCGCGGACGCCGGCGGCCACCGTGACGGCCGGCAGGCCTTCGAGGATTTCCTCGCGCACCGCCTCGTCGACCTCGGTCAGGACCGTGAAGTCGAAGTCGGCCCCCATGAGGGCGACCAGGCGCGGACGCAGCTCGGGATCGAGCGCTTCGATCAGGTCGCCGGCATCGGCCTCGTGCAGGTCGCCGACCAACGCCCGCAACGCCGCGGCATCTTGCGCCTCGATCGCGGCGGCGACCCGCTCGACGTAGTCCGCACGGATGGCGCCGTCATCGTCGCGCAGCTCCGGCTGCGGTGCGGCGGCGGTCAGGTCCTGTTCGTTCGCCATGCCGGACCCCACCAAGCGATTGGGAGGAGGAAGCCGCCCGTCGTTCTACGCGAGGGCCGAGGACGCTGACAATCGAACAGCAGCAGGGCGCGATTGTTTCGTTCGCGTCTTCCGCCCGTTAAGCACGAGACTTAACTTTGCCGCCCCTGCCGTGCGGCCGCCCTGAAAGGGCCGGAATGGCACGGATGATCAACCTAAGCGCGCCGGAGAATGCCGTCGCGCACCTTGGGAGAGCGTCATGCCGCATGTATCGCGTACGGTAGAGTTGCGCCTCGTCATCGGGGCGGCGCTCACCGCCATCCTCAATCTCGCCGGCGTCGCGCAGGCCGGCGACCTTTATCTACCCAATGGCGCCGGCCCCTACGCGCCGCCGCCGGTTGTGTACGGCCAGCCGGGCTACCCGCCGCCGCCGGTCGTTTACGGCGAGCCGGGCTACCCACCGCCGCCGGTCGTGTACGGTGAACCAGGCTATCCGCCACCGCCGGTCGTGTATGGGGGGCCGCGCTATGCGCCGCCGCCGGTCATCGACCGCCGCGTCGTCGACAACGGCGCATGCCGCATCGTGCAGCGCCGGCACGTCGACCCCTACGGCCGCGAGGTCGTTCGCCGCGTGCGGGTGTGCGACGAGGGCTATGTCGACGCGCGACCGCGCTGGGCGGAACGCGCGCCGCCATACGGCTACGACCCGTACTATGGCGCGCCACGGCCGCCGCGCGCGGTTCCTGGGCCGTACGACGATCTCGACTGACGCGGTTGCCGTCTGACGGACCGGGACCAAGGGCGGCGTAGGCCCGCGCGTTTGCGCTCGGTGGTCGCGGCCTATGAAGTGACTGCGGCTCAGGGAGGCGCTTCATCTTTGCAATATGCCTTCGGCCCATGCACCGGCGCGGGTTCTTATCCCTACTGCTAACGGCGGCTGCACATGACGCCACTGCAGACGAAGCTTTGGCGATCAGCAACGTCGATCTAATTCAAGTGGCCGTTGATCTCAGGCGAATGACTGTGTCCCCTCTCGCAGATCAGTCCGATGAGTTTCCTAGCTCACCATACTGCCGCGGCAAGCCAGAATTCTGCAGCCTCAAGCACGTTAGGGACTTGCGGAATCCCGCAATCATCGACGCCGTGACGGCGTTTGTGAACCAACGTCTGTCGGGTTGGCGAGTGCCTTGGTTTAAGTCGCCGATTGATGATGTGCAGCTCTACTTTTGGAGAGATCAGCGCCATATTGCGACATTCGGATCAGGTCGGAACTATTTCTCACGGGGCACATTCCCGCATCACAAGTTCATAACCGCATCGCCTGATGAACTCGAAAAATTTCACAAGCTTGCGCGTATCAAGTAGCGCAGCCCTCGCTAATCCGCGCGTCCCAAAAAATTTGCCGACGGACACACATGGTCGCATCGGTACTGCTACGAAGGCCAGACGAATCGACGTATAATATGCTTATTTTACTACAGAATTTCTATTGGTGCGGTCGAGAGGACTCGAACCTCCACGGGTCGCCCCACTAGCACCTCAAGCTAGCGCGTCTACCACTTCCGCCACGACCGCATATGGGGTTAAGCACGGAGCCATCGGCCCGGCCTCGAAGCGACGGCGGGGATGTAACAAATCGACTGCAGCGGTACAAGGGCTGCCGAACCTCGGCGAAGTGCCGCGGCCGACGGGACTTTTGTCATGCCCAAGACCCGACGCGGCCACGCCAGGCCACCATCGAAAACCGCGCTGTTCGAGGCGGCACGGCGCTGGGACGCCGACGCCGTCAGGTCAATCCTCAAGGCTGCCCCCGAGCTCGCGAGCGCCGCCGACCTGAGAGGCCGCACGGCCCTGCATGTCGCTTGCGCGGTGACGCCCAACAAAAGTCTCGGCGAGCCCGATGGGATCAAGACCGTCACGGCGCTGCTCGCGGCCGGCGCGGACCTCGAGGCCGCCGTGCCCATGGACGAGGACGAGGGCGACTTCCGCGCGACGCCGCTCTGGTACGCGCTTTCGCGCGGCCGCAACCTTGCGCTGGCGCGTTTCCTGCTCAAGCGGGGAGCGGATGCGAGCTATTCGCTGTGGACCGTGGTGTTCCAGGACGACGCGGTGGCGTGCCGCGAACTGTTGAAAGCGAGGCCGCGGCTCAACCTGCGGGCTCATGGCGAGACCCCGATCTTTTATGCCGCGCGGCTGCGGCAACTCAAGACGCTCGAGCTTTTGATCGCGGCCGGCGCCGACCCGACGGTCCCCGACGCCCGTGGCCGCGACGCGGTCGACATCGCGCGGGCGCGGCGCCTGCCGCAGCGGGTCATCGGCCGGCTGGAGGAGTTGAGACGACCGATCGGCCGGTCTGCGTAGTTTGCGGCGGAGACGTGCAAAGTCGGTATTGGCCGAGCCTGCGCAGCAGGGGCCTGAGGGACCGAATAATCCCGAGCACGACCGCGATCTCGCGCGAAGCCTTTTTCCGGCGTTGCCACGGTTGCGGCTGGCGGCGATGATACCGATCGACCTCACGAGGTCGCCACGGAGACGAGGTGGTGAAAGCCCGAGCCGAACTGCTCCTCGACCTGACGCCGGCCGTATCCGCAGCGGCGGAATGGCGCAAGAGCGCCGGCCTCGTCCCGTACGAGGCGGCGCTGGCCGGGATGGACGCGCGCGCGGCGGCCATCGCACAGGGAACCGGCACGGAGCTGATCTGGCTGCTCGAGCACGCGCCGCTCTACACGGCCGGCACCGGCGCGGCCGCGGGCGATGTGATCGCGTCCCGGTTTCCCGTGCATGCGACCGGACGAGGAGGGCAGCTGACCTATCACGGCCCCGGGCAACGCGTCGTCTACCTGATGCTCGATCTCAGACGCCGGGGGCCGGATGTCCGCCGCTACGTCGCAACCCTCGAGGAATGGATCATCCGCACGCTCGCGGCCTTCGGCCTTCGCGGCGAGCGCCGCGAGGACCGCGTCGGGGTGTGGGTGCGGCGCCCCGACAAAGGCGTCAGGTGCGAGGACAAGATCGCCGCAATCGGCATCCGGGTGCGGCGCTGGGTGACGCTGCACGGCATCAGCCTCAACGTCGATCCCGATCTCAGCCACTTCGCGGGGATCGTGCCCTGCGGGGTCGCCGATCCGCGCTACGGGGTCACCAGCCTCGCTAACCTTGGCGCAGCCGCGACGATGGCGGCGGTGGACGCGGTGCTGCGTCGCGAGTTCGAGGCAGTATTCGGCGCGGTTCGCGACGAGGCGGCTTATGGCGAACCAGCAATGGCAGAGCTGGAGCGCCGATCCGGGACCAAGGGATGAGGAGCGCCCGCGGCAGCCGCTGCCAATTGAGTTCGGCAAGTTTCTTGCGGGCCCAGGATCTGCGCTGTGCTCCGGCAGCTGGTGCGCGCGACCCCGGCCTACACTGTCGACAGCACCGAGAATTGCTCGCCCGGTCGGCGCTGCGCCAGCAGCTCGGGCCCGCCGCCGGCGTCCTCTACGCCGGCCACCAGCGAGCCAGGAGGGCCTTGGCGGCATACGCCCAGGATCTTGGTGACGGTATTGGCAGGGCCGCAAAACAAAGCTTCCACAGAGCCATCGCGGCGGTTTCTGACAAATCCCTCAAGCCCGCGCATCAGCGCTTGCTGCTCGGTCCAATAGCGGAAGCCGACGCCCTGCACCCGTCCCTTGATGATGACGTGACGCACCACCCTGTCGCTGCCGGCGTCTCCATTCATCGGGCCGCGGCCCTCATTCGTCGGTCCGCTCCGTGCTCGGCCGACGGCAGCCACGCCTCGAGCTCCGCAACGTAGGCCGGCGGGAAGCCCCAAGCGCGCGCGGCGGCGACGATGTCCTCCTGATAGCCGGGAAGGGGGCGCCCCGGCACGTCGGTGCGGCCCACATAGACGCGTGCGCGCCGCAGCTGATCGCGGTGCCGGACGGCCAGTGTCCGTCCCCCATATAGCCCGGTGCCGAGGCGCTCGTAGGCATGGAGCGCGGCAAGATCGCGGGGCGTGAGCCTCCATAGCACGCCGTGGACCGTCGCGCCCGGCGTTGGGACGACCGATGCGTAACGGTCCTGCGTAATGACGAAGCGCCAATTGTCGAGGCGCGACGGACCGAGCGGCTGCGCGCCGGGGCATCGCCGCTGCATCGGCTCCCGGCTCATGTTGCTTCCATAGGCGAAATGCAGCGTCACGCGCGCGGGCTTACGCAATGCCGGCACCGGATTCAATCCGGGAAAAATCAACACCCGGCGCCGGGCGGGCCCGGGGCCGGGTGTACGCAAGGGCAGGCTCAGGGTTCGTCTTCCGCTGCCTCGCGACTTTCCGTGGGGTCGAGCCCGCGCGCCGACCCATCCGGATTGTCCCGCACCGCGCGCGCGCTGTCGCGATCACGCCGGACGTCCTGCTCGAAGCTCTCGAGCGGGACGTCCTTCCGGCGATCTTGCCGAGGTAGGTCGCCGGATTTCGGCCGGCGCGGTGCGTCCATCATGCCGCATCTCCCGTCCGCTATGGCGGGAACGCGTCGGAGGTGCGCAGGTTCCTAATCTTTTACCCCCACGTAGCTTCCCGGTGCATCTTCGATCGGCTTGAGCTTGCCGCCGCCGGGCGGCCGCGCATCGACTTCCGCGGAGTCCATTTTTTTCAGCCATTCGATCCAGTCGGGCCACCACGATCCCGGGTGCTCCTCGGCGCTGGCGAGCCATTGGCCGAAGTCGCCGCCGTTCGCCTTGCCGGCGGTCCAGTATTGGTATTTGCCGGGCGCCGGAGGGTTGATCACGCCGGCGATGTGCCCGGAGCCGGCCACCACGAACCGGACCGGTCCGCCGAACAGGCCGGACCCGGTGAATACCGATTTGGCCGGCGCAATGTGGTCCTCGCGGGTGGCGAGATTGTAGATCGGAATCGTCACACGGCCGAGATCGAGCACCTCGCCGTCGATCACCATCTCGGCCTTGGCGAGCTTGTTCTCGAGGTAGCAATTGCGCAGGTAGAACGAATGGTTGGCGGCCGGCATTCGCGTGGCGTCCGAATTCCAGTACAGGAGATCGAACGGCATCGGCTGTTTGCCGCGCAGGTAATTGTTGACAACGTAAGGCCAGATCAGATCGTGCGAGCGCAGCATGTTGAACGCGGTCGCCATCCGCTTGCTTTCCAGATAGCCCACTTCAGCCATCCGTCGCTCGACCATCTGCACCTGATCCTCGTCGAGGAAGACCTTCAGATCGCCCGCATGGGTGAAGTCGACCTGGGCGGCGAAGAAGGTCGCCGACGCCACGCGCCGGTCGCCCTTCGCCGCCATATAGGCGAGCGTGACCGCGAGCATCGTGCCGCCGACGCAGTAGCCGACCGCGTTGACCTTGCTCTCGCCGGTCGCCTGCTTGATCGCGTCGAGGGCCGCGAGCGGGCCCTCGCGCATGTAGTCGTCGAACCCCTTGTTGGCGAGCCGAGCATCCGGGTTGACCCAAGAGATGACGAACACCGTCAGCCCTTGCTCGACGCACCACTTGATGAGGGATTTCTGCGGGTTGAGATCGAGAATGTAGAACTTGTTGATCCAAGGCGGGACGATCAGCAACGGGCGCTTGAGCACCTTCTTGGTGACCGGCTCGTATTGGATCAGCTGGATCAGCTCGTTCTGAAAGATCACCTTGCCGGGCGTGACCGCGAGATTGCGGCCGATCTCGAACGTGGACGCATCGGACTGTCGGATCTTGAGCTCGCCGCCGCCTGCCTTGATGTCCTCCGCCAGCATCTGCATGCCGCGCACGAGATTCTCGGCATTGGACGACAGCGTCTCCCGCAGCAATTCCGGATTGGTGAGCACGAAGTTCGACGGCGACAGCGCGTTCACGATCTGTTTGACGTAAAAGTCGGCCTTCTGCCGGGTGCGCTCGTCGAGTTCCTCGGCGTCTTCGACCAGATGGTTGGCCCAACGTGACGTCAACAGGTAGGCTTGCTTGAGGAAGTCGAAGAACGGGTTGGTCGACCATTCCGGGTCCACGAAACGGCGGTCGCGAGGGTCGGGTTGCACAAGCGGATCGGTCGTTTCGCCGGCCATCCGCCGAGCGCTGGCTGCCCAGAGATCGAGGTACGCCTTGCCGAGGGTGGCTTGCAGCTGCACTGCGCGGCTGGGGTCGGTGAGCCAGTATTCCGCGACGCGGCCGAGCGTCTTGAGCACGTCGGCCATTTCGGTTGCGGAATTCGCTCTTGACTATGCCCTGCTCGCGGGGCTTGAGGTAAGCGGCGAGCGCCTTGCCGCCTTCCTCCATCATGCGCGCGAAATTCTTCGCGAGCGCCTCATAATCCGCGACACCGGTAGGGACGGGCTGTCCGGGAGTCCTGTCATTCATTGCTTGCCTGCCGCCGCTGTTTCAGCCGCTTGGCCGTGGTCCTTGTTAGGACATATTAAGCAGTTAACACGACCTCAATCCATGGGATGCCATGGTGCGGCGCCATTACATTGTCAAGTTCGTGCTAGGGGCATGTCCGGTATTCGCAAAGGCTCGCTGCGGCGAGGCGTTCTTGCAGCGTGCGCGGTTGTGGGGCTCTTGCTCGTGCTGTCGGGATGCGGCCCGATGCTCGCGGGCATGCCGCTGATCGGTGAGCCGCCCGACGCGCAAAAGCGTCCCGAAGTTCAGCCCTCCTATCCGGCGACCTTTCGGCCGGCGCCGGATCCCGAGGCCGGCAGGGCCATGTCGCCGGCGGAACGGACGCAAGTGCAGACCGATCTGCAGACCGCGCGCGACCGGGCGGCGGCGGAACGGCGGCAACAGATCAACACGCGCGGACCGCGGCCCCCCGAATGAGGTTCTGCGGGATGCCGGAAAGCTGCGCCGGTCGCGAGGCTTGCGCCCGCGCTGGTGCCGCGCCATGACATGGCTTGGCGTTGTGGCGCTGCGGGTTGCCGATGCGAGGAAATCGCGAACCCGAGCCTGCCCGCAAGCAGCCGATCGGGCCGGAGAGCCATCCTGATGGAAGAGTTTCATCGCATTCGCCGGCTGCCGCCGTACGTCTTTGAGCAGGTCAACCGGGCCAAGGCGGTGGCCCGCAATGCCGGCGCCGACATTATCGACCTCGGCATGGGGAACCCGGACCTGCCGACGCCGGCCCACGTGATCGAGAAACTTAAGGATACGGTGGGCAAGCCCCGGACGGATCGATATTCGGCGAGCCGCGGCATTCCCGGACTGCGGAGGGCGCAGGCCGCCTATTACGAGCGCCGTTTCGGCGTCCGCCTCAACCCGGAAACCCAGGTGGTCGCGACTCTCGGGTCGAAGGAGGGATTTGCCAACGTCGCCCAGGCGATCACCGCTCCGGGCGACGTCATCCTGGTGCCGAACCCCAGTTATCCGATCCACGCCTTCGGCTTCCTGATGGCGGGCGGCGTGATTCGCTCGGTCTCGGCCGAGCCGGTCCCGCAGTTCTTCGAGGCGCTCGAGCGTGCCGTCACCCACTCGATCCCGAAGCCGCTCGGGGTGGTCGTTTGCTACCCGGCAAATCCCACCGCCTATGTCGCCGAGCTTGATTTCTACCGCGACCTCGTCGCATTCGCGAAGCGGCACGGCATCCTGATCCTGTCTGACCTCGCCTATGCGGAGGTCTATTTCGACGGCAAGCCGCCGCCATCGGTGCTGCAGGTGCCCGGCGCGCTCGACGTGACGGTCGAGTTCACGTCGATGTCGAAGACCTTCTCGATGCCCGGGTGGCGGATCGGCTTCGCGGTCGGCAACGAGCGCATCGTGGCGGCGCTGGCGCGGGTGAAATCGTATCTCGACTACGGCGCCTTCACCCCGGTCCAGGTTGCGGCGACCGCCGCCCTCAACGGCCCGGAGGACTGCATTCGGGAGATGCGCGATACCTACCGCCGCCGTCGCGACTGCCTGGTCGAGGGCTTTACGCGCGCCGGCTGGCCGATCCCGGCGCCGGCCGCATCGATGTTCGCCTGGGCGCCGATCCCGGAGCCGTTCCGGGCGCTCGGGAGCCTCGAATTCTCCAAGCTGCTGGTGGAAAAGGCCGAGGTGGCGGTCTCGCCGGGGGTCGCCTTCGGCGAACATGGCGAAGGCTATGTGCGCATCGCCCTGGTCGAGAATGAGCAGCGGATCCGTCAGGCGGCGCGCAATATTCGTCGCTTTCTTGAAACGGCGCCCGCAAAACTGCACAACGTAGTGTCGCTTGCCACGCGGCGCTGATCGGGCGCCGCCCTTGCCCTAGCCTTCCATGTCGCCTCCGCCGCTGAAAGTGGGTCTCGCCGGGCTCGGCACCGTCGGTACCGCCGTGGTGCGCCTGATCGCGGCTCAACGCGAAGCTCTGATTGCGCGCTGCGGCCGGCCGATCGAGGTGGCGGCGGTGAGTGCCCGCTCGCGCGCAAAGCACCGCGATATCGACCTCACCGGCGTTCGCTGGGTCGACGATCCCGTAGCGCTGGCGGCCGATCCGGCCGTCGACGTGGTGGTCGAGCTGATCGGCGGAGAGGGCGATCCCGCAAAGGCTACGGTCGAAGCCGCGCTCTCCGCCGGCAAGGCGGTGATCACCGCCAACAAGGCGCTGCTCGCCCGCCACGGGGTCGAGCTCGCGCAGCGCGCCGAAGGCGCCGGCGTCGCCCTCAATTTCGAGGCCGCGGTCGCGGGCGGAATTCCGATCGTGAAAACGTTGCGCGAGGGCCTCGTCGGCAACGCCTGCAGGCGCATCTACGGCATCCTGAACGGCACCTGCAATTACATCCTGACGCGGATGGAGCAGGAGGGCCTGTCGTTCTCCGCGTGCCTGCAAGACGCGCAGCGGCTCGGCTATGCCGAAGCCGATCCGTCATTCGATGTCGACGGCCACGACACCGCGCAAAAGCTCGCGATCCTGGCGAGCCTTGCCTTCGGGATCGCCGCCGACCAGGAGGCGATCTATGTCGAAGGGATTTCCTCGATCACGCCCGAGGACCTGAAGGCGGCGGACGATCTCGGCTATCGCGTCAAGCTGCTCGGCGTGGCGGTAAAGACCGACAACGGCATCGAGCAGCGGGTGCACCCGACGATGGTGCCGAAGACCTCGGCGATCGCCCAGGTCATGGGCGTCACCAACGCGGTCTCGATCGATGCCGACGCGGTGCATGAGGTCACCCTGCTGGGCCCCGGCGCCGGCGGCATGGCGACTGCCTCCGCGGTGATGTCGGACCTTGGCGACGTCGCGCGCGGCATGCGCGCTCCGCCGTTCGGCTGCCCGGCCGCGCGGCTCGCGCGGAGCGAAAAACTGCCGATGCAGCGTCACGAAGGCGGCTACTACATTCGGCTCATGGCGGTGGACCGGCCGGGTTCGGCGGCCAAGATCGCCCAGCACCTCGCCGACGAGAACATCTCGATCGAATTGATCGTGCAGCGGCGCCCGGGCTCAAGCCCGCACGGGGGCGACGATCCGGCGAGCGCCGAGACGCCGGTACCGGTTATACTGATCACCTATGCGACCACCGAAGATGCCGTACGGCGGGCGCTCGCCGCGGTCGAGGCGGATGGCGTCGTCGCCGGCAAGCCGCAACTGATCCGCATCGAAAAGGCCTGACATGACGATGCAGGAACGACAGCCGAAGGGGAGCCCAGCAATGGCGAAGCGGGCGACGATCACGGTTCAGCCCAGCCAGATGATCGAGCGCATCTTGTCGCTGGAGATCGTGCGCGTCACCGAGCGCGCCGCCGTGTCGGCGGCGCGTCTGCGCGGGCGCGGCAACGAGAAGGCGGCGGATCAGGCCGCGGTCGACGCGATGCGGCGCGAGCTCAACAAGCTGCCGATCCAGGGCACCGTGGTGATCGGGGAGGGCGAACGCGACGAGGCGCCGATGCTGTTCATCGGCGAAGAGGTCGGCACCAAGAAGGGGGCGATCGTCGACATCGCGGTCGACCCGTTGGAAGGCACGACGCTGTGCGCCAAGAACATGCCGGGCGCGATCGCCACCATGGCGATGGCGGAAGGCGGCACGCTGCTTAACGCGCCCGACGTTTACATGGACAAGATCGCGATCGGGCCGGGCTATCCGGCCGGCGTGGTCGACCTCGATGCCCCGGCCGGCGACAACATCCTTGCGCTTGCCAAGGCCAAGGGGGTTCGGCCGGAGAACATCACCGCGCTGGTGCTCGACCGCCCCCGCCACGCGGACCTGATCGCCGCCGTGCGCAAAGCGGGCGCCGCGGTACGCCTGATCACGGACGGCGACGTCGCCGGCGTCATCCACACGGCCGATGCGCACAACACCGGCATCGACATCTACATGGGCATCGGGGGCGCGCCGGAAGGCGTGCTCGCCGCCGCGGCGTTGCGCTGCATCGGCGGGCAGATGCAGGGACGGCTGATCCTCGACACCGAGAGCAAGCGCGAGCGCGCCGCCAAGATGGGCGTCAAGGATCCGCGCAAAAAGTATCAGCTGGGAGACATGGTGCGCGGCGACTGCCTGTTCTCCGCCACCGGCGTCACTGATGGCTCCATGCTGCGCGGCGTGAAATTCAACAACGCCACGATCGAGACCGAGACCGTGGTCATGCGCTCGGTGACCGGCACGGTGCGCTGGATCCGGGCCGAGCACCGGCAGCTCGGCAAGTTCTATCTCGATTGAGATGGCCGCCCCTCGACCAGCCGTCGTGGTGCGCCCGGTCGGCCGCGATGAGCGCGCCCATTGGGAGCCGCTGTGGAAGGGCTACCAGGACTTCTACAGGGTCGCGCTTTCGGCCGAAACAACCGACGTGACCTGGGCGCGGTTGCACGATCCGGCCGAGCCGATGCACGTGCTCGGCGGCTACGCCGACGGCAAGCTCGTCGGCATCGTGCACTACCTCTTCCACCGCTCGACCTGGAGTGCCGGCGGCTACTGCTACCTGCAGGACCTGTTCACCGCCGAAGGCGCCCGCGGCCTCGGGATCGGGCGCGCGCTGATCGAGGCGGTCTATGCCGAGGCCAGGAATGCGGGCGCGACCCGCGTCTACTGGCTCACGCACGAGACCAACTATCCGGGCCGGACGCTGTACGACAAGGTGGCCGACAACGCCGGCTTCATCCAATATCGCAAGGCACTTTGAGAAGTGCAGTCAGCGTCGACGTAACGCAAGCGCCGGTTTTGCGAAATGTTGCAAACTTGCCGCACCGGTCGAGCCCAGGCTCATTTGCGAAATGTTGCGGGCTTGCCACACCGGTCGATCCCGGGTTCATTTGCGAAATGTTGCGGGCGTGCCACACCGGTCGATCCCGGGTCATTTGCGAAATGTTGCGGGCGTGCCACACCGGGTCGAGCCCAGGATCGTTTTGCGAAATGCTGCGAACTTGCCGCATCGATCGAGCGCAGGTTCGTTCTGCGAAATGTTGCGGGCTTGCCGCATCGGTCGAGACCAAATTCGTTTTGCGAAATGTTGCGAACTTGCCGCATCGGTCGAGCCCAGATTCCTTTTGCGAGACGTTGCGGATGTACCGTGACTCGCGAAGCGAGCGGCTCGGAGCTTGCCTGCCCGGCTGCTCAGGGGTGGAACTGCTCGCATGAGTTCGCATGCCACCCATGGACATTTTGTTCACGATTTGTACCATGCGCTGCGCGGCCGCGCAACCCACAAAGGCCAGGAAAGGCCAGAAGGGGCATCGAGCCTGACGAGGGGTACGAGATGTCCCCAACCCGGGCGCGCGGCGATCGTCGCGCCGGTGGCTAGGAACGCCGGGTTGATCCAACATGATCGGCGGCTGATTCGTCCCAAGTGGGTGAGATGGCAGTAGCGGCCTACGCTTCCGTACCAAGTCCGCCGCAACCGCGCGCGTTTCTCGGTGTGGAGCGCTCGGTCTGTGGCCGTGCGTGGCGCGACCGGCTGGACGAGCGCGCCAGCGCGCGCGCGCTGGCGATCGTGCAGCGTCATGGCACCCCCGAGCTGCTGGCGCGTGTGCTCGCCGGCCGCAACGTCGAGGCCGGTGAGGTCGAAGCCTATCTCGATCCGAGCATCCGCCGGCTGCTGCCGGATCCGTACACGCTCACCGATATGGCGGCCGCCGCAGACCGCATCGCCGATGCCGTCGGGCGCCGCGAGACGATCGCGATTTTCGGCGACTACGATGTCGACGGGGCAACGTCGAGCGCGGTGCTGGGGCGGTTCCTGCGGCACGCCGGGATCGAGCCGCTGCTGCACATCCCGGACCGGCTGTTCGAGGGCTACGGCCCCAATGTCGAGGCGGTGCGCGCGCTCGCCGCGCGCGGCGCGACGTTACTGGTGACCGTCGATTGCGGCACCACCAGCAGCGAGGCGCTGGAAGAGGCGCGCAGGCTCGGGCTCGACACCATCGTCATCGATCACCACCAGGCCGACGAGCGGCTGCCGCCCGCGCTTGCCGTCGTCAACCCGAACCGGCTCGACGATCTGTCGGGCCTTGGCCAGCTCGCCGCCGTGGGTTTGGTATTCGTGGTCGCGATCGCGGTGAACCGCGAACTGCGCCGTCGCGGTTTCTGGACGGCCGAGCGGCCAGAGCCGGATCTGCTCGGTCTGCTCGACCTGGTCGCACTCGGCACCGTGGCCGACGTCGCGCCGCTCACCGGCCTCAATCGCGCTTTCGTCGCCAAGGGTTTGATCGCCATGCGCCGACGCGAGGGCGTCGGCATGACGGCGTTGATGGACGTGGCACGGCTTTCCGGCCCGCCGGAGCCGTGGCACCTCGGCTTTCTGCTCGGCCCCCGCATCAATGCCGGCGGCCGCATCGGCCGCGCCGAGCTTGGCGCGCAGTTGCTGCTGGACGATGATCCGGCGCGGGCCGGCGCCATCGCAGCCGAGCTCGACCGTCTCAATAACGAACGGCGCGCGATCGAGCAGGCCGCATTCGCGGAAGCCGACGCCGAAGCGATCGCCGCACTCGGAAGCGAGGACAATGTCGCGGTCATCGTAACCGCCAGCGACAATTGGCATCCCGGCGTGGTCGGGCTGGTGGCGGCGAGGCTGAAGGAGCGCTTTGGCCGACCGGCTTTCGCGATCACCTTCGGCGCCAACGGCACCGGCAGTGGCTCCGGCCGCTCGATCCAGGGCGTCGATCTCGGACGCGCGGTGCGCCGCGCCGTTGCGGACGGCGTGCTGGTGAAGGGCGGGGGGCACGCCATGGCGGCTGGCGTCACGCTGACGCGCGAAGCGCTTGCGCGCTTTCGCGCCCATCTCACGCTCGCGCTCGGGCCGGCGGTGGCGCAGGCGCGGCGCGACAGTGCCCTGCCGATCGACGGCGCGCTGACCGCCGCCGGAGCCAATCCCGATCTGGTGGCGACCATCGAGCGCGCCGGCCCGTACGGTGCCGGCAACCCGGAGCCGATGTTTGCTCTGCCGCACCATGCCATTGCCTACGCCGAGACCACCGCAAGCGGTCACGTGCGGGTGCGCCTGCGGGCAGGGGACGGCGCCTTCCTGCCGGCGATAGCTTTCCGTGCCGCGGGCGAGCCGCTCGGCCGCGCGCTGCTGGACAACCGCGGCCAGCCGATGCACGTCGCCGGCACGCTCTGTATCGACCGCTGGCAGGGGTCCGAGCGCACGCAACTGCGCATCGCAGATCTCGCCCCGGCCGATAGCCGCACGTCGCTGTGAGCGGTCGCGCCGCCGTTGGGAGCGATTGGCACTGTCCATCAAGGCACCCGACGTGGTACTGACGCGGCGCGAGCCCACTCAGTCGGATATGCCGGCATCCATGGCCACCCGCCGTGAAATCATTGCACTCGCCGCCGGCGGCGCGGCGGCCGCTTGTTTTGGCGCGAGATCTTCGTCGGCGGCACCGCATGAGGCTGCTGCGAAGGTCGCCGAATTCACCGGCGGCAAGACGCCGGAGAGCGGCAAGGTGACGATCGACCTGCCGGACGCGGTCGAGGACGGCAGCAGCGTGCCGCTTGCAGTGGCCGTCGACCATCCGATGGAGGCGGATAATTTCATCAGCGACATCCTGGTCGTGTCCGAAGGCAATCCGCGGCCGGCGGTGGCGACCTTCCGTTTCACGCCGCTGTCAGGACGCGCGCAAGCGACGACCCGCATCCGCCTTGCCGGCAGCCAGACCGTCATCGTCGTTGCCAAGACCAGCGACGGCCGGTTCTTCCGGGCACAGAAGCCGGTGCAGGTCACCATCGGCGCGTGCACGGGCACCTGATCGCGAGCGGCGCCGTGACCGAGAAACCACGCATCAGGCTGCCGAAACGGGCGCGCAAGGGTGAGATCATCCAGATCCGCACGCTCGCCTCGCATATCATGGAATTGGGCTTCCGGCGGGATCGCGCAGGCAACATCGTTCCGCGCAAGATCATCAACCGGTTCACCTGTACGTTCAACGGCACGCCGGTGTTCGCGTGCGATCTCGAACCGGCGATCGCCGCCAATCCCTATTTCGAGTTCTCGGTCAAAGTGACCGAAAGCGGCACGTTCAAGTTTTCCTGGGTCGACGATGACGGGACTGTTGTCACCGCCGAGGAAGCGATCATCGTTGGTTGAGCTTGAGGTCCGTTCGGCGGATCGGCGGTCGTAACCCGTGGCGGCCGGCGGAAGACTTCGTGCACATGGGCGGCCAGAAGCTCGGAGAACCCCTCCGCATAACGCGGAAGCGCGCGCCGTCTGTCCCACAGCACCGCAAGCGAGATGCCGAGCGCTTCACCTCTATGCGTCACCCGCATGACCTGAACATCCATCTGGTCGGTACGCAGGATCGACGGGATGACGGCGATGCCGTGCCCGGCCTCCGCGAGCGCCAGCAGGGCGTGCGCCGCGCTGCTCTCGACGAGCACGCTCGGCCTCACGCCGGCGATCCGGCACGCCGCGTCGAAGAGATTGCGGGTGGCGAAGCTCGAATCCAACAGCAACAGAGGATGATCGACGAGCCGGCGGATGTCGATCGCATCCCCGGGTTCGATCTGCAGCGAAGGTCCGCAGGCGGCCATGATGTGGAACTGCGGCAGAAGGTTGTTGGCGAAGCGATGGTCGTCAACGTGCACCACATTGATGACGTTGATGGCGAGATCGACTTCGCCGCGCTCGAGCATGTTCAGATGCTCGGTCGCAACCGCCTCGACCAACTTCAGCCTGATGGTCGGAAACCGCTCTGCACATGCGTGCAGGAAGGTCGGAAAAATGCCTTCGAGCGTGAGCGCGGAAACCGCAATGCGCAGCACCTTGATCTCGCCGTGGCGCAACGCTTGTGCACGCTCGCGCAATGACCCGGCATGCGCCAGCAGGCTGCGGCAGTCCGCCAGCAATTGTTCGCCTCGGGCGGTGAGCTGGAGCTGTCGGCCCACGCGGCCGAATAGCTTGAATCCGAGCTCCTGTTCCAGCGCGGCGATCTGCCGCGACAGCGCCGGCTGCGTGATGTGGAGGATCTCGGCCGCTTTGGAGACCGTGCTCTGCTCGGCGACCGTTACGAACGTTCGCAGGCGTTTGAGATCCATTGCGAAAATCCATGTCGCCGCGGCATCAAAATGTAGGCGAATTATGCATTGGACGCCCAGGCTATCACAAAGCAAAATATTATACCACGTTTTACCGCAAAATCCCACGGAGTATAGGCAATGTCTATGCAGATCGGTGATACTGCTCCCGACTTCGAGGCGGAGACGACCGAGGGCCGCATCCGCTTTCATGACTGGATCGGCGATTCCTGGGCGGTGCTGTTCTCGCACCCGAAGGATTTCACGCCGGTGTGCACGACCGAGCTCGGCTACATGGCGCGCATCAAGCCGGAGTTCGACCAGCGCGGCGTCAAGATCATCGAGCTTTCGGTCGACCCGGTCGCCAGCCACCGCAAGTGGGCGGCCGACATCGCGGAGACGCAGGGCTTCGCGCCCAACTACCCGATGATCGCCGATGCCGATTACAACGTGTCGAAGCTCTACGGCATGCTGCCGGCCTCGACCTCGGGCGATCCGCTCAAGCGCACGGCAGCCGACAACCAGACGGTGCGCAACGTGTTCGTGATCGGACCGGACAAGAAGGTCAAGCTGGTGATGATCTATCCGATGAGCATTGGCCGCAATTTCGACGAGGTGCTGCGCGCCATCGATGCGCTGCAGCTCTCCACCAAGCACAAGGTGTCGACGCCGGTAAACTGGCGGCAGGGCGACGACGTGATCATTGCCCCGTCGGTCTCCGACGAGGACGCCAAGAAACAATACCCCCAAGGCTGGCAGGCGCCGAAGCTTTACATCCGTATAGTCCCGCAGCCGGCGATGTGAGGCAGGATGAGAGCGACCCCGGCGCGCGAACTGGCGGCCGGCTGACGCACCAGCGATAGGAAGAAACCGAGAGGGAAATGAGCTGCAATGACGGAGGCGGACGGGTTTCGGGCCACCCACGCCGTCATCCTGAGGTGCCCGAGCGAAACGAGGGCCTCGAAGGATGCTGCTCTGCCGTGCAGCTGCAATGTTGTGCGTCCTTCGAGGCTCGCCCGACTTCGTCGGGCGAGCGCCTCAGGATGACGAGACAGAACAAGCGTTGCTCCCACAACACCGTCATCTTGATCAGGGTGAGGGATTGCCCAAGTTTCGTCCAGGTGGATCGGCCGCCGGGCCGGTGTGCAACTCGCAAGGAATCGGTATCCGCGCATTTGGCGGTCAAAGCGGTGCGCCGTGGGTGCCATTAGCTGCCCTCGCGGCGCCGCTCACCGCCGGTTTTAGTCAGGCCATCCGGGCGGCTGCAAGATTTCGATGTGAACCGGTCTGCCGCTTGACGGTCCAGCCGATGCGAACAGGGGCGGCAAGAACGCGTTGCGCCTTGGCCGCGCCCCAGCGGCTCATGCGTCGAAAACGGCCGCGATCTCGCGCGGACGCGGCTCGCCATTCTCAATTCGGTCGGCAATCACCCGGAGGGCAAGAGCCTGAACCTTGGAACGAGCCTCGGCATCGGTTGTACCGTAGGCGAGGACGCCAGGTAGGGCCGTGACCTCGGCCAGCCAACGGCCATCTTCCTCGCGCTCGGTCTCGATCTCAAGCATGCCTCATTATAGCCCCTGCCGTGGCAAGATATGGATAAAAGACGCGGCTGGTCAGATCGTCCTTAGCAAGATGGAAAAAACCTCCCGATGGACCAGTTGAGCTTTGACGTGCTCGTGACGATCGCCTCTTTCGTGGCGGGCGTGATTGGCGCGTTAGTCGGCTTGGGTGGCGGGGTCATCGTCACCCCGTTGCTCGTCTTGGTCTTCGGCGTGGATATCCGCTACGCGATGGGAGCTGCCCTCTGCTCGGTGATCGCTACCTCCTCGGGAGCTGCGGCGGCCTATCTGCGCGACGGGATTTCCAACATGCGTATCGGGCTCTTTCTTTGCGTGGCGACAACGATCGGCGCGGTCTGCGGCGCGCAGCTCGCAGTTGTCCTCGATCAGGCGGTCCTCTCGATCATCTTCGGCGTGGCGCTGCTTGCGACGGTGCTGCTCTCGCTAAGAGCAAAAGCCGAGCAGTCCGGCACAAACGCTTCCGATCCTTTGGCCGTCAAGCTGAAGCTTCCCGGCACCATGCCGTCGGCGCACGGTCCCGTCCGATATGGAGTTTATCATGTCTTGCCGGGCTTCGGCGTCATGTGGGTGGCTGGCGTGCTTTCCGGTCTGCTCGGAATTGGCTCGGGAGCCTTCAAGGTGGTGGCGATGGATCAGATCATGCGCATTCCCTTCAAGGTCACCACGGCGACGAGCAACTTCATGATCGGAGTCACCGCGGCAGCGAGTGTGGGCATTTATCTCAAACGCGGGTATCTGGATCCGGCGCTCGTTGCTCCCGTCGCTCTCGGCGTGCTGGCCGGCGCCTTCCTCGGAGCAAAGCTTCTCAACGTTGCGCCGGTCAAACTGCTGAGAGCAATCTTCCTGACGGCGGTGTCCGTTATCGCTGTGCAAATGATCGCACGCGGCCTGAACATCAAGTTTTAGCCACGCACGGACACCGATGAAACACGGATAGAAGCTCTCGGACTCTCCATGGAAAAACGACGTCTCGAATCATTGGCGCCGCATTTGAGGTTCATAACCCACTTGGTTATGGCTTTGAGAAGGCCTACCAGCGCGCGATGCTCCTCAATTGCGACGCGAACGCGTCGATTACAAAAGAATGGTCTTATGATCCGTGTTCCAACCGTGAGCACCGGTGGCTAAAAATGAAAGACGAGGAGCTTCAGAACCAGCTTGGCCGCCTGATGTTGAGTGGAGTCCTGCTCGCGGCGGCGATCATGGGGGTGGGGCTCGTGTGGTTGCTCACGACCCGCGCGGCTCTGCCGCCGGGAGATCACCTCTTCCTCGGCGAACCGAAATACTTTGAAAATCCGATTTCGATGATCCAGCGTGCGTTGGAATTCCGCGAGATCGGCCACAGGCGAAGCTTGATCATGATCGGCGTCGTCTTGTTGCTCATCAACCCCGTGGTTCGCGTAGCGTTCGCCGCCTACGGTTTTGCCGCGCAAGGGGACCGGCTCTACACGTTGATCAGCCTCGTGGTGCTTGTCGTGCTTCTGCTCAGCTTTTTCTGGTGATCGTCGCGTTCCACCGAGGCCACCGCGCTCATCGCTGTCCGGAGTGCAAGAGCCTGAACCTTGGAACGAGCTTCGGCATCGGTTGTACCGTAGGCAACGACGCCAGGTAGGGCAGTACCTGGAATTGCGTTTTCGTGTCCCGCACGCGGTGCAGCGCGAAGCGCTGCGCCGCTGATGCGGGACCGTCGCAGACGCATGCGTTTGTGAAGGTCCCGGTTCTGCAGCGCATCGCGGAGCCTGCCCTCGGGCTGCGCGAAGCGCAGACCCGGGGGCGCTGCGCTGCGCCCGGGAGACGGGCTGAGTCACGCTTCAGTGTCATTGGGTACTCGCGCGCGGCCTCGATCCTAAGCGCGCTTCATCACAGCCCCTGCCGCAGCCGCGCCAACAGCTTCACCCCGGCATACCCGTCGGCCGGTTGCATGCCGGCACGCTGCTGGAAGGCGCGCACCGCGCGCATGGTCTCGCGGCCGACGCGGCCGTCGGTGCCGTCGGTGTCGAAGCCGAGCGCGGTCAAGCGGCGCTGGATCTCCTGCACCTCGGCCAGCGTCGGAGGCCGCTCGCCGCCGGGGAAGCCTTGTACGAACGATCCGTCGCCGCGGATGCGGTCGCCCAGGTGGGCGATCGCGAGCGCGTAGTTGAACGAGGGATTGTAGGAACGGAACGCGAGCAGGTTCTGCCCGATCAGGAACGCCGGGCCGTCCGCGACCGGCAGCCACAGCCCCGCGCCGCCGAGCGGCGGGAACGGCTGTCCGCGCGCGGTCGTGATGCCGCGCTCCTGCCAGGCCTTGAGCGGCCGCACGGTGGAGCGGTCGGCGAGCCGGGTGTTGAAGCCCGACGGCAGCGCCACCTCCACCCCCCAGGCCTCGCCGGCCCGGTACTTGCCGCGGTTGATGAGGTAGCGGGCCGTGCCGGCGAGCGCGTCATCCGGCTTTCCGAAGGGAAGCACGCGTCCGTCGCCGTCGTAGTCGATGCCGACGTTGAGCCACACCTCCGGCATCCAGGCGGTGTGCCCCATGGCTCCGGCCCAGGAGCCGATCATCTCGTTCGGCTGCGCCCAGCCGCGCTCGACGATGACGAGCGCGTTGACCAGTTCCTTCTCCCAGTAGGGACGCCGGCGCGGCTCCCCCCAGGCGAGCGCCGCCAGCGCGGGGATCACCGGCCGCTGGTGCTTCATGTTCTCGACCACGTCGCCGAACGCCGACTCCATCCCCCACAGGCCCATGAGGTGATAGCGGTCGACGCCGTACTCGCGCTCGATGCGCGCGAGCAGCGCGGCGTGCTGGCGCGCGCGCTCCTTGCCGGTCTGGATGCGCCAGTCGGAGACGCGGCGATTGAGGTACTGCCACAGCTCCTCGTTGAACTCGGGCTGGGCGCGATCGAGCGCATAAACCGAGGTATCGGGCTTGATCCCCGACATCACCCGACGGTAGGTCGCCTCCGAGACGCCGCGCGCGTGCGCACGGGGCCGGAACGATTCCACCCACTGCGCGAACGGCTGGCGCGCGACCTGGGCCTGCGCGCGGCCGCAAGCCATGGCGGCGGCGGCGCCGGCGCCGAGCAGGATCAGGTCACGGCGACTGGGGCGCAAGGTTCGATGCTCCCGGTGCCGCAACGCGGCAGCCCGACTAGCGGGCCCTTTTGGCGCGGCGCGCCTTGCGGCTTTTGCCCGTCTTCTTGGCCTTTGCAACGCGGGTCGGGCCGGCGAAAAACGGGCGGCATGCGGGACTGAGATAGGCGCGGTAGCGGATCAGGCAGGACACGATCGGACCCCGGTTGGGTATGTATTGCTGACACAGACGGAAGACGTCGGGCGTGCAGGCGGTCTGCGCATCCTGCGTGCCTTGGTAGCCTTGCGCCGTGGCGCTTCCCGTAGACGTGGCCAGCACTCCCAGGCCCAGGATCGTGGCCGCAACCGCAGCCCGCACGTAGCGCGGCATCGAAAAATCATTCTCGCCGAAATTCGTCATCATGGTTTCCCCCGGTTACGGAGCGTTGCCGCTCCCGACTGGCATGGAATCAGCGCGACCGCAATGTAGAGTATCTGGGCTTGGCTTGCGCCCGGCCGCGCGTGGGCAGAACTCCGCGCCCGGCCCATGACCCAGCGCCAGGGCTGCGAGTGGGTCATCCGCCGCGCGAATGGCGAAGAGCCGAGAGGCGGCGCGATACGCCGCCGTCACATTCCCCGCACGTTCTCGCCGATCCAGCCGATGATCAGGTCGGCGATCGCCAGGTTGTTCTTGTCCAGCATCAGCATGTGGCTGTTGCCCTTCTGGCCCACCTCGGGGAGCAGCAGGTACTTGGCGGCCCCGCCCGCCGCTTGCAGCGCCTTGATCGTGCCGACGCAGCCGTTGCGCCGTGTGTCGCCGTTTGGGCCGGGGGCGCCTTCGCTGAAGTCGCCCCACACCGCCAGCATCGGGACCTTCTTGAAGGTGTTCGCGATCTCGTCCGGCGTCGCCGGCACGCAGTTGCCTTCGACGTTGATGAAGGCGCGCACCTTGGCGGCGTGATTGCGGACGAGATCCATACCGTAGGCGCCCGACTGCGAATGCACGAGCACCACCGCCGGGCCGATCTTGTCGAGCAGCGCCGCCAGCCCCGCGACCGTATTGGCGCCGGCGCCGGGCAGCGTGCTCTCGGTGTTCGGCACGAGCTGCGAGAGATACTGGTCGAGCGCGTCGAGGGGGAACTGCGTGCCGGGATGCGGCGTCGGATGCGACGGCCCGATGCGGAAGAACACCCAGGCGAGCTCGCGCGTGGCGATCAGGAACTGCGGCAACTCGGCGGCGTTCCCCTCGGCCTTGGCGCGATTGACCGGCGTCGGGTCGAAGCCGGAGCGCGCGCGGCCGGCGTGATCCACCACGTAGACCGGGAAGCCCTTGCGCGCAAAGTAGGTCGCCCAGCCTTCGCGCCCGTCAGGCGTCGTCTCGTAGGCGGCCCCGGTGTGGACGGCGCCCGGCACCATCACGATCGCCGGCCCGCTCACGGACTTGGGGATGAGATATTGGACGTACATCTGGCCGGTCCTGATCTGCCCGGCCGGAACCGGGCCCGTGGCGAGCGGGCCGGGATGGGACGAACTCGAGCGGCCGTCCGCCGACGAAGAAGCTGCCGAAGTCCTGCAGCTCCAGCGAGCCGCCGAGCGAGCCGGCGGTCGCGGTCGAGAGGGTCGCCAGCAGGAGCATGAGCGAAAGCGATAACCTGTACGCGTCCTTTGATTTTCTGACGATCATCCTCATGGCGTTCTCCCGCGTCGTGATCTTTGTACCAGGCGCGCTAAGTGGCGGGCGCGCAGACGTTCGGCCGCGCGAGCAGTGCGTCGCGGACGCGCCCGCCCGACAATGCTCCAGGCAGCATGGCGGCGTCTTTGGCGAGTGGGATGAGCGCATCCAGATCGACCCCGGTCGCGACACCCATGCGCTCGAACATCCAGACCACGTCCTCGGTGGCGACGTTCCCGGTGGCGCCAGGCGCGAACGGGCAGCCACCCAGTCCGCCGAAAGCCGCGTCGAACACGCGCACCCCCTGCCGATAGGCGGCATGCACATTCGCGAGCCCGAGCCCATAGGTGTCGTGTGCATGAAACGCCCAGGTGCGAGCTTGCGGGAAGCGCGCCATCGCCGCCGCGAACAGGCTCTCGACATGGGCGGGATCGGCGCGGCCGGTCGTGTCGCAGAGGCAGACCTCGGCGTCGGGACGGGCGGGCACCAGCAGATCGAGGAGAGCGAGCGTGCTCTCCTGCGGAACGCGGCCTTCGAACGGACAATCGAAGGCGGTCGCGATATTGAGCCGGACATGCAGGTCAGCCGGAATTTCGGCGGCGAGCCGTCCGTATTCCTCGGCGGATTCGCGGGGATGGCGCCGAACATTGTTGCGGTTGTGCGATTCGGTAACCGAGAGGACATATGCGATCCAGGGCACGCGCGCGGCGATCGCGTCACGGCCGCGCCGCTCGCTCGGCACCAGCACCTGCGGAACGATGAAAGGAATCCGGGCGCAGGCGGCCAGCAGATCGGGCGTGTCCCGCAATTGCGGCACGGCGGATGCGCTCACGAACGAGCCGATCTCGATCCGACGCAGGCCGGCCGCGCCGAGGCGCTCGAGGTGCTCGATCTTGGTCGCGGTCGGAATGAACGGCCCGATACCCTGGAAGCCGTCGCGCGGGCCGACCTCGACGATCTCGACCGCGGCTTGGGTCGCTGACAGCGTCATAACACTTTCTCCCGTCGGAGCGCCTCGAGCTCGGCTCCGCCGAGACCCAGGAATTCGCGCATAACCTCCTCGGTGTGGGCGCCGATCGGTGGCCCGGGCCAGCGGATCGCGCCGGGATTATCCGCGACGCGCGGCACGATCCCGGCGTGCAGCACCGCCCGATTGAACGTCGGATCCTTCACCTCCTGCACCATGCCGCGATGACGGAACTGAGGATCGGCGGCGCATTCGGCGGCAGTATAGATCAGCGTACACGGAATATCGGCCTCGGTCAGGCGCCGGTCGGCTTCCTCGGCCGTCAGCTGCAGCGTCCATGCCTCGATGCTTCGGTCGAGCTCCTCGACGTTGCGCACCCGGTTGGCATTGCCGACAAAGCGAGGATCCTGGGCGAGGTCCGACCGACCCATCAGCGTCGCCAGTTTCGCGAACAGGGGATCCGAATTCGCGGCGATGAGGATCCACTTGCCGTCCCGGGTCGGATAGCCGTTCGATGGCGCGGCGGTTGGAATGCGCGAGCCGGTCGGCTGTCGGATCGAATCGAACACGCTGTATTCCGGCAGCATGCCCTCCATCATGCTGAGCACCGCTTCGGTCAACGCAACGTCGAGGGTTCGGCCCCTGCGGTCGCCGCCGAGACGATCGCGCTGCCACAGCGCGGCCATGATGCCGAACGCGGCATAGAGACCCGCGAGCGAGTCGCCGATGCTGATTCCGACCCGGACCGGCGGCAGGTCCGACGTGCCCGGTTGATGGTTGCAGAGGTGGCGCAGCCCACCGATGGCCTCGCCGATCACGCCGAACGCCGCACGGTTACGGTAGGGCCCGTCTTGTCCGAAGCCGGAGATGTGAGTGATCACGAGATCAGGCCGCGCTTTGCGCAGCACTTCCGCTCCGAGCCCCAGCTTTGCCAGCTGACCGGGCCGGAAGTTCTCGGCGAGCGCATCGCACGCACCGACCAGTCGAAGCACGATCTCGATCGCTTTCGGGTGTTTCAGATTGAGGGTGATCGAACGCTTGTTGCGGCCGTGCAGCGACCACCAAGCCGAATTGCCGTCGACCTGCTTGCCCCACTGACGCACCGGGTCGCCGGCCGGCGGCTCGATCTTGATGACGTCGGCGCCGAGATCGGCCAGCAGGCGCGTGCAAAACGGAGCCGCGACGAAATGGCCGATCTCCAGCACCCGCATGCCTGTGAGGGGCCCGTGCGCGGCAGCTTCACCCATGCGTCTCGCCTCTTCTGCTTCGCGAAAGCCCGAGGAGGATCAGGACACCGGTGAGCACGAACGGGAAGAACCCGGCCCCCATGCGCACGGCCGTTCCCATCCGAAGATCGCGTCCGGATACCAAGGCCGCGACCCCGATGGCGATGAACATCAGGCCGGCCAGAAAGTCTCGCTTGTTGGTAATCCTCAGCATGCCCCCCTCCAGCGGCCTCCAGCGCCGAGGTCCGACAGAGCCGAGATCGCCCGACGCGAGCCGCGCCGCGGGGCGACGGCTCCCTACCACCGTCGCGCCGGCGCGGCCAAACCCGATCCCTGCTATTGGTCCTCGGCCTTGACCCCGGCGGTCTTGATGACCTTGCCCCAATATTCGTATTCCTGGTCGATCAGGGCCTGGAACTCCGCCGGGTTCTTGTAGGCAGCGACGCCCCCCTGGTCCTCGATCTTCCGCTTGAACTCCGGGCTGTCGACGATTTTCTTGATCTCGGCTGAAAGCTTCTCCACGACCGCCGGCGGGGTTTTGGCCGGCGAAGAATGCCGAACCAGGAGGCCACCTCATAATTCGGCATGCCCGATTCCGTCGAGGTCGCGATGTCGGGAAACTGCGGGTGCCGCTTGTCGCTGGTGTAGGCGAGCGCCTTGAGCTTCCCGGTCTTGATGTGAGACACCAGCGGAGGCGGGGTGGTGTTGAGGATTTCCAGCCGGCCGCCCAGGAGATCGACGACGGCCGGCGCCGCGCCCTTGTAAGGGATGTGGACCAGCTTCGTCCCGGTCATTTGCGCGAACAGCTCCGTTGCGAGGTGCTGGATCGAGCCGTTGCCCGAACTGCCGTACTTCAAGGTTTCCGGATTCGCCTTTGCGAACTCCGCAAGCTCCTTGAGATTGTTCGCCTTGACGTTGGGATGCACGGCGACAATGTGCGGCGAGAACGTCACCAGGGCGACGGGGGTGAAATCCTTGAGCGCCCAGTTGAGCTTCTCGAACAGGTGCGGGTTGCCGACATGATAGCCGGAGTACTGCATCAGCAGCGTATGCCCGTCGGGCTTGGCGCGCGCGACCTGTGCCGCCCCGATGTTGCCGCTCGCCCCGGGCTTGTTGTCGACCACAACCGGCTTGCCGAGCGCTTTCGCCAGCGGATCGGCGACGAACCGCGCCGACACGTCGGTCGAGCCGCCGGGGGATGCCCCGACCACTATCGTGATGGTCCGCTCGGGAAAATTCTGAGCCTCTGCCGGGCTCAGCGTCGCGATCACAACGACGCTCGCGAGAGCGACAGGAAACCTCATGGCGCGTTTCCTCCAGTCACCATTACCGCTTCAAGAACTATTGCGTGTGCCCACCGTCGTGACAAGCGCTCAATCGGCTCTTGTCAATCGATCTCACGCTCCGCCTGTGCGCTCGCCCGCGGCGATCGAGAGCCGCACAGCGTGGACCTTTTGACGTCTTCAGTTACGCTCTACCGAACGGCACGATCTTGTTGTCGGCGTCGTGTCCGATGTCGGCGCGCCCCAACCAGGGAATCCCGGACCTCCGGCACCAGTAGCGGGCGACCTCCTCTTCGTTCATTCCGAAATCCGGTTCGTTGGGGGTGATGTCGCTGCAACGGCCAAGCATGATTCCCGCAACCCGCCTGATCCCGGGGTTGCTGGTGATGTGAAACAGCGACCGATCGATCCGGTACATGGCCTCCGCCACCTCCTCCAACATCAGCACATGCCCATCGAGATTTGGCTGCAGCGGTGTGCCAAGCAATTGGCTCAGGACCGTCATGTTGAATGCCGCGGTCTTGCGCGTACTGCAGACCGTCGGCTCCAACGCCTCCGGCGCGCGATCGATCATCCAACGGAGCGCTCGACCAACCGCGGCGTCGCCTGCATCGCGCAGGATGTCCTGCGCCACGGGACCGTGCGCCACCGCCTCGAACCCCGCCCGGTACAAAGCCGCAAGCAGCATGCCGGCATCACTGTAGCCGACGTAGGTTTTCCGTCGGGCGGGCGTCGTCAACCCACCCATGACCGCCTCGACGACGCGGCAGGAACCGTAGCCGCCGCGCGCGAACCACACCGCGTCGTAGCTCTCGTCGTTGGCGATCTCGAGAAAGGCCTGCGCGCGCTCCCCGTCATCGCCGGCGAAATGCCCGTGCGATGCGAGGCATTGTGGATGAAAGAAGATCTCGGGGGTCCGGTCGGGGTATAGCGATGCGGCCAGCGCCTGCACCCGGTCGGCGACTTCCGGAGACATGCGCGAGCCGGTGGCGACCACGCCGATCCTGCGCTTCCCGTCACTCATCGCCAGCACCAGCCCTCGTTTGCCCTCGCTCGGCAACGTTTGTAGATTCCGCCGATGTCCCAGTTTGGAGATTACTTTTTCTGCGGCATCGGCGGTAGCGGGATGACCCCTCTCGCCCTGATCATCCAAGCCAAGGGCGGACGCGTAGAGGGTTCCGACCGTGCGCTCGACCAGGGACGCAACGTCGCGAGATTTGGCTTTCTCCGTGCGCACGGCGTGCTGCTCCATCCCCAGGATGGCAGCGGCGTGCGCCGGGCCGATCAGATCCTGGTCACCTCCGCCGCCGTCGAGGAGACGGTGCCTGACGTGCAGGCCGCACGCCGGCTAGGTGCCGCCGTCACGACCCGCGCGCGCCTGCTCGCCGATCTCTTCAACGCCGCCGCCTTGGGCATCGGGGTCGCCGGTACGAGCGGCAAGTCCACGACGGTCGGCATGATCGGTTGGATCCTGGATCGCGCCGGCAAGAGCCCGACGATCGTGAACGGCGCGGATATGAAGAACTTCGCCGAGAGCTCGCATTTCGCCAGCGCCCGGATCGGCGAGGGCAGGGCGTTCGTCAGCGAGGTGGACGAGAGCGACGGGTCGATTGCGTTCTTCGAGCCGCGCGTCGCGGTGGTGAACAACGTCTCCCTGGACCACAAATCGCTGGACGAGCTGCGCAGCCTTTTTCGCGGCTTCATCGCCAAGGCCGACACCGTGGTGCTCAATCTCGACAATGCCGAAACCGCGGCGCTGTCAGTCGGCCTGAGGCGGGAGCAAACGGTGACCTACAGTCTCGGCGCCGCTGACGCCGATCTCCGCGCGTCGCTTCCGGCGCCGTCGCCGACGGGCATCGCGTTCAAGGTGAAAGCCCACGACACCGGTGAAGTCGTTCCGGTGAACCTCAAGGTCCCGGGGCTGCACAATGTCGCGAATGCGCTCGCGGCGCTCGGCGCCGCGCAGGCCTGCGGCGTGGGCCTCGCCGAGGCGGCGGTTTATCTCGACGAGTTCAGCGGCATTCGTCGGCGGCTCGAGGTGGTGGGGAGCGGAAACGGAATGACGGTGATCGACGACTTTGCCCACAATCCCGACAAGATAGCGGCCACGCTCGAAACCCTGCACGCGTTTCCCGGCCGCCTGCTGCTGATGTTTCAGCCGCATGGCTATGGGCCGATGCGTTTGATGAAGGACGCCTTGATCGACTGCTTTGCGACCGGGATGCACGGTGAGGACGTCCTCACCATGCCCGAGCCGGTCTATTTCGGCGGCACCGTCGACCGCAGTGTCGGCAGTCGCGAGATCGTCAGCGCGATCGAGCGGCGCGGTCGAACAGCCTTCGCGCTTGCGGACCGAAACGCCTGCGGCGACCGGCTGGTGACGTTGGCCCGTCCCGGCGACCGGATCGTGATCATGGGAGCGCGCGACGATTTGCTTTCCGAGTTCGCGAGCGAGCTCCTTCGACGGCTCGAGTTGAGAAGCAGGATCCAGGCCGCCGAAAGCAGAGCGGGTTAGGTGTTGCCGACAATCCTACCGTTGCTACCCGCCTGCGGCGCAAGAAGCCGCCATGTCGAGGCCGGGGTCTTCACCTTGATCCAATCCAGCGTTCGCCCGGAACGGTAGGGCGAAACCCTCAATCGAATGCGCATCCCAGAAGACCGACGGCCAGCAGGATGCTGACGCGGGTTCGCTTGATGCCCTCCACCTATTCCGCTTGGACCGGCTTGGTGCGTCGACGGTTCGTCGCGAGGGCGACCACAGGCCGATCCGCGCGGAGATCAATCGATTCCCTTACGGAACTTGGCCGGCCGCCGTCATGCAGGCTTTGTAGGCCATCGTGCGACCGCGCTGCGCCTCGTCGCTGGTCGCGTCCGGATATTCGCGCTGTGCCTGGATGATGCAGCGATGGATCGCCGCGTCGCGCTCCGGGCCAAGCGTGACCGACTGCTGGGCCTGCACCTGCGCGGCGAAATTGCCGACGAACAGTGCAGCCAGCATCGCAACGGAGGCCTTGCTTGCGCTTCTCATAATGATCTCCCTTCAAATCGCGGCACCGACTTGGTCCGAAGCGCGAATGCGCGACTGCCGGGGGGCCGCTGACGCGACGCTACGTCATTGGCGCGACGCCATCAATTGTCCCTAGGGGGCAAGCTGTAGTGCATCACAGGGCAACGGCTCTCACCAGCTAACTCATTGATTTCATTGGCGTGCCCTACGGGAATCGAACCCTTGGTTCCGCCGTGAAAGGGCGGCGTCCTGGACCGCTAGCAGTGCTGACCTTCACGTGTTGATGTGATTCTGTGCATGTGCTTATTCCTTTGGGTGAGTGCCATGCGCGGCGAAGATCGGCGATCGGAAGGGTTTTTCAGCTACGTGCGGTTGGAGGAGCGCATGCCGGCGGATCATCCGCTGCGCGCGATCCGCACGCTGAGCGATGCGGCGCTGAGCGGACTGTCGCGGAACTTCAACAGCTCTATGCGCGGGACGGCCGGCCATCGATCCCGCCGGAGCATTGTTGCGGGCGCTGCTGCTGCAGGCCTTTTTCACGTGCGCTCGGAGCGGCGTTGATGGAGCAGCTCGACTACAATCTGCTGTTCCGCTGGTTTGTCGGGCTGTCGATCGACGACCCGGTTGGGATGCCACCGTGTTCTGCAAGAACCGCGATCGGCTGCTCGCGGCGACATCGCGGCCAAATTCATCGCCACGTGCTGAACCTGCCGCAGGTGCCAGCTCTGTCGAGCGACACTTCTCGGTCGACGGCACCCTGATCGAGGCGTGGGCCAGCATGAAGAGCTTCGTCCCTAAAGACGGTAGCCACCGTCGTCGGGGAGTCATACGCGGTGGGAGCGCAATGCCGAGCGCACTTCCATGGCGAGAAGCGCAAGAACGACACGCATTCTTCGACCACCGACCCCGATGCCCGGCTGTTCCTCAAAGGCGCCGGCGCGGAAGCCAAGCTCTGCCACATGGGACATCTGATGACGGAGAACCGCCACGGGCTCATCATCGATGCACGCTTGACCGAGGCCAACGGCACCGCCGAGCGCACCACCGCTCTGAACGAAGGGTGCTCGCCTCCTCCACAGTTCGTTAGGCGCCGCGGCTTGTGTAGGCAAGTTACCCCGCGGACATCCGAAACAGACGATACAAAGTCGATCGCAAGCGAAATCGGCGCGAAACAGGAGGGAGCTAAATCACCGGTCATGCCATTCAGGCGGGCAAACCGGCTCGTCGGGCGTGCCCAAGGGGAGACGTTCAATGCGCAAGTGGTTCATCATCGCGTCCATCGTAACGGTCGCTGTCATCGGCATCGCAATGGCTGTCGAATCCCGACGACCCGCGACCGCCGTCGCTGCCAAGGCGCCGATCTCTATCCTCGAGCTCACGCTAAAGGCACCACAGCTTCCTGTGCAGGAGGTCGAGGACTTCTCGTTCGTCTTCACCAAGTAAGTCATGGCAGAGACGCCAGCATAGAACCGAGGGAGCATCGTCATGTTTGCTAAGATTACGAACACCGCGATCGCCGCGATTGTCGCCATCAGCGCCACCATCGCGGTCGCCACCACAGCGTCGGCCGGTCCTCGGTCGGCCCCTACCTTGGCCGAGAAGCTTTGGATGGACCGTGCAACGGGCTCGGTCGACCACTAAATTGCGTGCGTCGCCACGTAGACCGCATTGCCCGCCGGCTCACCCGGCGGGCGTTTCATTGGCCGATGCGGTTACGCGAACGGATCGTACGGGTATCCCGCATAGACCAGATTGGCCCCGCCCACGCCAAGAATCTCTTCCACCTTCTCGACCGTCTTGTTGATCACGTCACGCGGCTGGCCCGCTTGAAGCTGGTTCTCTAATTCAATGAGGGCTCGATTGGCACCGTCGAGGCGACGTGCCAGAACCTCCGCAACGTAAAGGAGCGTGACCGGGTCTTGCGCGAGTAAGTTGGACGCATCAGCGACATGAAACTGCGAGGTTGCCAATGCACGCACATCCGCTGTGTGTGGCTGATCGAGCAAAGCGGACAGTTCCCCGAACACGGCTCCGGGCTCGGCGACTTTGGCGATCTCGACGGCCTCCTTGACGATTGCGACTGCGCCCTCCTTCAGGATCAGCAGCCGCCCGCTCCTTGAGCCTGCGGCCAGGACAGTTTCCCCGGCCTGATAGATTGCAAGTGGAAGTGTGGCTGGCGCGCCCTACGGGAATCGAACCCGTGTTTCCGCCGTGAAAGGGCCAGTTTAGGACAGCGATCCCACCACGGTCCTCTACGCCGCTCTAGTAACCCATTGATCCGTCACGCATCTGCTCCACGCCGCTCTTTGCTTGTCTATGTCCATCCCGCTATAGTGGACAAATAATAGACACGACGGGTTTCTAGATGTTCCGCCCTGCCTGGGCAAGCCGCGGAACTAGGGCCGCGCGCCGTTGACGACGTAAACTGGAAAGTCGGGCCGCACGAGCGCGGCTGAAACCGCGCGGCAAGCCGTATTTCCGGGACATCGAGCCCGGACTCATCTTGGCTACCGCAAAGGCTCGAGCGGGGCCGGCCGGTGGCTCATCCGCACGGGGACCAGCGGCAAGGATTACATCGTCGAGACCTTTGCTGACGCGGACGAATCGCGCCCCGCCGATGGTGTCGAGGTCCTCGACTCCGACAGGCCCAGGCAAAGGCGCGGGAGCTCGGCCGGGCGCCGGCGGGGCCAAGCCGTTCACCGTCGGGCGAGGCGCTCGATCTCTACCTCGAGCACTCACCCGCGACGGGCGGAGCGAGGCCGCCATCAAAGACGCACGCTATCGCGTCGACGCGCTGATCAAGCCGGCGCTCGGCACCGTCGAGGTAGCGTCGCTGACAGCGGAGCGGTTGCGGCGTTGGCGCGACGGCTGGTGCGGGCGGCACCCGGCTGCGCACCGCGCCGGGCGAGGAGAAACACCGCCGAGACGCACTCCGAAAGCGCACGGTCGCGCCGCGCCACTGCTAACCGGACCTTCACGGTGCTGCGGGCGGCACTCAACCATGCTTTCCGCGAGGGCAAGGGCCGCACGCCGACGAATGGCGGCGAGTAAAGCCTTTCCGCGGCGTCGACGGCGTGCGGGTCCGCTATCTGAGCGGTTGCCGAGGCCGCCCGGCTGATCAACGCCTGCGATCCGGAATTTCGGCTGCTGGTAGAAGGCGGCCCTGCATATTGGCGCGCGCTACGGCCAGCTGACCGCGCTTACCGTCGCGGATTTTAACGCCCGACGGCGGGACGTTGCGGCTGTCCTCGCGCAAGGGAGACGGCAGCGAGAAGATCTATCACGCCGTCCTGACGCCGGAAGGGATCGCATTTTTCGAGCGCCTGTGCGCTGGACGTGCCGGCGATGCCGCCATGTTCGGGAAAGGGGAGGCGGGCTTGGGACAAGAGCAACAGGCCGACCGATGCGCGAGGCGTGCGGGCGGGCGAAGATCAACCGCCCATCGGGTTTCATGGGTTGCGGCACACATGGGCGTCGCATGCCGTCATGAACGGCGTTCCCTGCTCGTCGTTGCAAAGAACCTCGGCCACTGCGACACCAGGATGGTCGAGCGCCACTACGGGCACCTGGCGCCGTCCTACATCGCGGACGCCATCCGCGCGGGCGCGCCGCGGTTCGGCGCGTCGCCGCGGGATAATGTTACCTCGCTAGACACCGCGCGGCGGTGACG
>CAWBFP010000020.1:0-102745 GCA_963788095.1 uncultured Alphaproteobacteria bacterium | reverse complement strand
GGCGAATCTCGGCGATGCGTTCATGCAGGCTGCAGGTTCGCGTGCTCAACTGGCTCGCCGACAATGCGCTGCGGCTGGCCGATTGGCCCGTTGGCCAGGGCGAGATCATCAAGTTGGGCGTGAGCCCGGACGATCGCGTGCATCTTCGTCAGCTCAACATCGCGCTGCCCGACGGCAAACTGATGATCGACGGGGCCGAAGCCATCGTCTCCCCTGGCGAAAAGGTTCTTGTTAAAGGAGAATCTGGAACCGGAAAGAGCACGCTCATTCGTGCGATGGCTGGATTGTGGCCCTGGGGGAGCGGCGAAATCTTGCGGCCCGCAGGCGCCTACATCGCCTTCATGCCGCAACGCCCGTATCTTCCGCTTGGTACGTTGCGCACCGCTTTGCTTTATCCCCACCCCGAGCAACAGGTCTCGGACGAGAAAGTCCGAGACATCCTCACGCGCTTGGACGGTTCAGCACGGCGAAGCGCCGCCACTCCATCCTGAGACTTGGTAATCGGCCGCCGTTCTTAACGAGGCCGCCAACTGAAGGGCCGCTTAGGGCGGGTCATTGGCGTGTGCTTTAGAGCCATCCCTGTCTCACTCGAACTTGGCCGGCGATGAGAACGGCTTGGCGGCTTGGCTGCGTCCACCACGAACATGACGAATTGGTCCAGATCGGTCTTGCCAGCACTGAAGACTTCCATCGGCGTGTCGGCGGCCTGTCCATTCATGGACTGGCCGGCCCCGGCATAGATCACGCCGTGCGAAGTCTTTTAGCCCATCCGCCCCGCCTGCCAGGTCGAGCTCGCGTTCCCGCAGCTCCCGAGGCTTCATAAGATTTGCTGGCTAGTTTTCGCGGTCGGCTGTAAACCCCGAGTAGTTTGACTTCAGTACCAGGTGTTCCGTGACGCTCGAGCAAACGATCTCATTTGCCGTAATCATTGGAATGATGGTCCTCTTTGTCTGGGGCAGGATACGCTATGATCTGACCGCCCTATTAGGTCTTCTGGTCGGAATGGCCGTCGGTATCGTTCCCGTCGACAAGGCCTTTGGAGGCTTCAGCGACCAAGTCGTCATCATTGTTGGCGCAGCCCTGATCATCAGCGCGGGTGTTGGCAAATCCGGAGTTATTGGGCGGATCATTCGGAACACAGAACCGCGCATGCGCACCGTGGGCTCGCAGGTCATCGTATTGACCTCGGCGGTTGCAGTGCTTTCCTCCTTTATGAAGAATATCGGCGCCCTTGCAATTTTCCTGCCGGTCGCGCTCCAAATTGCTCGACGGAGTGGCACCTCCGCCTCGACACTGCTAATGCCGATGGCATTCGGATCGCTGATCGGCGGCCTAGTCACCCTGGTCGGCACTTCGCCGAATCTCCTTGTCTCTCGGGTGCGCGAGGAGGTCATCGGCAGACCGTACGCGATGTTCGATTTTGCACCGGTCGGTCTGGGCATTCTCGTTGTAGCCCTTGCGTTTCTCGCCATCGGCTGGCGCTTGCTGCCGCCAAGGGTCGCGCACGGTGCCGCCGAAGACTCGTTTAATGTGGATGCTTATGTAATTGAGGCGACGCTTGCGAAGACGTCCCGCTTTGTCGACAAGACGGTCCATGATCTTGAGTCGCTTGCTGAAGGCGGTGTCTCTATCATTGCCATAGTCCGCGAAGGGGGGCATCGCTATGTCCCGGCAGGGCATTGGTCGATGTTTGCTGACGACGTGCTTGTGCTGCAGGGGGTGCTCACGTACTACGCGAGCTCGCCGAAGAAGCGGGTCTGGAAGTCCTCGGCACCGTCAAATCGCCCGGTGAAGCGGGTTCGCTTGCCCAATCTAGCGTGGTCGAAGCTGTCATCATGGCAAGGTCGCCGCTCGTCGATCGCACACCCGAAGAGTTACTGCTGCGAGACAAATTTGGCGTGAATCTTGTCGGCATTAGCCGTCCCGGACAGCCGGGCAAAGCACGGCTGCGTGGCACGCGCTTCCAGGCGGGGGACGTGTTGATCCTTCACGGGATTACTGAAGGGACGCAGGAAATTCTGAAGGATCTTGGCTGCCTGCCGCTTATCGACCGAGCAACGGGATTTGGGACCTCGCGGAAAGACTACCTGCCGCTCGCCATCCTTTGCCTTGCTATTCTTCTCGTCGCAACGAAGCTGGTCCCAGTCACTGCGGCCTTTTTCGGTGCAGCGGTACTGATGGTGCTGACACGCGTGCTTTCGCTTAAGGAGGCTTATGAAGCGATCGATCCTCAGATACTCGTTCTACTCGCTTGTCTCATCCCGCTCAGCGATGCGATCAACAATACAGGGGCGGCCGAAATTATGGCCGAGGGGCTTTCCACGGTAGCGGGCGCACTTCCCCCGACGGGAGCCGTTGCGCTGGTGCTAATCGCAGCGATGGCGGTTACGCCATTTTTGAATAACGCAGCAACTGCCCTGATCATGGCGCCGATCGCCGCGAGCCTAGCAAAGAAGCTCGGGCTCAGCCCCGATCCGTTCCTCATGGCTGTGGCGATCGGAAGCGCATGTGACTTCCTGACGCCCATAGGGCACCAGTGTAACACGCTGGTGATGGGACCAGGTGGCTATCGATTTAGCGATTACTGGAAGCTGGGTCTTCCACTCTCAATTCTCGTAATTTGTGCCGGATCACTCCTCATTCCTCTTTTTTGGAGCGTTCGGCTTCAGTGAGAGACCAGGGCCAGGGTTGCTCTCGGGGGTTTGACCCATTGTGCATTCGGCATGCCGGCGGGCATACTTAACTTGCCGCGAAGTGTGTCCTTCATTCCGCCAACGGCATCTCAGACCTTTCGACCTTTCCCGCGACGTTGTCGGCCTTACGGTCAGCTTCCAGTTTGGCATCGCTGGTGACTTTACCCGCGACCTTCTTGACGGATCCCTTTGCCTGCTGCGCAGCACCCATGTGGGTTCCTTTCAATGAGCACGGGGCTAACTCTCAACGAGCCCCGAAGTTCATCGATCAATTTCCACCGCGATTGCTTTTTGAACCGCAATTCGGATTGATTCCCTTGCGCGTTCAGCCTCGTCTTGGGTTTCATAACAAAGTGAGATCCACCGTCCATCGATGGCACGCAAAATGAACCCAAAGCCTCTGTCTCCGCTGCTGGTCTGCACGCTTTGCACTTGACCGACTGTTTCGGTCATCTTTTTGTTGGCCTTCACGGTTGGGGGATCGTTTCGGGGGGCGGCGGCGCTCGGCAGGCCACAGCAGAGGGCAAGCAGGCTCGGGCAGGGTCGTGTACCGGGCGCGTAGGCGATGACATGGCGGCCCACAAAGGGAGGCCATCCCGGGAAACAATGTTCTAATCCACAGCCCTTACATTATAAGACCTCTTGATTCTCGGAAAAACTGGCGCGCCTCCGGTCGATGCACAAGCTAGCCTGCGGGGCGCTGACGACCGCAAACGTCTTTCAACTTCAGTAAGATCTTGCAGAGGCAGACGGCCTCCAAAGCCGTGTCAGAACTGCTTGCCTTGCATCCAGGCCTGAACTTCGCTCTTGGCCTGTCCCTCCGAAATCCCAGACCGGTCCTTGACCATGCAGCTGAGCTGAACCTCGTTCTTGATAGTCGATAGGTCGAAGTGGGTCATAAAGCCCCATCGCTCCTGGGCATCTCGCAAGTAGCCCTTTTTGCGCGCGACTGTGTCGGCGCTCTCGCCGCCTTGGAATCCGAACATGATGGTTCTCCTAGGAGAGCGGAGGGGGCCCACGGCCGGGCGAACAATATGAAGTCGAAGAACCGTTCGTCTGCAACGCTCTCACTACTTCTATTTGGCTACGGTCAAGAATAAAGCAATGCCGGTGAAGCATGCATCTTGATCTATTTTGTTTTTCGCGTTGATGCGAGAGAGGCGGTCCCGGTTTTGAACAGACGCGCCAGCGAGCTCAAGCTTCCCTTTTCACCGAGGTGAGGTGGCGCACACTCCCGATGCGAGCCCATTCCCGTTCGCGCTCGAACATGTAGTCCCGAGTCAAGGGCACGCTGTCCAGCCGCCGCGCGAGCTGCGCTTGAAAAACCATCAGGTCGCCATAGCGGAACCCCCATTCACTCGACGCGAGGTAAAATTCCCACATGCGGCAAAATCGCTCATCGTAAATGCGGCCTTCCTGGCGGTGGCACGCTAGAAAACGCTCTCGCCAGTGACGAAGCGTTTCGGCGTAATGCAGGCGCAGGATCTCCAAATCGGTAAGAAACAGGCCCCCGCGCTCGATGGCAGGCGCGACCTCCGACAGAGCCGGGATGTGTCCTCCCGGGAAAATATACTTGCGTGTCCAAGCATTCGTGATGTCGGGGCCATTGATGCGGCAGATCGAATGGATGAGGGCGACGCCGTCGGCGCTCAGCAGTTCCCGAATCTTCTGGAAGAATCTGACATAGTTTGGGACGCCGACATGCTCGAACATGCCGACGGAGACGATGCGGTCGAATCGTCCCTCGATCTCGCGGTAGTCTTTCAGAATGAAGCGGACCCGTTCCTCCAGCTCTGCCCGCCTGGCCCGTTGCCGCGCTAAGGCCAGTTGCTCGCGTGAGAGCGTCACCCCCACAACCTCGACCCGCTCCATCTCGGCCAAGGAGAGCGCGAGACCGCCCCACCCACAGCCGATGTCGAGCACTCGGAGGCCTGGCTGTAGCAGCAGCTTGGCTGCGATGTGGCGCTTCTTGGCGTCTTGCGCCTGTTCGAGAGACAAGCTCGCGTCGGCGAAATAGGCGCAGGAGTACTGCAGGTCGGTGTCGAGGAACTGCCGATAGTGCTGATGGGAGAGGTCGTAGTGGTGTGCGACATGGCGCCTGGCCGCGCGGCGGGAATTGCTTGGCCGCAACCGGCGCAGAACAGTCCGCAAAGGTCCGATGGCGGAGTTGCCCGGTAAGCGCCTTTGCTCCGCAAGGTTGCGACCGAGGAGCTCGAGCAGATCCCACAGCGTGCCGCGCTCGAGGATCAAAGCGCCGTCCATATACAGTTCGCCGAAATAGAGGTCCGGATGCAGCGCAAGCTTCCACGAGGTCAGCGCGCCCGTTAGACGTACGGCCACATCCGGCCAAGGCTCTGAGGCTTGCACCCCGCCGAACTGTAGCTCCGTCCCGTCGGGGCGAATGACCGTTAGTTGACCGTATTTGACCAGTCGCCCGAGGGTCTTTCGCAGCATGGTCGAACCTGCCTCACGGCAAGGGGACCATCATAGCCACGCAACCCATTGCTGAAAAGCTGACGCGCGACCGAGTCGGACATATTCCAAACCCTATCCGTCCAGCGTGGGTTCTCACGCTCGGCATAGCGAGAAGCGCCGCCTCGCCGCCCCTGCCGAGGGTTACGGCATGCTGGAAAGCGGTGGCCTCACATCCCACATTCTGAGGATGAGCCCGACAAAAATGATCGAACCGATGCGGACGACCACGCCGCGGCTCTTGCACGGCGGGATGACGAGGGTGGGGCCGCCAAGTCCTCGCCAGGCAAAGCGGGCGAGGAAATGCGAAATCGACGCTCCTGGACGACCGCGTTTCGCCAAGAGGCATGGCGTCGCTCCGCGCGCGCCATTGCGCCACAAAGTCAAACCTTCAGCATAAAGCGCGGTTAGTGAGCAATTTAGCTCAGACGCCGCGCCGCAAGTCGCCTACTAAAGTACATGGATGCTGGTCCAGCCCACTGCTTGCGCTGCGGCGGCGCGATGAATCTGATCCGCATCGAACCGGCATGGCGGCGCTTGAGCGGCGGATCTTCGAGTGCCGCGAGTCCGGACAGTCCAAGAGCTATACACAGTCCGAGAGCTATACACAGTCGCTATGAGCGGCGTGCGCCCGCACGCGCTGCCGTCCTTGAACGTCACGGGAGCATCCTTGTGAAAGACCTTACGGCACATCACGTGCAAGGAGCCGAGTCCGATAGGCGCGGCATCGCAGCGAAAATCGCCCGAAAAAGAATGTTTCGCTCAAGCCATCGCAAACTCGATCTCGCAACCCCACATGCCAGGATACAAATCAGAAAATTAACACTTGATGCTTTGCGGGAGGCTAGTCATGGCCACGGGCTATGTTCTTTCTGATGTTGCAACAAAAGCAGCGTATTTTTGCCTGACGGCGGCGGCATTCGTCTTTGTCGCGATGCTTCTGTTGACTGGTCTCCTTCCCTAGACGGTCAAACCAGCAGCGTTGCTGCATTTGACCGGCGTTCGGATCTAGGGTGGCATTGCTCGACACCGCGCTCCTCGTGAGTGCGAGTACTTAACTGACAGTTGCACCAGGAGATACCGATGAAATTCCGTCCGCTGCACGATCGTGTCGTCGTCGAACGTATCGAAGCCGAGGCAAGAACCGCCGCAGGCATCATCATTCCCGATACCGCCAAGGAAAAGCCGCAGCAAGGCAAGGTCGTGGCCGTCGGTCCGGGCGGGCGCGACGAGAACGGCAAGCTCATTCCGATCGATGTCAAGGCCGGGGACAGGGTGCTGTTCGGCAAATGGTCGGGCACCGAGGTCAAGATCGACGGCGTCGAATACCTGATCATGAAGGAAAGCGACATCATGGGGGTGCTGATCGAGGCCGAAGTGCGCAAGAAGGCTGCGTGACGAGGTTTCCGTCGGCCGACGGCGGCTGTCGTGTGATTTGAGGACGCAAACGATTTCTTTGAGGAGTTACTGACATGTCTGCCAAGGAAGTGAAGTTCTCGGTCGAGGCGCGCGACAGCATGCTGCGCGGCATCGACACTCTTGCCCACGCGGTACGAGTGACGCTCGGTCCGAAGGGCCGCAATGTCGTGCTCGACAAATCCTATGGCGCCCCCCGCATCACTAAGGACGGCGTGACCGTTGCCAAGGAGATCGAGCTTGAGGACAAGTTCGAGAACATGGGCGCCCAGATGGTGCGCGAGGTCGCATCCAAGACCTCCGATGCCGCGGGCGACGGCACCACCACCGCGACCGTGCTCGCGCACGCGATCGTCAAAGAGGGCGCCAAGGCGGTTGCTGCCGGCATGAACCCGATGGATCTCAAGCGCGGCGTCGACCTCGCGGTCGAGGCGGTGGTCAAGGACCTGCAGAAGAACTCCAAGGAAGTCACCTCGAACGAGGAAATCGCCCAGGTCGGCACCATTTCGGCCAACGGCGACGCCGAGATCGGCCGCTTCCTCGCCGAGGCGATGAAGAAGGTCGGCAACGAGGGCGTGATCACGGTTGAAGAGGCGAAGTCGATTGAGACCGAGCTGGAAGTGGTCGAAGGCATGCAGTTCGACCGCGGCTACATTTCCCCGTACTTCGTCACCAATGTGGAGAAGATGCGGGTCGAGACCGAGGATCCCTACATCCTGATCCGCGAGAAGAAGCTGTCCGGGCTGCAAGAGCTGCTTCCCCTGCTGGAGGCCGTGGTGCAAACCTCGCGCCCCCTGGTCATTATTGCGGAGGAGATCGAGGGCGAGGCACTCGCCACGCTGGTGGTCAACAAGCTGCGCGGCGGCCTGAAGGTGGCGGCCGTTAAGGCGCCCGGCTTCGGCGACCGCCGCAAGGCCATGCTCGAGGACATCGCGATCCTGACCGGCGGTCAGGTGGTCTCCGAGGATCTGGGCATCAAGCTCGAGAACGTGACGCTCGCCATGCTCGGTCGCGCCAAGAAGGTGACGATCGAGAAGGAGAACACGACGATCGTCGGCGGGGCCGGCAAGAAGTCCGCGATCGAAGCGCGGATCAACCAGATCAAGGCGCAGATCGAAGATACCACCTCCGACTACGACCGCGAGAAGCTGCAGGAGCGGTTGGCTAAGCTCGCCGGCGGCGTTGCGATCATTCGCGTCGGTGGCGCGACCGAGGTCGAGGTGAAGGAGCGCAGGGATCGCGTCGAGGACGCGATGCACGCGACCCGCGCGGCGGTCGAGGAAGGCATCCTGCCGGGCGGCGGCGTCGCCCTGCTGCGCGCCGGCGAGATGCTCAAGAGGGTTCGCACGCAGAACGACGACCAGAAGACCGGCGTGGAGATCGTGCGCAAGGCGCTGTCCTGGCCGACGCGCCAGATCGCCGCCAACGCCGGCGAGGACGGCTCGATCGTGGTCGGCAAGATCCTGGAGAAGGAGGCCTACGCGTTCGGCTTCGATGCACAGTCCGGCGCCTACGGCAACCTGATGCAGAAGGGTATCATCGACCCGACCAAGGTGGTGCGCGCGGCGCTGCAAGGCGCGGCATCGGTCGCCGGTCTGCTCATCACCACAGAGGCGATGGTTGCCGAACTGCCGAGCAAGCAGGCGGCGGCCGTATCCGGGATGCCGCCCGGCGGCGGCATGGGCTTCTAGGCGAAAATGCCTTGCGCCCCTCGAGCGCCGAGCACCTCAGGCTGAGCGGAGAATTGATGACCACGCGCACGTGCCGGAAGCTCGTTACATTCGCGCAACCGTTCCTTTTGCGGACCATCGATGCTGTAGTGCCGGCCGGAACCTACAAGGTGGACACCGATGAGGAATTGATCGATGGGCTGTCCTTTCTCGCCTATCACCGCACCGCGACTTGGATCCATCTTCCATCGATCGCCACGAAAAGCGGCTCTAGCCAAATGATCCCTGTGCAGCCCTCGGAACTGGAAGGCGGCTACGAACTTCACCAAGCATCCGAGCACGGCGCGTGACGCTATCATGTCGACCCCTGTTGCTCGTTGCATTCTGGGTCACCCCGCATGACCGCTGCCCTGGCGCATCCGAACGACGAAAACGTGACTGTGCTATCGGGAAGCTTCAACGTCGGGACGGGGGACAAACTTGACGAGAGCAAGGGCACCGCGATCAAGGCCGGCGGCTATTCATACGAGGCTCCGCCAACCAACTGGCTCGGCACCGCAATGCCGATCCAGGATCGCGCCAGGAATCTGCTGGAGCACTCGCGCCAGGAATCTGCCGGAGCACCTCCTCGGCGAGCGCGAGCTTCATAACCTCCAGCTCCGCCCTTGAGTGTTAGACGATCCACACAAGCGCCGCAGCTCCGGCTGGCCAGATGGGCGCGACCAGCACTACCGGGACCGGCGGCGGTACCTCTGCGGCCACCGGAACGGGCGGCGGCAAGGGCGGCGAGAGCGGCTCGTCCGGCGCCACGGACAAAACACCGGAACAGCGAGGCAATCCGGCTACTCCGACGCGGTAACGGCAACACAAGCCACAACTGCCCAAGCCCTCCGGCGCTCGCCGCCGGCGGGCTCATTTGCGCAGGGGTTCAGAACGTCGCGCAGCCGGTAAACGAACCTACGCTCGTGATGGATGTCCTCACCGTCTGCGCGGGCCGCGCGAGGCGAAGGCGAGGGACACGCTAGTGTGAGCCCTGCATTCCTTGGACGCAGTTTGCTGTCAGTGCGTCTACGCTCCGAACGATCGTGCTACAACTTGTGATCAGACGGCCCGCCAGAGGAGCTGGAGCCCTTATCCTTGAGACGGCCGCTGATGCTTTGCTTGGCTGCGTCCGCAGCGCCAATCACTTTCTCCGTCATCCCCCGCAGTGCTTGCCCGGCTGCCTCTGGCGTAAGGCCTTGCGCCCTCGCCTCCTCCATCCCTTTGGCCGCCATGGACTCCGCGCGTCTAGTGGTTTCGCTCCAGAGCTCCTGAGCCTTATCCTTCAAGGAATTGGCCGTATCACCCATCAGACGGTTTTCCACGTTGCTTTGCGAAACCGAAAATACCGAGCGTCATCGGCTGATAGGTCGCTCGCTTTGCCAACGGCCGGATCGTGCTACGGAAGATTCTCCAAAAGCAGAAGGCCCGCCGTTGCGGCGGGCCCTCATGTGATCTCGTTGGCGCGGCGACCTACTTCTTCGCCTTGCCGCGCTTCATCGTGGCCGTTCGTTTCTTCGTCTTCTTCGGCTTCTTCGTCCCCGTTGGCTTTCTAGCCATTCGATTTCTCCGTGCTTGCTGTCGCACCTAGTCACGCGACGTTCGCAACGTGCATCTGTTCGCGCAAATGTGCAAGCGTGCTGGTTCGGGGCATCGTGATGCCGTGGCGGGGGCAAGGCCTCGTTCGCCAGGTCGAGCCGGTCGCGAACTCGCGGCTGCCGTCCCATAGTCGGGATTTGCGACGGTATCGAGCACCCAAGCACTCCCCTCGCCTACGACACACACATCGTCGACGTCTTCTTACGGGACTACTCGCGCCGACATGTGGAAGTCGCCGCGATTAAACCGGGCGATTGGTCATACTCCTCGGTTACAGAGAACCGGGAGCACGCGCGACAGTACCAGCCGCTGCGGCGGATTCATGTCAGCTTTCAGAGGCTTGCGGTCATTACCAGGTCACCGGCGCGCGCTCGATCCGCCTGCCGAGTAGGCCCGGGGAATTTCACCCCGAGCCCCTCACAGAACCGGACTTAAGCCTCTCGACTTATCCGGCTCGTGCCACCGCTTGAAGGCTGCCGCCTTCCATTGAACACCGGGTTCCTCCCGTTGCCGGTTGACCCGAGCCAAATGGCGATGACCCGCTCCCTTCGCTCCACGGGCATTGCCCCGCTTCATCGCTACTACGAAGCAGTCCGTCCCTATCTGGCGCATCGGTACTTTCGGCCTCGCGGTTTGAGCCACTTGTGCCTTTTCCCTTGCCATCGCCGTCTAGGTTCTCACGTTCCATACAAGAGCCTGGTTGAGCTTCGCGCCGCCTATATGCCGGATGCCGCTCAGGCAGGCTTCAGGGTTCTCCCGAGCTGATCCCGGAGGAAGGGTCACCCCCCGGTTTTGACATCGCCTAATCCGCTTTCGACACTTCATCGGCGGTTCGCTTGCGCTCGCCTCTCTCAACCTCGCCTGCCGGAATCATGTCCCGACTTTTCCGCAACGTTCACCACCATCGCTTTTGACGACAGCAGCTTGCGGTGGCTTGAGATCAACACCTGATTGCCGACCTCGAAGGGCCCTCCTTCATCTCTCGTACAGTTGCGCACCACCGTTTGGATCGGCGATGCTCGTGACACAAGACCCAACTCGGACATCGATCATATCCGGGGAAGCTTTGTTGCCGATGCATAGAGGACGTTCGTCTCGACTGACTGCACACCTGTCGTGCGGATGAAATCGAGACATTCATCCCGAACACGTCTACGGGAGTCCGGCTCCAACTGCTCGACCGTTCCGCGGTAGCCAGTCCCGAGCACTATCGGCCACCAATCTTCCGGCGAACCTAGTGGGTGCGAGCTCATCTCCGGAACAACATCCGGAATTTCTGCTCCAGCGGCCAAGAAAATCGCGCGCAACGCTTCCGGCTCGGAAATGCGATCCCATGGATTGAAAGCCTTATGGAGATCCGGGCGCACTGCGCGCACAGAATCCCAAAAGACCGTGTTGACGGGTTCCAAGAAGCGAGGGCCCCACGACGTGATAGCGAGCTGACCGCCCGGACGAACGTGCTCCCAAAGCTTGCGCACGGCGGCCCGCATGTCTGGAACGAAGAAGATGCCAAATACGCAGATCACTGCATCAAAGTGGTTCGCTGCTTCATCCAGCTCAAGCATGTCGCCAACACGGAATGTGATGTTCTCAAGGCTTCGGTGCTTCGCCTTCGCACGCGCAAGCGCAATCAGGTTTTCCGCCAAGTCCACGCCGAGGACGAATCCGTCAGGTCCGACGACCTCCGCCGCCGGTATAGCAGAGGCGCCGCTGCCGCAGCACACATCGAGGACCCGTGCCCCAGGACTGAGTCCCACGCGCGCCACCGTGCGACCACCGTATCGCTCCCAGAAGGAATTGACCGGAAGGTCGTAGAAATCGGAAGCCGCGTTATAAGTGGCGGCCGCTTTCTGTTTTGCGTCCTCTGGTGTGCTCATTTTCTGGCTATTGCCAATCGCCGGATGCACGCAGTCGAACTCCGGCCACAAGTTTTTACGACAGAGAATGCCACGTCCGCTACTGGCCGATTGTGTTGAAAAAGTCTTCGGTTGCCGAATGATTATCGCTGATTCAGTCGCTGCGAGAGCAGGACATCAATCATGATGGGGCATCGGCAAGTTGAACAGGCTGCTTTGTTCTATGAGTTCTCGCTCGAACGGCACATTCCCACCGACCATCTGTTGCGCTCGATCGACCGGTTCGTGGAGTTCGGTGAGCTGAGGCGGGAGCTGGCGCCATTCTACAGCACGCTCGGCGGCCATCGATTGATCCTGAGCTCATGATGCGGATGCTGATTGTCGGCTATTGCTTTGGCATCCGCTCCGAGCGACGCCTGTGCGAGGAAGTCCACCTCAATCTGGCGTATCGGTGGTTCTGCCGGCTCGGTCTCGATAGCTGCGTGCCAGATCATTCGACCTTCTCCAAGAACCGGCACGGCCGTTTCCGCCAGAGCGATCTGTTGCGTCGGGTATTCGAGACGGTTCTGAAGCGCTGTATCGATGAGGGACTGGTCGGCGCGGGAAGGCTTCGCGGTCGATGCCAGTCTGATCAGGGCGGATGCGAAACCGGCAGAAAGGCATCTCGGCGCGAAGGGGCTGCCACCAGAGCGCGACCGGACGGGCGGTAGAGGAATATCTGGCTGTGCTCGACGATGCCCGGTAGACGCTGGGCACCACATCGTGGCGCCCAAGGCGTTAGGCCGATCCGGCAGCGCGATGGACCGGAGCCCACGGTGGGCAGGCGTTCTTTGCCTATTCCACCAACTACATGATCGATGTCGACAACGGGATCATCGTTGATGTCGAAGCGACGACGGCGATCCGGCAGGCCGAGGTCCTGGCCGCAAAACGCATGATCGAACGCTCGATCGAGCGCTTCGATCTGTATCCTGCCCGCCTTCTAGGCGACAGCGCCTATGGCTCGGCCGAGATGCTCGGCTGGTTGGTCTATGAGCACGGAATCGAGCCGCATGTGACCGTGTTCGACAAGTCGGCGCGCCAGGACGGCACCTTCTCACGCGATGACTTCAGCTATGACCGTGCCGGCGACGTCTACTACTGCCCGGGCGGCAAAATGCTGACCACGACCGGCTCACGTATCAATGATGGAGCGACATTGCGCTACCGCGCAAGCAAGTATGATTGCCAAGCCTGCCGCCTGAAACCTCGATGCTGTCCAAAAGAGCCTGCCCGCTATGTGCCACGATCGATCTATGAAGGTGCCCGTGACATGGCACGCCAAATCGCAAAGTCTTGGGAAGGTGGGGCTTCGCGCCGGCTTCGTAAGAAGGTCGAGATGCTGTTCGCGCACCTCAAACGCATTCTCAAGCTCGATCGGCTCCGACTACGGGGCCCGAATGGTGCACGCGATGAGTTCCTCCTCGCAGCAACCGCCCAGAACCTCCGAAAAATGGCGAAGCTGATCCCGGCACCAAACCTAAAGCCAGCCTGAGAACTGACCAACTCCCCTCATTGACTGCTCCCCTCACTACCGCAGCTCGACTACTTCGATCTATTGTCCGACTTCTTCAACAAAATCGGCCCAAAGCGTCGATTCGTTGCGGTGCAGCGTTACGTCCGGAGCCGCGGGTGAAGCCGACATGCCGAGGACTTGGCTCAACTGAAGCGATCGGCCGAAGCGCACATCCGCGCGGCTAAGTGCAAATGGGTCGCGCCCGTTGCTCCGCAGGCACTAGCAACTCGCTACCACATGGATTCAACGCGTTGTGAAGCTTTTGAAGGTAGCGATGGCTCTCTGCAGATCATCGTGTTCCGTGCAAGGGAGGAGGCAAATGTCCTGCAGCGCCGCGAGGTGGTCTTCGGCCTTGCGGAGATTGCCGGTCACAAGATGCGCCTCGCCAAGGTGTTCGTGCGCGCTGCGGTGGCGCGGGTTGAGGGCGAGTGCGTGCTGATAATGATCGATGGCCGGCTCGAGCTGCCGCAAACGGCGATAGGCATATCCGATGTAGTTCTGGATGTCGGCATTTTGGGGCTCGCGCAACGCCGCGAGCTTCAGCGCCGCGATGGCGTCGCGCCAATTCTCGGTGGCAACGCCTTCTTGCCGGCTGCAAAATCTGGATCGAGCTCGGCCCAGTCCACCATTGTCCGCGACGCTCCCATTGTGGTGCAGATCGGCCAGAGTTCTGTCGCGGCCGCCTGCTCGGGCGCGCGCAGCCAGCTGGTGAGCTGCCACGTGGATTCGGTGAAGAAGTACACGACCCCGGCCGCGGCACATGCGCCTATGATCAGAGCGGTTACGATCGAGCGGACCATCATCGCGGTATCGGTCCTATCTCCCCCCGCAAGCAGGGAGAGCTAAGCAAGCGGCGCGTCTAACGATCCCGTATCAGGGGCTTCATTGCCAGGTTCGCCTTGGCGGCCAGGATCTCGAGGCGCTCGGTGTCGGCCTTGTTCGCCAGCTCCATCAGCTTGCCGTAATAGGCCACGGCCTTTGGCCGGTCGCCGGCTTTGTCGGCGGCGCGCGCGGCGCCCCAGAAACCGCGATAGCGGTTGGGATTTGCCTTCAATGCCGTCTCGTACTCGGTGAGCGCGGCAGCCGGCTGTCCTATCTCGAGCAGCAAATCGCCCAAGAGCTCGCGCAACGGGTAAAGCCGGTTCTCCATCGCTATGTGCTTGACGCTGCCGTCCTCGCCGTCGGCGGCCGCGCGCATGAGCTTTATGGCCTGATCGCCAGCGCCTTGCTTGAACGCGATCCAGGCCGACACCGCGAGCATCTGCTCTTCCGAACGGTCGGCCCAATAAGACTGATTGGCTTTTTCCAGACCTGCACGCAGAGGCTTGATGGCGTCGATCTCTTCTTTCGCGCCAGCTAGATTGCCGCTGCGGGCCATGCCGAGACCGCGCGCAAAGCGGATCAGTGAATCCGCCATTGGGTACTGGCTAGCAGTCACCACCAGCCCCGCAGCGCCGGCCCAATCCGCTCGTTCGAGCACGTAGCGTGCCGGCATGGCGGCCTTCGCCGTGAAGTTGCCAAGAGTCGGCGGGCGATCACCCCGATCCAGCGTCGCGAGCGACTTGTCGATCATCGCCTTCGCCTTGCCATCCTGGGCCAGCTGCAGGTGCGCGTAAACCGTAAAATCTGACGCGTGGTAATAGTCGGGCTGGATCTCGAGCGCCGACATATTCGACGCGATGGATTCCTCCCATAGCCCGACCGTGGTGTAGATGTGCGACGGCATGTGGCGGGCATGCGGGACCGCAGGCGCGATGCCAGCATAGCGCCGCGCAGCCGCAATTCCCCTGTCTGCGAGCGATGGAAAATCGTAGGCATGGATGATGAAATGCGACACGCCCGGGTGCTGGGGGTTCTGCTGGTAAAGGCTCTCCAGAATGGCCGCCGATTTTAGCTGGTTGGCGTAGGTCAGGTCAGCCTTCGACGCCGACGCCTGCAGGGTCACCGCATAGACGACCTGGGCCTCGTAATCGTCGGGGTAGCGCTGCGTCATCTGCTCCATTGCCCTGGTGTAGGCGGCCAATCGGGCATCGACCGCTACCTTGTCATGGTCGCGGTAATAGGCACTCAGTGCCTCGATCCAGTCGCGCTCTCGCTGCGTCTTCGCCCCGATCGCGCGCGCCTTTTCGAGCGCTGCCCAGCCGGCCTCCGCATTGGCCCGCGACGGTGGCACGCCTATCAGCGTGTTGCCGAGCAGGTCCATGGCTACGCCCCAATAGGCGATGGCGCAGGCCGGATCCTGTTGCAGGATGCCCTCGAAAGTCTTGCGGGCGTAGTTGAACCAGTACGAATGCAGCATGGCCACGCCGCGCTCGAACTCGGCCTGCACCTTGGGATCGCAGGACGTCGGGAAACTGATCTTGCCGAGCTCCTGCTGCCCGAAGGCGCTGCTGCCCAGCGCCGCGGCGATGAGGCAGGTCGCCAACGTGACACGCTTCGCTTGCATGATGGACCTCCTTGGAAGACGCCCGTCCGCGATCGCCAATGCACGATCGGGGCGACGAAAAAGACATCCATGTGTGATGCAGTGAACGCCTGTCGGCGGCGCGAACGCTACATTTCGCGGGTCGCGATCTTGCCACGTCCCGCGTCGACGGCAGCTCATGCATTATACACCAGTCGCTGGCCGATGCGAAGGGGTAACAAGCGATGAGCGTGCGTGGCCGGCATTCCCTCGTTAGCGCACGAAGCGAGCCTTTGGCATCGTATTGTCTACTTGCCTGATTTTTAGAGAGCTGCCGTGCAAAGAACGATTGCCATTTTGGGCTCGGCTCTTTTCTTCGTAGTCGTGCCCTGCGTGCTGGCCGGGATCATCCCTTGGTGGATCACACGCTGGCACCTTCGGCCGGCGTTCTTCGGCCTGGAACTGACGCGCTTCATCGGGATCTTGTTGATTATTGCGGGCGTGCCCGGGCTCGTGGATTTATTTGCACGCTTTGCGCTGCAGGGACTAGGGACGCCGGCCCCGATCGCGCCGACAAAGAACCTCGTGGTAACCGGTCTCTATCGTTACGTGCGCAATCCGATGTACGTGGCCGTGGTCGCCGTCATTCTTGGTCAGGCGGTCTTGTTCGGCGATTGGCGTCTCATTCTATACGGCGCGTTGTTCTGGCTCGCCTGCCACTTGTTCGTCGTAGCATATGAAGAACCCACGCTCGAACGAACATTTGGCGCGGAGTACGAGGCCTTTCGCGCCAATGTGCCACGCTGGATACCGCGGCTCACCCCGTGGCGAGCAGAATGTGGTTGGCATTAAGGGGAGCCGCACTCTCAGCCCCGTCTGCAGCTGTTCATCGACTGTGGGCGCGAAGTCGCAAAGCGCCCGGCCGCATCGTGGTCTCGACCACGTAGCTGCCGGTCTTGCGTCCCTTCGGGAAGACGAGTTGGTTCTTGTGGATTACGACCGAGGGGTGGTAACGCAGGATTAATTTCAGCGAGCGCTGATCGCAACGCGCCGTTGCCCGAAATGGCGTCGCCCGAGCCGGAAGCGAAGTCCTTGCGCTGACCTGACTTCGGTTCCTTCGATTTTGGATCGGCCAGCAATCCGATGTAGAGTTCGATCCTCTACGAGTAGGGCCCCGACTTAGCCGCCATGCACATAACAAGGGAGGAGCGCCATGAAGTTCACTCGTCGTCAACTGACTGCCGTGGTCGCGATCGTGGGCTCAACTCTCTTCATCGGCCCCTGCGTGCGCAATCCGGCGATGAGGCCGGCGTCAACCAGGCCGTGGAGGAATTGAGCCAAGCGATGCTCAAAGCCGACAAGGCCAAACGAGAGGACTGGCCCGCCAGGCTTTCAGGCTAGCTGCCTAGCCTCGAAGCGGTTGGCAGCCCCGCGCGCACAAGCACAGCTGCAACGGTCCCACGGGGAGATGAGTGGGCACGCAAAAGCGCCTCGAACCAGCGCAGGAGGAGGCTGAAGTTGTATCCGGCGGCGGCGAGCACGGCATTGGCACGATCGCCGTTGCGTCCCTTGTTTCGCCCCATGCGGAGGAAGCGGGCAACGCCTCATCCCAACCGCGCTATTGGCCTAAATCAGAACACCCTGGCGTTCTTCACGGACGATTACGAGGCGACCGTCACGAATAATTCTCGGCCCCGCGCGCCCGCCCCACCATTGCCCGCGCCTTGATCGCCCTGGCGCGGCGTGCATCCCATTTTTTCAGGATCGCGCGCGGGATCCCAGCCCATCGGTATTCCGCTCGTCGCGCCGCCGCGCCCATTAGCCAACGAGCAAACGTTTCGCCCGGTCTCGAACCGATACAATAGCTGAATCCGGGCGCCTGCGCGCGCTCGTAGCATTGCCTCCACTCCAACATGAGCTCGGCGAGTTCGGCCTCGCTCAGCTCGCCCATCTCGAACAAAGCGATACGCTCGCAACCGAGGTTGGCTGGCCGATCCATCTGCTTTTCATAGGCCCACCACTCCTCGGGCCGGCTCCCCGTATGCATCATGGACAAGATCCAGTCTCGATGTCGTTCCCACCGTTCGAACGAGACCGGTCGCTCCTCCCACGGCCGCGGCCGATCATCCTTCGGAGCCTTGTATCTTCGCGCCGTCACAGCTCCAGCCCCAAGGCCCGAAAGCCAGCCAAGAAAGCTTGCCGAGCGTCGCGCTCGACGGTGAGAAGCGGATGAGCCTTCGCCTGCCCATCTCGGCCTACCACCATCATTCCATCGCGTGCGACAGCCTCACGGCATCCCGCGAACGCTGATGGGACTCCAGAGCCACGGTCAGCACGGCAACCGCCGCTCGCGTCGAAAGCTCGAAGTCCCGAAGATGTCAGCCCAGATCCGCTGTTCCGGTTCACCCAGGTGATCGGGGGGCGTTGGGTGGGATGGTGACCATCGCCAGAGGTGCCCGGAGAGCAGGTGGTTCGATTGAGCGAAACTCTAGTTCCGCCCGCGATTTACGGCCTCTTTTTGCCATGCTGCATAATACCTCGATTTTGAAAGTAAAAGTGCAGGATTAGCAAAATGAACCCGCCGCCGCGCCTGTCCGGGCAGGGCCCGTTTTGAAAAAAGAAACCGCCCCCCACGCCCCGAAACTCAACAATGGCGTGAGACCTCGACAATTGTTGAGGTTAGCTGCGTCTCTCAGATCGCCCGTGAAGGGCCGTTTCCTTGGGCGCGGTGCCGTCACTGGTTTGAGTTTTCCGGGAGGTAGGGGTTGGGGAGGACCGTCCTGGTTCTCGACAGCCCAATAGCCAGGCGGGGCGCTCACAGTCGTGGGTGCGAGTTCTGGGGAGGGGCGGCTAGGGTGATCCTACGCTGCGCGCCGAGTTGCCGACCACTGGATGCTCGAAGGTCCCACGCAAGGCGGACCGCATCAGCGCACGCCCTTTCGTCGTTGGATGGACCAACCTTTGTCCTCCACACACCGCAGACCGCTTCGTGACGACAGGGCAGACGTATTCGAGCTGGTCGCACGGAGGGCAACGAGAAGTCGATAAGGCTCCTTCGTTCGCTCCCGTCTGATCTCCTACCCATCTATTATTGGGAAGAGAATAGAGAGGAGAGTAAAGAGATAGAGGGACCGGGGTTGCCTGCAGGCAACGGTACCGTTTCCCCCAGGCAACGGTTACCGTTTCCCCAGGCAACGGTCCCCCCGCTTTGCCACTGCAAGGTTACCCGCACTGCCCGCCCCGTCCCGGTCTGCTCAATTCGGATGAAACCGGCCCGCGCGAGTTGAGCCAGTGCTTTGTGTTTTTGTGGCCGGTCAATCCCTAGCTCTGCCAGCTCGGCGCCCGGCAGGGTGACCGTCTGGCTGTCGCAGACGTGCGTGCGCCGGTAGATGTATTCCGCCAGCACCAGGGCCGTGCGCCCTTCGGTCAGCCGACACACGTCGACCAGGAACGCCCACGGGAACGCGACCAACCGCAGCCGCGCTTGCGTCGTCCGCTTGCGCGTATCCTCGCGACGGCGCGCTGAAAGTCCGCCTCGATCTCGGCGTCCCATTCGGCTTCGTCGCGGTGCACGCTGGCGTGCCCATCAGCCCACCTCCTTGACCGCCGGCGCTGTCTGTTGCGCCCGGTACTCGGCCAGCAGCCGCAGCACGCGCTCCCAGATCTCTGCGCCGCGCTTGTCGGTGTAGCGGTCCGGGTAGCGGATGATCGTGGCGTCGGTGCGCAGCTCATAGGTGCCGTCGGCGGTGGCGTTGAGCACCACCCGCGAGGCCCGCCGCATGATCTCCTGCAGCAGCGCCACGTCGGCGTCGATCCGCTCGATCGGCGCCTCGATCAGCAGCGCGTCGTGCACCGGCGCGCACAGCCGAGCCCGTGCCGTGCCGCCCAGATGCAGGCGATGCGCAGGATCTCCGCGCCGGTCGCCTGCACCGGCCAATTCTGGATCGAGCGGCTGTTGAATTCGGTGATGCCGGTGCGGCACTGCCAGCCCAGCACCGTCCGCATCTCGCCGCTGTCGAGCGCGGCAGCCAGCCAGTCGTCCGCCCAGCGCCAGTACACGGCGAACAGCTCGCGATGCTGGCGCGATCATCTCGTGCGCCTCGAACGTCGAGACGCCGAGCCGGCCGGCCAGGCTCTCGGCCTGGATGCCGTACTGGATCGCGAGCAAGCCGGTCTTGTAGCGGTCGCGCAGCGGCTCGTGACGTTCGCTTGGTGGCGTCGCGCGGCGCCGCGCCGACGCGCTTGGCGAACGACAGGTAGGGATCGCCGTTGCGGTAGAACTCCAGCATGACCGGATCGTCCGACAGGCAGGCCGCGATCATGAATTCCATCGACGATCCAGTCGACGTAGGCGACCGCCTGGCCGGGCCCGGGCTTGATCAGCGAGCGCAGCCAGACCGCCGGCGAGAAGATCCACTGCGAGGCCTTCGGCTGCGTGCGCGACGTCTTCGACTGGAACGGCCACAGCACGGTGCGATTGCGGCCGTCGGCGCCGACCGCCAGCTTGACCTTGCGCATCTTGTCGCGCGCGTGCCGCAGCTGCCGCAGGTTCTCCAGCTGCGGATGTCCCTTGCTCATGTCCTCGAAGGTCTTGCGCTTGGTCGACAGCGTGCCGCGTTCGGTGACGCGGCCACGCGATGCCCTCGCGCTCCAGGTAGGCGGCGAACAGCTCCATGTTGAAATGCCATTCGCCGTCCCTGCCCGCGCACATAGACGCCGTATTGCGCGTCGATCTCCGGCACCATCGCGTCGCGCACGAAGCGCCACGCCTGCTTGTCGGCGAGCTGCGGGAAGATCTCCATGTCGATCGGCACGCCGGCATGCTCCATCTGCGCCGACACCGCGACGAACGCGCCGCGATAGAGCGCGATCGGCATGTCGATGTGCGGCAGCAGCTTCGGCAGCAGCCGCACCATGGCGTCGACGTCGCTCGCGCAGTACAGCAGGATTTCCGCGCGCTCCTCGGCGGTGAACGGCCAGCCCTGCATGATGCGCTCGCGCATGGCGTCCTTGCGCTTGCTGCCGATGCGTGTCGAGACCGAAATACGCCAGCGCGCCGAGCAGGCCCTTGCCCTGCGGCACCAGCGCGGCCGTTCACGTGGCAGCGGAATTCCGGGTAGAGATCGAGCACGTTGACCGGCAGCGGCCAGCCTAGCGCGAGATGGCAAGCCAGCTCGGCGTTGCCGACGAAGCAGACGAACAGCACCTTGTCGTCGGTGCGGTAGGGCGGCTGCGTCGCCGAGCTCGTCGCGCCACAGGCGATGGGTCTGCCCCGACCGGCCACTCGTGCCAGGCCAGGCAGACCACATCGGGACGCTCTCCGGGTCTGGCGATGAACTCGAAGTCGGCGAAGATGACCTGTTCGTAAGTCAGTCAGCATCGCGATCACGCGCGGCCCACTTCTGGAACAGCGCGTGCTCGGGGCTGTCGATCAGCCGGCCCTTGTCGCGGAACGCCAGCCGGAAGATCTTGGCGGGCTTCAGCTGCGGGCCAGATCGGATCGGCAAACCGGCCAGCCGGCGCGGGGAAGACCTTGTAGACCTTGTTCTCCTGGTCGGTGAACAGGCGCACCCAGTCGTCGATGCCGTGCGATCAGGCCGATCTCCTTGGTGCGCGCGTACTCGTTCTGCTCGCCGTCGGCGCCGGCCTGGCGAACGGGGATGATCTTGCACCGCACCGCGCGACGTCACCGTCAGGTAGAGCGTGTGATCGGTGACCGTGATGCCGATGCCGGCGAGCGCCTCCACCATCTCGTCGGTGACGGCGAAGTACTGCTTCTCCATGCCGACTTCGATGATCGACGATCGGGATCACCGGCCGGAACTCCGGATGCGTGCGGAAGAACTCGTTCTTGCCGGGGATCTTGGCGACGCCGATGCTGACGATGCCGACCGCGCTGGCGCCTTTGACGCCGGGAAGATCGCGACGCAGCGCGCGGAATTCCTGCTCCTCCTCGTCGAGCTCCTCCGGTGTCGGCGGCACGATCTCCAGTTTGGGTGCGGTCGGGCTTGTCCGTCATTTCGTCTACTCCTCTGTGTGTCTCCCGGGACTGTCCCAGGCATTCACTCGCCGACGCCGGCGACGAACCTCGCGCGTGAAAAACCGGCCCTGCGCTGTGACGGGCGTCGAGCCGGTACCACGCAAAATTTTCGTAACTGGAGTTCTTTGTGCCCGGGACCCAGCGCACGCGGCCAACCGGGACGATGTCGCTACAGTGGCAAAGGAACGGCGCCGCTCCCTTGTTCGACGCCCAATCGCTGGGGAGCAGGAGCCAGGCGGTGGCGATGCGCAGGAAGTGCCGGATCAGCGCATCCCTGATGGCGGCAGTGAATGGTATATTCGAAATGATCGCGTCTGCGCCGCCGTAGTTCAATGTGGCGAGCGCGTCTTTGTCGTTCGCAATGTCGCCAGCGTGGACGCAAACCAGACCGAAGGATTCCAGGTGACGAACCAGAGCGCCGTCACCGCAGCACGGCTCTGCGAACGTACGTACGCCGTCGCGTCGCAGGAACGAAATCAACAGCTGCACCGGCCCTAACGGGGTCGGATAAAAATCCCGCTCACGGCGCGGGAAATTCGATCGCTTGCCCATGCCGCCCGTCGCGCTTCGCCAGCGTCGCGGCCTCGCGCTTGCCCCGAGGGGCGTTCACCTCGGCGGCCGGTAGCGCGGCCATGATGGCGTCGAGCCGCTTAAAATCGACGAGCGTCACAGCGCCCAATTTCCGAAACAAGCCGCGGTTTTCCGCGGCCAACTGGTAAAGCTTGCTGCGGCCCACGCCGTAGCTCGCCACGGCTTGCGGTATGCGGCCCCAGCACGAAGACGTCGGTGTCATTTTTGCGTTTCCCGGTGTGCACACGTGTGCACACCGGGACATGGGCTGGGTTTGTCCAGTGTGGAGTGCAGGCCGGACGAAATCTTTACGCGCCAAGCAATTTCTTGCGTGTAGCCTTGATGACGTCGATGGCCTGACTGCGCTTGAGGCCGCGAGGCTTGCCGATCTCCGCCATCAGACCGGAAGGGGAGCGGCCAGATCGTTCGCGTTTCTTCTCGAACTCACGCGCCATCGCGATGTTGCGCGCCTCCCGTTCGGCCGCCTTCTGGCGCGCTTTGTTTTCACCACCGAGCTTTTGGGCCTTCTTCTGGTTCGCATCCGCCTGTTCTAGCCGCTCGCGCCGCCCCATAGCCTCGCCTTCGAGGATGACGCTTGCCACGCCGACGGCCCGCCCCACTCCGCGGGCAATTCCCACGGCGGCGCTGACCCGCTTTTTCACCGGATCGGCCGCACATTTTCGTGCGACTTGAATCCAAAGCGTGGGGCGTGCTTGCGGATGGCGTCGACAACGTAGCTCGGCCCTAGGTGCCCGTAGTGCCGCTCGACCATGCGCGTGTCGGCGTGGCCAAGGTTGCGGGCGACCACCATCAACGGCATGCCGGACATGACGGCGAGCGACGCCCAGGTGTGGCGCAAGCCGTGGAAGATATCGGCGGCGTGATTTTCGCCCGCGCCACCGCCTCCGCCATCCGGCGCTGCTGCTGTGACTTCGCCCAGCGGCCCAGGATCAATTCGTCGCCGGGCCGCCCGGCCGTCAGCTGGCGAAACAACGCATGACCTTCGAACGTGAGGATCACGTGGCGCGGCTTGCCTGACTTGCTCTGCCGAATCGTGAGGGTGCCGGCATCGGGGTTGAAGTCGCGCGCCTCCAGCCGGCACAGCTCGCCGTAGCGGCAGCCGGTCTGCAGCGCGGCTTGCACCAGCGGGCGAAGGTGGGGGCTGCAGGCGTTGATCAGGCGCTTGGCTTCGGCGACCGTCAGATACCGAACCCGCGCGCTCTCGACCTCCCGGAACGGCTTGACCTTGCGCCAAGCCGCATCGGACGACACGCGCCCCTCGGCTGAAGGCGTGATTGAGCGCGGCCCGGAACGTAGCCCACGTCCGGTTGACGGTGGCACGGCGCGCGCGACTATTGCCCGCACTGATGCTCTCCGGCGGCGGGCCGGTGCGCTTGCGACCTGATCTCGCCATCGGCGGTAGTCGTCCGCCTTCAGCGATTGCACATCGCGTCGGCCGAGCGCTGGCCGGATGAACGCCTCGATCCGGATGGCGGCATCCCTGATGGTGGCCTCCGAGCGGCCATCGTGACGCAGGAACGCGAGGTAATCGTCACACGCGCGGGCGACGGTGAGTGGCCCCGCTGATGCGTCATGCTCGGCCGGCGTCCCTGCCAACCATTCACGCGCTTGATCTGGGCGGCATCGAAGCTCAGCGCGCCAGCGTCAAGCGTATCGTCAGCCGGACCGATCGACTCGTAGCGGCGGCCGTGCTCGCGGCTGTAATGCTTGGCCAGCCAGTAACCACCGCTCTTGCCGCGCCGGTAGCCGAGCGCCAGGCCAGCGGACAGCGGGCGCCAGTAGGGCTCGCGCCGCTGCGGCAGCTTCAGCCGTGCCGTACGTGTGTCGAGCTTGGTATCCCGTATCCGCCTTGCCATGGTGTTTCCTCCCGCGTACGGCATGCGTACGGCAAACACGTACACGGACGGCGGTGGATAGGCAAGGACAGAAACGCCGCTACGCCCAGTCTTTTCGGCGGTTTCTGAAAACGACTGTGGACGGCCATGGACGGCCAGACCGCCACGACAAAGCGGTAACGGCCGTTGCCGACATCCTCGGGCCCTGGTGTCTCCCTGCCGCGAGGATCGGTCAGTCGGATCTCGCCGGCGAGCCCCGGGCCGAGCAGGTTGCCGTATCGGTCACGCGGGCGCAGCGTGAGGCCGAACGAGGTGTCCATGCGAGCCAAGGCCAGTTCGCTGCTGCGGCGATCGGCGGCGCCGAAGCGCACGATTGCCGTGACGCTTTCACTGCGTTCGAAGCGACCGAGGCGGCGGTCCTCGCCGCTGATGCGCACGGTCGCGCGATAGATTCCCGGCACCGTGACCCTGGAGAGCGAGCCGCGGAAGGCGCTCTTGCGGTCGCGCGCGAGCCGGAAGGTTGTAGCTCGCGTCGCGGTCAATGCCCTCCATCGTTCAGCATCGGTCGAAAGCGCGGCGAACTGCCGCTCAGCCGCCGTCATGCCGGGCTCGAAGCCCCGTCCCTGCGGGTCCGGCGGCCTCGCGTCGGCAATGAGGTTGGCAATAGCCACGCGCGGCTGCTCGACTGTCGCCGTCACGGTCACGCGCCCGTCGATCGGTCGCTGGCGCGCGTTCACATCCACGACCAGGTTCAGCGGCGACCCGACGCGGACGCGCGGCTCGGTGAGGCGCACGCGATAACTCAGGTCCGGCTCGTCCATGATCGCAGCCGCCTGGTAGGCAACTCCGCCCGGTCCGGTTATCGAGAGACGCCACGCGCCGGACAATGCATCGGCGCTGCCGTGCGCCGGCGCGTCGAAGGCGAGAATGTGATAAAAGCGATCGGAAGCAACCCGGGCGGACGCGGTCACGTCGGTGCCGTTCTTGAACGCGCGCACCTCGAGCAGCTGTCCGGGAGGCCAGCTCACCTTGAACAACAGCTGCCGTCCGCCCCGGTTGGCGGTGAACGTTTCATCTGCGCCGCCGCTGCTGCTGAGCGCGCCGCGGCGGTAGGCGAGGAGCTGCGGGCTCGCGACGCGTAGCGTGTCGATCAGCGCTTCGACGAAAAACTGCCGCAGGTCCTCGGCGTTCGCGGTCGCGCGGGTGATCCCCACAGGATCGTTGGGGCCCGGATCTGCCGAGATAGCGGCGAGCAGGTCGAGGAAGGATTGCGCGGTGCCGACGCCGATGGTGTCGACGATGATGCCGCCCAGCATGTCGAGCCGCGTACCATTGGCGGTCAGGCCGGACTGCGGTCGGCTCGGGTCGTCGCGGATCTCGTACCGCGGCGGCGGCATGGGCTCGAACACCACCATTGGGCTGACGTTCTGCATCCCGTCGGTGAACAGGATCACGTGCCGCGGGCCTGTCGCCGGCATTGCGCCCAGCGCCCCGATCGAACTCTGCAACGCGCCGCCCATCGCGGTCAGGTTCGATGGTCCGCGCAGATCCAAATCGGTCTTGATGCCATTGACGCTGGCCGCGGTCAGCAGCGGCAGCACTTCGCCGTTGTTCAGGAACGGCATGACGGTGGTGTCAAAGTAGGTCACCCCGAGCCGGTCCTGCGGTCGGCCCATCATCAGCCAGAGGTCGGCGAAGATCTTGACCGCCTCCTTGAGCACTTCGAACCGCGTGGCGCAGGTCGGGCACGCCGGAAGGCTCATGCTGCCGGAAAGGTCGAGCGCGAGCATCGCCGTGGCCGGCGCGGGTGGTTGAATGAGCGGGGTCGCACTGTCCTGCGGATGCGGTGCGCAGGTCTGTCCGTTCGGCGTGCGGTGGTGGGCAGCGGCGTAGAGCGCCTTGCAGATCACGTCGAAAGTATGAACGGTGGTGGCGTGCTTGGCGCGAGAGGTGTTGCCCTGGACGCCGGTGACCGGCACATTCTCGGCTGCGGGGGCGAGATTGGCGGCCCTGCCTCGGCCATTGCATTCGCCGCCGCCATGATCGTTGACCATGTCGCCGTCGTCGAACAGCGTCACATAGAGCGCGCCCTGGTGGGGCAATTGGTCGATGGTCCGCGAACCTGGCGCTTCGTTGGGATTGGGGGCGTTGTCAACGACGCCGTCGAGGGACGTCTCGCCGTTGAGCGCCTCGATGAAATTCTCGGCGCCCAGGCTTGGTACGAAGGGTTGGCCGCACGTGCTGCCGCGCGGTTGCACGCCGTTATAGAGCTGCTGCACCGGCAGGAGGTCGAGAGCTCCGAGCGGGTCGCCGAACAGCGGTGCCAGCGCGAGACCGTGATTGGGTGGCGAGATCGCAACGAACTCGGATACTGGGCGGTAATTCGGCCGCGGCGGCCGCGAAGGCGACGCGCCGGCATCTCCTTCCTGCAGGCCCTTCAGGTACAGCCGCGAGCTGATCGTGCCCCTGCTGTAGCCGATGATGACGACCTGCACTGGAGGCGGCCCGGGCGGATCCGTGGTCGCGAGATTCGGATTGGCGGCTGCGTAAGCGGTATTGTGACGGCGAATGATGTCGTCGACCGCGTCGGCAATGTCGCGTGCATCGTCCACGATCGAGCGGGTGTTGTCGGCGAAACTGATGTAATAGGGTTGGACGTCGAGCTCGGGATTGAGTCCGAGCGTGTCCTTGAACGACGTCAGGGTGAAGATCAGGACGTTCCGATTTCCACCAGGTCTCCTGGTAGTCCGCAGCGTGCCCGTGCACGAACAGCACCGGCAATCGTGCCAGGGTGGTCGGCGTAGTGCTGAAGTTGATCTGGACACCGTTGTTGTCGCGCACGTCGGCTCCAGCGGCGAGCATGGGACATGTACAGAACGCCAGCAAGGCCCATACCCGTACGAACCGTCGCATGTGTCGCCCTCCTCTGACCGGCACCTCGCCCCGCATCGCCGGAATTTGCGCGCGATGCTCGGGTTGCGACGGCGCCGACGAACGAGCCGGCACAGTATATCCCCGCCGCCGTCCCGTGCCGAGCGCAGGAAGGACTCGGTTTGCAAGCCTCGTCGGAGTGGCGAGCGCATGAAGATGATCGAACGGTGTGTAAAGATCGCGCAATTGCCTATAGATCTGCTTGAGTGAGTTTGCCGTGATTGGAGGCGAGCAGTGGACGGCGGCGGTGCGGCCAAGAACGGATTGTCTCGTCCCTGCGATTGAACAGCGGCGGATCGGCGATATACCCGCCCACGCTCCCGGAGGTGCATTTGACGGCTAGCGACAGGGTGTTCGCGGGATCGATCCCGGAAATCTACGACCGCTTCCTGGTTCCGCTCATCTTCCAACCTTATGCGCGCGACCTCGCGGCGCGGGTGGCCGCGGTCCAACCGCACGATGTCCTGGAAACCGCCGCCGGCACCGGCGTGCTGACCCGCGCGCTTGCCGTGATGCTTCCCGCGAGCGCGCGGATCTTGGCGACCGACCTCAACCAGCCCATGCTGGATCATGCGGCGGCGCGGCAGCCCGATGATGGGCGGATCGCCTGGCGGCAGGCGGACGCGCTCGCCTTGCCGTTCGAGGATGGAGCATTCGATGTCGTGGCGTGCCAGTTCGGGGTCATGTTCTTCCCCGACAAGGTGCAGGGCTATCGGGAAGCGCGGCGCGTGCTCAAGCCCGGTGGGCGCTTCTTCTTCAACGTCTGGGACCGGATCTCGACGAACGAGTTCGCCGACGTCGTCACCGAGGCCCTGGCGACAGTGTTTCCGGACGATCCCCCGCGCTTCATGGCGCGCATCCCACACGGATATCACGACGCCTCCAGGGTGCGCGAGGAGCTCGCCGCAGCGGGCTTTGCGGCGATCTCGGTCGACACCGTGCAGGATTTCAGCCGGGCGCTCTCCGCGCACGGTGCCGCAATCGCCTACTGTCAGGGAACGCCTGTGCGGAACGAGATCGAGACGCGCGATGCCTCACGTCTCGAAGAGGCGACGCGGCGCGCAGCCGAGTGGCTGGCGCGGCGCTTCGGCAGCGGCCCGATCGAAGGCCTCATCCAAGCGCACGTGTTTGAAGCCGCCTCGGCTGGCGGACAACGCGTCCCCACGCGCGGGGAGGGAGGCGGTTCCGGGGGCGCCGCAGATGCGGCACGCGCCTAATGCAACGCATCGACATGACGAATTCCGACCATCCATGAATTCGAGAGAAGCCCTTGCAAAGAACATTTGATGAGTCGTCGCACCCGGTCGGCGCGCTTGGGGTCTCGGCGGTGATATAACGGCGGCGGTTCGCCCATACGGTCATTGGAGGTTTGCATCGTGCAGCGCCGTTTCCACACATTGGACGTGTTCACCGACACGCGCTTTGCCGGAAATCCGCTCGCGGTCGTGCTCGAGCCCGACGGCCTGACCGGCGAGGCGATGCAGACGATCGCGCGCGAGTTCAACCTGCCGGAAACGGTATTCGTGCTGCCGCCGCAGAATCCCGCGCATCGCGCCAAGCTGCGCATCTTCACGCCGGCGGCCGAGTTGCCGTTCGCCGGACATCCGACGGTCGGGACCGCGGTGCTGCTCGGGCGCATCGACGGCGCATCGAGCGCTCGCCAGCTGGTGCTGGAGGAGGGGATCGGTCCGATCCGCTGTCGCGTCGCCGCGAAGGGAGCCGACGTCGGGAACGCTCGTTTCGACCTGGCGCGGCTGCCGCAGCAGGTGGGTGAGACCGCGGACGCCGCCCGCCTCGCCGCCGCGATCGGTCTCGAGCTCGACGACCTCGGCTGCGGCGACTACGTGCCCGGCGTGTGGTCAGCTGGCAATGCGTTCTCGATGATTCCGGTGCGCGGCCTCGACGCGATGAAACGGGCCCGCGCGAACCTCGCGCATTGGGACGCGTTCGCGCCGCAAACTGCGACTGGCGCGTGGTTGCCGGCACCGTTCCTGTTCTGCACCGACACGGTCGAACCGGGCCGTGCGTTTCACGCCCGCATGTTCGCACCGCACATGGGCATCCCCGAAGATCCGGCCACGGGTTCGGCGGTGGCCGCCTTTGCCGGCGTGGTGGCGACGCAGGCCCGCCCTGGCGACGGCGAGCACGCATTCGTCATCGAGCAGGGGTTCGAGATGGGGCGGCCAAGCCTGATCCATCTCACGCTCACCCTCCGCGGAGGCAAGCTCACCTCGGGCTCGATCGGTGGCGACGCGGTGGTGGTTGCGGAGGGGAAGATTGAGGCGTGACCCCGCAATCCCCATTGCCGCGCTGCATGCCGGCAAGCGCGCCCGCCGTGGTGCCGATCGCACGGCTCGACCTTGTCTTCGAGCCGCGGCCGTGGCCGTTCGCGGCGGCGCGGCGCACGGAGATCGACGCGCATTTCGCTGATCTCAAGCGCCATAACCCCGCGCTCTGGAACGGCCGCGTCCTGCTGCTGCACCATTATTCCGTCAACACCGACATCTTCCAGGGCGCCTATCTCGAGACCGACTATGCGAGCATGCTGGCTTGGCGCGACTGGGGCTTTCCCGACCGCGCGATCTGGAATTGCTTCGGCATGGCCGCGGTGCGTTCGGTCGAAGGCGCGTTCTTGCTCGGCGTCATGGCCGCGCACACCGCCAATGCCGGGCTGACCTACTTTCCGGCGGGTACCGTCGATCCTGACGATGTCGTCGGCGGCCGGATCGATCTCGAGGGCAGTCTGCGGCGCGAGCTGGCCGAGGAGACCGGTCTCGACATCGGACAGATGAATGCGCAAACGGGCTGGCACGCGGTATTCGCCGGCCCCCGCATTGCGATGATGAAAATCCTGCAGGCGTCCGAGAGCGCCGCCGTTCTCAAGCGACGGGCGCTGCAACATCTCGCCGATCAGACGCAGCCCGAGCTCGCCGACATACGCATCGCACGCAGCCGGGCGGACATCGACGCGAGCTTTCCAGGTCATACCGCCGCCTTTCTCCACTATTGTTGGCGAACTGAAAACCATTGACCGGGTGCAAACATGCTTCCTTCCGACATCGTCAAGCGCTTCCGCGTCCGCAAAGGCGGCAAGTTCAACATCAAGGACCATGATGCCGCCGACACCTACGGGCTCGACATCGACAAGGAAGAAGCCAAGGCGATGCTGGCCGCGGGTGTGAGGCGCTTGTCCGAGCTGCAGGAGCGGCTTTACGCGCAGGATCGCTGGGCGGTGCTGGTCATCATTCAGGCGATGGATGCCGCGGGAAAAGACGGCGTCATCAAGCACGTGATGTCGGGCATCAATCCGCAAGGCTGCCAGGTGCACGCATTCAAGGCGCCGAGCCCGCAGGAGCTCGACCATGATTTCATGTGGCGCACAAGCATCGCGCTGCCCGAGCGCGGCCGCATCGGCCTCTTCAACCGTTCGTACTACGAGGAGACGCTGGTGGTGCGCGTCCATCCTGAGATCCTGGCGCGTCAAAAGTTGCCGGCGGAACTGGTGACCAAGAAGATATGGACGGAGCGGTTCGAGGACATTCGCGCGTTCGAGCGCTACCTGACCCGCAACGGCACCTTGGTGCTGAAATTCTTCCTGAACGTCTCCAAGGAGGAGCAGCGCAAGCGCTTTCTCGAGCGCATCGAGGAGCCGGCCAAGCGTTGGAAATTTGCAGCGCGCGACGTCGAGGAGCGAAAGCTCTGGGGCCGTTACATAGACGCGTACCAGGACATGATCCGTCATACCGCGACACGCGAGGCGCCTTGGTACGTGGTGCCGGCCGACAACAAATGGTTCACGCGGCTGGCCGTGGCGGCGGTGATCGGCGATCGGATGGAAAAACTTGCTCTGCAATTTCCGAAGGTAGATGCGGCGGCACTGCGCGAGATGCGCACGCTTCGCACCGCGCTGCAGCAGGAGGCGTCGGGCTCTTAGCCGCATACGCGCGCGTTACCGATATCCATGCCGGCTGCGCAGGGCGGCGAGCGCGCGCATCGCGTCGGCGTCGCGACCGGCGCGACAGGTCTCTTCGATGCGGGCGAGCTCTCCCTGCAGGCGGCGCTTGGCCGGGCCGGAGACATGGCCCATCTGCGACTCGGTCTCGATGATCGAGCGGAACTCGACGATCGCGCCGGCGCACCCCTGCTGCGCCTGCAGGGGTGCCGCGGTCACGGCCGACAATGCCAGCAGGCGGGCGGCGAGCGTGAGCATGGCTGGCATTCTATCGGCGTCCTGAACGTGCGCGGAATGCCCCTTGCGCGAACCTACGGGCGTCCGCTACAAGGAGGTCGTTCCTGCGGCAGCCGTTAACGCATCGTTTACCACGATCCGTGACGTTTGGCCGCGCGCAACGCAAGGTTTGGGCATGTCGACGCGCCGCGATATCCGCGCGATCGCCCCGGGGGCAGAAGCGGCCCGGCCGGATGCCGCCCTCTATGCCGCGCGCCGCATCGGCGGGCTCCTGCTCCTTATCAACCCCTGAGGGCCGGCTGGGCTATTCGCGCCTGGGCACTCAGGGGGACCTCAAGGCACGGAACCCCGAGCGCCTCGAAAGGCGCGTCCAGATCAGAAGGACATTTTCCTATGAGCACGCCACAAGGGTCCGAGAAGGACCGCGTCATCATCTTCGACACGACGCTGCGCGACGGCGAGCAGTCGCCCGGCGCCACCATGACCCATGAGGAGAAGCTCGAAGTCGCCGAATTGCTCGACGGCATGGGCGTCGACGTCATCGAGGCGGGCTTCCCAATCGCCTCGGAGGGCGACTTCCATGCGGTGCAGGAGATCGCCAAGCGCAACAAGAACTCGGTGATCTGCGGCCTCTCGCGCGCGGCACCGAAGGATATCGACCGCTGCGCCGAAGCCATCAAACCGGCCAAGCGCCGGCGCATCCACACCTTCATCTCCACCTCGCCCGTGCACATGAAGTGGAAGCTGCAGATGACGCCGGAGCAGGTCTACGAGCTCGTCATCCAGCAGGTCACCCGCGCTCGCAACCACACCGACGACGTCGAGTGGTCGAGCGAGGACGGTACCCGCACCGACCATGACTTCCTGTGCCGGTGCGTAGAGGCAGCGATCAACGCCGGCGCCACCACCATCAACATCCCCGACACCGTCGGCTACACGGTGCCGGACGAATATGCCGCGTTGTTCCGCATGGTGATGGAGCGTGTGCCGAACTCCGACAAGGCGCGCTTCTCGGTGCACTGCCACAACGACCTTGGCATGGCGGTGGCGAACTCGCTCGCCGGGATCCATGCCGGCGCGCGCCAGATCGAGTGCGCCGTCAACGGCATCGGCGAGCGCGCCGGCAACGCCTCGCTGGAAGAGGTCGTGATGGCGATGCGGGTGCGCAACGACGTCTTGCCGTACTGGACGGCGATCGACGCCACCATGCTCACGCGCGCATCCAAGCTGGTGTCGGCGGTGACCTCGTTCCCGGTGCAGTACAACAAGGCGATCGTCGGCCGCAACGCGTTCGCACACGAGTCCGGCATCCACCAGGACGGCATGCTCAAGCACAACCAGACCTATGAGATCATGACGCCGGAGACCGTCGGCGTGAAGCAGACCTCGCTGGTGATGGGCAAGCATTCGGGCCGCCACGCCTTCGTGCACAAGCTGGAAGAACTGGGCTACAAGCTCGCCGGCAATCAGCTCGAAGACGCCTTCGTGCGCTTCAAGGCGCTCGCCGACCGCAAGAAGCACGTCTACGACGAGGACATCGAGGCGCTGGTCGACGAGGAGATCGCGACCGCGCAGGACCGCATCAAGCTGGTCTCGCTCACGGTCATCGCCGGCACCCACGGGCCGCAGCGCGCGACCATGCGGCTCGACATCGAGGGGCGCACGGTCACCGAGGAGGCCGAAGGCAACGGCCCGGTCGACGCCACCTTCAACGCCATCAAGGCGCTGGTGCCGCACGAGGTCGTGCTCGAACTCTTCCAGGTGCACGCGGTGACCGAGGGCACCGACGCGCAGGCGGAGGTGTCGGTGCGGCTCGCCGAGAACGGCCGTACGGTCACCGCCAAGGGCGCGGATCCGGACACGCTGGTCGCCTCCGCCAAGGCCTATCTCGGCGCCCTCAACCGGCTAATGATCAAGCGGCAGAAGGGGATGCCCGAGGCGCTTGCCGCGCCCGAGCGGCGCATCCACTCGACCGAGCGGGTGGCAACGCCCTAGGGCGCAGCCATCTTCTCCGTCGTGCCTCGGTGCAACGCGTTGGCGCTGCACCGAGGCGCAGCCCCCTCTGTTGGCGGATGACCCCGCCTGGCCGAAACGCCACGCGGGCAGCGCATGGCCCCGGTGCCGATTTTTTGGGCCCGCGTTCGATCGGCTGTGGTAACCTTGAGATGTAGCGGGCGTCGCACGAGGTCTCCCGCCGCGGGCGCCTCGTCCGGAGGGTTCGCGCGCGGATCCCCCTTGCGGCGCGCGCGCAAGCTCGGATGGCCCTTGCAATGGGATTGCAGGCGTCATCGGCGTCATCGGCGTCATCGGCGGCCGCCGGCGGCGACCCGCGTCGTTATCAAAAAACTGGGGGTCTCATGCAATCTCAAGTCCAAACTCAGACACCATCGGTCGAGCCACCGCTCGCGCCGGCGCTAGCCAAGAACTGGTGGCTCGTCCTGCTGCGCGGCATCGCCGCGATCGTCTTCGGTCTGCTCGCCTTCGCATGGCCCGGGCTGACGCTGCTGACGCTTGTATTGTTCTATGGCGCTTTCGCGCTGGTCGACGGCGTGCTCGCGGTCATCGCCGCGATCAAGGGCGGTACTCCCGCGCCGCGCTGGTGGCTCGCGATCGTCGGTATCGCCGGCATCGTCGCGGGCGCGCTGACGTTCCTGTGGCCCGGGATCACGGCGCTGGTGCTGCTGTTCTTCATCGCCGGCTGGGCGATCGCGATCGGCATCTTCGAGATCGTCGGGGCGATCAAGCTGCGCAAGGAGATCGACAACGAGTGGCTCTTGATCGCCGGTGGCGTGCTTTCTGTGCTGTTCGGCATCGCAGTGCTGATCATGCCGGGCGCCGGCGCACTGGCGGTGGTATGGATGATCGGCATCTACGCCATCATCTACGGCGTCATCCTGGTGATGTTCGCTCTGCGCCTGCGCAAGCAGGCCGCGTAGGCGGCATTCGCCGCTCGTACGGCGGCTGCGGGAAAGCAGCCCGCGATGGCAATACCAAGCCCAGCCCGGAGCCCCCCCGCCCTTTTTTGCGGGTCGAGGCTTCAGGCCAGGCGGAGCAACGGCGATGCGTGCGTGACGAGCGTGGCGCTCGTCCGGCCTACATCTTCTTTTTCTTCTTCGTCTTCTTTGCCTTCTTCTTGTAGTCGCCGCCGCGCGCTTCACTGATCGCGCGGGTGCGGTTCTGCGCCAACTGCATCAGTTCCGGCTTGGCGGTGCGCACATCGGTGCTGCCGGATACCGTCGGTGCCGCCGAGGTGGGAAGCGTCATCGCCAGCATTCCCAGTCCCGCAAGCAGAGCAATACGGCTGATTTTCATGGGATTGCCTTTCGTAGTTGCGCCCCGGACGCACGTCGCGGGGGAAGGCCGGACGCGGGTCCGCACCGCGGCAGCGTTCCGGCCCGACTACTCCAGCACCCCCTCGATGAATGGGGCGTGAATGCTTGCCCGGGCCGGCGTTAGGCGTCATCGGGGACTGCCGGCCGCAATCCGCGCCGTTATGGAAAAACTGGGGAGCTCATGCAATCTCAAGTCCAAGCCCAGGCGCCGTCGCCGAGCCGCCGCTCGCGCCGGCGCTGGCCAAGAACGTCGCGGGCGCGCTGACGTTCTTGTGGCCCGGGATCACGGCGCTGGTGCTGCTGTTCTTCATCGCCGGCTGGGCGATCGCGGTCGGCGTCTTCGAGATCGTCGGCGCGATCAAGCTGCGCAAGGAGATCGACAACGAGTGGCTGTTGATCGCTGGTGGCGTGCTCTCTGTGCTGTTCGGCATCGCAGTGCTGCTCAGGCCGGGCGCCGGCGCACTGGCGGTGGTATGGATGATCGGGATCTACGCCATCATCGACGGCGTCATCCTGGTGATGTTCGCTCTGCGCCTGCGCAAGCAGGCCGCTTAGGCGGCATTCGCCACTCGGCGGTGCCTTCGGGGAAGCGGGCCCGCAATGGAATACCACGCCCGGCCCGGGCGATACCTGCGCGACGAGCGTGGCGTTCGTCCGGCTTACATCTTCTTTTTCTTCTTCGCCTTCTTCGCCTTCTTCTTGTAACCGCCACCCCGTGCCTCATTGATCTCGCGGGTGCGGTTCTGCGCCAGCTGCATCAGATCCGGCTTGGCGGCGCGCACATCGGCGCTGCCGGATACAGTTGGTGCCGCCGAGGTGGGAACCGTCATGGCCAGCATTCCCAGTCCCGCAAGCAGAGCAATACGGCTGATTTTCATGGGATTGTCTTTCGTGGTTGCGCCCCCGACGCACGTCGCGAGGGAAGGCCGGACGCGGGTCCGCACCGCGGCAGCGTTCCGGCGCGATTATTCCAGCACCCCCTGGATGAATGCGGCGTGAACGCCTGCCCTGGCCGGCGTCGATGGCATGAGCGCACCCGGGGCTCGGGGACTCCCCACATGGCCCGCGGTTTTCGGTCGAGTGTTGCCGATAAGCCGCACCTTTTCGCGCAGCAGTAACGTCGTCAATTGGGTGATACCTGGTCAGCTCGTGCGTGATCGCCGACCGTGATTCGCGGTCGAGAGTGCGCTGCGGTCTGGTGGTCGGAAGGTCTGCTTGTCGGCGCGGCGCATTGCCGCGGTGCTGGCAGGGAGAGCCGTTCGTGCTCGGCTTCGAATGCTTTTCGACAGGATCGCCGACCGGGCCCGCCTCGCGGCGCTCCAAGCCTAGCCGAGCCCGTCATGCGACTCGGCCGTATTTTCCGGCGCGTCAGTCTGCGCGGTGCCGGAGATTGGACCGGACACCCAGCTTCGGCGCTTCCGCCTCGGCGTGGCGCTCGACACGGACGACCGGAAGAATGCAAATGGTGGCCGATCCCTCGCGCGGACGGCTGTCGGCGCGGATCGCAGCCAGTCGCCGTTCGATCGGGAACCTGATGACCTTGCCCATGATGCCCTCCCTTTTGGCCTGACAAGAGTCGATGCGACTATTAAGCACAGCCGCCCCGGTTCGCATGTGTGCAGAATCACACACCCGAGCATTCATTTGTCTTCAGAGCGGGGCGAAAGGTTCAACGGGGAGGGGAGCACAGCCCGGTTTTTTCCCTGAGAAGCGCACGGCTCCTCTGTAGGCGCATTGAACGCCGGCCAACTCGGCGGTTAGCCTAGCGGCCAAGTAGCAGGGAGCCTTCGTTCAATGCGGGCTCCCTGGTCGGCTCCGAGGAAACCCGCGATGAGCGCACCGAAGCCTTTCACGCTGCACGTCCCCGACGCGGCGATCGCGGACCTTAACGAGCGCCTGGCGCGCACGCGCTGGCCGGACGAGCCGCCGGCAAAACCCTGGTCGACCGGCACCAGCCTCTCGTACATGCAGACGCTGGTCGAATATTGGCGCACGGCCTTCGACTGGCGGGCGTGGGAAGCGAAACTCAACGGCTGTCGTCAGTTCACGGTTGCGATCGGCGGCATCGATCTGCATTTCATCCACGCGCAGGGCCGCCGCGCCGACGCGATGCCGCTGCTGCTCTCGCACGGCTGGCCCGGCTCGGTATTCGAGTTCCACAAGCTGCTCCCGCTGTTGACCGAGGATTTCACCGTGGTCGCGCCCTCGCTTCCCGGCTACACGCTGTCGTTCCGGCCCGGGCAGCAGCGGTTCGGCATCGACGAGATCGCCGATCTCTATGCCGAACTGATGACCGGCGTGCTCGGCTACCCGCGCTTCGTCGCACAGGGTGGAGACTGGGGCGCCTTCGTCGCCTCGGTGCTGGGGCTGCGCCATCGCGACCGCGTCGCCGGCATCCACCTCAACCTGCTCGCGGTGCGACGCGATCCCAAGATGGTCGCGAACCCGACCGCCGAGGAGCGCACGTTCCTTGCGGAACTCGAACATTTCCTCAAGGAAGAAACCGGGTACCAATGGATCCAGGGGACCAAGCCGCAGACACTGGCCTTCGGGCTTTCCGACTCGCCCGCGGGCCTGGCGGCCTGGATAGTGGAAAAGTTCCGCAGCTGGACGGACTGCGGCGAGACCCCGGAGGAGGCGGTGAGCCGCGACGAGATGCTGGCCAACATCTCACTCTACTGGTTCAGCGGCGCGATCGGATCGTCGTTCTGGCCCTATTATGCGCGCATGCACGGCCCCTGGCCGATCCCCATCGGCACCACCGTCGACGTCCCCATGGGCTACGCGCAATTCCCGAAGGAGATCCTGCGCCCGCCGCGGTCGCTGGCCGAGCAGAGCTACAGCGACATCCGGCGCTGGAGCGTCATGGATAAGGGCGGACATTTCGCCGCGCTCGAGCAGCCCGAAGCGCTCGCGCGCGAGATCCGGGAGTTCTTCGGATCGCTACGTTGAGCGCCCAAGAGCCTGCCGCGCGCCGCTAGGAAGGTTGCAGTGGCTCGGCACCGGCCGGAGCCTCGCAGGGCGCACTCGGCGCGCGTCCGGCTCCCATCAACGCAAGCGGCTGGTCGCCGAGCATCGCCCTGATCACGACGGTGCGTGCGGTCGCGGGATCGAGCGCATGTCGCGCGATCAGGTCGGCGCACTCGGCCACGATCGCGTCGGCATCCTGCGTGACCTTCAACTGCTTGAACCGGTCCTCCTGGTGCAATCCCATGCTGGCGCCGAGAACCTCGAGAATGTTGACGATGCGGAACGGCCAATCGCGCTCGTGCGCGCACAGCTCGCGATGATCCGAGTGATAGACCGCGACCAGCGCATCGATTCCGGCCGCCGCTGCGGCGCGGAGCTCGTTGAGGTAAAGCTCGCGCTTGTAGGCAGGCAGCGTGCCGAGGTTGACGCTCTGCAGGCCGACGGCGGGTTGCCGCAGATCGACCAATGTGAGGCCGGGGACGACTGCCAGCAGCGCCTCGGCGGCTTCCACCACCCCGGCGACGCCGGGATGGCGATGCAGCGCCACCCGCAGTGCGACCGGCTCGCGCAGCAGCGGCTTGAGATCGTCGAGCCGGCCGCGCAGGAAGCGCATGAACGGCGTCATCTCGAACGGCCGCGCACCACGCGCCTTCTCGATCGTCGGCAATGTGGTCTCGGTGAATTGGACGTAGCAGCTCGGGCACCAGGAGATCACCTGCCCCAATTTTGAGTGCGCCAGCTTCTCGATCGAGTTCGAACCCAAGCGTCCGGACATCTCAGTGTCGCCGGCACGCAACTGCAGCACGCCGCAGCAATGGCTCGGCCCGCCCATCACCCGATAGGAGACGCCGAGCGCATCCATGATGTCGAGGGCGAGCAGGGCGATGTGTGGGGTCTTGAGCACGTTGCAGCCGGTATAGAAGACGAAGTCGGGCGCCTCGCCCGGCGTGGTCACGGCAGCCGACCCCTGCCCCAGGCGCTCGAGCACCGCGGCGTCGAGCTGCAGGCGCGACAGGGTCGCCACGTCCTGACCGAGGTTGCGGAAGTTGTTCACGCCCTGGCGGCGCCGCTCCGGAAGCTCGTTCGCAGCCTTGACCATGGCGACGCGCGCCATCGCCAAGAGGAAGCGCGGATTGACGCCGTAGTCGCAGGCCCTGATGCACTCGCCGCTGAGCATGCAGGCGGTCGCCCACCGCGAGGACGCGTCAGGTCCCGCGCCGGTGCGCACGATGTCGAGGACGCCGCCGATGACCGCCGCGGGATCAGCATCGACGATGCCGGCGGGGCTCACGGTCGGGCAGACCTCGACACACTTGCCGCAGCGCGTGCAGGCCTCGAGCATGCCCTCGACGCGGGCCGCCAACGCCGTTTCGAACGTCATCTCGTTCATCGGTTGCGATCCGGATTGAGCGTTAGCGGAATCCGAGGCTAAGCTCGCAGCCGAGGATACCCCGGATTTAGCCGCGCTCAATCCGGGCGGCTCGGAAGCGGAGGAAAAATATGGGTCAAAGGATCGCAATTGTCGGAGCGGGCGCCGTCGGCGGCTATGTCGGCGCTCATATGGCGCAGGCCGGCGAGGACGTGACGCTGATCGATCCCTGGCCCGAGCATGTCGAGCAGATCCGCAAGCATGGCCTGCGCGTGACGCACGCCAGGGACGTGGCCGAGTTCACCGTCCCGGTGCGCGCGCTGCATGTCACCGACGCCCAGCAGCTCGCCAAGGAGAATCCGGTCGACATCGCCTTCGTGTGCATGAAGTCGTACGACACCGCATGGGCGACGATGCTGATCCGGCAGTACCTGGCGCCCGACGGTTATGTCATCTCGTTGCAGAATTGCATGAACGAGGAGACGATCGCCGGCATCGTCGGGTGGGGCAAGACGCTCGGCTGCATCGCAAGCTCGATCACCGTCAACCTGCCGGAACCCGGGCATATCCACCGCGGGGCGGGCAAAGGCGGCTCGGCGCACACCGTGTTCCGTGCCGGCGAAGTGCACGGGCGCATCACCCAGCGCGCCGAGGAGGTGCGCCGTCTGGTCGGTTATGCCGACAGCGCCAAGGTGACCGAAAACCTGTGGGGCGAACGCTGGTCGAAGCTGGTCGCCAACGCCATGGGCAACGGTCTTTCCGCCTGCACCGGTTTGCCCGGCAGCGAGATGCTGAAAAACGAGCCGATCCGCCGGTTCTCGACCCGGCTCGGCAGCGAGGCGATCCGGGTCGGGCAGGCGCACGGCTACCAGCTGGAGGAGATTCTGCACCTGCCGCCGGAAACGATCGCGCGCGCGGGCGAGGGCGATGAGGCGGCGATGCGCGCCTGCGACGAGCAGCGCTTCAGGGATAACAGTCGCACGGCGGCCGAGCAGCGCCCATCGATGGGCCAGGACATGCAGAAGGGCCGGCGCACGGAGATCGAGTTCCTCAACGGCCTCGTCGTGCGCGAAGGCGAGAAGCTCGGCCTTGCGTGCCGGGCCAATGCGGTGCTCACCGATATCGTCAAGCGCGTCGAGCGCAATGAGATCAAGCCTGATCCACGCCACATTACCGAGCTCCGGTTGAACTAAGGACACGTCCCCGGTCGGCGAGCGCCGTTTTGCAGCGCGGCCGCGCGCCCGGACGTTTCCGCATCCTGATCTAGCCGCTGTGCGGATCTCCGGATTTCGCTGCGCTCAATCCGGGCTACAATCGTTGATCATCGTCACGGAATGGGAGGCGCGCCATGGCATCGCCCTCGCAGCAGGTCGGCAGCCGCCGGCTATTCCTGCAGTTTCTGGCCGGCAGTCCGTTGCTCGCGAGCGCGGGCGCTTCCGCCTTGGCGCAGAGCCTATCACCGCCGCAAAAGCCGCCCGATCCGATGGTGTGGGCGCCGCGCGATCTCGAAACGCTGATCGCAAGCCCCAGGGATGCGATCAACGTCTTCGATTTCGAGCCGGTCGCGCGCAAGAACCTGCCGCCAGCGCACTTCGGCTACCTGGTCGCCGGCGTAGACGACGACGCGACCCTGCGGGCCAATCGTCAAGGCTTCGAGAAATTTCAACTGCGTCCGCGCCGCCTCGTCGACGTCTCCAGGATCGACATGAGCACGGATATTCTGGGCGTAAAATACGATACGCCGATCTTCATCTGCCCGACCGCCAGCAACCGCGCCTTTCATCCAGACGGGGAGGTAGCGGTCGCCAAGGCCGCAAAGGTCGGCAACCATCTGCAGATGCTCTCCACCGTCGCGACCACGTCGATCGAGGAGGCGACCGCCGCGCGCGGCGCGCCGATCTGGTTCCAGCTCTATGCGTCGCCGAAGTGGGAGATCGCCGAGGCCCTGGCGAAACGCGCCGAACGGGCCGGTTGCTCGGCGATCGCCGTCACGGTCGACGACCTCGGCGGCAGGAATCAGGAGACCTTCCGCCGGCTATCGCGCACCGACACACGCGACTGTTCCGGTTGCCATGGGCGAAGCATGCATGCCTACCTCGCGCGCAAGCCCAACTATGACGGCCTGGATCTGTCGGCGGTCGGCAATATGCTCTCCCCGAATATGACGTGGGACGTTGTCAAGCGGCTGCGCGACACGGTCAGGGTCAAGATCGCCCTCAAGGGCATCATGGCGCACGAGGACGCCAAGATCGCGGCCGGCATCGGCATCGACGCCGTCATCGTTTCGAACCATGGCGGACGCGCCGAGGACAGCGGACGCTCGACCATCGATGCGCTGCCCGAGATCATCGCGGCGGCGGGCGAGATGCCCGTGCTTGTCGACTCCGGCTTCCGCCGCGGCACCGACATCGTCAAGGCGCTCGCGCTTGGCGCCAAAGCGGTCGGCATCGGACGACCCTGCCTTTGGGGGTTGGCCGCGTTTGGCCAGCCGGGGGTCGAGCGCGTGCTGGAGATCCTGCGCGCCGAGTTGCGGGTCGCCATGCAGCAGTGCGGGGCGCCGTCGATCAAGCACCTCACGCCCGCCATGGTGCGCCGCGCCTAGAGGCCAGCGCACGGGCTGCACCCTACGAGGTCTCCCGCGACGCTGCGCCGGGTTGATCTCCACGCCAGTTTAAGCTGACACTATAGTCGGGGACGCCGGGGGAACAGTGCGCCGTGGATGTCAGATTCTGGCTGATACAGGCCTTCAACGGCATTTCATACGGCGCCCTCCTGTTCCTCGTCGGCAGCGGACTGTCGCTCATCTTCGGGGTGATGCGGATCGTCAATCTGTCCCATGGCTCCTACTTCCTGCTGGGCGGCTACATTGCGCTCACCGTGATCTGGACCACCGGTTCCTGGCTGCTGGCGCTTCCGGTCGCCGCGCTCGCGGTCGCGCTGCTGGGGCTCCTGATGGAGCGCATCTTCCTGCGGCCGCTCGGATTCGACCCGTTGCGCCAGGTGCTGCTGACGGTCGGATTCGCGTTTCTGTTCCAGCAGGCGGCGCTCGACATCTGGACCGGCAACAATTTCGACATCAACCCGCCCGACGCGCTGAGCAAGAGCGTCCAGGTCGGCGGCGTGTTTCTGCCGCTCTACCGCATCTTCATGATCGCCACGGCGCTGGTGATCGGCATCGTGCTGTGGCTGGTGATGGAGAAGACCCGGATGGGGGCCGCGGTGCGCGCGACCGTCGACGATGCGCCGATGGCGCGCGGCGTCGGCGTCGACACCTCGCGCATCTCGATGTTCATCTTCGCGCTGGGGGCATTCCTGGCGGGGCTCGGCGGCGTGATCGGCGGCGGGTTTCTAAGCATCTATCCCGGCCTCGACTTCGAGATCCTGCCGCTCGCGTTCGCGGTGGTGATCATCGGCGGAATGGGAAGCCTGGGCGGGGCCGCGATCGGCGCGCTGCTGGTCGGGCTCGCCGACAATTTCGGCAAGGCGCTGTTCCCGGAGATTTCCTACTTCACGCTGTACGCCCCGATGGCCTTGATCCTGGCGGTCAAGCCGACCGGCCTGTTCGGACGCGAGTAGCGGCGCGAGATGATGAGCCAAAGGACCAAGATCCTTGCCGTCGTGGTGGCGCTCGCGCTGATCGCGATCGTGGTGCCGAACACCAACTCGTTCGTGATCCTGCTCGCCACGCGCGCGCTCGCCTTCGCGATCCTGGTGATGAGCCTCGACCTCCTGCTCGGTTTCACCGGGCTCGCATCACTCGGGCAGGCGGCCTATCTCGGCATGGGCGCCTATACGACCGCGATCCTTGCCACCCGGTTCCAGTTCGGGCTCGGCTACGATTTTTGGCTGGTCGTGCTGCTGGGCATTGCGTTCGGCGCGGCGCTGGCGGCGGTGTTCGGCCTGCTCGCGATCCGCGCGACCCGGGTCTACTTTCTGATGATCACGCTCGCGCTCGGCCAGTGCGTGTGGGGGCTTGCGTACCGCTGGAATTCGCTCACCAATGGCGACAACGGTATCAACCTGCGCCAGCGCCCGAAATTCGGCATCGACCTCGCCAACGAGGTGACGTTCTTCTATCTCGTGTTCGCATTCTTCGCCGCATCGCTGCTGGCGATGTTCGTGCTGGTGAAATCGCCGTTCGGACGCAGCCTCACCGGCATCCGCGAGCAGGAGCTGCGGATGCGGATCCTCGGCTACAATACCTGGCTGCACAAATACATCGCCTTCGTCATCGCGGGCGCGTTCGGCGGGCTCTCCGGCGTGCTTTGGGCGCACACCGCCGGCATCGTCAGCCCCGAGAACGTCGTGCTCACCACCTCGGTCGACGCGCTGTTGATGGCGGTGCTGGGCGGTGCCGGAACGCTGGTCGGCGGCGTCATCGGGGCATTCATTGTATTTTTCCTGCGCGAGTACCTCTCGACCGTCGTGTGGTGGTGGCAGTATGTGCTGGGAAGCGTGTACGTCTTGACCATTCTCTATCTGCCGGGCGGCCTGATGAGCATTCCGGCGCTGATCCGGCAGCGGCGCGGCCGCGCGGGGACGAAACGGGAAAGTGTCGAACCATGACGACGCCCCCCGATGAGCCGAGGGCGAAGCCATCCGACGCGGCGGCGCTCTTGGATCGCTCCGTCGCTCGCGCGGCAACCAACAACGGTGAATTGACGACCACAACGGAGGAAGACCCATGACAGGCAAAGGGCTAGGAAGGTTCATGCCCCTTCTCGGCGGGGCGATCGCGCTCGCGACCATTCCGCTGATCAGCGCTGGAGCGCAGCAGCAGGAACTGCGCATCGGCTTCCTGGCGCCGACCACCGGCATCTTCGCGCAGGTCGGCAAGGATATGGTCGACGGCTTCCAGCTGTACCTCGACGAGGTCAAGAACGACTTCGGCGGCGCCAAGGTCAAGTTCATCGTCGAGGACGAGCAGGGCAAGCCGGACACCGCGGTGACCAAGGTCAAGAAGCTTATCCTGCAGGACAAGGTGCACATGTTCGTGGGCGGGCTCCTCGCTTCCACCGGCTACGCGCTGGCGCCGGTGAGCACGGCAGATAGGACCGTCTACGTCGTCCCGATCGCAGCGGCGGACGACCTGACCCAGCGGGATCTCGCCAAGTATCCGTACATGGTGCGCACCGGCTGGTCGTCATCGCAGCCGAGCCACCCGTTCGGACAATGGGCTTGCGAGCAGGGCTACAAGAAGATCGTGACCATCGGCGCCGACTACGCGTTCGGTTACGAGGTGGTCGGCGGCTTCCAGAAGGCGTTCGAGGCCTGCGGCGGGCAGATCATCCAGAAGATCTGGCCGCCGATCGGCACCAACGATTTCGGGCCGTACATTCCGACCATCAAGCAGGATGCCGACGCGATCTTCTCGCTGATGGTCGGCCCGATGTCGCTGCGCTTCCCCAAGCAGCTCGCGGCTTCCGGCAACAAGAAGCCGGTGATCGGCGGTGGCACCAGCTACGACGAGTTCGTGCTGCCGTCGATGGGCGACGAGGTCATCGGTCACGTCTCGGCGCTGCAGTACAGCGCCGCGCTCGACACCCCGAAGAACGCGGAATTCGTCAAGAAGTACCGCGCCAAATACGGCAAGGTGCCGAGCTACTATTCGGAGAGCAACTACACGACGGCGCAGATGATCCACAAGGTCATCGCCGACAACAAGGGTCAGTTCCCGGGTCAGGAGGAGTTCGTCAAGCAGCTCGCCGCGCTCAAGCTCGACACCATCCGCGGGCCGGTCTCGATCGACGAGATGCGCAACCCGGTGCAGAACGTCTACATCAAGAAAGTCGAGAAGACGAAGATGTTCGGCTACGACAAGGACGAACTCTGGAACACCGTCATCAAGACCTATCCGAGCGTCGATCAGTTCGGACAGTTCAAAAAGGACGAGTTCCTCAAGGACCCGGTCTATAACCGCGACGTGCCGCCCTGTCGGTTCTGCAACTAAGGGCGCTCGATGACTGCCGAAGGCGTATCCCGGGCGCGGCGCAGCGCGCAGCGGTGCGCTGCAGACCCGGGGCCCCGGTTCGTTGTCGTGCCAAAGCAACCGGGGTCCCGCATCTGCGCAGCAGCACCGCGCGCTGCGCTGCGTGCGGGACAAGCTGGTCGGGAAGTCGCCGCGTGAGCAGCGACGGGCGGAGCAATGGCGGCCGGCCGGTACTCGAGCTCAGAGGCCTGTCGAAGAGCTTTGGCGGGCTGCGCGCCGTGCGCGGCGTCACGCTTTCGATCATGCCCGGCGAACGCAAGGCAATCATCGGTCCCAACGGCGCCGGCAAGACGACGCTGTTCAACCTGATCACCGGGATCCTCCCGGCCACGTCGGGACAAGTGCTGCTGTTCGGGCAGGACGTCACCCCCTGGCCCAGCCATCGGCGTACCGCGCTCGGAATGGCGCGGACATTCCAGGTCACCCACCTGTTTCCAAGGCTCACGGTGCTCGACAACGTGCTGCTCGCGATCAACGGCTTGCGCAAGTCGAAGTTCGTGATGTGGCGCTTCCTGTCCTCGTATCGTGACGTCTACGACAAGGCGCACGCGCTGTTGCGGCAGGCCGCGTTCCTGGACCGCAAGGACACCGACGTGCGCTACCTCTCGCATGGCGAGCAGCGCCAGCTCGAGATCGTTCTGGGCCTTGCTAGCGACCCGAAGATCCTCCTGCTCGACGAGCCGGCCGCCGGCCTCTCGTCCGGCGAGTCGGCCGAGATGGCGAAATTCCTGCGCCAGCTCGACCCCAGCCTCGCGATCCTGTTGATCGAGCACGACATGGACGTGGTGTTCGACGTCGCCGATCACATCTCGGTCCTGCATTTCGGCGAGGTGCTGGAAACCGGGCCGGCCGAGCAGATCCGGCGCAGCGCCAAGGTTCAGGAAATCTACTTGGGGACCGATTGAGCGATGGCGATTCTCGAGGTCGAGGATATCCATACCTACTACGGGGACGCCTACGTCCTGCAGGGGCTGTCGCTCAAGCTCGAGCAAGGACAGATCCTTGGGCTGCTCGGCCGCAACGGCGTTGGCAAGTCGACGCTGGTGAATTCGATATGCGGGTTCATTCCGCCGCGGCGCGGGCGGATCATCTTCAAGGGCGCGGACATTACCCGCATCTCATCGTTCGAAACGGTGCGCAGCGGCATGGGGCTGGTGCCGCAGGGGCGGCGCGTGTTTCCGACCCTGACCGTGGAGGAAAACCTCCTGGTCGCCGAGCGCAACGTCGACCGCCACGGTTGGAATCTCGAGCGCGTCTATGCGCTGTTTCCGCGCCTCCTGGAACGGCGCCGTCAGCGCGCCAAGACGCTGTCGGGCGGCGAGCAGCAGATGCTGGCGATCGGCCGCGGCCTGATGACCAATCCGGACTGCCTGATCATGGACGAGCCGTCGGAGGGGCTGGCGCCGATGATCATCCAGGGCGTGTGGGAGGTGATCGGCAAGCTCAAGCGGGAAGGGCTCTCCATCCTCTTGGTGGAGCAGAACGCGCATCTTGCGCTCAAGCTGGTCGATTACGTGCACGTCATGAGCAAGGGCCAAGTGGTCTATTCGGCGTTGCCCGAGGAGTTGCGGGCGAACGACACGATCAAGTCGAGCTATCTGGGCATTTGACCGGTGCTCCTAACCTCTCCCCGCAAGCGGGAAGAGGTGGAGCGCGCGTTACCGTGGCGCCGGGCATATCTTGCGGTACCAGTCGCAGATCTGCGCGCCGGTCCAGAACAGGACGTCGCGTTTCTTGCGGATCTTCTCGAAGATGCGGCGGAAATATTTCGCCCGATGCGGCGCGCCCATGATGTAAGGATGCACCGAGATCGCCATGACGCGCGCGGTGTGCTTGGCGTCGGCATGGATCTGCTCGAACTGGTCGATGGCGCGCTCGTAGAACTCCGATGCCTTATGATGCTGGATCAGCATCATGGCGACGTCGTTGCACTCCTGCGTGTACGGAATGTTGAGGATCGGCTTGCCGCGGGTCTTGAGCCAGACCGGCTGATCGTCGAGCACCCAGTCGGCGACGTAGTCGTAGCCTTCCTCGGCCAAGATGTCGGGGGTCTCCCAGGTCTCGGTGAGGCCGGGACCGAGCCAGCCGCGCGGCCGCGCCCCGGTTGCCTTGGTGACCACGTTGACCACCTGGCGAATGTCGGCGCGCTCGTTCTCGACTTTTTGCATGTTGCGCTGGGTCAAGCCGTGGCCGACGAATTCCCAGTTGCGCTCGCGCGCCGCCTTGACGATGTCCGGAAAGGCTTGGAGCGCCACCCCGTTGATGTTCATCACTCCCGGGATCTTGAACTCGTCGTAGATCGCCAAGAGCCGCCAGAAGCCGACGCGGTTGCCGTATTCGTGCCAGCACCAGTTCGGGATGTCCGGCATCGGCGAGCCGCCGGCCGGCGGGGTGATCACCGTGCGCGGCATCGGCGCGGTCGGATCCCATTCCTCGACATTGGTGATGGTCCACACCACCATGCGGGCGCGGTTCGGCAGCTTGAGCGGCTCGCGGAAAGGGATCGCCGAATAGTCGAGCCGCTCGTTCGGCAGCATTCCGACCGCGGGCTTGGGGAAATTCATTCGGCCGCCCTCACGCGTTGGTTGGCGACCGGATGATACCACTGGTAGAGCTCTTCGCCGTTCCAGTGCAGCACGCCGTCGTGGCGGTTGACGTAGTCGTAGATCGCCTCGAGATATCTGATTCGGTGTGGCTGCCCGCTGATGTACGGGTGGATCGCGATCGAAACGAATTTGGCGCGCTCGGCGCTCTCGGCATAGAGCCGGTCGAACTGATCGACGGTGCGCTTGTAGAGATAGTCGCTCTCGTGGTGCTGGACGAGCATCATCGGGATGTCGTTGAGCTCGAGCGTGTAGGGCAGCGTCACCAGCGGGCCCTCGGCGGTGCGAATGACCGTCGGCTCCTCGTCGTACACCCAGTCGCCGATATATTTGACGCCAGCGGCCGCCAGGTGCTCGGGCGTGTCGAGCGTCTGCGTCAATCCCGGTCCGAGCCAGCCGATCGGCCGCTTGCCGGTGAAGCGGGCCATGATCGAGAGCGTGCGCTCGATCATGCCGGGCTGGTCGCTCTCCTTGTGGATCGGCCCTTGCTCATAGGCGTGGCCCATGAACTCCCAGCCGGCGCGCTTGGCCTCCTCGGCGACGCGCGGATAGTCCTCGCAAATGCGGGCATTGGCGGCGAGCGTCGGGCGGATGCCGAGCTTGCGGTAGAGCTCGAAGAACCGCCAACAACCCACCCGCATGCCGTATTCGTGCCAGGCCCAATGCATCACGTCCGGCATCAGCGCGACGCCGGTCGGTGCCGGAAGCAGCTGGCGCGCCATCGGCTTGCCGATGTCCCAGACCTCGTAGTTGACGATGGTCCAGAACACGATACGCGCCCCGCCCGGCAACCTGAGCGGCTCGCGATCGACGATCGCCGAATAGTCGCAGCGCTCGCGCGGGATCATCGGGCCGGCCATACCTTGCCTCTTCGTTCGTCAGGTCGATGACGCCGGCAGGATGCCCGGAAACGCACGCCTGCGGCAACCGGCTGCGCGCGCAACATTGGTGATAGACAAGAAACTTACGCGCCCGGCGGCTCCTCCCAGTCCCTAGCCTGCACGCACCGGGGACGGTCGCCGCGCGGCATGCCGCGCGCGCTGATCGCTCGCGACTCGGTGATCAGCAGGCTGTTGCCGCGTCTTTGATCACTGCTATACGCTCGCGCGAGCACGTGCGGCACAAGCGGGAAAGGATTCTGCGATGGCTACGTTCGTGGTTGCACATGGCGCCTGGTCGGCCGGATGGGCCTGGAAGAAGATGCACCCGCTCATGAGCGCGGCCGGGCACCGCTTGGTGACCCCGACCTATACCGGGCTGGGCGAGCGGGCGCATCTTGCTCATCCTGGTATCGATCTGGAGGCCCACATCCTCGATGTCGCCAGCGTGCTGCGTTGCGAGGATCTCGAAGGCGTGATCCTGATCGGACACTCCTACGGCGGCATGGTCGCGACCGGTGTCGCCGACCGCGCGCGCGAGCGCATTGCGACCCTCGTCTACCTCGACGCCTTTGCGCCGCGCGATGGCGAAAGCTCCTTCGATCTGCAGCCGGCGGAGCGGCAAGCTGAAATGCGCGAACGCGCACGCCTGCATGGCGACGGCTGGCGCATCCCGCCGAACCCGATGCCGCCTGATACATCCGAAGCCGACAGGGCTTGGGCAGAGGCGCGACGTGTCCCGCAGCCGATCAAGACGTTCGAGCAGCGGCTACGCTTGCAGAATGGCGAACCCAGGATGCCGAGGCACTACATCTATTGCACCAAAAGCGCTTCCGGGGACGTGTTCCGCCAATTCCATGATCGTGCCCGGCGCGAGAGCTGGCAAAGCTATGAGATGGACGCCAGCCATAACCCGCACATCACCGTACCGCAGGCGCTGGCGCACCTGCTCGACGGCATCGCGCTTTCGCGTCGGCAGGCAGCTTGACCGATCGCCTGTTGTCGAGTTGATAGTTGGATCGAGTTCGCCGCATAGGCCCCGCGTTCGACGCTCGCTGGAACCGACCGCGGCTTGGCTCGTTTCACTGAACGCGCTTGGTTCAGAGCGCGAAACAGCCTGCGGTGAAGCACCATGACCAGGGACGAGAAGCTCGCTAACGCCAGCGGCTTGGAAAAGGCCCGCGCCACGATAATGCGCCGGGCGATTGGGACGAGGGGGCTTGGCGCGCCACTGCGCACCGTACTCTTGGTGATCGCGCTCGGCCTGGCCCTTGCCGGCTGCGGGGTCAACACGATCCCCACGCTCGAGGAGCAAGCCAAAGCGAAACTGTCTGACGTCAACAACCAGTATCAGCGGCGTGCCGACCTCATTCCCAACCTGGTCGAGACCGTCCGCGGCTATGCCCGCCAGGAGCGCGAGACGCTGGAAGCGGTCGTCAATGCCCGGGCGAAAGCGACATCGATCCAGCTTACGCCCGAGGCCGCGGCCGATCCGGAAAAGTTCAAGCAGTTCCAGGAGGCGCAGACCCAACTTTCCGGCGCGCTCGGACGGCTGATCGCGGTCTCCGAGAACTATCCCGACCTCAAATCGAACCAGAACTTCCTGGCCCTGCAATCGCAGCTCGAAGGGACCGAGAACCGAATTTCGGTGGCGCGGCGCGATCACATCGAGGCGGTCCGCGCCTACAACACCGAGCTGCGCACCTTTCCGGGGATACTGTGGGCGAAAACGCTCTACAGCGGCCATAAGCCGATGGAGACGTTCACAGTCGCCGAGGACGTGCGCCGGCCTCCCAGCGTCCGGTTCTGAGGTCGTCCGTGCGGATCGGCCGCGCGGCGCACGGCGGTCTTGCCGCCCTGCTGCTGCTGCTGTCGTGCCAGGCAGTGTCGGCCCAAGCCCCGGCTTTTCCTCCGCTGAGCGGTCGGGTGGTCGATGACGCCGGCATCCTCGATGTCCAGACGAAAGCGTCGCTGGAGGCCAAGCTCGCCGACCTGGAGGCCAAAACCACAAATCAACTCGTCGTCGTCACCCTGAAACCGCTTCAAGGCTATGACATCGCCGACTACGGATACCGGCTCGGCCGCCATTGGGGCATCGGCCTGAAGGAAAAGAGCAACGGCGCGCTGTTGATCGTGGCGCCGAACGAGCGCCGGGTGCGAATCGAGGTCGGCTATGGATTGGAGGGTTCGCTCACCGACGCGGTTACGCGGCTGATCATCGAGAACGCGATCCTGCCGCGCTTCCGCGCCAACGATTTCGCAGGGGGCGTCGCCCGTGGCGTCGACGATATCGTGGCCGTGCTCAGCGGGCAGGCAGCCGAGTACAAGCAGCGTGCCGCCAAGCGACCCGATCCATCCGCGCCGGCAATCGACCTCGTCACAGTGATCCTGCTCCTCGTCATCGCCTTCATAGTCATCCGATCGCTGACCGCCAGCAGGTTCCGGCCATCCAGACGGCGAGGACAGTGGGGCGCAGGGCCTGTCCTCGTTCCGGACTTCGGGTCGGGATCAGGCTCCGGCGGCGGTTTTTCCGGAGGCGGTGGGTTTTCCGATAGCGGCGGCTTTTCGGGCGGCGGCGGCTCGTTCGGTGGTGGTGGGGCTTCCGGAGAGTGGTAACGAATGGACCTAAGTGATGCCGATCGTGCGCGCATCTCGGCCGCGATCCGGGATGCGGAAGCGCAGACCTCGGGCGAAATCTACTGCGTCAAAGCGCTCGCCTGCAGCACCTACCGGGTCGTCCCGCTGGCCTGGAGCGCGCTCGTCGCGCTGGCCGTGCCGCTTCCGCTGATCTATCTGACGCACTGGCCGATTTCGATTATCTACTTCCTGCAACTGGCGACGTTCGGGCTGTGCTTCACCGGCCTTTCGCATCCCAGCATCCGCTACCGCATCGTTCCGGCGCGCATGAAGCGGGACCGCGCGCATGCGGAGGCGCTCCGCCAGTTTGCCGCGCACGGATTGCACAAGACGGAGCAGCGCACCGGCGTGTTGATCTTCGTGTCCGTCGCCGAGCGCTACGCCGAGATCGTGGCGGATGCCGGCATCGACCGGAAGGTCGAGCCGGGCGCCTGGGATGCCCCCATCCGCGCGCTCATCGGTGCAATCAAGGACGGGCGCCCCGCTGACGGTTTCGTGGCGGCGATCGAGCAGTGCGCGCGCGTGCTCGCCGTCCACTTTCCTCCCGGCGCGCTCAACCGCAACGAGTTGCCGAACACGATCGTTGAGCTGTGACCGAATAATCGGGCTCGATCAGCCAATACGTCGGCCGCCAGGGCTCAAAAGCTCGAAGGGGCGCCTCGCTTCGGCGCCCCTTTTCTCCATCGAAGAGCCTGCGAGGCAACCGCGCACCTCGACGCCGCTATTTCTTGCGCGGATCATCCTTGGGATCGACATAGACGACGTCGAACGGTCCGATGCCGTTGATTTGCACGATGGTCTCGCCGGTGGCGACCGCGTAATGCGGCATGCCGGCCGGCAGGTGAACGAAGCTCCCGGCTGCCAGCGGTTTCGCTGCCGCGCGATCGAGCGCCTCGCCGGCCGCGATCCCGAAGCCGCCCGCTATGACGGTTACGAACTCGTCCTTCGAATGACGATGCGGCGGGACGGTGAATCCGGCGGGGAGCTTGAGCCGGAGCACGAACGGTCCCTCCTTAGCGGGGCTGCCCAACAGCACGGCGGCTTCGGCGCCGGGCGGCAGCGACGGCGGTGCCGGACCCCATTTGACTGCGTCGGCGGGAACCACGGTGTGGTGCGCCTCACCGGCGTGCAGGGGCGCGGCACCGCAGATGGCGGCGACCGCGAGCGAGAGGGCGACGATCAAATGCTTCATGGCTCAGTCCTTTCCGTTGCGTCAGAGTTCTCGAGCCCCCATCCCCGTTCAGTGCCGGGTGATCACGATCTCCAGATATTCGCTCGGCACCACCATCGTGCCGTCGCCGGCGCGGTTGAATTGAGCGACGAGCGCGAGGAGGTCGCGCTCGAGCGCGGCCTGCTGCGCGGGCTCGAGCGCCGCGAACGTCTTGAGCACAGGCCCGTAGTAGGTCCTGAACACCTCCAGCCAATGCTCCGGCGAGCGATAGCGGAAGACGAAGTTCCGCTGCGCCGACTTGATCGACGCCGCGCCCGGCTCGAACAGCTCCGAGATGCGCGTACGCGTTCCCCAGAGCGCCGGCGACCTGGCGCCCGGCGGCGGCGTGACGTGCTTGCCGATGGTCTTGAACAACTGACCGATGAAGCCCTCGGGGGTCCAGTTGGCGAGGCCGATCTTGCCCCCACGCCGGCAAACGCGGAGCAGTTCGGCGGCGGCCCGCTCCTGATCGGGCGTAAACATCACCCCGAAGGTCGAGACCACCACGTCGAAGCTCCCGTCCTGGAACGGCAACGCTTCGGCGTCCGCCTCACGGAACATGATGGTGAGGCGTTCGGCATCGGCGCGCTCGCGGGCGCGCTCGAGCAGCGCGGGCACGTAATCGGTCGCGGTTACGTCGCACCACCGGCGCGCGGCGGCGAGCGCGACGTTGCCGTTGCCGGCGGCGACATCGAGCACCTTCTGGCCGGCGCGCAGGTCGAGCGCTTCGCACAGGTCCTCGCCGACGATCTGAAGCGTGGTGCCGACGACGGCGTAATCGCCGGCGGACCACGCTCCCTGCTGGCGGGCCTTCACGGCTTTGAGATCGATGGGGGCTGGTGCGGGGTGTACGGATGTCGGCAGCAGCTACGGCCATGGTCGCTCTCCATTCGGGCGGTCGATTTTGCTAGGCTGCGCACAGCCCTTGGGTCAGGCGTCGGCCGGGTCCGGCGCCGCCCCGCGCCGCGACCTCGACTGGAATCGTAGCGATCACTCGTGGGGGCGAGCGTGGGAGGCGGCGTGGAAACGTCCGTGGATTCCGAACAGCCGGGACGCGCCGGCGGCAGGCCTCATCTCGAGGTGCGGTTGCTCGGGGCCCTAAGCGTCGCCCGCGACGGCGCCGCAGTGCCGCTGCCGCCATCGCGCAAGGTGCGGGCGCTGTTCGGCTACCTGGCGGTTGCTCCGCAGCCGGCGGGCCGCAGCCAGCTCTGCGAACTGCTGTGGGACGTGCCCAACGACCCGCGCGGTGAACTGCGCTGGTGCTTGAGCAAGATCAGGAGCCTGGTTGACGAGCCCGACCGCCGTCGGGTCGACACCCGCGGGGATACCGTCGCGCTCGATCTGACGGACTGCTTCGTTGATGCGATCGAGGTCGCCGCTGCGACGCGGGAGGGCATCGAGACGCTCGCGCCCGAGCGGCTGCGGCATCTGTCCGCGCTGTTCGCGGGCGACTTTCTCGACGGATTGGAGATCGACCGCAGTCCGCTGTTCAACGGCTGGCTGATCGCGCAGCGCCGCCGCTTTCGCGGCTGCCACGCCGCCCTCCTGGAGCATCTGGTCGCCCGCACGGCCGGCGAGGAGGTGTTCGTTCATCTGGACGCGTGGCTTCAGCTGGCGCCGTTCGACCGCTGCGTTCACGAGGCGCTGTTGAGCGCCCTTGCCCGCCGCGGCCGCATTCACGAGGGAGAGGAGCACCTCGCGGCCACGGCCCGGCTGTTCGAAGCCGAGGGGATCGATTGCGCGCCCCTTCGCGAGGCATGGCAGCGGGCCAGAAGCCGCGCGGGCGCCGCGACGCCGGTACAATCGGCGGCGCCCGTTTCGGCGACCGCGGCAGGCGGGGGGCATGCCGAGGTGCCGGGCGCGGCTCCGCCGCGCCTCGATCGCGGTCATGCCGTTCGTCGACCGGGACCATGCGACCGCCGTCCCGGGCGGGTCGGCCGATGGTCTTGCGCACGACGTGATCACACGGCTTGCGAAGCTGCGGACGCTGTTCGTCATCGCGCAGGGTACGGTCTTTGCCCTGCACGAGCGGCGAATTGGTTCGGAGGAAGCCGGCCGAATGCTGAACGTCGACTACGTCGTCAGCGGATCACTGCATCGGCAAGGCAACCGCCTGACCATAACGGTCGAGCTCGTTGAGACGCGGACCGCCCGCATCGTTTGGGCGGAAATCTTCAATCAAACGGTCGACGACGCTTTGATCGCGCTCGACGAGATCGGCAACAGGATCGTCGCGTCGATCGCCAATGAGATCGAGACCATCGAGCGCAATCGGGCCATCCTGCGGCCGCCGAATTCGCTGGACGCTTGGGAGGCCCATCACCGCGGCCTGTGGCACATGTACCGGTTCAACAAGACCGACAACCAGCGGGCCCGGCATTTCTTCGAGACCGCCGTGCGCCTCGACCCCACGTTCGCGCGCGCCTACGCGGGTCTGTCCTTCACGCACTTCCAGAGCGCCTTCCAAGGCTGGGCCAAGCGGGCGCAGGGGGTCGACCGGGCGTTTGCGACCGCCGGGCAAAGCCTGATGGCCGACGATCGGGATCCGGCGGCACACTGGGCCATGGGCAGGGCGCTGTGGTTGCGCGGCAGCCATGACCAGTCGATCGTCGAGCTCGAGCAGGCGATCGATCTCAGTCCGAACTTCGCGCTCGCGCACTACACGCTGGCGTTTGTCCAGTCGCAGGCCGGCGACGCGCGCGCCGCCATCGAGGCGTCCGACCACTCGCGTCACCTCAGTCCGTTCGATCCGTTGCTGTTCGGCATGCTGGGCGCCCGCGCGATGGCTCTGGTTCGCCTCAAGGAGTTCGACCAGGCTGCGGAGTGGGCGATCAAGGCCGCGGCGCGCCCCAACGCGCATGCGCATATCTGGGAATCGCCGCCTATAGCCTGGCACTGGCTGGTCGAATAGAGGAGGCGCGCGGCTATCTCGCCACCATCCGCAAGGCGCTGCCGCGCTATGGCGTCGAGGACCTGCTCACCGCGATGCAGTTCGACCCGGCGGGCGCGGCCCTGTTTCGCCAGGGCGCAAAGCGCATTCGCGCGTAGCCCGCTGGGTAAGGCTGCACCGCGGCCAACTCAAAAATCGGATGCAAGGTTTGCGTGTCCAGTACGGGTCAACCGCTGTGCAAAGCTGCCGCGCGACGAGGCGCGTCGCCTCCGAGGGCGGCGCATCGCCCAGGCAGCAGACGTCCGTCTATCGCTAGATGCGATAGTCGCACGCCGCAGTCGTAGTGGGTCCGCACAGGACCGGGCCGTAGGGACGGTTTATCAGGTCATCGGACGGCAGCGACCGGTCCGTGGCCCAAAACAATGTCAATGCAATCGCTCCCAGTGCCACGATGACTGCGATTCGCCGGCGACCGAGCTTTCCTTGATTCGTCACGGTGTGCTCCATGTTTTCCGTTTCCGGCTGAAGACATGATCACACCGCGTGATCGATTCCGGTGTGACCGCGGTCACAGTCCAGCGCGTCTCTTTTCGCTTGAAGCACCACAAGGAGAACGCGGCATCGCGACGACTTCTTCGAGGTCGTGTTCCTTTCGAGCCGCGAATCCTGTGAGGTATTTCACACCTGCGCGGCTTTGCATCGCGTGTCCGGCAATTTAGTGCAGCCGTTTGCAAAAAACTTCGCGCAGTTTGTAATGCGCATCACATTGCGTGTGCGCTTAAGCCGCCATGTTGGCCTCGTTGAAAGCACGGGGCGCGACAATGGCTACAGTCAACTTCTCCTCCGCACGCCGCGCCGGCTGGCATAAGAATGTGCTGCCGCTGGTGATGATGGGATGGATCGGCTTCGCCGCATCAGCGTCAGCCGCCCCCGTGCAGCCGAAGACGCCCGCACCGTTCGAATGCGGCGCCGCGCACCTGCAGCCTGAAGGTTCGTCCAGGATTGCGGAAATCTTCCAGGCCGGCATCGACGAAGTCGCCACCGACCGTTCGCGACGCCTGACCTCCGAGCAGCGGCGGGCACGCGCCGAGTTCGTCTTCGCCAATATGCTGTTCGTCACCGCCCACGAGCTGGGCCACGCGCTCGTGTCCGAGTTGGATCTGATGGTTCTGGCGCGGGAAGAGGACGTGGCGGACGCCTACGCCACCATCGGCGTGCTCAAGTGCGGCGCCGACTTCGCCCGCCGCGTGCTGGTCGAAGCCGCCAAGGGTCTGTTCCTGAGCGCCCAGCGCGACCGCAAAGCCGGCGATGCGCCCCAGTATTACGAGCGCCATGGCCTCGACGAGCAGCGCGCTTATCAGATCGTCTGCCTGATGTACGGCTCCGACCCCGCGCGGTTCAAAGATCTGGCCGACGAGACCGAGCTGCCGCAGGACCGCCGCCGAAGCTGCGGCTGGGACTACGACACCGCATCGCGGTCGTGGGATCGGGCGCTCTCGCCGCACATGCGCAAGGCCGATCAACCCAAGCCGCAGGTCGAGGTGATCTACGGGGAGGCCAAGGGCAAGCTCGCGACGTACGCCCGCATCTTCAAGGCCTCGCGGTTTCTGGAGACGGTCATCGAGCAGATCGCCGATCGTTTCGCCTGGCCCGCCTCGATTGTGGTCGAGATGCGCAGCTGCGACGAAGCCAATGCCAGGTGGACGATCCCGACCCGCCGGCTGCACGTCTGCTACGAACTGGCCGAGGAATTCGTCGAGATCGAGCGCGACTACGGCGCGGGCCGGACGCTTGCCCAGGCGCGCATCGAGCCCCGCGTGAAGGTCGCCGCCCGCGCCCCAACCCTCACCAAGGCGATTGGCGCTTGGAAGAAGGTGCGCGAAATCGAGACCAGCCCCCGGATCGCTACCACGTCCAGCCACCGGGTCGGTATCGAGACCAGCCCGCGGACCGGCGACTAAGTGGACCCCATCGTGGTGTTGTCGTCGCGACACCACGATGGAATCTCCAGGTCGGCTCGTTTGCTCCGCCTAAGGACTCAGATCTGCGCCGCGCCGAAGGTGTTGCAACCCGACACCGAACCTTCCTTCAATCCTTTTGTGAACCACCGAACCCGCTGCTCGGATGAGCCGTGGGTGAAGGCGTCCGGCACTACGTATCCTTGCGAGCGCTTCTGCAGCTTGTCGTCGCCGATGGCGGAGGCGGTCTGCATCGCAGCCTCGACGTCGCCGGGCTCGATGAAGTTCCACTTCTGCTGCGCGTGATGGGCCCAGACGCCGGCCAGGCAGTCGGCTTGCAGTTCGACCCTGACCTGCAGCTGGTTGGCCTCCGTCCGGTCCGTGCCTTGCTGCAGCTCTCGCACTTTTTCCAGGATGCCGAGCAGATTTTGCACGTGGTGGCCGATTTCGTGGGAAATCACGTAGGCCTGGGCAAATTGACAGGCCTTGCCGCTGCACCCTCCAAAGCGCTGCTCCAACTCGCGGAAAAACGAAGTATCGAGGTAGACGGTCCGGTCGAGCGGGCAATAGAACGGGCCCATGGCCGCCTGCGCCGTTCCGCACTGCGACCGGGTGACCTGCGAGAAAATGACGAGGCGCGGTTCCTCGTAGCGTCTGCCGCTGGCTTGAAAGATCGCCTTCCAGCGATCCTCGGTGTCGCCCAGCACCGCCGCGACGAACTGGCCGAGCTGGTCGGCCGGAGCGCCGGTCGGAGCGCGCGGCTGCTGGGTCGGTGCTTGGTACCCGGGACCGCCGCCGGTCAGGATCTCGGCGCCGCCGATCAGAATGCGTGGATCGATGCCAAAGGCCCAGCCGAGCAAGCCCAGCACAACCACCGTGCCAATGCCGATCCCCCCCGCGCGCCTCGGAAAACCGAACCCGCCTCCGGAACCGCGCCGATCCTCGATGTTGTCGCTCCGACGGAAATCATCCCAGCGCATGACCAAGAACTCCCACGAGCCGAGCAGCCCAAACGGCAGGGCGAGCTCCACATCCCCAAACGCCGAGTACCATTGTAACGTTCCGACGGCTCGGATGCACGCGGCCCGAATGGGCGCCGACAAAATCCAGGACCGGTCGCGCCACCCCATACCCATTGATCTCCGCCGAGGCCGTTGCCGCGCGACCAGGCGCGCCATGGCGGAGGCGGGAGGCGCGGCGCACCGCCCGATGTGGCCGAAAAAAACTTGCGGCATCTTGTGACCGCGCTCACCTAGGGCCAGCTCGACACGTCCTATGCTTCGAGGCGCGACTGAGGCGCAGCGCCTCCTCCGCGCACAACAAATGCAGGAGCGTCAAAATGCTTGCCCGGATTGCGAACACGCTGATCGCAGCGATCGTTGCCGCCAGCACGACTCTCACCCTCGCCGCCACCGTCCAGGCGAGACCCCTGTCGGCTCCGACCCAGGCGGAGAAAATGTGGATGGATCGCGCAACGGGTTCGGTCGACAAGACCTGAAGCGCCGCAAGGACGAGTCGAAGTCGATCCGAATGTCGTTCGCCCAGGCGCGCTTCGGCGAGCGCGAGGTCTGCCCGGCGCCGAAATCGCCGCGCGATGCTTTGGGCTCGAGCCCGCTCCGTCAAGACGCCGCGAGCCCGTAGCGGCGGCGCAAGGCGTCGGCGAGCAGCTTGCCGGAAAGCGAGACCAGGAACACGAACAGGATGTAGAGCGCCGCGGTCGCGGTGAGAATCTCGATCGGCTCGTACCACACGTTCACCAGCCGCTGCGACTGCGACATCAGGTCCGGCACCGTGATCACCGAGATCAGGGTCGACGATTTCACGATCACGGTGAACTGGTTGACGATCGAGGGCGCGGTCGAGAGCGCGACCTGCGGCATCACGATGCGGGCAAGGGTCTGTAGCGGCGACATGCCGACCGCGAACGCAGCTTCGCGCTGACCGCGTGGGACGCCCTCGATGCCGGTGCGGAAGGTCTCCGCCAGATAACCGCTCGACTGCAACGCGAGCGCGAGCCAGCCGGCGGTGTAGAAGCTGTTCGGAAATCCGAACAGCTCCGGCCAGGCATAGGCCACCCAGATCAGCTGCACGTAGATCGGCGTGTCGCGGAAGAACTCGATCAGCACGATCGCCAGCGGGCGGAGCGGCGCGACGTAGATCCGCGCCAGGCAAAGGATCAAGCCGCCGACGATCGCCGCCACGAAAGCGATGAGGCAGACCTCGACCGTGACCGCAAGGCCGGCGAGCAGCACGTCGCGTTGGTTCCAGACCAGGCGCTCCCAATTGCCCATGCGCAGCGCCCCTCAGGCCAGGATCTTGCGGCGCCAGCGTTCGCTGAAGGCGCGCACGCCGCTCGCCAGCACGAAGATGATCAGGAAGTAGGTGAGCGCCGCGCCGGTGTAGAGCGGCAGCGGCCGCATCTCCTGCTGCGTCACCATCGAGACGTTGTACATCAGGTCCGGGACGGCGATCAGCGAAACGATGGTGGTCGCCTTGAACAGCGAGACGAACTGGTTGAGCGCCTCCGGGAGCATGCGGCGGACGACCTGCGGGAGCGTGATGCGCCACAGGATCATCGCCTCCGACATGCCGAAGGCGCGGCCGGCGTCGAGATTGCCGCGCGGGATTGCCTGAATGCCGGCCCGGAAGGTTTCGGCGAAGTAGCCCGAATAGACGAAGCCGAGCGCGATCACCGCCGAGAGGAACGGATGGAACTCGACCCGCCGCCCGATCAGCTTGGAGATCAGCAGGGGGAGGACGAAATGCACCCACACCAGCATGATGTAGTCGGGCGCGTTGCGGAACACCTCGACGTGCAGCGTTCCGAGCCAGCGCGCGGGGAACCAGCGATTGACGCGCAGCAGCGCGGCGCCAAGCCCTACCGAGAGCGCGACTGCCGCCGCGCAGGCGAATACCATCGCGTTGAAGAGCAATCCCTGTAGCAGGATCGCGCGATACTCCCAGAACAGGGAGAGGTCGAACGCCTGCTTCAAAGCCTCCGGCAAGGCGACGGCCTATCGACGATACTTCGACAGAAACTGGCCGAGCCGCTGGGATCGCGGCGCCCCGAACAGCTCGCCCGGCGGCCCCTGCTCCTCGATCAGGCCGTCATGCAGGAAGATCACCCGATCCGACACCTCGCGCGCAAACCCCATCTCGTGCGTCGCCACGATCATGGTGGTGCCGTCGGCGGCGAGCTCGCGCATCACGCCCAGCACCTCGTCGGTGAGCTCCGGATCGAGCGAGGACGTCGGCTCGTCGAACAGCAGCGCCTTCGGCCGCATCGCGAGCGCGCGCGCAATCGCGGCGCGCTGCTGCTGCCCGCCGGACAGGCGGGCGGGGTATTCGGAGACCTTGTCGATCAGCCGCACGCGGCGCAGGCACTCCTCGCCGAGGGCGACCGCTTCCCGGCGCGGCAGCTTGCGTACGCGGATCGGCGCCTCGATGACGTTGCCGAGCACGGTCATGTGGGGCCACAGGTTGAACTGCTGAAACACCACGCCGAGCTCGCGACGCATGGCGTTGATCTCGGCCAGCGAGCGCGGGCGGCGCCTCCCGCGCTCGTCGACGCGGGCCCCGAGCGGCTCCCCCTCGATGTAGATCTCGCCGGCCGACGGCGCCTCGAGATAGTTGATGCAGCGCAGCAGCGTGCTCTTGCCGGATCCGCTGGCGCCGATCACGCTCACCACGCTGCCGCGCTCGACGTCGAAAGAGACCCCACGCAATACCTCGAGGGTGCCGAAGCGCTTGTGGATGCCGGAAACTCGAATGCGGGGAATCTCGGGCATGCGGGGAATCTCGGGCATAACGGCTTGTAGCTCGGATTGCGCACGTGGCGAAATCCGCGGGGGCGCCCCGCCGCGTCGCGGGGACGCGCGCCGGAAAGGCGTGCGTAAGGGTCGTCGACAACCTTGGATCACCCGCGCCTCGGCACGCCGGGCTTGACCCCGATCCCCTTCCGCAAACAAGCTTGGCCCAGGAAGCGGTTCAAATCAGCCCAACCGAGGGAGGGGTCCATGAGCGAGAGCGTCAACGACGGCAAGCGAGAGTTCCTGAAGCAGGCAGCCATGCTTGGCGCGGTGGCCGGCGCCGGCGCGGTCGGGAGCGCGGCGGCGCCGCAAGCGGCGCTCGCACAGATGCTCGAGACCAGCATTCGCGAGGATTCGGTGCTCGCCAAGATCCGCAAGGAAGGGGTGCTCCGCGTCGGATACGCGCAGACCGGTCCGTGGTTCTACAAGGATGCCAAGACCGGCGAGCTCGGCGGCATCTACAAGGACGTCGTCGACATGCTGGCGAAGGAGATCCAGATCAAGCTCGAATGGAAGGAGGTCACCTTCGCCAATGCGACCGTCGGCTTGCGCCGCGGCGACTATGACCTGTTCGGCTCCTCGTTGGTCTATCTGGTGCAGCGGGCGCTGGTGGTGAACTACATCGGTCCGTTGTATTCGAAAGGCAGCCTGCTGCTCGTGCACAAGGACAATGCGGAGCGGTTCAAGAAGGCGTCCGATCTCAACGACCCGAACGTCACTTTCTCGGTCACCGCCGGCGCGAGCGAGGAGCCGCGCATCCCACTGTTGTTCCCGGCCAAGCCGAAGGTGATCACGACGACCGGCCAGGTGTCGCTCGGGGCCGAGCCGGTGCGCGCCAAGCGGGCGGACGTATGGATCTCGGGCGACAGCGACGTGCTGTTGCTCGCCAAACGCAACGAGAGCTGGGCGGTGGTGGTCGATCCGGCCAATCCGCTCGACCGCCGGCCGAACACCTGGACGATCCGTTACGGCGACCAGGAATGGAAGAACTTCCTCGACTTCTGGGCCGCCTTCCTGATCGCCAACGGCGAGGTCGAGCGGCTCTTCAAGCACCACATGGAGAAGCTGGGAGCCGCGTGAGGGCGACGGACGCGGGGCTTGCTCACCTCTCCCCGCGAGCGGGAGAGGTCGCCCGCGCTGAGCGAAGAGCGGGCGGGCGAGGGGGCCTGCCCGCAAACCATGCCGACGGGGACGCTCCTCAGCCGGATCGTCCCACTCACGCTCGACGACCCGACCTCGGATCAAGTCCGAAGCAAGCTCTCTTGCCGCGTGCCGGGAGAGGTTAGGAGCCTTGCCGATGATCATCGACTGCCACGCTCACGTGTTCCAGGACTGGCACGGCGCCTGTGGCCATCCTTCCAACGCGATCCACCTCAGGTACATCCAGAAGAACGTTACCCGCCCGGCGGCCAAGACGTTCCGCGTGCGCGACGGCCAGCAGGTGGCGCCCACGATGCTGTTCCGCCCCGACGACAACACCTGGGCCGGGCTTGCCGACGTCGATTTCCGCGTCGGCCGCTTTGGGCGCCTCGAATTCACCTACGAGGGCGACGAGTACGCCATCCAGTACATGCCGGTCGGCATGCAGACGATCGAAGTCGCCGCCTGAATTCATGCTGGCGCAGATGATCTACGCCGGTGTCGACCATTGCATCCTGCAGGCCGGCGGCGGCTACGGCGCGATGAACGACTACAACGCCTTCGCACAGAGCCAATATCCGGAGCAGTTCACCGGGCTGATGCATGTCGACGAAGCGGTCGCCGACGATGCCGACATGCTGGCCGAGATCGAGCGCGCCTCGGCGCTCGGCCTCAAGGGCCTTTACTACTCGCAGGACTTTTCACGGCACGGCTATGCACGCAACGTCGATCACGCGGCATTCGCGCCATTCTGGGAAGCGATCGCAGGGCGCAACCTGCCGGTCTTCGTCGAGCTCTCGGCGACGCCGAGCTACGACCGGACGGGCTACATCGGCAACCTGCTCGCGCTCGACCGGCTGATGCAACGCTACCCGGCGCTGCGCTTCGTGCTGGTGATGGGCCCGCCGGTCGCGCACTTCGGCGCCAGCGGCAAATGGGACTTCCCGCCCGAAGTTTTTGGCCGCGTACCGGCGCGATAACCTTTTGATCGAGATCATGTTCCCGATCACCTGGGGAGGCGTCTGGGAGTATCCCTTCGTCGAGGCACAGGAGCTGATCCGCGGCATGCGCGACCTGTTCGGCGCCTCGAAGCTCGTATGGGGCTCCGACATGCCGAACGTCGAGCGTTTCTGCACCTACCGGCAGTGCGTCGACTACGTCCGTGCGCACTCCCGCTTCCTGACCGCGGCCGAGAAGGACGCGGTGCTTGGCGGAAATGTCGCCGCGCTGTTCGCCCTTACGCCACAGGGGACGCCAGCACCGCGCTAGCGACCCCGCGTGCGGTCGGCGCAGAGCCGAACGGCGTGACGAGCGCGCCTCACTGCTTCGACAGCGGGCACCGTCAACCAACAGCTTAACGGACGGAAGGCCTCGGTTTGCGCTGGCGCATGCGCGCGGCCCGGGAACCGTTGAAACACAACGTTGTTAAGAAAACGGAGTCGAAGTTGATCTTCGACAATAGGGGCGGCGGCGGCGCGGCATTGGCATGTTCGACATCGATCGGCATTGCCATGCGCTCGCCATGCGCTCGTGATCGGAACCGCGCTCATGCAAATCGCCCAAGTCGCTCCGCTTGCCGAAAGCGTACCGCCGAAGCTCTACGGCGGGACCGAGCGCGTGGTCGCGTGGCTGATCGACGAGCTGATCGAGCTAGGGCATGACGTCACGCTGTTCGCGAGCGGCGACTCGGTCACGCGCGCGACCCTGGTTCCGGCATGGCCTCGTGCACTCCGGCTCTCGCGTCCGCGTGCGGACCCCGCGGTCGCGCAGGCGGCACTACTGGAGGCGGTGGCGCGCGAAGCGACGAACTTCGACGTAATCCACTGCCACGTGGACTGGGTGCACCTGCCGCTGCTTGGGCGACTGGGCGTGCCGTTTTTGACCACGCTGCACAATCGTATCGACACGCCAGGCGTGCCCGGGGTGATGGCGAGCTTTGCGGACGCGGCATTTGTCTCGATCTCAGACGACCAGCGCAGGCCGTCTCCCGAGGCGAACTGGCTCGCCACCGTATATCACGGCCTTCCGCCGGATTCGCTGCGCCCGCGGTTTGAGCGCGGGACGTATCTTGCCTTTCTGGGGCGGCTCACGCCCGACAAGGGTCCCGAGGCAGCCATCGAGATTGCCCGGGCGATCGACATGCCGCTTCGTATTGCCGCGAAGGTGCCGCGCGCCGAGAGGCGTTATTTCAAGGAGCGATTGGAGCCGCTGGTCGACGGCGACCGAATCCAACTTGTCGGAGAGGTCGACGAACGCGCGAAACAGGCGTTCCTCGAGCAGGCCGCAGCTTTGCTGTTCCCGATCGACTGGCCGGAGCCCTTCGGCCTGGTCATGATCGAAGCGATGGCTTGCGGCACTCCGGTGATCGCATTCCGGCGTGGTTCCGTGCCGGAGGTCGTCGATGACGGCGTCACCGGGTTCATCGTGGACGGCAATGCCGAAGCCGTTGAGGCGCTCAAGCGCCTGGACGCCCTCGATCGTCGTCGGGTCCGAACCGCATTCGAGCAACGGTTCACGTCCCGCCGAATGGCGGAGGATTATGTCGAGCAGTACCGGCGGTTGATGCCACGCGGCAACGGGAGGGGTCGCATCGCGCAAGCGGGGGCGGCCGCGATCGGTGCATCACAAACATGATCGCACCCGAGCACTGATCAACGGCTACACGGCCGTGTCCAATCAAAATCAAACAGCGCTTCGTTCTCTAACTGCGGTCAACGTCCGCCCGACTGCCAGAAAGGGCGTTGGATCCATCGGACGGGCGTTCGGCGGACGGCATATCCCGCACCAGGGCGAGCTCGAGCCATGCGCTGCTCACGAGCAGCCATACGGCGCGATCTTTCGGCGAACGCGATCTTTCGGCGAATGCGGCGCAGAGTTCGGCGTTCTCGCGATAGCCCGCGGCGTCGGTCATGGATCGCCTTTCGTGTGGGCGCCGCCCGTCGCGGGCGGCGCCAAAGTTTGCACTCGAACAAGAACTGGTGGCTCGGCCTGGTTGACCAGGAAGAGCGGCGTTTGCGAGGAAACGAAGCCCGTACCGAGCCGCTGGAAGTCTGTCGTTTTTGATCCAACAATGCCAATCATTGTCGGTAGCACGATCAACAGCGAGTAAACTCGCGAATGCGAGCATTAACCATGCAGCCGCAGCGGACGCCGCTTCCCGCGCTCGAGCGGCGGGACACTGCATTGGGCGCGACGTTCCGCCATTTGAGGGCACCTATGGCGCAATCTACCACGCACAATTCACCGTTGACGATGCATTGGCTCAGAGAATGCAGAGGCCGGCAATTGCCTTAGAGCTTCCTGAAAAATAGGGCGATATACTTTTTGCGAACGCGCGCCCGAGGGCTACGGCCATGCCCTCCCGGCACGCGCCAGGGGGCTACGCGTGCGCATAAAGGATCCGACCGAGTGGATGAACGATCTTACGGTCTTCGTCGATGACGAGGAAATCGAGGGGACCGCCGCGCTACTCGAACCGGACCTCGTCTACGGCGGCTCGAAGCTGGCCGGCGCGATCTGGTTGTCGCTGGTGGGGATCGCGGCGGGCGCCTTTGCTGCCGTCACGTTCAGCGCCGAAATTCGCAGCTCCACTACGGCTTTCGCACTCTACCTAGTTACGGGCCTGGTCCTGTTCGGTGGTCTGAGCCCGGCCAGCCGGATGCTCGGTAAGCCCGTTGTATGGCCGGCCAGATTCACGTTCTTCTGGGCGGCGTTGCTGGCGTGCCTGGCGGTGTTCAGCGCGGGCTTCACGTCGCCATGGCTGGCATATGGCCTGACCATCGGCAGCGGGTTCTTCGTCGGCATGATGAAGGGTGCCCTCAACCCGCACTACGTCAAACAGGAGGAGGGTTGGATGGTGGCGGCGCTGGCGTCAGGGATGCTCGGCGCGGTTATCGCCACGTTGGTTGACCGACGCGTATTCGGTGGAACCGATACGATCGCTGCGGCCGCGGTGGTCGGAGGCATTGCGGGCGGCATCCTTTCGGTGCCGATGTCCTTTCTGCTTTTCCGCCTATGGAACGAGGCGCACGGCTTCAAGCAGATGGCGATGCTGTTCCTGCACAACGACAACTTCGCGCCCAAAGCGGTGAGCTATCTCGATAGCGCGCTCGCGCTCGCGCCTTCCGATCCGGAGCTCTACAACCTGCGTGCCGTCGCGTGGTCGCGGATGGACGACGCCGAACGTGCAGCTGCGGATTGGAGACGAGCACTCGAGCTCAACCCCGATTATGCCGATCCACACTTGAACCGGGGGCTGCATTATTTGCGCCGGGGGGAACTCGACGCGGCGATCGACGCGCTCGGCAAGGCGCTTGTCCTCGATCCCGAGAACCCGACGGTACATTGCGGTTTGGGCACGGCGCTGGAACGACGCGGCGAGTTCGATCGCGCAATTGCGCACTTCGACAAGGCTATTGCCCAGCGGGAGGACTACGCCGACGCCTACTCGAGCCGAGGCTACGCCCGCTTCCGGAAAGGCGACTATGAGGAAGCGGTCGTCGACTGTGAGCAGGCGCTGAAGTTCACACCAGAGTTCCCCGCTGCCGCTGTGAATCGCGGACACGCGCTCAGCGCGCTAGGCCGGCACGGGCCGGCGGCGCAGAGCTACCGGGCGGCAATCGAGATGCGGTGGCTCAGCCCCGAACTGCACGCGGAAGCCTTGCGAGGTCTGGAGGCACTGGCGGCATCGGCAGCCCGGGGGGCGCGGTGAAAGCGACGGCTCCCAGGATGACTCATCCGCGTGCGCGGAGGACCGCGGACACGCTCGGGCTGGTGCTCCTGGTCATCGAAGGCTACGTCTACCTCCTCGCCTCGATCCTGTTCTTCATCGGTCCCATTGCATTCCTGGCTTGGGGCCTGCTTGCGCGCCAGCCGGTTGTGGCACTCCTCGCCGTGTTTGTCGGGCTGCCGTTGCTGGGATTGACGTTCGCCGCCATCCGCTCGTTGCTGTTCCGCTTTCCAGAGCCGTATGGGATCGAGGTGACCGCGCGCGACGCGCCAGCGCTCAGTGCTCTGATCGAGGACATAAGGCAGTCGCTTGGATCGCCGCGGATTGATCGGACCATCATCGACGATGCCTTCAATGCCGGTGTCCGACAGGTGCCGCGGGTCGCGGTATTTTGGCCGCGCAACACGCTGGTGATCGGCTACCCGCTGCTGGTGTCGTTGTCTCCGGAGCAACTGCGAGCCGTCGTCGCGCACGAGCTGGCGCACGTTTTCCACGCTCATGGCCGCGTCGCCGGCTGGCTATATCGGACGCGCCTCTCCTGGATGCGACTCGCGGCCACCCTGGAACGGCGCGGGAGCGTTCCGATTTTCGTCAGGTGGATTCTCGCGACCTACGTACCTCGGCTGGAGGCACGTTCCGCCGCGATTGCGCGCGACCAGGAGTTCCTCGCCGACCGTTGTGGGGCGGCGGCGGCGGGCAGTCGCACCGCCGCGGACAGCCTGGTGGCCATCGAGATCGGCGCCTACCTGCTGGAGAAAGAATTCTGGCCGGCGGTGTTCGATGGCATCGGGTTTGAGGAGCAGCCGCCGTCCCCCTTTTCGCGGATGGCTGCCGGGCTCGCCCTCTCGGCAAACGACGGTTTTCGCGCAGAACTGCTCGCGACCATGCTCGAGGGCTCGACCGCTTCGCACGACACGCACCCCTCCTTGCGCGACCGCCTGGAGGCCTTGGCAGAGGTGCCACGTGTGCCGGGGCGCCCTGACCGCACCGCAGGGGAGGTGTACGTGGGCTCCCGGCTGCATGCAATCGCTGGTCAACTCGACGACGAGTGGCAGAGGAACTACTGCGACACCTGGCGCAAGCGCCATGTCGAGATCCGCGGCGCGCATCGCCGCTTGGCCGAGCTCGACGCGCAGGCCACCCTCACGGCCGAGGAGACCTTCGAACGCGCCACAATATTGGAGAAATTGGGTAGAGACGCCGAGGCGCTCGCGACGTACCAGGCAGCAGCCGCAATGGACAATCATCATGCGCGGGCGGCCCTCGCCGCCGGACGGACGCTGCTTGCGCGCGGCGATGACGCCGGTGCCGCGCTGGTCGAGCGCTCGATGGAGCTTGACAACAGCCTCGTGCCCGAGGCCTGCGCGTTGCTCGTCCGCCACTGCCATACGCGGAACCGGTTTGCCGAGGCAAAGCGTTACGAGGCGCGCGCGACGCGCCATGCCACGCAGACGGCGATCGCAGTGTCCGAGCGCAACACCCCGACCGGGCTCGATCGATTGGCTCCGCACGATATGGCGCACAGCGAGCTGGAACCCCTGATCGCTGCCCTGCGGCATGAGCGCAACGTTCTCGCCGCGCTGCTCGCCTGCAAGCACCTTCGCCATTCGAGCGGCTCGCTGCTCGTGCTCGGGTTGATCACGGACGGCAGTGAAACGAACGGCTTGGTTGGCCGGCTTTGTGCCGCCGGTCTGTTGCCGTCCGACGCGCAAGTGGTGGTGCTGGATCGGGATCAACCCTTGCTCCAGCGCGCGCTCGAGGCGGTGGAGGGCTCGCGCTTCTACGTGCGAGCCGCCACGGCTGTCTGACCTAACCCGGCCTGCTCGATGGAAGCTCGATCCTGCCCGGCAGCCGCGCCGTGCTGCGGCTTGCCGCGATGCCGGTCACGACACGCGATATTGCTCCATTACCTCTTTGTCGGGCTCGTAGCCGAGTCCGGGCCCGTCCGGCACCGCGACGGTTCCGCTCGCGTCGGCATCTACGCGGCCGCGCCAAAGGCACGCGGGACGGTTCATGTAAAAGACTTCGACGAAGCCCTCATCGCGAAGCGACATGAGCTGCAGCGTGGCCAGAAAGCCGGGGCCGTAATAGGGGGAGTGGGGCGCAAGCTTTACGCCCATATCGTCGGCCAGCGCAGCGACCCTCAGATACTCGGTGATCCCACCGACCTTGGTGACGGAGGGCTGCGCATAGGTCACGGCTCCCTCGGTCATCATCTGGCGAAATTGATAGAGCGTGCAGGCATTCTCCCCAGCCGCAATCGCAAGCCCGCCGGCCGCGCGAACCCTGGCGAGGGCCGCGAAATCCTCCGGCGGCCAGACCGGCTCCTCGAGAAACAAGGGCGCGGCTACGCGGCACGCATGAGCAAACGCGATTGCAGCGCGCTCGTCCATCGGGCAGTTCAGGTCGACCATCAGGGGGACGCCGGGGCCGATCGCCTCGCGCGCCGCGCTCACGGCCGGCACGGTCGTTTCGTGCAGCTTGATCGCAGGGTAGCCGCGCCGCCGCGCGGTCTCGCATTCGCCCGCGACCAGCTCCGGCTTGCCGATGCGCAGCAGGCTGGCATAAGCCGGAATGCGCGCGCGCTTGCGCTCACCGATGACTCGATGCAGCGGCTCGCCTCTTGCCTTGGCGGCAAGGTCCCACAACGCGATGTCGAGCGCCGAGATCGCGAACATCGTGATGCCGTAACGGCCGAACAGGTGCAGGTTGCGCTGGATCTCCTCCATGAATGCCGGGATCGCGTCCGCATCCGGTGCCTCGCGACCTTGCGCCTGCGGTGCGATCATCTCCTCGACGGCGGTAGCCGCCGAGCGCGGGCACACATAGGCGAAAGCGTCGCCCCAGCCCGTCAGTCCCGCGTCGGTTGAGACCTCGACGAGAACCATGTCGAGCGCCGCAATGGCGGAGGCTCCCTGTCTGAAGCTCGCCACCCCGGCGTCGTAAGGAATTCGGATGTGGTGCGCTCTTACGTTCGTGATCAGCATGCGCGGGCCTCCCATGTGCGGACAATAACGTCGGACAACTCGGACAAGCCAGCTCCGCGGTGGGCGGCGGAAGCGCTTGCATACGGTCTGCCCCGTTTATAGCCGCCGACCGTTACCTGTCTCCGGTCGCGCACAGAATTGCGTTTAGCTACCCCGCATAGGATCGAGCGCCTGAGGGGAACGAAATCCATTGCTCGGCGGTTTGCTGCTCGAGCGTGAAATGCAGGCTTCTCACGTCGCGTGTGCCGAACCATACTGTGCGGCGTAACGGCTGCCGCCATGGCGCAAGTTGGGGTCGACGCAAGATCTGGCCGAGCGTGGCGACGCAAAAATCGCAGTTTCCGATGATGTGGTCCTAGGTAGCGGCGGCATGGCCGGTCCGGTTCCGTTCAAGACGAGTGTTGCGTGCCTGCTGCTGATCGCGCTGGTGGGACCGGCTGCGGCGCAGGAGGGTGGCGCCGAGGCTGGGCTCGACGGTCCCGACGCCGTGCGAACCGAAAGCCCGAGCAACCGCGCCGACCCGGCCGACAGCGGCAATAAGCCGGCGCCGACGGGCGCACCCTCGAGCGCGTCGGAATCGATGTGTCTCATGATCGAATCCGCCGCGCGCGCGAATGCCTTGCCGCTCGAATTCTTCGCCCGCGTGATATGGCAGGAGAGTCGCTTCCGCGCGGACGCGGTCGGACCGGTGACGCGCAGCGGGCAACGCGCGCAGGGCATAGCCCAGTTCATGCCGGGCACGGCGGCGGAGCGGCGCCTGCTTGATCCTTTCGATCCGGTCCAGGCGTTGCCGAAGTCTGCGGAATTTCTGCGCGAGCTGCGGGCGGAGTTTGGCAACCTGGGACTGGCGGCCGCCGCCTACAACGCCGGGCCGCAGCGCGTTCGCGACTGGCTCGCCGGTTCCGGATACATGCCGGCGGAAACCCGCGGCTACGTCGCGGCGATCACCGGCCGGTCGGTCGATGATTGGGCCACACCCGGCGCCGTCGCCGGCGCCCAAATGCGGCCTGCGGCAGGCTGCCGCGAGCTCATGGCGATGCTCAAACGCGCCCCCAATCCCTTTGTCGATGAGCTCGAGCGCCGCGTCACGGCGGCGAACTCGCAGCTGTGGGGCGTACAGCTGAGCGCCGGTTTTTCGCGTGATCGGGCGTTGTCGGCATTCGCCAACGTGGTGCAGCGTTATGCCGGGCTGCTGTCGGGTTACGATCCTAGCATTCTGGCATCGACGCTGCGCAGCCGCGGCACCCGCGCATTCTATCAGGTGCGGATTTCCGCCGCCTCGCGCGCGAGCGCCGACGGGCTGTGCAATCGCATCCGTCGGGCCGGCGGAGCCTGCATGGTCTTGCGCAATCCGCGCGCCACCGTCGCCAACCCTTCCAGCTCGTGAGTTGCGGGCCGCCGCATTGGCGGCATGCTCCCGCAACGTCAGGATGACGCACTGGTTTGCGGCCGGGCGGCCTCTACGCCGGCGCGGCACTCGCCGAAGCCGATGGAAGCAAAGCCGTCGCGGCGCGCGTGCGCCCGCATGATCGCCTCGTCGCCGTCCTCGAGGAACCTGCGGGATTCGCCCGATGGAAGCTCGAGCGGCTTGCGGCCGCCTTCGGTGGTTTCGAGCAAGCTGCCGAGGCTGTCTGCGGTCGGGCCTGAAATCGTACCCGAGCCAAACAGGTCGCCGGCGGCAAGACTGCACCCGCCGCTGGTGTGGTGGGCGATGAGTTGCGCGACGGTCCAATACATGTGGCGGGTGTTCGACACCGCGACGCGATGCGGCGGCAATCCCTTCTGCCGCGTGGCCGCCGTCAGCAGCAGAACTTCGAGCTCCAGATCGAGCGCGCCGTCGCGCTGATCGTCGGGATCGAGCAGATAGGGCAGGGGGGTCGGATCGCCAGATGGACGCGCCGATTGCGCCACGCGGAACGGGGCCAGCGCTTCCGGCATGATCATCCAGGGCGAGATCGTGGTTGCGAAATTCTTCGACAGGAACGGGCCGAGCGGCTGATATTCCCAAGCCTGAATGTCGCGCGCGGACCAATCGTTGAGCAGGCAGTAGCCGGCGATGTGCGCGTCCGCCTCGCCGATTGAAATCGGCTCGCCGAGCCGGTTGCCTGGTCCGATCCAGATGCCAAGCTCCAGCTCGTAGTCGAGCCGCAGCGACGGTCCGAACGACGGCGCTTCGGCATCGGGCGCCTTGCGCTGCCCGTTCGGCCGGCGCACCGGGACGCCGGAGGCGCAGACCGACGACGCGCGGCCATGATAGCCGATTGGGACATGCTTGTAATTCGGCAGCAACGGGCTGTCGGGTCGAAACTGCTTGCCGACGTTGGTCGCGTGGTGGATGCCGACATAGAAGTCGGTGTAGTCGCCAACTTGCGCCGGCCGGTGCATCGAGCAGGCTTCGGCCGCATGCAGGAGTGGTTCGACCTTCGGCTGTTCGGGCGAACCCTGCATCAACAATTCCGACAAGCGCGCCCGCAGCGAGCGCCGCGCGCCGCGGCCGAGCGCGAGAAACGCATTGAGCGTCGGGCCGGAGGCCGCCTGCGCGGCACGCGCCGCTTCGTCGGTGAACAGGCCGCCGGCCAGCGCCGCCCCGAGGTCGAGAATCCGATCGCCGATCGCAACGCCGCCCCGCGCTTCGCCCCCGACGCTGAAGATGCCGAGCGGCAAGTTCTGGATCGGAAAGTCCGGATGGCCGTTCGCCGAGGCAACGAAGCTCAGGCGCGCCGAGTCATGGGTTTGATCGATTTCAGTCATCGCGCACTGCTTTGTACCTGCCGTTGGGGGAAGCGCAAGCGAGGCAGCGACCCGGCGGACGCGGAAGTCTCGGATTGCGGCGCAAACCTGCAATGATGGTAGGCTTCCGATCCGGCAGCAGAACCGCAGGGGCCGACATGCCAATCGTAATCAAGGACAGCATCCTGGTGACGGTGGATGCGGACGACGCCATCCACTACGACGCGGCGATCGCGATCGAGAACGGCAGGATCGCGGCACTTGGCCCGAGTTCCGACGTTCTTGCCCGCTACCCCAACGCCGACGTCGTGGACGGCAGCGGCAAGGCGGTTTTCCCTGGGTTCGCCAATATCCATACCCATTTCTCGCTCATCATCGCGAAGGGCATCTACGAGGACCTCTCGCCGCCGCACAAGCCGCCGTTCAGCGGCGGGCTGGCGCCGATTCCGGTGCCTGAGCTCTCGCGCGACGAAATGGTGGCGATGACGCGGCTGGCGGCGCTCGAAGCGATCCGCAGCGGTACCACTGCCGTGCTCGAGGATGGCACCCGGCTCGACGATTACGCGGCGGAGATCGCCGACACCGGGCTGCGCCTGCTCTTGTGCGAGAAGGCATGGGACAAGGCGAAGGGCGGGATCGGCGATCCCGGCGACTTCGAGGTCGATGCGGCGCTGGGCGAAACCTGTATCCGCCGCATCGAGGCGCTGCACGCGAAATGGCACGGCGCGCGCAACGGCCGGATCACGGTCGGCGTCGCGGCGTGGGCGCCGGACATGTGCTCGCCTGAGCTCCTGCGCAGGCTGCGCGCGCTGCAGGAGCGGCTCGACACCGTCGCCACCATCCACCTCAACCAGATCTGGGGCGAGGTCTCTGCGGTCGAAGTCTTGCGTAATCGCAAGCCGACCGAATACCTGGCGGATGTCGGCTTCCTCAGCGACCGGCTGATCTGTGCGCACTGCCGATGCATGGTGCACGAGGAGGAACGACTGCTCGGCGAGGCGGGCGCGGGCGTGGCCTTCAACGCCTGCATCGCGGCGCGGCGGGGCTTGAGCCCCCGCATCCACGACCTCGAGACTTTCGGCTGCACCATCGGCATGGGCACCGACAACATGGCCGAGGACATGGTCGAGGTGATGCGCACCGGCATGTTCATGGAACGCGTACGGCGCGAGGATGGAAGACGCCCGACGCCGGAACAGGCGCTGCGCTGGGCGACGGTCAACGGCTATCGATTGATGGGCATTTCGGATGGCGGCTCGCTGGAGCCGGGGAAGAAGGCGGACCTGATCATGGTCGACCTTGCGCGCGCACACCTGGTGCCGCGGCTGCGCGTGGTCTCGACCTTCGTGCATCAAGGGCAGGCGCGCGATATCACCGACGTCATGGTCGACGGCCATTGGGTCATGCGCGACGGAACGGTGCTGACCATGGACGAGGGCGCGACCGTCGCCGAGGCGCAACGCGTCGCCGAAACCGCATGGGCGCGGCTGTTCGCGGCACAGCCGGAGCTGACGCCTGCCATCGGGATGGCAGCCTCGCACCTACGCCGACCAGGCTGCAAGCGGTAGGCGTTGCCGTGCAGTCCTGATCGGACAGCATCGGCCGTGGCGCAAGACAGGGGAGCGAGCCCATGAGCTGGACCAGGCTGACCGCGGCCGCAATGCTGGGCGTGTCGATGATGTGCGGTTCGGCAGTCGAGGCCGTCGCGCAGAAGAAGGTGGTGATCCGGTCGGTGCCGATCGGCAACCTGCGTGTGCTCGATCCGATCTGGACCACCGCCTACCTGACGCGCAACCACGCCTACATGATTTGGGACACGTTGTTCGCGCTCGACGCCGACAACAAGCCGCAGCCGCAGATGGTCGACACCTGGTCGGTGAGCGACGACAAGCTCACCTACACCTTCACCCTGCGCGACGGGCTGAAATGGCACGACGGGACGCCGGTCACGGCCGCCGACTGCGTGCAATCGCTCAAGCGCTGGGGCGCCAAGGACGGCATGGGCCGCGCGCTGATGAGTTACACCGCCGCGCTCGAGACGGTGGACGCCAAGACTTTCAAGCTGGTGCTCAAGCAGCCGGTCGGCTTCGTCATCGAGGCGCTGGCCAAGATCGACAGCAACGTCCCCTTCATGATGCCGGAGCGCATCGCCAAGACCGATCCCAACACGCAGATCACCGAGATGATCGGATCGGGTCCGTTCCGCTTCGTCGCGCCGGAATGGGTGCCCGGCAGCAAGGTCGTGTACGAGAAGTTCACCGACTACGTTCCGCGCAAGGAGCCGGCGAGCCAGGCGGCGGGCGGCAAGGTCGTCTATGTCGACCGGGTGGAGTTGATCTACATCCCGGACCACGGTGTCGCGATGGTGGCGCTCGCGAGCGGCGAGCTCGACTTGCACGAGTTGCCGGCCACCGACCTGCTGGCGATGGTCGAGGGCCATCCCGACGTGGTGGTCGCGCCGAACGACAAGCTCGGCTGGCAGCTGTTCATGTCGCTGAACCATCTGCATCCGCCGTTCGACAAGAAGGAAGTGCGTCAGGCGGTGCTGTGGGGGATGAAGCAGGAAGAGTTTCTGGTGGCGATGGCGGGCGACGCCAAGCGCTACAAGGTCTGCGCGGCGATCTTCGGCTGCGGCCTGGCGAGCGAATCGACCGCCGGCACCGAGCCGATCACGAATGCCGACCCGAGCAAGGCGAAAAGCCTGCTGCAGGCGGCCGGCGCGCTCGGCGCGCGCATTGCGCTGATGGACCAGACCGACAATACCGTCCACCGCGCGGTGCTGATCGCCGCGCAGGCGCTGCGGCGCATGGGCTTCACCGTCGACGTGGTGGCGATGGATTGGTCGACGTTGATCCAGCGCCGCGCCTCCAAGGCGCCGCCGGCGCAGGGCGGCTGGAATGTGTTCCTGACCAACGCGACCGGGACCGGCGTTGCCAACCCGCTGGTCAACAATTTCGTCAAGAACTGCGACGAGGCCTGGTACCACTGGGCATGCGACCAGCGTGTCGTCGATCTCGGCCGCCAATGGGCGCTCGAGAGCGACCCCGCCAAACAGAAACAGATCGTCGACGAATTGCAGCGCGCGCACCTCGACAACGTCACACTGGTCCCGCTCGGCATGTACCAGCCGGCAATCATCTACCGGAAGGATCTCACCGACATCATCCCGGCGCCGGCGATCTTCTACTGGAACATCAAGAAGAAGAGCGGCGCGTGAGGGGTGCGGGGCGCGCACCGGTGGGCGCGCCTTTTATCCCTTGCGGCTGCGAGGCCGTGCGGGGAGAGGTCGGCACCCGTGAGCGAGCCACAATGTGGGCCTATGTCTTACGGCGCATCCTGGCGACGGTCCCGGTGCTCGGCATCGTTGCGCTGGCCGTGTTCTCGATCCTGCACATCGCGCCCGGCGATCCGGCTGCGGTGATTGCGGGCGATCACGCAACCGATGAGCAGGTGCTCGCGATCCGCGCCAAGTTGCGCCTCGACCTGCCGTTCCACGAGCAGTTCATGCTCTGGGCCGGCAATGCCGCACGCGGTGATCTCGGCGTCTCGATCTTCTCCAACCGGCCGGTTTCGGAGCTCTTTCTGCAACGACTCGAACCTTCGATCGCGCTCGCGATCCTCACCACGATCATCGCCGTCGCGCTGGCGGTGCCGATCGGCGTGCTGGCAGCCTGGAAGGCGGGCTCGTGGATCGACCGCGGCGTGATGAGCTTCGCCGTGCTCGGTTTCTCGTTTCCGGTGTTCGTGATCGGTTACGTGCTCATCTACATCTTTGCGATGAAGCTAAAGCTGCTGCCGATCCAGGGCTACCGTCCGATGGCCGACGGCCTGTGGCCGTTTCTGCGCCATCTCATCCTGCCGAGCTTCGCGCTGGGACTGAGTTTCATGGCACTGATCGCGCGGATCACGCGCGCGAGCGTGCTCGAGGTTTTGGGCCAGGATCATATCCGCACTGCGCGCGCCAAGGGGTTGCCGGCTAGGCGCCTGCTGTTTGACCACGCGCTGCCGAACGCGGCGATTCCGATCGTCACGGTCATCGGGGTCGGGGTCGCGCTGCTCTTGGGCGGCGTTGTGGTGACGGAGAGCGTGTTCGCGATTCCAGGCCTGGGCCGCCTCGTCGTCGACGCCATCCTGCAGCGCGACTATCCGGTCATCCAGGGCGTGCTGCTGCTGTTCTCGGCGACCTACGTGATCGTCAACCTGATCATCGACCTGCTCTACATCGTGTTCGACCCGCGCATCCGGTACTGAAGAGCTTAACGAATGCGTGCGACGTCGACATTGCGAGGAGCGGAGCGACGGAGCAATCCAGGGGCGACATCGTCACCGTGGATTGCTCACGCGAGGCGCCGGCAATGACTGAAGCGAAACTGCGATCGGGCGCAGCCGACGAGACGCACCAGCGACTGCGACGGAGCATGGTCTGGCATGCGCGGCGCCACCCGACCGTGGCTCTCGGTGTCGCGCTGCTTGCCGCCGTGATCGTCGCTACCCTGTTCGCTCCATGGTTGACGCCATTCGATCCGCTGTTCATCAATCCGCTCGGCCGCCTCAGGCCGCCATCGGCTGAGCACGTATTCGGGACCGACGGCATCGGCCGCGACGTCTGGAGCCGAACGGTGCATGGCGGGCGGGTCTCGCTGGTCGTCGAATTCATCGTCGCGGTGCTGTCGACCGCGATCGGGCTCCTGATCGGACTGGTCAGCGGCTACAGCCGGATCGCCGACGCCGTGCTGATGCGGGTGATGGACGGCCTGATGTCGATCCCGGCGATCCTGCTTGCGATCGCGCTGATGGCGGTCGTCAAAGCCAGTATCGTGACCGTCATCGTCGCCATCACCGTCGTCGAGGTGCCGCGGGTGGTGCGGCTGGTGCGCAGCGTGGTGCTGTCGATCCGCGAGCAGCCGTACGTCGAGGCGGCGATCGTGGTCGGCAGCCGGTTCGGCCGCATCCTGTTCCGCCACATCCTGCCGAATACGCTGGCGCCGCTGATCGTGCAGGCGACCTATATCTGCGCCGCCGCGATCCTGATCGAGTCGCTGTTGTCGTTCCTCGGCGCCGGGACGCCGCCGGAAGTGCCGAGCTGGGGCAACATCATGGCCGAGGGCCGCGCGTATTTTCTGCTGGCGCCGTGGATCATCCTCACCCCGGGCCTGGTGCTGGCGGTGACGGTGCTCGCGATCAACCTGCTCGGCGACGGCCTGCGCGACATGCTCGACCCGCGCTTCGCCCGCCGGCTGTGAGCGTCGCCATGACCGCGCTCGCACCGGACCATGCGGACACCGCCACGGCCGACGCCGTTCTGGCGGTGCAGGATCTGCACACCTCCTTCCACACCGCCGATGGGGTGGTCCGCGCCGTCGACGGCGTGAGCTGGACGCTCCGCAAGGGCGAGGTTCTCGGCATCGTCGGCGAGTTCGGGCTGCGGCAAGAGCGTGACCGCGCTCTCGATCATGGGCCTGGTCCCGGACCCGCCGGGGCGCGTGCGCGGCAGCGTGCGGCTGAACGGGCGCGAGCTCATCGGCCTGCCGGAGTCCGCCATGCGCCGCATCCGCGGCAACGCGGTCTCGATGGTGTTCCAGGAACCGATGACGTCGCTCGACCCGGTGATGCGCATCGGCCGGCAGATCGCCGAGCCGCTGGTGCAGCACCGGGGTCTGTCGCTGCGGGCGGCCGAGCAAGAGGCCATCGAGCTGCTCGCGCGGGTGCGGATTCCGGAGGCGGCGCGGCGCGCCGCCGAATATCCCCATCAGCTCTCCGGCGGTATGCGCCAGCGGGTGATGATCGCGATGGCGCTCGCCTGCCGGCCCGCCGTGCTGCTCGCCGACGAGCCGACGACCGCGCTCGACGTGACGATCCAGGCGCAGATCCTGCGGCTGATGCTTGACCTGCGCCGCGAGTTCGGCGCCGCGATCGCGCTGATAACCCACGATCTCGGCGTGATCGCCGAGACGGCGGACCGCGTGGTCATCATGTATGCCGGACGCAAGGTCGAGGAGGCGCCGGTTGCGAGCCTGTTTGCGCGGCCGCGCCATCCCTATACGGCCGGCCTGCTCGGCTCGGTGCCGCGGGTCGACCGCACCGGACGCGCGCAGCGCGATCGTCTGGCGGAGATCGAAGGTGTCGTCCCGGCCCTTGATCGCGAGATCGTCGGCTGCCGCTTCGCGCCGCGTTGCGCGCTCGCGACCGACCTGTGCCATCGGGAAGACCCGCCGCTCGAAGCCAAGCGACCGGCGCATCTTGCGGCCTGCTGGCACTCCGAGCGCGCGGCGAAGGCGGTCCGTGCTTGAGCGCGGTCCCGCCGCCGGCGCGGCTGCCGCACCGCCGCTGCTCGCGGTCGAGGGCCTCGCCAAGCGGTTTCCGGTGCGCGGCGGCCTGTTCCGGCGCGCCAAAGCCTACGTGCACGCGGTCGACGGGGTTTCTTTCGTGCTGCAGCCGGGCGAGACGCTCGGCATCGTCGGGGAGTCCGGGTGCGGCAAGTCGACGCTTGCGCGCATGATCGTGCGGCTGATCGAGCCGAGCGCGGGCGTCATCCGCTTTCGTGGCGTCGAGCTGTCCGCCCTTTCGGCGCGCGCCATGCGCGGCTACCGCAAGGACATCCAGTTCATCTTCCAGGACCCCTACGCCTCGCTCAACCCGCGGCTGCGCGCCGGGGCGATCGTCGGCGAAGCAATCGAGAACTTCGAGGCGGTACGCGGGCGAAGGCTCGAGGGTCGCGTCGCCGACCTGTTCGCGCGCGTCGGCCTACGCCCCGCCCACATGCGCAACTATCCGCACGAATTCTCCGGCGGTCAGCGCCAGCGGGTCGGCATCGCGCGCGCGCTCAGTCTCAATCCCTCGATCATCGTGGCCGACGAGCCGGTCTCGGCGCTCGATGTCTCGGTGCAGGCGCAGGTGATCAACCTGATGATCGACCTGCAGGCCGAATTCGGCCTCGCCTACCTCTTCATCGCGCACGACCTTGCGGTGGTGCAGCACATCAGCCATCGGGTCGCGGTGATGTATCTCGGGCGCATCGTCGAGCTGGGCCCGCGCCGCGTGCTGTTCACCAAGCCGATGCACCCCTATACCGAGGCCCTGCTCGAACTCGGTGCCGGTCCCGGACCCCGCGCAGCGGCGCGAAAAGGACGTGCTTGCGGGCGAGGTGCCGAGCCCGACGCGGCCGCCGCCAGGCTGCCGCTTCCATACCCGGTGTCCGCTTGCCGAGCCGCGCTGCCGGGTCGAGGCGCCGACGATGGTCGAGGCGGAACCGGGCCATTTCGTCGCCTGCCACGTGCGCGCACCTGCCGGCCGCGCGCGCAAACCGTTCGTCAACGAGGAAACTCCATGAGCACGACGCTGATCAGGAACGCCGAATGGGTTATCGCCTGGCATGATGGCGAGGCGCGCCACGTCTATCGCCGGGGCATCGACGTCGCATTCTCAGGCGACGCCATCACCCATGTCGGGCCGAATTTTGCCGGGGCGGCGGACGCGACCGTGGACGGCAGCGGGCTGATGGCGATGCCGGGGCTCGTCGACATCCATTCCCATCTCGGGCACGAGCCGGCCTACCGCGGCATCCGCGAGGAGCACGGCGTTCCCAACATGTACATGTCGAGCCTGTACGAGCGCAGCCAGGCGTTCGACGTATCGGATCCGGAGCTGCGCCGCGCGGCGCTCGAAGTGGCGCTGTGCGAAGTGCTCAAGAGCGGCGTCACCACGGTCTGCGACATCTCGCCGATTTACGATGGCTGGACCGATATCGTGGGCAAGAGCGGTATCCGCGGCTTCATGGCGCCGGGATTTGCCAGCGCGCGCTGGAAGCTCTCCGACGACCGTTCGCTCGGCTTCGATTGGGACGAGGCGCGCGGCCGCAAGGGTCTCGACGCGGCGCTTGCCCTCATCGACGGGCTCAAGAAGCACCCGTCCGGCATGCTCTCGGGCGTCGTCTCGCCGATGCAGATCGAGAACTGCTCCGACGACCTGCTGCGCGACAGCCTCGAGGCCGCGAAGGAACGCAACATCCCGTTCACGCTGCATGTTGCGCAAGGCGTGCTCGAGCACCTGGAGATGGTCAAGCGCCACGGCACGACGCCGATCCGCCACGCCCACGACATCGGGATCCTCGGCCCTGCGACAGTCATCGGCCACGCGATCCTGCCCGACCACCATTCGTGGATCAAATGGTGGACGAAGGAGGACTTGAGCCTGCTCGCCGGCGCCGGCTGCTCGGTCGCGCATTGCCCGACGCCGTTCGCACGCTACGGCATCATCCTGGAGAGCTTTGGCGACTACGTCCGCGCCGGCGTCAATATGGGCATCGGTACCGATACCACGCCACACAACATGCTGGAGGAGATCCGCAAGGCCGGCACCTTCGCGCGCATCGCCTCACGCGACATCAACAATGTCTCGAGCGCCATGCTGCTGCACGCCGCAACGGCGGCGGGCGCCAAGGCGCTGATGCGCGACGACCTCGGCAAGCTGCGGCCCGGCGGCAAGGCCGATATCGTGCTGGTAGATCTTCGGCACCCCGACATGATGCCGGCGCGCGACCCCTTGCGGTCGCTGATCTTCCATGCCGCCGACCGGGCGGTGAAGGACGTCTATGTGGCGGGGCGCAAGGTGGTGGCCGACGGCGAAGTCAAGACGCTGGATCACCGCGGCGCGGCCGAGCGCCTGAGCGAGGCGCAGAAGCGCATGATGGAACTCACGCCCAGGCGCGATTACCGCGGCCGCACCACGGACCAGGTCGCACCGCTGACGTTGCCCCTCATGTAGGCGACAAAGGTTCGGCTGACGCTGCCCTTGCATTCACCGGCGCCGCTCGCGCTGCGCCAGCTCGTGCGGCCAAGCATAGGCGCCCAAGTTCCCATTCACGGCGGGCCCGGACGGTATTTCGGTCCAGTTGGAGGCTGGGGCTTGCCGCCAGATCCGGCCGTGACGCCTCACTCGCCACCGCAATCCGCACTGGCTATATGGATTCCGTCTTGAGGGAGAGATGCCGCGCAACGCGACCACCAAACGCCGATTGAGGGGCTCAGGAAAGCCGGTGTGCCCGAATAGGAGGGCTTTTCCGCCGGCGCTCGGGGTCCATGAGGTCATCGACATGAACCAGCCGGTTTGCTCCGCCGAACTGTGGCTGGTGAACCTTGCCGAATCGGCAGGGACCCTCAAGATGTTCGAAAGCGTCGGTTGTCTATCGGCCGACGATGTCGTGCGCTTGAGCCGGATCGAGCCGGCGATCGAGCGCGACGATCGTCGTCGCTGTTATGTTGCGCTTCGCTGTGTGCTCGAACGGTGGCTCGGGAATGCGATCAGAGGGGTAGCACTCGATCGTACGTCCGAGGGCAGGCCGAGCGTGCCCGGAGCTCCCGTCGATTTCAGCCTCTCGCATGCCGCGCACTTCGCCCTCATCGCCGTCTCGCGGCAGGGACCGCTGGGAGTCGATATCGAGCTGCAGCATGAGGCCGACGTGCCGATGGCGCGGCGCGAGGAAATCGTCGCCGCCGCGGCGGGATTTTCCGGCACGCCCGAAGGCGATCCGTCGTCCGACGCCGATTTCCTGCGCGCCTGGACCATCGTCGAGGCGTACGGCAAAGCGCGCGGACAGGGACTGCCTCAGGTTCTGAGCGAACTCGGCCTTTTTGGAGCAAAGCGTGCCGGCGCGGTGCCGCGCCGGGAAATTACGAAAGCCGCCAGCGCCCTGGCCCATGCAGCCCGGCTGCAGGTGTCGCCGCTGCGCTTCGTGGGTCCGCTGGTTGGCGCGCTGGCGGCACCGAAGGGGCTGACGGTGCCGCCGGTTCGAAGCTTCCCCGCCGACGAGCAGGCGCTGTCGGAAGCGTTACGCGTGAGCGCAGACCATTGACCTGCGCGCTCCGCTCGCCGCGCTGGGCTAGACCAGATCGCTTTCGTCGAGCACCTCGCCGTAGACAGCGGTCTCGAACGCGTCCCCGTCCTCGCCGATTGCATTCTCGCCGTCTTGTGCGTCGGCCCAGTGGGTGAGCTCGTGCAGAATGGTCACGCCGACCAGGTAGACCTTCTTGCCCCCCGGCGTCTCCACGATGCCGCGGCCGGCTTCGAACTCGTCCACCAGCCGCTTGTTGACGCGAATCTCGTCGCTGCCGAACCGATAGCAGCCGAGCGCAGGATCGCCGGCGCATTTGAGATCCTCGACCACCTTGATGAGCGGATTGTTCCCGTACTTCATTGCCTCGCGTATCGTTGTCTTGCTGGTCTTGCCGGCAATTTTCTTGATGGCGTTGATGATCGAATTCGACCTTCGCCACCTCGGGCATGTTGACCCGAACGTAATAGTGGAACTTGGGGTAGTTTTTGATCGTGTCGGCGTCCAATTTCATGGCGATCTCCCGAGGTTTTCCTGCACGTACCTCCTGGCTGCGGAGGATGTGCACGCCAGCCCAACAACCGCCGCGTAGGCTGCGAGATCGCCGCCCCGCGAGGCTGCTTAAGTCCGCTCGCCGATACCGAGGTGCCGCAAGCCGGACGGGGTCCATATCCGGCGACGGCGGCTGCGGCCGCGGAAGCGTCCTTGAATTCGTTGGTCGCGGCGTCCGGCGGACCGGTTCATGTGCCGGCGGGCGGCGGGGCTTGGGGCGTTGAAGGGCGGGCCATGGCAATTCTGGCGCGGACTGGGGGCGCCATGTAGGCTAACTTTCGACCTCATGATCGATGCCGTTGTTGCGCGATCGGCCGGGGGAAATGTTTCAGATGGACCAGCGCGATCGTGCTGCCTGTGACGTCCTCGTCGCGGGATCGGGAGCTGGCGGATTTGCCGCCGCGCTGACGGCGCGACACCATGGGCTCGACGTGATCCTGGTGGAGAAGGAGCCGCTGTTCGGCGGCACCACCGCCTATTCGGCAGGTGTGATCTGGATCCCGGTCAACCCCTGTCAACAGGCGGCCGGCCTCGCCGACAGCCGCGAGGACGCACTCGCTTATCTGACCCATCACGTCGGCAACAGACTCGATCGCGCCAAGGCGGAAGCCTTCGTCGACAACGGCTCCCCGATGTTCGAGCTGTTTGAGCGGGAAGGCTTCATCAGCTTTTCGCCGGCGCTCACCTGGGCCGACTATCATCCCGACGAGCCCGGCGCCTCGCAGGGCGGCCGCTCGCTCTGCCCGGACGATTTCGACGGTCGCAAGCTCGGCTCCTGGTTCGACAAGCTGCGACCGCCGCTTGCGACCATGACGGCGTTCGGCGGCATGATGGTGGGCCGCAACGATCTTCCGCACGTGTTCCAGATGACGCGATCCGTGCGCTCGGCATCGCACGTGGCGCGCATGTTGGCGCGCCACGCCCGCGATCGTCTCGGCTATCGGCGGGGGACCCGTCTGGTCAATGGCAATGCACTGATCGCCAGCTCTGGCGGTGAGCGCGCTCCAGCGCGGCATCCCGTTGTGGCTTAATGTCGCCAATCGTCGAGCTCGCCCGCGAAGGCGACCGGGTCACGGGCGCGATCGTCGAACGGGAAGGCCAGCGGCTGCGGATCAAGACGCGCCGTGGCGTGGTGCTCGCGTGCGGAGGTTTCCCTGCGAACGAGGCACTCAGGCGGCGCCTGTATCGCACATCAGTGACGGGAAATCCCACGTCTCCCTACCGCCGGCCGGAAACTCGGGTGACGGTCTGCGGCTAGCACAGTCTGCGGCGGTGCGTTTCACGACGACGTGGAGCAGCCGGCCGCGTGGGTGCCCACTTCGCTGGTGCCGCAGCGGGACGGCTCGTTCATTCCGTTCCCGCATTTTTTCGACCGCGGCAAGCCGGGCTACATCTGCGTCGACCGGCACGGCCGCCGTTTCGTCAACGAGGCGATGTCATACCATGTGTTCGTGCCTGCCATGATCGAAGCGTGCCGCGCCGACACCGAGGCGCAGGCGTGGATCATCTGCGACCACCGTGCCATCCGTCGCTTTGGCCTCGGCGCGCTCGGGCCCGCGCCGATGCGGGTGCAGCCGTTCCTCAAGTCAGGCTACGTCGCGCGCGGGAACACGATCGCCGAGCTTGCCGCAGCCTGCGGCATCGATGCGGCCGGGCTCGAGCGCACGGTCACGCGGTTCAACGGCTCTGCCCGGCTCGGTGAGGACCCGGAATTCCGGCGCGGCTCTGACGCCTATCAGCGTTTCAATGGCGCGGCCGGGCACCAGCCGAACCCATGTGTCGCTCTGCTTGATCGGCCGCCGTTCTATGCGGTGCGCATGATCGCGGGCGACCTCGGCACGTTTGCAGGCATCGACACCGATGCCAACGCGCAGGTGGTCGACCGTGACGGTACACCGATCTCCGGCCTGTACGCGGTCGGCAACGATGCCGCCAGCGTGTTCGAGGGCACCTATCCGGCCGCCGGCGCGACGATCGGTCCCGCCATGACGTTCGGGTTCATCGCGGGGCGCCACTTGGCGGGAGCTCGCGGCTAGCGGCTCACGCGCAATCCCAGCGATCGCCGCAAACCCCTGGACGAAATCCGGCCTAATTGGCGACGACGACCCGCTCGTTCAGCGGAACGCGGTTGTAGAGATCGACGATGTCCTGGTTCCACTGATGGAAGCAGCCGAACGAGGCGGACTCGCCGATGCGGGCCGGCTCCGTCGTACCGTGTACGGCATGTCCGTCGCCGAAATAGATTATGCGCGCGCCCAGACGAGGCTCCGCGTCGCCTTTGCGGCTTGCTCCGCTCCCGCCCACTTGGGCTTCGCCCTGGCCAAGGCGATTGACCTTGTCGGTGATATGGAACAGCCCGGCGACATCCACGCAGTCCGGACCAACTCCGATCGCGTAGCGGATCGCCACCTGATTCGGCTGGACCACATAGAGGAATTTCTGATTGCGCGAGATCAGTACGGTGCCGGGCGGATGGCTCGTTCGATAGTAGACGTGCTGCTTGCGCAACACGTAGGAAGCCTGCTGTGCATCGGCCGCCGAATTTGCTTGGCGTTGCGGTTCGACGGCAGCTGAGCGGACCGGTTCCGCCGGACCGGTGGGCGTCGGCGCGACGTTGGGGTCGCGCGCGACGAGCCAAAAAACGCCGAGGCCCGTCAACAACAATGCCGCCGAGGCGCCGAGTGTGGCCCACCTGGTTCTGCGCCTTGGCGCCGCCACGCGTTCGCCATCCGGCGGTTGGACCGCATGCTCGAACCGCTGATCGGCCTGTGAGGTGCGTTCTGGCGGAGGAGGGGGACCGTCCCCGTCCTCGATTTCGCTTTCCAGGCGTGCGATCGCGGCTTCGAGCGCTTCGACCTGTCGATCGACATCGGCATCGGGCCACGGCGGATCCGCGGCGCGCAATTGGCTCACGACCGTTCGTCGCGCGTGCTGATAGATTTCGTGGCGCTCGGCCTCGCTCGGCCGGTACCGGTCGGCAACCGCTTTACGCAGAATGGAATAGTAGTCGGTCATGGTCTAAATCGTGTCGGGACGTCCGATGTCCACTCGCTCGCGACCCGCAATGGGCCAGCCGCAGGCCTTGCCTCCACCGCAGCGTCGCCCTCCTAGCGGATCGGCGGGGCGTAGAGAATGCCGCCGTTGGTCCACAGCTGATTGATGCCGCGCGGTATGCCGAGCCTCGACTTCACCCCGACATTGCGATCGTAGATGTCGGCATAGTTGCCGACGCGACGGACCATGCGGACCACCCAGTCGTTGGTCAGCCCGACCTGCGGGCCGAAGTCTCCTTCGTTGCCGACCAGCCGCCTGACTTCCGGCTTGGTCGATCGGAGAGCCTCATCGATCGTTTGCGAGCCGACGCCGAGCTCCTCAGCGTTGAGCAGGGCGAAATTCGTCCACTTGACGATATTGAACCATTGGACATCATCCTGGCGCACCGCCGGGCCGAGCGGCTCCTTCGAGATGATCTCCGGCAGGATGTCGTGATCGTTCGGATTTGCGGTCATGAGGCGCTCCCCGTGCAGCGCCGACGCGTCGGTGGTGAGGACGTCACAGCGTCCGGACTCGTAGGTGCGCCGTGCCTCTTCGGCGCTCGCTGCCGGAATAGGCTCGTAGGTCATTCCGTTGGCGCGAAAATAATCCTGCAGGTTGAGCTCGGTCGTGGTGCCGGTCTGCACGCACACCCGGCTGCCATTGAGCTCCAGTGCGGAGCTCACGTTGCGGGCGTGGCGCACCATGAGGCCCTGGCCGTCGTAGAACGTCACGCCGGCAAAGATCAGCCCGAGCCCGGTCTCGCGCGACATCGTCCAAGTCGAGTTGCGCGACAACACGTCGATTTCCTTGGACTGCAGCGCGCGGAAACGATCGTCGGCCGAGAGCGGGACGAACCTCACTTTGGCTGCATCGTCGAAGATGGCGGCCGCCAGCGCACGGCAGAAGTCCACATCGATCCCGGTCCACTCGCCGTTGCCGGACCGAAGCGAGAAGCCCATCACGCCCGGGCTGACGCCGCAAACCACCGCGCCGCGGTCCTTGATCGCCTTCAAGGTCTGTGCGGCGGCGCCATCGCCAGCAATGCAGCACCCGATCAGCGTGCACGAGATCGCCAACGTTCGCGCCAAGGTGTTTGAGAACGGCGGCATGACCGGACCTCCGTCGCTTGCGTGCAAGGGCACGCGGTGATGCTAGAGCGCCGCTGCCTGTCGGACGACGACTTTCGTCCCGATCGGAACGCGCTCGTACAAGTCGATGAGCTCGGGGTTGGTGAGGCGGAAGCAGCCCGAGGAGACCGCGCTGCCGATCGTGGTCGGCTGGTTGGTCCCGTGAATCCGATAGACGGTGCCGGCGATGTAGAGTGCGCGCGCACCCATGGGATTGCCGGGGCCGCCGGCCATGAAGCGCGGCAGATAGGGCTGGCGTTGGATCATTTCGGGCGGCGGCGTCCAATCCGGCCATTCCGCCTTGCGGTCGATGCGCTTCAGTCCGGTCCACTGGAAGCCCTCGCGGCCGACACCGATGCCGTAGCGGATCGCGCGATTGTTGCCCTGCACCAGATACAAGAAACGCTCCTGGGTATGGACCACGATGGTGCCGGGAGCTCTCGGTCGTGCGGAAGAACACCATCTGTCGCCGAAGCTCCGCCGGAAGCCGCTCTTCCTCCGCAGTCGGCACGTAGCCCGGGCGCTCGTCCTCATTCAGGGCCAGTGCGGGAAAGCTCATTCCGGCGCAGGCGATCGAGATCACGCCCGCGACAAGGGCGCAAGCTGCGATGCCACGTCGTCGTCTTGCAAGCATGGTCGACACCTCAGTCACGACTATGTTCTTGGAGAGCGTCAGCACGGCAGTCGCCGACGCGGACGCGCCGGGGCTTCCCGGCCGAGATTGGGCTCCACACCACCGTGGGATTGACCGCTCTCGCCTACCATGATTTGAGTGCGCTCGCGACAGGGCTGCAAGGTGTAGAGAAGCTTGCATCGACTACCGCAATAGTCCGCACTGCACGCCACATTTCCGTGCGCGAAGCGAATGCTTGCGGATCAGAAGCACGGCCAGATTTCGTCGCAGAACAACCCGCTTGATTTCCCGATTGGCTCGCTTGCCGAGAGCGGCTACTATAAGTGGTCGCACTGCCGACCGTCTGCCAATCGACGCCCCAAGAGTCAACGCGGGAGATCGTCGTGTCGAGCATCATCTGGATCATCCTGATCGGCTTCATCGCGGGCATCATCGCGCGCTTTCTTTCGCCCGGCCCGAATGATCCGAAAGGTTTCGTCCTCACGACCGTGCTCGGAATCGCCGGCGCTTTTCTCGCAACCTTCATCGGGCAGGCGGTCGGCTGGTACCGGCCCGACCAAGGCGCCGGCTTCATCGGCGCGACGGTCGGCGCGGTGCTCGTCCTGTTCATCTGGAATCGGCTGGTGGCTCATCGAGTCATCGCCGACCCCGGCAATCCCGGCGATCCCGGCCAGCCGCCGAGCCGCCGTTTGTAGCAATCGGCGACCGGGCTGTGGAAGCCCGGTTGACGTATCGATGTGCGCTTCGCACGTGAGAGCAAGGAGGCGGAGATGGGACTTCTCGATATCCTCAATGGCATGCAGAACGGACCGCGCGGCCAGCGCCAGCCCAACACCACACCGCGGCGGTGGCGGCCTCTCACCCATGATGATGGCACTGCTGGGACTCCTCGCCTACAAAGCGCTCAAGGGGAGTGGCGGTCAGGCTGCTGCCCCCGGTGTTAATCCGAACAGTCCTGGTGGCGGGCTTGGCGATCTCCTGGGCGGCCTGTTGGGCGGCGGCCCCGGCGCCAGGCCGGGTGGTGCAGGCCCGGGGGGCGGCGGGCTTGGCGATGTCCTGGGCGGCCTGTTGGGCGGCGGCCCTGGCGCCAGGCCAGGTGGTGCAGGCCCGGGGGGCGGTGGCCTGGCCGATATGATCCCGGGTGGCTTGGGCGGGCTGCTTGGCGGTGCTGCCGCCGGCAGCGTGCTCAGCGGCGGGCTTGGCAATCTGATCAAGGAATTGCAGCAGAGCGGACAAGGCATGCGGCGCAGTCGTGGGTCGGCACCGGCCCCAACGAGGAGATCGCCCCGAACGACCTCGCAAATGCGCTTGGCAGCGACACGCTGGAATCGTTGAGCCGCCAGACCGGCATGGGGCAGAACGATCTCCTGGCGGGGTTAAGTCAGTATTTGCCGGATCTCGTTGATCAGCTCACACCCAACGGGCGGCTACCAACCGAGGATGAAGCCTCCCGGTTGGTGTGAGGCGTCATGGGGAATCGATGGAACGGTCTGCCCGCCGGCCGGACCGGTCTCTGGGGGCGGAGCTAAGATACCTTGATACGTCGATGCGTCGTCGCCGGCAGCATGGCGGTGGACGCGGTTCATCAACCCAAGGAGCGAACGATGGGCATCTTCGGAAACATCATGTCCGCGATTTTCGGCAAGTCCGCAGAGGCGAAAGCTGCTGAGCCGTCCGCTGCGCCGAGCGCCGCATCCGCCCAGCCCGCAACCACGTCAGCGCCGGCGCCCGCCGGCTCCGCGCCGAGCGCAACCGCATCGTCCCAGGCCGGCTCGGCAGCCGCGCCATCAGCGCCGGTCGACGTCGCGGCGGTGCTCAGCGGTCTTGCAGCGCAGAACAAGCAGAAGCTCAATTGGCGGACCTCGATCGTCGATCTGATGAAGCTGCTCGACCTCGACAGCAGCCTTGCGGCGCGTAAAGAGCTCGCGAAAGAACTGCAATACAGCGGCGATATGAACAACTCGGCGGCGATGAACATCTGGCTGCACAAGCAAGTCATGATCAAGCTCGCTGAAAATGGCGGTAAAGTTCCGCAGGAGCTAAGGAGCTGAGGCACCGAAATCATCTCCGACGCTTGAAGCCGCGCCTGCCTTTCGACGCCGCGTGAGGCTCGGGCCGATAAGCCCACCCGACAGTCCGGCAGCCGAAAAGGGGCTGCCGATCAGTCGCATCGGTGCGATGCAAGGGCTTGCGGGAGCCTCGACAAAACGGGAAGAGGGGCGCAACTCGCGGCCCTCTACCCGGAGCCTTGCATGCGTTTCATAGACGCGAGTGAAATCAGACGCGTGCTGACATTTCCGCTTCTCGTGGCCGCGCTCGAGGCGGCGCATCGTCGGCCAAAGATCGAAGTGCAGGATGGTAGCCTCGGCAGCGAGAGAGAGTTGTATTTCGTTCGACATGCGGTCGATCGCGGCAGGTTCATGGCGAGCAAGCTGATCACCAGCTTCCCGGCCAACCTGGCGCAAGGGAGGCTACCCGCCGTGCAGGCGGTGTGCGTATTGTTCGACGGCACCAACGGCGCGCCCCTCGCGGTCATCGACGGCACCGAGATCACCTATTGGCGCACAGCCGCCAATTCGGCGCTTGGCGCGAAGCTCCTGGCCAATCCGGAGCCGGCCATAATGCTGGTCGTGGGCGCCGGCGAGATGGCGAAGTGGCTGGTTCGCGCCCATCGCGCGGTCAGGCCGTCGATCCAACGTGTCGTGATATGGAATCGGACCAAGGAGCGGGCGGCCGAGTGTGGCGGCGCTGCTGCGGCGAAGGGGTCGACGCCGAGGCGACGGCGGACCTCGACGCGGCCACGCGCAGCGCGGATCTGATCACGACCTGCACGCGGTCGCACGATCCTCTGATCCGAGGCGTCAACCTCAAACCCGGCGTCCATCTCGACCTGGTCGGGGGTTACACTCCGCAAACCCGCGAGGCGGATGACGAGGCGGCGCGCCGGGCCGTGATCTTCGTCGATCGGCGTAAATCGGCATTCGACGGCGTCGGCGATATATTGCAACCGATCGAAAACGGTGCAATCAGCGCGGCCGATGTGCGCGGTGACCTCTATGATCTCGTTCCCGGAGCCGTTCGCGGCCGGCAGTCACCGACTGAGATCACGTTTTTCAAGAACGCCGGCGGCGGTCATCTGGACCTGATGACGGCCGAAGTCGTGTTTCGACAAGTGGGCGCGAAAGCGCAGGCGTAACGCCGATATGCGAGCAAACAGACCAATCCGAACCGGGCCCAACCGCATGCCTATTCGTTGATGCGATGCTCGGGACGGCGCCGCCGCCCGCTGCGCCGTGGTACGCTAGATCGGCACGCGACGTCCGACGCGGTGTCGGGCGACCGACGACAAGGGAGTTCGAACGATGGCGACATACAAGGGTGAATGTTTTTGCGGCACCGTGCAGCTCGAGGCTTCGGGCGAACCGGAGGCCATGGGCTATTGCCATTGTCGATCGTGCCGCTCCTGGTCGGCCGGGCCTGTCAATGCCTTTACGCTTTGGAAGCCTGACAATGTGCGGATAACGGCTGGTGCCGAGCATGTCGGCACGTTTGAGAAGACGCCGTTGAGCCAGCGGCAATACTGCAACAAGTGCGGCGGCCATTTGATGACCAATCACCCGCCGCTCGGACTGATCGATGTCTACGCCGCCACGCTGCCGACGCTCAAATTCACGCCCGGTGTCCACGTCAACTATGCCGAGACCGTTCTGCCGATGCGCGATGGGCTGCCGAAGCTGAAGGATTTTCCGGCCGCATTCGGCGGCTCGGGCGAGCAGATCCCGGAATAGGGCAGGGCGTCTGCGGCGCGGCTTGGGACCGGCGCCGCGCGCTAAGCTGCGCGCGTCGCCGGCTAGGCGATGGCGTCGGCGAGCTCCGTCATCGTCGGCACGATGATGTCGGGCTGATGCGGCGTCATGCCGAACGGTCGGCGGCGGCGATCGATGAAAGCGGCGCGCATCCCGGCCGATTTGGCCCCGATGCAATCGAACGCGTGGTTGGCGACGAACAGGACTTGATCCTTCGGCAGGCCGAGGATCTCTGCGGCCTTCGAATAGGTCGCGACGTGCGGCTTGAACGAGCCGGCGGCCGCGACCGAGATGACTGCGTCGAACAGGATGCCGTGATGCGCCTTGGCGCTCTCCAGCATGTCGGGATCGCCGTTCGACAGCACGACGATGCGGTAACGGGTCTGCAATCGCGCGAGCGCACCCGGCACTTCCGGGAATGGCTTGAGCCGTTCGATCTCTGCGACCAGGTGGCGCACCTCGTCCATCGTGTAGGGAATCCCGGCACGCTCCAGCACGTGCGCGACCGAGCGCTGCCCGATCTCACGATAGGGCGTGTGCTCGCGATGGAGCAGCGCATCGATCATGGAATTCTCGAAGTGTGTGCGGCGCCACCAGGTGACGAACGCACCGGGATTGCCGCTCCACCCCTTGGCCTTGAGGTAGGGCGCAACGGCCGCGGTGAGGCCGCCCTGCATGTCGACCACGGTGCCGTACTGGTCGAACATACAGACCTTGACCGTCTCCTTGATCATCCCCGCCGCTGCGTGCACCGCGAGCCCCTGGGATAGAACCGTGGCCGCATCGTACGATGGGTCGAGCGCACGCGAAACCGGTGGTCGTCGGTCATGACGGTGGCATCAAAAAGCCGCCATCAGCGCGATGACGAGCCTCCTGGCCAGAGCTGCCGACATCGTTCCGGGCGCCTCCACCCGATGTAGCCGCGCCCGACGATCAGCACGGCCGCCAGGCCTCGTGTCGTCGCCACGGCGTGGCATGAAGGCCGCGCCGGAGGCCGCGCGCGCCGATGCCGGCGCACATACCGCAAGAACGTAGGAAGCGGCCGGACCTCCCCGTTGCGGCTGCCATTTACCTTTGCGGACTCGTTCTCTACCGTCTCCGCGGGGCTGCGCGCTAAGGGCAACTCCTTATGGAGAGGTGGAATCGATCCTGCTTACCACCGCGTGAGGCAAGTTTGTTCTTTAGCCCGCTGATTCTTTGGAATAATCTGTCGGATTGCCGACTTTACTGCGTTCCCTCACATAACTTGACTTGGCACGACGGGAACCATCGGCTATTCGATCCAATCATCCCCAAACACTTGAAGAATCAGGCCCCAAAACGAGGGAGACGTTGGATGTTGAAAGCTGCGCTTGCGGGCATGCTCGCGCTTGCGGTTGTTGGATCCTCATCGGCTGCGGTTTCGGCCGACCCCGCCCATTCGCAGATCGCTCAGGTCAAGAGCATGCTGCGGCTTACGCCGTCGCAGGAGCGCTACTGGCCGCCGGTCGAAGCGGCATTGCGCAGTCTCGCCCGCCAGGCCGCCCAGAGCGACGACAGCGACGGTATGGTGCAGCGCGTCAAGGCCAAGGCCAGGAGCTTCGCCGTCAACACCGCGGCGATCCATCGCGTGGTCGCGGCCGCGCGGCCCTTGATCCGCACGCTCGACGCGGAGCAGAGGCAGACCGCGCGCGCGCTCGTCAGCTCCTACGGCGGCACCAGCCTCGCCTCCGCGCTTTGACATTTCCCGGCGGGCGACGAGGCGCCCTTCCAGCTCGAACACAGTCGTGCTTTGCGTCAAGGGCGTCCTCCGTGGGTGCCCCTATTTGTTCATGACAAAATGGTAAGTTGCCGCGTGGCGTGCGCCGATATGTACTTCAGGCACGCAACAAGCCCTGGAGACCGCCCATGCGCAGCTTGACTGTCGTCGCAGTCGTCGCCCTGACCATCGCGGGCGCAACGGTCGCCGTTGCACAGCAGCAGACGCCAGCGCCGGCCGAGCCGCAGCCGTTCGAGCGCTGGCAGCCGAGCGCGGAGGATGTCAACGCCCTCACCGACGCCCGGATTGCCGGCCTCAAGGCCGGGCTTCGATTGACGCCCGCGCAGGAGCAGCACTGGCCAGCAATCGAGCGTGCGATCCGCGACGCGGCACGCGCGCGCTTCGACCGCTTCGCCGCCCGCCGTTCCGCGCCGCCGGTGAGGGATCCGATCGAGCGGCTGCGCCAGCGTGCGGATGCAATGAGCGCGCGGGCCGATACGCTCAAACGCCTCGCGGATGCGGCCGCGCCGCTCTATCAGAGCCTCGACGAGGCGCAGAAGCGCCGGTTCGCGATGCTCGCTCGCATGGGTGGGGCGCACCGGGCGGGCCCTGGCTTCTGGCGTCGGCAAGGGGACGAGCCCCCGCCGCGCTGAGGCTGGCGCTCGCGAGAGCGGCGCCCAACGCGGTAGCAGATGCCGACGCCGGCGGCGTAGCCCTGGTGCAGCCCGCCGTTTGCTGGACACCGCTGGGGGGCTTTGATAAACGACGCCGGCGCGCGGAGGCTTCCGCATCTCGATGGCCTGGGCGCATAGCTCAGTTGGTAGAGCAGCTGACTCTTAATCAGCGGGTCCGGGTTCGAGTCCTGGTGCGCCCACCAGGCCTTTCAAAGGCTTAGCAGAAATACGCAACAAATTGGTCGAAGCCAAAACCGGCAGGGATAACGCTAGGCTAACCAGTCAAAGGTTGGGGTGGAGTGGGTGAAAAAGCCCCGTGAAATGATCCAGCCCCGCTGGGGTGCGGTCTTCGCCGCCGGCGTGGGGGCCATCATGTCAGTCGTGGCCGCGCCGAACGCAGTCGCGCGCAATGGGTATCCGTACTGCGCGATGAGCCGCGGGGCGGATGTCGGCTACCAAGACTGCAGCTATGCCACCTTCGCTGCCTGCCTCGAAGAGATCCGCGGGCTCGGCGGCTACTGCCGGCCCAATGCGCGCTATGTGCCGCCTCCGGTCGCTCCCCAGCGGGATCGCCGGCACCCACGCCGGACGAGGTAGCGCACGATCTCGCGCGGTTTAAATCGCACGCCCAACTCGACTCCCAAGCTGGCCGCGATAATCTCCACAGGCCATGTCGTTGCGTTCCCGTCCTGGCCCACGTCCCACCGGCTTCATTGCACCCGCGTTGCCCTTTGCCCGCGGCTTGCCTCCGAGCGGCAGCGAGTGGATCCACGAGATCAAGTTCGACGGCTTTCGCCTGCTGGCGCGCCGAGTTGGTCCTAGGGTGCGACTTTTTACCCGGAACGGTTACGACTGGACGGAGCGCTTCCCGCTGATCCGGGCCGGGATGCTGGCCGTCAAAGCGCAATCGTGCTTGGTCGACGGCGAGGCTGTCTGCTGCGAAGTCGACGGCGTGCCATCATTCGAGCCGTTGCGATACCGGCACCACGACGGCGCGGTGTTCCTCTACGCCTTTGACCTGCTGGAACTGGACGGTCGGGACATTCAGAGGATGGGCTGGGGGGCGTGGTCCGTAGGCATATTGTGTGTGAAGAGAGGAGAGCCTGTCATGAAGGCCAGCATACTGACATTCTCCGCGGCCACGTTTCTTGTCATTGCCTGTGTTCCCGTGGGAGCGCAGCAGACCAGCGGCACTCCAGGTTCTCCCAGCGCGACGACGACTATCGATGGCAAGCAACTCCCACCCCCGACCCAAAGTTCGGCGGCGTGATCAGGGAAAACGCTTTGCAATCGAAAGCATGGTGGGCGCCTCGCGTAGTGCCGCCCAAGGGCGCACCTAACATATTCTCATCATGACCGACGATGTCGGCTTCGGCGCACCGAGTACTTTCGGCGGTGTTGTCCCTACGCCCGCGCTGGACCGCATCGCGCAAGCCGGACTGCGCTACACCCAGTTCCACTCCACGTCGCTCTGCTCACCAACGCGGGCAGCGCTCATAACCGGCCGCAATCATCACGCCGTTGGTTTTGGCGTAATTTCAGAAATGGCTACGGGCTTCCCTGGTTACAACAGCGTCATCCCAAAAGACGCGGCGACTATCGGGGAGATTCTCAAGGAGAATGGCTACGCAACGTCGTGGTTCGGCAAGAACCACAACACGCCCTCGTTCGTCGCCAGTCAGGCCGGACCATTTGATCAATGGCCGATCGGTATGGGCTTTGAATACTTCTACGGATTTGTCGGTGGCGACACCAGCCAGTGGCAGCCGAACCTATTCCGCAACACCACCGCGATTTATCCCTATCTCAATAATCCCAAATGGAATCTGACTACCGCCATGGCTGACGACGCCATCGCCTGGATGAATCAACTCAACTCAATCGACCCAAGCAAGCCCTTCTTCGTCTACTACGTTCCTGGCGGCACGCATGCACCGCACCATCCGACGCCAGAATGGATTGAAAAGATCAGCGACATGCACTTGTTCGACAAGGGCTGGAACGCACTGCGCGAGCAAATTTTCGCCAATCAGAAGAGGCTCGGTATCATCCCGCAGGATGCGCAGTTAACTGCGTGGCCGGAGGGCAGGCCGAGTTCGGTGGTGCGAAGCTGGCGAAGTGGGACACGTTGTCGGACGACGAGAAGAAGATGTTCATCCGGCAGGCAAACGTTTACGCAGCTTATCTCGCCTACACCGACCATGAGATTGGCCGGGTCATTCAGGCCGTCCAAGACATGGGCAAGCTCGACAACACGTTGATCATCTTCATCAGCGGCGACAATGGAGCGAGTGTTGAAGGTACGCTTCTCGGCACCCCAAATGAAATTGCTTCATTCAATAGTGTTGATGTTCCAATCGTAGATCAGCTAAAGAATTTCTATGACGTTTGGGGCAGCGCCCAAACTTTCCCCCATTTTGCAGTCCCATGGGCCTGGGCGCTCGACACTCCCTTTAAATGGAGCAAGCAGGTCGCCTCCCATTTTGGTGGCACCCGCCAGGGCATGGCAATTTCCTGGCCTGGCCACATCAAGGAGCTCGGCGGTATTCGCCCGCAGTTCCATCATGTGATCGACATCGTGCCGACACTCCTCGAAGCCACCGGCATCCACGCACCCGAGGTGGTCGACGGTATTAAGCAGAAGCCGATTGAAGGCGTAAGCATGGCCTACACTTTTGATACGGCCGGCGCCAACAAACCGTCCACGCATAAGACCCAGTATTTCGAGATGGCGGGCGTGCATGCGATTTATCACGAGGGCTGGGTGGCTGCTACGACGCCGGTTCGTCCGCCGTGGGAGCTCGGTGGTGCGGCGATGAAAGACCCGGCAACAGGTTTCAAATGGGAACTCTACAACATTAGCGAGGATTGGACGCAGAACAATAACCTCGCCGCAAGTAATCCGCAGAAATTGAAAGATATGCAGGATCTGTTCTGGGTGGAAGCCCGCAAGTATCAGGTACTGCCGTTAGACGCCTCTGCGGTTACGCGTTTCGTAGCGCCGCGGCCGAGTCTCACGGCGGGCCGGACAGAGTTCAACTATACCGCACCCGTGACTGGCATCCCGCTGGGCGATGCTCCCAGCCTTCTCAACACGTCCTACACCATAACCGCTGACATCGAGGTTCCGGCGGAAGGGGCCGAAGGTATGGTTATGACTGAGGGCGGACGGTTTGCTGGCTGGGGCTTCTATCTCGTGAAAGGCAAGCCAGTCTTCACCTGGAATTTGTTCGATCTAAATCGCGTCCGCTGGGAAGGCCCGGAGGAACTCCCCCCGGCAACACACCCTCGTGTTTGACTTCAAATACGACGGGCTGGGTGATGGCACGCTTGCCTTCAACAACCTGAGCGGCATTGGGCGGGGCGGCATGGGCGTGCTCAAGGTTGACGGCAAAGATGTCGCTTCCCAGAAATTGGAAGGTACAGTTCCACTTATCCTTCAATGGGACGAGACATTCGACATCGGGTCAGACACTGGCACGGGGGTTGATGACCGCGACTACCAAGTGCCGTTCGCTTTCACCGGCAAGATCGTGAAGCTCAACATCAAGATTGATCGCCCGAAGTTGTCGGCGGCCGATATCAAGCTTCTCGAAACGGAAAGCCAACGGAACAACCGCAAGAGCGAGTAAGCCGAGGTGATCGCATTTCAGAAAGGCCGCCTCTCGGCGGCCTTTCTGTTCGCACTGAAAGGTGAAAAATCGAAGAGAAGGCTAGCCGAGCTAAAAGCTGAAGCCTGATTAAGGCGCATTCTATCAATCACTCGAATTGATGTAACTATACATGCAACACTGTGTCGTGCAGGCCACACCACTAACGGGCCCTCGCGCTGGCGCAAAACCACCAAAGTGTTGCCCGTTAGGATACACTCGCTTTAGTACCCGAATTGCTCCGGCTTGATGTTCGCGGTCCGCTCGTGGCGCATGGCCTCGGAATAGCCACCGCGCTTCAAGTCCCAGGTCCGCCCGGGCTTGCGCGCGGGTGGGCGTTTTACCTTCTCGATCGACCGCCGGCCGATGATCTGGCCCATGTCGGTCGCGTCGCGGCCCACGCCCACGCGGCATTCCTGACGCACGTCGAAATCGCGCGGCAGATCCTTTTGCGGCTTGCATCGCGCGCGATTCGTTCCCGCGCTTCAACAGCTCGAGCGCATACTGCGCGCCCAGGTCCGTCCCCAGGTACTGGGGCGCGCCATGGCGCGCGGGACTGGCGCGGCGCCTCGCGGTCGCGGGCCTGCGCCTGCGCCAGGGCAGAGTTCGAAATCACGTCAGTACTCCGTTGGAGCACCAGGGGCAGGCCGCGCTACGCGAGCGCGGTCTGACGCTGGGGCGCAGGTCCGGCCGGCCGCGTGGCGCGGCCGGCCTTGGTCGGGGGCGGGCGGTTAGGCCGCTTCGGCAAGGTCCGCTTCGGCGACTCGAAGGCGGGCGAAACGACCAGCAAACCGGAAAGCGCGGAGATTGCGCCAGCAACGGCAGCCTTGGCCTTGTCGTCGCGCAAGATGTCGTCGGCGCCGATGTCAGGATCATCGCCCGAACACGGTTCAACGCGCTTTTCAGGTTCGCCAGAAACTTCGCGAGGTCGTCCTTTGTCGGCGCTTTCTTGAAGCCCGCATTCCCGCAGGCCTTGCCACGTACCGTTCCAACCATCGGCGCGCATGTCCGCGATCACAAGGTTGACCGCCTCCGCCGGGGGCATGGTCTCGTCGGCGTTGACGGCGACGCGCAACGGATCAGTCAATTATGCTGGATGTTTTTTCTCAAGATCATTGACGCCATACGGCATGGACATGCTCTTTATCGAAGTCGTTACGTTGGTCGCAATGGAAGGCTTCATGTCACCGTCATCTAACGGTGTCTAACGGTGTCGTCGCTCTTGCTGCCCTTCTTGTCATGATCTGCGGTCCAGATCGCGACCCTCGTGGTGCTTTGAGGAGGGGGCAGGCGGGGGAGCGAAGGCGGGGGAATGGTCGAAAATGAGCAATGAACCCCTTGCGCGCGAGCGCACCATCCAGAGACCACCGTCAGACACCGTCAGATGACGGTGGAAGACTAATGCCGCACTCGTATCTGGTGCAGATGCCCCTCTCGCGTGTCGATGCCGGACAGCATCAGCCAGCACCGTTAGCGCATCGCCCGATAGTGCCCGGCGTATTGGCGCCATCTGGCTTCCTTCGGGGGTACGCAGATAACCCAGGGAACGAGTCCAGGTGTCCCCGGTGTTCTCGATCGGAGCCCTGCTCGGGCAGGCACAACCAGGAAAGACTGAACATGAAACGAACAGCTATTGCTCTTGCGCTTCTCGGTGCGATCGACCTTCTCCGCCTGAGCATGTGCGGGACGGCCTACAAGCACCCCCATGTTCGCAGCCTGCAAAGCTGCGACCAGGGCCGGCCCGGCTATCAGAGCTTCACGCCGGGTCCATACGGCATGGACATGCTCTTTATCGGAGTCGTTACGTTGGTCGCACATGGAAAGCTTCATGTCACCGTCATCTAACGGTGTCTAACGGTGTCGTCGCTCTTGCTGCCCTTCTTGTCATGATCTGCGGTCCAGATCGCGACCCTCGTGGTGCTTTGAGGAGGGGGCAGGCGGGGGAGCGAAGGCGGGGGAATGGTCGAAAATGAGCAATGAACCCCTTGCGCGCGAGCGCACCATCCAGAGACCACCGTCAACACCGTCAGATGACGGTGGAAGACTAATGCCGCACTCGTATCTGGTGCAGATGCCCCTCTCGCGTGTCGATGCCGGACAGCATCAGCCAGCACCGTTAGCGCATCGCCCGATAGTGCCCGGCGTATTGGCGCCATCTGGCTTCCTTCGGGGGTACGCGGATGACCCAGGGAACGAGTCCCGGTGTCCCGGTGTTCTCGATCGGAGCCCTGCTCGGGCAGGCACAACCAGGAAAGACTGAACATGAAACGAACAGCTATTGCTCTTGCGCTTCTCGGTGCGATCGACCTTCTCCGCCTGAGCATGTGCGGGACGGCCTACAAGCACCCCCATGTTCGCAGCCTGCAAAGCTGCGACCAGGGCCGGCCCGGCTATCAGACTTTCACGCCGGGTCCATACGGCATGGACATGCTCTTTATCGAAGTCGTTACGTTGGTCGCACATGGAAGGCTTCATGTCACCGTCATCTAACGGTGTCTAACGGTGTCGTCGCTCTTGCTGCCCTTCTTGTCATGATCTGCGGTCCAGATCGCGACCCTCGTGGTGCTTTGAGGAGGGGGCAGGCGGGGGAGCGAAGGCGGGGGAATGGTCGAAAATGAGCAATCAACCCCTTGCGCGCGAGCGCAGTCAGCCAGCACCGTTAACGCATCGCCCGATAGTGCCCGGCGTATTGGCGCCATCTGGCTTCCTTCGGGGGTACGCGGATGACCCAGGGAACAATCCGGTGTCCCCGGTGTTCTCGATTCGGAGCCCTGCTCGGGCAGGCACAACCAGGAAAGACTGAACATGAAACGAACAGCTATTGCTCTTGCGCTTCTCGGTGCGAGTACTCTGGGCTTCACGCAAACTTCGCACGCGATGTCACTGCCCGGCCAGAGCGCCCTAAAGGAAGCAGTCCCGTCACACACCACCGAGGTCTACTGGCGCCGAGGCGGGGGCTGGTGGGGCCCCGGAATTGGCGTTGGGATTGGCGTTGGGATTGCGGCCGGTGCGCTCACCGCTGCTGCCTTGGGCCTTCCCCCCTGGGGAGGCGGCTACTGGGAGCGGCTACCCCGGCTACGCTTATGCGCCTGCGTATGGGGACTACGGCTACGCCTCGCACCGGCGTACTCCGACGCCTACGGGCCGACCACTGGGTACGCACCCGAATATTCGTATTCCTATGGGCCCCCTCCTACTCCTATGGAACCACGTACGCGCGCCCGCGTGCGCGCTACGGCTACGGGCGGGTTGGACCTGGCGTTCGCTACGCCAACACATGGGGTTCCGGCGTCCGCTCCACGTACAGCTCCGGCCCAAGATACCGTTCCGTAGGTTCGAGGAGCGCCGTCCAAGTCGCCAACCGGCGGCGCTAAGCTCACGGTTGCCAACCCCGTACTCCAGCGGCCGCCCCGGACAAGGAGCGGCCCGGAACGTGCAACGCGGGCCGGCGTAAACCTGGAACTACACGCGGGCCGAGATCATCGCCGACGGAGTAATCCACGCGATCGGCGTCTCGCTCGGGATCGCCGGCGCGATCGTCCTCGTCCTCCTTACGATCCATGCGGCGGGTGGTGTACAGACCGCCTCGGCGCTGATTTATGGGATCGGATTGGTTGCGCTGCTTGGCTTTTCGGCAGCCTACAACATGTGGCCGGTGTGTCGCGTTGGAAGTAGCTGTTGCGTCGCTTTGATCATTCCGCGATCTATCTGTTGATCGCAGCAACATACACGCCTTTCCTAGTACAGATGAAGACTGATGCCATTTCGATCGGCCTACTCGCTGGTATCTGGGCGACGGCGCTCGCGGGCATAGCGCTGAAGCTGTTTCTTCCGGGTAGGTTCGATCGGTTTTCGGTCTGCCTTTATTTGATCCTCGGCTGGAGCGGCGTGCTGGCCTACGACAGCCTAATCGAGCCACTGTCTGCGCTCACGCTCGCGCTGCTGGCTGTAGGCGGTGCGCTCTACTCGATCGGCGTCATATTCCACACGCGACGCGGCCTGCGCTTCCAGAACGCAGTGTGGCATTCGTTCTTGCTCGCCGCGGCCTCTGCCATTATTTCGCGGTACTTGAGACGGTGGCCTTTGCGCAGAACTGAGCAAGCGAACGCCAAGCACGCAGGTCGAGGGTTGCTCATTGCGGACCGGCCGCCGCCGCGCGAAGCTCATCGGTGGGGTTATCGCCAGTTCACGGCGAGCGCCTGCTGCGTCTCCTCGAGGCCGGCCGCAGTGCCCTCGGGACAGAGGCCGGATCGAATGCAAGCTTGCCGGCTGCGTGCGGCGTGTCCAACGATCGTTCGTGCTGACGTCGGGGCTTCCGATTGGGCCACCCTCCACCGTCCCACAGGCGCAACCACCTCAGAAACAATCACCGGGGGAGGCAGCCTGCATTGCCGCGCCGCTTGGACGGGTTCCACCGGGCGCCAATGTCACATAGACATCTATCAACTTTACCCGTTCCGTGACCCCCATCGCCGCCGATACATTTTATGTCTACATCGTCATGATTGACGCCGAGACGGCGGGGCAACGCTTTCAATACCGCTACATATGCCGCGAGTGGCGTGGATCAGTCGACATAAGCCCCGCCAAATGATCGGCGGTCGCCGGTGTTGAAATACGTTCCCGACTGGAACGCATTCCCCCTTTCGCGACCTTGCCGCGCTTCTTCGCCTCGTGCAGCCCCTAGCTCACTGCCCCGCGCCAGCGCCGGGTCGGTGGGTGCCATCGCCGGCCGGCGCCCTCAGGCAAAATGAGGAACCTCGCCCGGCCCTTCCTTGTTGGCCGCGGCGTGCGTCGTGCTGCCCAGGCGCAGATTCTCAAGTCACCTGTGAACTGGTTCACACCCGGATCGATTAGGTCGCCGCTATTGTACGCGATGGTCAGCAATCACGAGCTTGGCAAGTACCATGACGCGGAGGAGGCGAGGCGTTGGGCAAGTCGTAATTTTGTCCTTGGACCGATCCTCGCCGCGGCGGTTTTTTTAATGGCAGTGGCCGGTCTCACGCTGACGCCGAAGCTCTTTGTGGGCAACGGCGGGTTCGACATCGAGCGCACCGCTGACAGTTCGAGCGTCACCCGACCTGCACGTAAAGGCTTCGGGGAGTTTCACCGCGTTCACGGCCCGATCTGATCCAGATCACCGCACCCTCGCCACCGGTAAGCTTTGCAGGCTCGAAA
>CAWBFP010000019.1:0-42211 GCA_963788095.1 uncultured Alphaproteobacteria bacterium | reverse complement strand
AATTCCACGAGATTCCGCCACCCGTCGGCCCGCGCGCCGGGGCCGGCAAAAAGTTGATCGATCCGCCCTGGATGGCCGACAGCCGCCTTAGCCATGTTGTTTCCTCCGCTGAACCGGTGCCTTTGCAGAGAGTTTTAGGCGACCACGCGACCGCACACTTGACGTAGATCAAAATCGATTCCGCGGGAGCGTCCTGCACTCGCAGCCGTGAGCGTCTCCGCGCCCTGCGGGCGGCTTTCGGCACCGAGAGGCAGCCTTCTGCGTGAGGCGAAGGGCTCTGGGTAGAGGGTTACTCTCAAGAAGGCCTTGAAATTCCGGGGCCGCTCTGGGTTTGTGCTTCCTGTGCAACAGGTCGCCAGAAAGCGACGCGGGAGCCGGCAAAACGTCCATTTCTGCTTTGCACTCCGCGGCCGCTCGTTCAATCTGGAACGGCGACGGAAGGGCAGATTCCCACGGGGACCTTGCGGGAACACCTCCGGCAATCAGGGGGCCACCATGAAGGCGATGAAAACGCTTCTCCTCGGTTCCGCGGCGGGTCTCGTGGCGGTCGGCGGGGCACAGGCGGCAGACCTTCCTCTGAAGGCGAAGCCGGTCGAATACGTCAAGATCTGCACCCTGTATGGCGCCGGGTTCTACTACGTCCCCGGAACCGACACCTGCCTCAAGCTCGGCGCGTATTTCCGGTTCCAGGTCGAGAGCGACGCATCCGGTGGGACGACCTTCATGAACGGTGTGCCGGGTCTCTACACCCGCACCGATACGCCCAACCTGAACCATCGTGTTCGTAGCGTGTTCACCTGGGATACTCGCACCCAGACCGAGTACGGCACGTTGCGCATGTACTTCCGCGGCGGCTGGGAGCAGACCACCCCCGGCACGCCGGACGAGACCCTGTTCTGGGATCGCGGCTTCATCCAGTTCGCCGGCTTCACGGTCGGGCGGGCGGAGTTGATCTTCGATCTGTTCTCGTTCTCACCCTACAGCTACGGCGGCACAGCCCGCATCAGCGGCAACCACACCGTCGAAAATCGTGGCATCACGATGTTCGCCTATACGGCGCAGCTCGGCAACGGGTTCACGGCGTCGCTCTCGGCGGAGGACGGCGGCAACTCGGCGTCCGGTCCGTTGGGCAACAACGCGCGCGCCCGCGCCCACATCGTGCTCGACCTCGACGGCGCGCCGGCCGGCGGCATCGGCAACTCGGTAATCCCGTTTGCCAATGCCACCTCCACGCTGTCAACCGACAACGGCTCGTCCTTCGTGCCCGACATCGTCGGCAACGTGCGCGTCGACCAGGCCTGGGGCTCTGCGCAGGTGGCGGGCGCGCTGCACCTGAACTCGGCCGGCTACTACTCGGCCTTCCCGGTCGCCACCTGTATCCCGGGCAACTCGACGAACTGCACATTCCCCGACGACGAGATCGGGTGGGCCGTCATGGGCAGCGCCATCATCAACCTGCCGATGATCGCCCCCGGCGACACGATGGGCTTTGCGGTGACCTACTCCGAAGGCGCGGTCGGATATGCGACCAAGGACCGGATCTTCCGGCTGTGGGGGCATGGCGACAGCAACGGCAGCCTGGTGGGAAGCTATGGCGTCGGCTTTACCGGCGACAGCGTGTTCCGCAATCCGGGGGCCATCCTCGGCTACGCCGGCGAGCTCGAGCTGACCAAGTCCTGGAGCGTGTCGGCGGCCGCGCAGCACTTCTGGACCCCGCAATTGCGCACCTCGCTGTACGGCGGATACGGGGCGGTCGAGTACAACAACACCGCGAAGGGGCTGATCTGCCCGGCCGGACCCGGGCCGTTCCTTGTCCCGGTGATCCCGGTCGGAACCAGCGGCCTTGCCGTCACCAACTGCGATCCCGACTATAGCTGGTGGGGATCGGCTCGCGCACCCAGTGGAACCCGCACCCGTATCTCGACATCGGTGTCGACGTCTTCTGGACGCACCTGAACACCGCGTTCGCGGGCCTCGGTGCCACCACCACGGCACAGGGCGCGCACCCGGCGCAAGCGGTCAGGATCGAGGACCAGGACGTTCTCAGCGTCCTGGGCCGGGTGCAGTACAACTTCATTCCGTGATCGCCTGATCGCGGCGAAGCGGATACCGGTTCGCCGCGACCAATATCCGCCGTGCAGATCAAATGGAGGCCTGTCCCGATTCACCGAATCGGGACAGGCCTCCAGGCTTGTTGAATTGTTGAGCCAGGGCAGGCCGAGGTCGCCTATCTGATTGCGACCATTGCCAACACGATGATGGCCGCAAGCGCGCCGGTAATCGCGACCGACAGCGCGAGACCCAGCATGCCAAGCCTGAATAATTCCCATCTCGGCACGCTCGGCTCCCGCGGTGTTCTCGCGTTCAGCCGGACCAACTGACGCCGCCGAAACCTATGGCAAGTCCGTCCTGGCCGTCGATCGGCGAAAACCCTGAAGCGCACTCAGGGAATCCCTGAGGCACAGGCGCGCACCCATGCACCCGCGAACGGACCGCAGGACCATGCGTATGCCGATAGTGGTGTCCACGCTTGCTGTCTGTCGTCCCTGGGCTCGAGACCGTTATCCGGCGACGTGCGTCGTCAGACAGGCAAGCGCTGTGGCCGCGCGCGACGGTCTAGTCGATGATGTGGTACCCGCCATCGATATAGAGTGTCTCACCGGTAATCAGCCGCGCCGCATCATGGGCGAGGAACGCAGTGGCCGCGCCGACATCGTCGATGCTCACGAGACTGCGAGCGGGAGCCTTGGCCTTCGCCTTGTCGAGCAATGCGTCGAATTCGGGAATGCCGGAGGCGGCACGCGTCGCCAGCGGACCCGGCGAGATGGCATGGACACGGATGCCTTTCGGGCCTAGCTCGGCCGCCATGTAGCGCACCGCGCACTCCAAGGCGGCCTTGGCGACGCCCATGATGTTGTAGTTCTTCACCACCATCTGGCTGCCGTAGTAGGTCATCGTGAACAGCGCGCCACCCTTCTTCATCAGCGGCTCGGCCAGGTGCGCCATGCGCATGAACGTCCAGCAGGACACGTCCATGGTGGTGAGAAATCCGTCGCGTGGCACATCCACCACGCGCCCGCCCAACGTGTCCTTGGGCGAGAACGCGATCGAGTGAACCAGGAAGTCGAGCCGTCCCCAGTCCTTCTTGATGCGGTCGAACACCGCCTCCATCTGGCCGTCCGTGCGCACGTCGAGCGGCATCATGATCGGCGCTTCGAGCTCACGCGCCAGCGGCTCGACGTACTTCTTGGCCTTGTCGTTGAGATAGGTCACCGCCAGCTCCGCCCCGAACGCGCGGAACGCCTTGGCGCAGCCCCAGGCGATCGACTGGTCATTGGCAATGCCGACGATGAGACCCCTCTTCCCTTCGAGGAGCTTTGCTTTTACGGCCGGCAACATGGAAGGTTTCCTCTTGCTCTCGGGTTCGAGTGGCAGCCCCTGCAGGTAGCGCTCGGCAATTTTCTTGAGGTCGCGAAAGGCTTCGCGTCTGCCGTTCGCATCCTTGACGCGTGCGATTTCCCGCCCATTGACCTTCAGTTCGCCTTCGCCCCAGGGCGCAACGGCAATCTCGAACGCGTCACTTCCGACCTTCGCGACGAACTGATGAAAGGTCGACCCTTTGCCGACCGGCGCTCGCTCGTCTGGCTTCCATTCCGGCAGTGTCGAGGGCATGGGCTCAGGTCATCCGGTGCCGGTTCACAGCGCCATCTCGCGAACGTCGTCCGCAAGCGCGAGCTCCGCCTCAGTCGCCGCCTTCACCTGGGCGACGGAGATTCCCGGTCCGGTCTCGCGCAAGGTTGCGCGCCCGTCGGGAAAGGCAATCACCGCCAGCTCGGTGACGACGAGATCCACCCGCCGCATCGAGGTCAGCGGCAACGAGCACTTCTTCACGATCTTGGAGGCACCCTTGGCGGTGTGCTGCATCGCCACGATGACGCGCTTGGCGCCGGTCACGAGGTCCATGGCGCCGCCCATGCCCGGCACCATCTTGTTCGGGATCATCCAGTTGGCGAGGTGTCCGTCCTGGTCGACCTGCAGGCCGCCCAGGACGGTGATGTCGACATGCCCGCCGCGAATGAGCCCGAACGACATTGCGCTGTCGAACGTGCTTGCCCCGGGCAGTGCCGTGACGGGCCGTCCAGCCGCGTCCGTGAGCGTCGGATGGGCCATCCCCTCGTCAGGCATCGATCCGGTCCCGATCAATCCGTTTTCCGACTGGAAGAACACGTTGATCCCGGCGGGCAGGTGGTTTGCCACCAGGGTCGGAATGCCGATGCCGAGATTGACGAGCATGCCCGACCTGAGCTCGCGGGCAATGCGACGCGCGATGATCGTCTGCGGGTCCATTCGCGCCTCATCTGTTGGCGACGAGGTAGTCGACCAAGGGCGCCGGCGTGACGACGTGATCGGGCGAGATCACGCCGATCGGAACGATGTTGTCCGCGTTGGCGATGACGGTATCGGCCGCCATGGCCATGACTGGATTGAAATTCCGCGCGGTCAGCGCGTAGCTCAGGTTGCCCAGATAGTCCGCGAGGAATGCGTGGACCAAGGCGAAGTCGGCGCGCAGTGCGACTTCGAGCAGATAGCTCTTCCCATCCACGTCGATCCGCTGCTTGCCCTCTTCGACGGACGTGCCGATCCCGGTCGGCGTCAGAATTCCTCCAAGGCCGGTTCCGCCGGCGCGCATGCGTTCGACGAGCGTCCCTTGCGGAACGAGCTCTACCTCAAGCTCGCCAGCCATCATCTGCCGCTGGGTTTCGGGATTGAGGCCGATGTGGCTCACCACGGCCCGCCGCAGCAGCTTGGCCGCGACCAGCTTGCCGATGCCCTTGCCGGGCATCGCCGTATCGTTGGCGATGACGGTCAGGTCGCGCTTGCCCTGGCGCACGATCTCGTCAAGGACGCGCTCCGGCGTTCCGACCGCCATGAATCCACCGATCATCAGGCTCGCGCCATCGGGGATCATTTCGACGCACTTTTCGAGAGAGGCGGTCTGCATGTGCCGATCTCGCTCTTCGGCGCCCTCTTGCGTCGTCCGACTCTGGTCGATCAGCGCTGGCGCGATGGATCATCCCCGGGTCATTGAGCGCGCCATCGTGCTCATGATTTTCTGGCTGTCCTCGAACAGTCGTCGTCCGTCCTCCGCAGCCATTTGCATCCGCTGCGCCGCGCATTCCTGATAGATGGCGATCGCATCGGGCACCGACCGGGCAGCCGACATCTTGGTGGCCAGACCCGACCAGAGGTCTCCCTCGGCCTGGAGGCGCGCGCGCCATGCGCGGCTGATCTGCTCGCACACGTCAGCGAGCTCCTGTTGCATCGCCACCACCGCCTCGGTTTGCTTCTCGCCCAGCTTCGCGAATTCCTTTGGCGTGCTCGCACCAGCTCCAGAGGTCCTGGAACGATCGCTCCCTGCCGCCATGACGATGCCCTCCCGACGATCTAAGGATTTCATTTTACGGTATCGAACGCTGTGGGCAGCGATTTGATCTGGATCAACGAGAGCGTTGTTTGCGATCGGCCTCCCCGAAGCCGCGATGCGTCACCGGGGTCCCCTGCGCCGGGGGCACCTCTCAGCGTTGCCGCAGCCGTTGTCGGAGCAACGTTCAAGCCTGGCAGCCTGGAAAGGGTTCAGCCGGCGATGATCAGGACCATGATCGTGCCCCATGTCGTGAGCAGGATGTTGGCGACCGGATATGACGGCGTGTAGCCAAGCACCGCGACCGGGCTCCCCGAGCGCTCCTGGACGGCGGCCATGCCGGCTGTCACCGTCTGTGCCCCGGTCAAAGCCCCGAGGAGAAGGATCGGGTTCATCCGCAGCACGAAATGGCCGAAGAGCAAGCCAACGACCTGCGGCAGCAGGGTCACCACCATGCCGCCAAACAGAAGCCCGATGCCCGCCTCCTTCAAGGCCGAGAGGAAGATCGGCCCCGCATGTATCCCGGTCAAGCCGACGAAAGCCGCCAGCCCGAGCGAGGTCATGAAGGCGACGGCGCCCTCGCGAATTCGCCCGAACAGCGGGTAACGCGTGCGGAGATGACCGACCAGAAGCCCGGCGAGCAGCGTGCCGACGCTTGTGCTCAGCGAAATCTTGACGCTTCCGACCGAGAAGGTCGCCAGAACGCCAACGACCCCGCCGAGGAAGATCGCCAGTCCCAACACGATGAAATCGATACTTGTCGGAGCGACGACGGTGCCGATCCTCGCGACCGCCCGCTGCACGACGGCCTCGAGGCCGACGATGCGCAGCAGATCGCCGCGCTCGAGCACGATGCCGGGCGCGATGGGGATCTCCTGACCGCCGCGGCTCACGGATCGCAAGTAGAGGCCACGCGTCCAATCCTCTCGTGCCGCGTCCTCGAGAGTCGCGCCTGCCAACTTGGGATTCGTCAGAAGGACATCGACGATCGTAACCGGGACGTCGAGGACCTCCTTGTCTTCGACCTCCTCGGCGCGGGGTCCGATCACCTCGACCATGATCTGGCGCGGTCCCGAGAGCGCGATCACGTCGCCCGCCGCGAGCGTGGTGCCGGGCTCTGCTTCGAGGATGCGTTCTCCGCGGCGTAGCCGGTGGACGAACACCCGGTGCTCGAGCACCCGCGCCTCGGCAGCCGCGACGGTTGATCCCGCCAGCGGGGATTCTTCGAGCCACTCGATAGGCGCGCAGCTCGAATTTCCGCCAAGCGGATGCCAAGACCCGGCTTCGTGCGGGTCATTCCCAAGGCCTGCTCGAGCTTCTGTGCCTCCGTCCGCAGGTCGATCCCGAGGAGCGCAGGGACGATCACAGTGCAGAAGACAATCACGCCAGCATAGCCGAAGATGTAGCAAACCGCATCCGCCACCGCGACGTGAGCAACGAGCCGTGCGCGCTCAGCCTCGGGCAACGGCAGCCCGTTGATCGCATCCGTCGCCGTTCCCATTGCGGCGCTCTGGGTGAGCGCACCCGACATGAGCCCAGCCGCAAAGCCCGGGTCCAGCCCCAGCGCCTTGGCGACGATGATCGAAGCCACAAGGCCAGTGAGGCACACGACGATCGCCATCAGCACGGGCTTCAGCCCGTCGCGCTTGAGCGCCTGCATGAATTGTGGGCCGACCGAGTAGCCGATCCCGAACAGGAATAACAGGAACAGAAACGATTTGAGCGCACCCGACACCGGCACATGCGCGAACTGGCCGACGAACAGGCCGGCGAAAAGGGCGCCTGTGACCGGACCGAGGCTGAACGGCCCGATCCTGAAGCTTCCGATCCAGTAACCCCCGGCGATCACCAGGAACAGCGCGAGCTCGGGGTAGCGGACGAGGAACTGCTCCAGCCAGGCTAACATCCGTCACGCACCTTTCACGTATGAGCCCGGGGCATCCTCGATGGCCGCGAGTCGTCCGCTTCCGGGCTCGCGCGCCGGCACTTGCCCTCGCCCATGACCGGCAACCCACGCGCTCCAATCGGTCCACCAGGATCCTGCGTGATGCTTGGCGCCTTCCAGCCAGGCCGCCGCATCAGCCGGCAAGAATTTGTTGGTCCAATAGCCATATTTGTTGGCCGACGGGGGATTGATGACGCCGGCGACGTGGCCGGATGCACCGAGCACGAACCGCACCGGCCCCGAGACGAGCTGCGTGCCCAAATAGGTCGAATGCCACGGTGCGATGTGATCTTCCCGGGTCGACAGAAAGTACACCGGGGTCTCGATTGTCCTCAGGTCAATGGGAACGTTGGCAAGCGTGATGCCGCCGGGCTCCTTCAGAACATTCCGGTGATACATGTTGCGAAGATAGAAGCTGTGCATCGTCGCCGGCATGCGCGTCGAATCCGAATTCCAATAGAGCAGATCGAACGCGGACGGGTCGCGGCCCATCAGGTAATTGTTGACGAAGAAGAACCAGATAAGATCGTTTTCCCGCAACAGATTGAAGGCGTCCGACATGTGGCGGCCTTCGAGATAGCCGAGGCGCTCCATGTGCTCGTCGGCAAGCTCAAGCTGCGCATCGTCGAGGAAAACCGAGATGTCGCCGACGTCGGCAAAGTCGAGCAGGGTCGTCAGGAACGTGGCAGAGGCGACACGCCGGTTGTTTGTTGCCGTCATATAGGCGAGCGCGCTGGCCATCAGCGTGCCGCCGATGCAATAGCCAATGACGTTGGCGTCGGGTTCGTCGGTCGCCGCCCCGATTGCATCGAGCGCCGCCAGCGGCCCTTCCTGCAGATAGTCGCCAAATCCCTTGTGGGCGAGCTCGGCGCCGGGATTGACCCAGGAGATCACGAACACCGTGTGACCCTGGTCGGTGCACCACTTGATGAACGAGTTCTTCGGCTTGAGGTCCAGGATGTAGAACTTGTTGATCCATGGCGGGACGATCAGCAGCGGCCGCCGATGCACCGTCGGGGTCGACGGCGCATACTGGATGAGCTGCATGAGGTCGTTCTGAAAAACGACCTTCCCGGGCGACGTCGCGATGTTTTCGCCGAACCGGAACGCCGAAGCGTCGCTCATGCGCAGGCTCAATCGGCCCCCGCCACGCTCGAGGTCTGCGACCAGGTTGCGCAGCCCTTTGATCAGGTTTTCCCCGCGGGATTGCGCCGTCGCGTCGACCACTGCCGGATTTGTCGCGGCGAAATTGGTCGGCGCCACCGCGTTGAGGAACTGGCGGGTATAGAATTTCTGCTTGCGCTGGGTGTGCGGATCGACGCCCTTGACGCTGTCGACCGACGCTTCGAAAAAGCGCGACATCAGGAGATAGAACTGCTTGATGTAGTCGAACGACGGATTGTCGGACCACTGCTCGCTCTTGAAACGCTTGTCCTGCGGACTCGGCGAAATGACCGGCTCGCTCGGCGTATTGAACAGCAGGCGCGCGGCCGTGCGCTGCCACAACATCCCCATGTCTGACCAGAGCCTGAACTGCGCCTCGGCTAGCCGCGTGGGATCGGCCTCGGCGGTCCGGACAAACTCCTGAAAGTTGGCGGCCACGGTTCGCGGATCGATGACCTGATAGCCGTCGTCCGCCTTGAGCTTTTCGGCATAAAGACGGGTCAGGCGATCGCTGCTCTTCGTGATGTCGGCGAGCGCCGCGACGGCCTCCGCACTGAGCGTGACGTCGGTCGGGGCCGGGGCGCCTTTCGTCGGCGCTGCGGCAGCGGTGTGGTTCTGGTCCGCCTTCGCGGACACCCGGGCGCGAGGCTTCGGCTTGGTGTCCGGCTTCGTCTCCGGATTCGCGACCTTCTTCATGGACACTGTCTTGTTTCCGTCTCAGCCGGCTTTCCTGCCTTCCAGCGCGCGCAGGTGCGCGCTTGCCTCCTCGGCGCTCTCGTAGATATGAGGCGCGACGGCGCGCTCCTTCAGCGCGTCGCCGAGCTTGGTGCGGAGGAAGCTGCTGGTCGTGTAGCGCGTGACGCCGGAGTAGAACCGCTCGACCAGGTCGCGCACCATGGCGCAGTACTCATCGAGTGCGTCGGGCAGAATTTCAAAGTTATCGTAGTTCACGATCGCGTAGACCTTGCGGCCCAGTGGCGCCAGCATGGATTCGACCGTGCGGCGGATTCGCTCCACGTCGTCGTGGCTGCGCACGACGTGGCCTTCGAAATTGACGAAGAACAGATTGTCCTTCGGATGGTAGGTGAAGCGGCGCTCGAGCGGAATGCGCAGCAGATCGTCGCGCAGTCCCATCGGGCCGTCGGAGAAGATGCGCCGATCCATAAGTCCCGGTTCGCGCCGGATGACGGGGCGAAACTCCATCCGAGCGAGGATGTCGCGCTCAATGTCGATGCCGGGTGCGACCTCGACGAGCTCGAGGCCCTCCTGCGTAAGCCGGAATACGCAGCGCTCGGTCACGTAGAGCACGGGTTGCCCGCGCTCGACCGAGTAGCGGCCGGAGAACGTGCGGTGTTCGACCTCGCGGACGAATTTCTGCACGGTCCCGTCGTTGACGATGCGCAGGCGCCCCCCTTCAATTGCGACACCGAGGCGGCCGGCCGTGAACGTGCCAACGAACACCACCTTCTTGGCGTTCTGGCTGATGTTGATGAAGCCGCCGGCGCCGGCGAGCCGCGGTCCGAATTTGCTGACGTTCAGATTGCCCTGCTCGTCCGCCTGGGCGAGCCCCAGGAAGGCCGCGTCGAGGCCACCGCCGTCATAGAAATCGAACTGGTAGGGCTGATCGATCACCGATTGCGCATTGGTTGCGGCACCGAAACTGAGCCCGCCCGCCGGAACGCCGCCGATCACGCCCGGCTCGGCGGTCAGTGTCATCAAGTCCGCGATCTTCTCCTCGCTTGCCACGCTCGCAACGCCCTCAGGCATGCCGATGCCGAGATTGACGACGCTGTTGGCCTTGAGCTCGAGTGCCGCGCGCCGCGCGATGATCTTGCGTTCGCTCATCTCCATCGGCGTAAGCGATCCCGCGCGCGCCCGGACTTCGCCGCTGAACGCCGGGTCGTACTGGACCGAGAACGTCTGCCAATGATGCTCGGGCTTGGCCACGACCACGCAATCGACCAGGATGCCCGGTATCTTGACTTGGCGTGGATTGAGCGAGCCGCGCTCGGCCGTGCGTTCCACCTGCGCGATGACCAGGCCGCCGGAGTTGCGCACCGCCATGGCGATCGCCAGCGCTTCGAGGGTGAGAGCCTCCTTTTCCATCGTGATATTGCCATCGGCATCGGCGGTCGTGCCGCGAATGATGCCGACGTTGATCGGGAAAGCGCGATAGAAGAGGAATTCCTCGCCCTCGATCTCGATCAGGGTGACGAGATCCTCCTTGGTGCATTCGTTGATCTTGCCGCCGCCGTTGCGCGGGTCGACAAAGGTCCCAAGGCCCACGCGCGTGATGTGGCCCGGGCGCTTGGCCGCGATGTCGCGGAACAGGTGGGACACGACGCCTTGGGGGAAATTGTAAGCCTCGATCTGGTTGGCGATCGCGAGACGCTGCAGCTTCGGCACCAATCCCCAATGTCCGCCGACCACGCGCCGCACCAGGCCATCATGGCCGAAATGGTTGAGCCCGCGCTCCTTGCCGTCGCCTTGGCCTGCAGCATAGACCAGTGTCAGATTGCGCGGCTTGTCGAGCGCCGGCGGGCCCGGATCCTGCGCAAGATACAGCGCCTCCAGCGCCACCGCGACTCCTTCGGGAAAACCGATGCCGACGAACCCGCCGGTCGCGATCGTGTCGCCGTCGCGGATGAGACGAACGGCCTCTTCGGCGCTGACGATCTTCCCGCCCTCCATCGGTTGCGGGCGCGCCCGCGTTGCTTGGATCACGGCGTCGAGCATCACTTGTCTCCCAACGTCGCCGCGGAGCGACGCGTACCGGCGACACGCCCGGGTTTCGTACGCATGCCATCAGCTCGGAATTGCGCCACGACCATCCCTCAGTAGATGCCGGTCAGGTAGTACACGCCGATCACCACGAACACCGCGGAGGTCTTGATTATCGTGATGACGAAGATGTCCTTGTAGGCCACCCTGTGGGTCAGGCCCGTCACGGCGAGCAGCGTAATGACCGCTCCATTGTGCGGCAGCGTATCCATACCGCCGCTGGCCATGGAGGCGACCCGATGCAGGACTTCGAGCGGGATTTTTGCCGCCTCGGCGGCGGCGATGAAGGTGTCGGACATCGCGGCGAGCGCGATGCTCATTCCGCCCGAAGCCGATCCGGTAATCCCGGCCAGCACCGTCACGCTGATGGCTTCGTTGATGAGTGGATTGGGGATCGCCGCGAGCATGGCGGCAATCGCCGCGAACCCGGGCAGCAGCGCGATCACGCCACCAAATCCATATTCCGACGCCGTGTTGAGCGATGCCAGCAGGGCCCCGGCAACCGCTGCCTTGCTCCCGTCCGCGAACCTCGCCAGCACCGGTCGCCAGGCGAATGCGAACACGGTCAGGATGCCGAGGATCAGGGCGCCCTCGACCGCCCAGATGGCCGCCACGCTGGTGATCTGCGTGATGATCGGCTTGGGCCCGAGCGTAATGGCATGCTCCGGGCCGTACGCGCGCGGTATCACCTGCGTGAGCACGAAGTTAGCCACCCCCACGACCACCAGCGGCAGGATGGCGATCCACGCATTCGGCAACTTCTCGTCTTCGAACGGCTCCGGCTCGTTGACGAGGTCGGTGCCGTAGCCCTCGCCCTGCGCCTGGGCGGCGCGACGACGGCTTTCGATATAGGCGAGGCCGACACAGATAATGAACAGGCTGCCGATCAGCCCGAGCCAGGGAGCCGCCCACGTCGTCGTCTTGAAGAACGTGGTTGGAATGATGTTCTGGATCTGCGGCGAGCCGGGCATCGCATCCATCGTGAAGGTGAATGCGCCCAAGGCAATCGTGCAGGGTATGAGCCGCTTGGGAATCGCGCTTTGCCGGAACATCTCGGCGGCGAAGGGATAAACTGCGAACACCACGACGAACAGCGAGACGCCGCCGTAGGTGAGAATCGCACACACCACGACGATCGACAGCACGGCCCGTTCCTTTCCGAGCAGGCCGATCACTGCGGAGACGATCGCCTTGGAGAACCCGGACAGCTCGATGACCTTGCCGAAAACGGCGCCGAGCATGAACACGGGGAAGTAGCTTTTCACGAAGCCGACCATCTTGTCCATGAAGACGCTGGAGAACATGGGCGCGACCAGGGACGGGTCGGTCAGCAGCACGGCGCCAAGCGCCGCAATCGGCGCGAACAGGATCACGCTGTAGCCGCGATAGGCCACGAGCATGAGGAAGGCCAGGGATCCCAGCACAATGATCAGGTTCATGGCGTACAGCCCTGTCAACCAGCAGTGACGGCACACCCGGGCGCCGCGGGCTTCATGCCGTCGAGGTGAAGATCGTCATCCGCTCACGTTCGAGTTGGGAAATGACCTTTTCGTGGTGTGCCACCGCCTCGCCCAACAGATCGCGGATCGAGAGGACGCCAATGGGGGCGCCGCCCTCCACCACCGGCAGGTGGCGAATGCCGTGCTGGTGCATCAGCTTCATGCACTCCGCGAATGTGTGCCCAAGGTTCGCGGTCACGATGTCGCGAGTCATGATGTCCCGGACCGGCGTCGCCTCAGGCGACTTCTTGGCCAAGACGACGCGCCGTGCACAGTCGCGCTCCGACAGAACGCCAACCATCGCACCCTGATCGAGCACAACGAGGAATCCGATGTGCTTGTCGGTCATGATCTGCAACGCTGTGAGCACACTGTCGCTCGCGCCGACCGTCCACAGGGCCGTGGGCTTGGATGCGAGGATCTTTTGCAATGGGCGATAGGCGAGAATTTCTTCCGGGCGTCTGATCGGAGCTTCCATAGCGGCCACACCCTGATCGACCACGTGCCGCGTGCGCGGCGCGCAACGTTCGCAGCAATCGCAGTAGGCGACAACAAATCGGCCTCTGGCTTGATGCAGATCAAAAACCAGCACTGGTTGATCGCGAATACATGGGCGCGGCGCCCGTATTCCGTTGCTGCGACGCAGCATGATCGCAGCATGCAGGTCGCGTTCATTCGGTGATGCAGACGACGAGTCGTAGCGCGGCGATATGGGCATCCCGACGTGCGTTCGAGCGATGAGAGGCCCGGCATGCGAGTTTTCAAAGACTTCGATGACATGAAGAGTGCGGTCGGCAGCGAGGTTGGCGTCAGCGACTGGGTGGAGATCACACAGGAGCGCATCGACCGGTTCGCTGAGGCGACCGGTGACGAACAATGGATCCACGTCGACGTCGAGCGCGCGGCGCGCGAGTTGCCGGGTGCCAAGACAATCGCCCAAGGCCTGCTGACGGTCAGCCTGGCACCCGAATTCATTCGCGCGATCATGGGATTGAAGGGAATAAAGCGCACCCTCAACTATGGGGCCAATCGCATCCGATACTTGACGCCCGTGCCCGCGGGTTCGCGGTTGCGCGGCCGGACGACCATCGTGGCAGCCGAGGACGCGCCGCCGGATGGCCTGCGGGTCACCTATGGCCTGACAATCGAGATCGAAGGCGGCAAACGCCCTGCCTGCGTCGCCGAGCTGATCGGCGTGCACTACGTGTAAGGCCGGTGCTCGATCTGCCGGAGCATGGGGCTACTGCGCGGTCCAGCCGCCGTCCACCGGCACGGCTGCGCCACGGACCTGAGCTGCGGCATCCGAACACAGAAATACCGCCAGCGCGCCGATCTGCTCGGGGGTGGTGAACTCCAGGGACGGCTGCTTCTCCGCCAGGAGATCGATCTTCGCCTGCTCGAACGGAATCTTCTCGCGCGCGGCTCGCTCCCTGATCTGCTTTTCCACCAACGGCGTCAGCACCCAGCCGGGGCAGATCGCATTGCAGGTGATCCCCGTCGTGGCGGTTTCGAGCGCGACGACTTTGGTCAACCCGAGCACGCCGTGCTTGGCGGCCACGTAGGCGACCTTCTCGGGCGACGCCACGAGCCCGTGCGTCGACGCGATATTGATGATGCGTCCCCAGTTGCGCGCACGCATCTGCGGCATGACGACCCGGATCGCATGGAAGTTAGCGGAGAGATTGATGGCGATGACCGCGTCCCAGCGATCGGCCGGAAAATCCTCAATCCGCGCGGTGTGCTGGATGCCGGCGTTGTTGACCAGAATGTCGACTTGGCCAAGCTCGCGGGTCGCGGCCTCGATCATTTGCGCAACGTCCGGCGGCTTCGCGAGGTCGGCCGCATTGTAGGCGGTCTTGACACCGAACTTCGCGGCAATCTGCTCCCGCTCTTGTTCGATCGCGGACTTTTCACCGAAACCGTTCAGCATGATGTTACAGCCGGCGCCGGCGAGCGCATGTGCGATGCCGAGACCGATGCCGCTGGTCGAGCCCGTGACGACTGCGCTTTTTCCCTTCAGCATCTGGATTCGCGCTCCCGCACCGCGGAGTGTCGCTAGCTTGCCCTGGCTCTGGCTATAGATATTGAACGAAACGGCGCCGCCGTTGATACAGATCAAAATCGGCGCCGATCACCCTCCCCGCGCCGTAGCAAGGTCACGCCAGCGCTTTGTCGGCCGCAGGGCGGCGATGCTCTGCGGACAGTAAAGCCAGCGTATGCCGCGCGATCATCAGCTCCTCGTCGGTCGGCACCACGTAGAGCGCAACGCGGCTATCCGGCCGCGATATCAGCGTCTCGCTTGCGGCGTTGGCGGCGGGATCGAGCACCGCACCGAGCCAGGCAAGCTTCTCGGCGATGCGCGCGCGCATCGTGATCGAGTTCTCACCGATTCCCGCCGTGAACACGAAAGCGTCGACTCCGCCCAGGGCAGCCGCGAGCATGCCGGCATGCAGGCCCACGCGGTACACGAAATAGTCGATGGCGAACGCGGCACGCGGATCGGCGCTGGTCTCCAGTTCGCGCACATCGTTGCTGATGCCGGACAGACCCTTGAGACCGCATTCGCGGTACAGCAGGTCCTGCGTTTCCGCCGCGGTCATGCCTTTTTCGCCGATGAGGTAGAGCACCACCCCGGGATCGATCTGCCCGGGCCGGGTTCCCATCGGCAATCCATCAAGGGCCGTGAAGCCCATGGTGCTTTCGACGCTGCGGCCGCCCGACAGCGCGCACATGGAGGCGCCGCTGCCCAGATGCGCGACGATCACGCGCCGCTTGGCGACCTCCGGCAGCATCTGGCCGAGTCGCTGTGCGACGTACTCATAGGAAAGCCCGTGAAACCCGTAACGGCGCACGCCCTCCGCGTAGAGGTGTTCGGGAATCGCATAGTGATCGGCGAGCGCGCCATGACCGCGGTGGAAGGCGGTGTCGAAGCAGGCGACCTGGGGCAATTCGGGCTGGCGCGCCAGCAACGCGCGGATCGGTGCCAGGTTGTTCGGCTGGTGCAACGGGGCCAGCGCGGCGTATCGCTCGAGATGCGCCAGGACCTCGCCGTCCACCTGCACGGGCCGGGCATATCGAGGGCCGCCATGAACGACGCGATGACCGACGGCGACGAGATTGAAACTCTGGGTCTCGCGCAACCAGGCGCCTGCCCGGTGGATCGCGGCCGGGAGATCGGGGATTTCATGTGACGGGTAGCTCTGGTCGACCAGCGGTGTCTTGTCGGCCCTTTCGGCGCGCAGTCGCGGCCGGGTCCCGACGCCGTCCATCTGACCCTTGATCAGGCGTCGCAGATCCTGCGTCCCCTCGACCCCGAATACCTGGAACTTGAGGCTGGAGGAGCCGGCATTGACGACGAGAATTGCGTCCATGACACCTACGCGGCAGGCACTGCGGCAACGTGGCGACGCGCGTCGGCGTAAAGCAGGGCGACCGCGCAGGAGGCCATTCGGCTGCGCACGGAGTCCGCGCGCGAGGTCAGGATGATCGGCACCCGCGCGCCCAGCACGATCCCTGCGCTATCCGCCTGGGCCAGGAGCGCGAGATTCTTGGCGAGCATGTTGCCGGCTTCGAGATCCGGCACGACCAGGATCTGGGCTTGCCCGGCGACCGGCGACTGAATCCCTTTGATCCTCGCCGCTTCCGGATCGATCGCATTGTCGAATGCGAGCGGCCCGTCGAGCACGCCGCCGGTGATCTGCCCGCGGTCCGCCATCTTGCATAGCGCCGCCGCGTCGATGGTGGACGGGATCTTGGACGTCACGGTTTCCACGGCAGAGAGGATTGCGACCCGCGGGGTTCCGAGGCCGATCTGCGTGAACAGGTCGATCACGTTCTGAATGATGTCGCGCTTGACGTCGAGATCGGGAAAAATGTTGATGGCGGCGTCGGTGATGAACAATGTGTCCGAATATGTCGGCACGTCCATGACGAACACGTGGCTGATCCGCCGCGCCGTGCGCAGACCGGTCGCCGAGGCGGTCACTGCCCGCATGAGCTCGTCCGTGTGCAGGCTGCCCTTCATCAGCAGCTCGCCTTTCGCCTCGTGAATCAGTTTCACGGCGCGCGCGGCCGCCGCTTCGCTATGCGGCGCGTCGACGATGTCGAAGGCGCCGATGTCGATTTGATGCTCGCGGGCGACGGCCGTGATTTTTGCCGCGGGCCCCACAAGGATCGGAACGATGATGCCCGCTTCGGCCGCTTCCGTGGCGCCGCGCAACGAGGTCTCATCGCACGGGTGCACCACGATCGTCTTCGCTGCCGGCACCAGCTTGGCGCGGGCAATCAGGCGTTCGTATTTCGCATGCGTCTGTGCCGGCGGAACGACATGGGTCACCGCCATGACGGAACCTCCTCCATTGCCGCGCTGCGCTGACATCTACGACGCCTTTGCCATGCCAGTTTGCTTACCGACGTTGTCTGCGCCCGCACTCACCAGGTCGGCCTTGAGACCGAATAGCGTAGCTATCCGCCGCAGTCGGGCGCCAGTATCGCCCGTGATCTCCCCGGACGCGCTCAGCACCTCATGGAGCGACGCAAACGCCTTGCGGCGCACGCCCGCGTCCGATGGCAACAGATCGGGAATCGCGGTGAGCGTCGCCTCCTGGTCGATGAGCAGCATGAAGTACTGCTGGCGCACCAGCGCCTTGAACTCAGCCAAGGTCAGCCGGCTCTTGTCATCGCGCATGGCCCGCAGGCGGCGGATGGCGGCAAGCCCGCGTTCGTCCACGGCGCCGCGCGCCGCCCCGACGAAAAGCAGGCCGCGGATCATTGCCTCGCGCAGACCGCCTGCGGGGATGCGCGACTTCAATTCGGCGATGCGCGATTCCACGAGCTCGCGATGCAGCGGGCTCTTTCCCGCCTTGCGCGGTGCGCGCGTATCGGCGGGATCGATCCCGACAGCCGCCTGCACGACGGGCGAACCATAGATCGACAGGAACATGCGTTCCGCAAGGGTTTCGGTCGTGACACGCCAGGCGTCGAGGTTCGCGACGATCTGCCGGGAGATGGTCTCCTGCAGGCCCAGGAAGGGATTGTCGGGTCCAGCAGTTTGACGGTCCTCGCGGACCTGCTCGGCCATCCTCTTGACTGCGCCCATCATTGGATTGGCATCGCAGAACAGCTCGTATTGCAGGCGTAGCGGATGCAGCCGCCGCATCCACTCGGCCGCCGGGGCTGACGTCATGGCCCGGACGACCGGTTGGGCCAATGCGCGGTACAGCGCGAGATTTATCTCCGACACCCTGGCGGCGGTCGCGAAACGGCGCTCGTCGGCCAAATCGTTGCCGCCCAGCGCCCGAATGTCATCGAGAGTCCGTGCCTCGCAACGCATCGCCCAATTGCCGGCGATGAGATCGGGACTTGCCGATTGCTCCGACTTCTCCTCGAACACCGCCTCGTAGAGGCCCGGGGGCAGGACGTCGATCAGATCGATATTGCTGGAAAACTCGCCATGTTCCTTCCGCGCCACGCTGCTGGAGACGAAAATTCCCAGATGCCCCACGGACTCGTGGATCGTGTAAACGATGGTCTGTCCATACGAGCGGATTTCGTCGACATTCTCGTAAAGGTCGAGAATCCATCCCAGCGCCTGCTGGGGCGGCGTGATGTTGTCTCCTTGCGAGCAGAACACGACGATCGGCGAACGAATGTTGCGAAGATCGATCGTGGTGCCGTCCGACGCCTTGATTTCGCCCGCCGCAAGCTTGTTGCCGACGAACAGCTCATCGACGATGAACTGGATCTCTTCGGCATTCAGGTTGACGTGGCCGCCCCACCAGCGTTCGAACCCGAGATAGCGCGAAGCCTCCGTGTCGATCTTTGCATAGAGATTGTACTGCTTCGTCCACAACGTGTTGGCCGGGTTCTGGCTCTCGAAGTTCTGCACCAGCCACGCGCCGTCGAACTTGCCGTCACCCAAGTCGCTGGTGAGCGCGGTGAGCCAGCTGCCGCCAAAGAGGCCGCCGCTGTAACGCATGGGATACTTGCCGCGCACGCCGGCCCAGTAGGAGAGCGGCGATCCGGCGACGATGATCGGGCCGAACAGCTCGGGACGAAGGGCCGCCAGCATCATGACCGCCCAGCCGGCCTGGCAGTTGCCGATCACGCATGGCTTGCCGTCGGCCTTCGGATGCAGCGCCACGACCTTTTCCAGGAAGATCGCCTCGGCACGCGCGATGTCCTCGATCGTCTGGCCCGGCACGGGCTCCGGAAGGAATCCGATGAAATAGCACGGATGCCCGGCGTTGAGCGCCACGCCGATCTCGCTGTCGGCCTTGAACCCGCCGATCCCGGGCCCGTGTCCGGCGCGTGGATCGATCACGACGAAAGGACGGCGAGTCGCGTCGATTTCGACGCCTTTTGGCGGGATGATGCGCGCGAGGGCATAATTGACCGGCCGGTCGAGCGTGCGACCGTCAATAACGAGTTCCGCCGCAAACTCCAGGACGTGCGGCGCGACCTGCGCGAGATGCTCGCGGTATCCGTTGCCGCGCTGACGCATGACATCCCAGAACAGGATGCTCCGCTGCGCCGCATCGATCATGTATTCGAACGCGGGCGCGAACGGATGGGAGCTCGGGGTGGTGGTGTCGGAGGAGTGATTTCGACCGGTGGCCATGGTTGTCCCGCTGTTATCTTGTTCTCGGTTATCGGCACGAGCATACTCAACACGCGCCCAATGCATGCCGCGCTGCCGAGACGGCGGCCATTCCTAAGGCCTTCCAGCCTCGGCCGACAGCCGACGTTCAGCCGTTTTATGCCTATCCGTTCTCGACTAGTGCCCCGAACCCGAAGTTCGCACGATCATGCCGCGAGTCCGATTGCGAACTTCGGGTTCAAAGGGGCACTAGAACCATAGATTTGCTAGTGTCCTTTCAATTCCGAAGTTCGCTCAGAGTGTCCCGCAGGTATGGCGAACTTCGGAATCGGGACACTAGTATCCGTCGCTGCCATCTAAGCTTTGATCTGGATCAAGGCTTGCCGGCTCGGGCGGCACAAGGCTGACCCTCCCAAGCGAGCTTCGCGCACTGGTTCCGACGCCGTTACGCTCGCCAACGAGCCACGGCGCCGCGCTGTGGTGGCTGTGTCGCGGGTGTTCAGGGGCGGCTTTACGTATGACCTTCGACGACCCCGGACGACACGTAGCGCTGGCCCGCAAGCACCGCGTCAGTGGCCGCGAGCAGGTCAGTGGCGATTGCGCGCTTGACCACAAACGCATCAGCGCCCGCCTCCAGCACCGAACGGCTCACGCTCGATTGGTCATAGACGCTGACGATGATCAGCTTCATTGCAGGGAAGCGGTCGCGCAGCCGGCGCACCAGATCGATTCCGTTTCCGCGCGAAAGCGCAAGGTCCACGACCGTCAGGTCGCTGCGAAGGCGGCCCGCGCTCTCGAACAGGGAAGCCTCGTCGGCGACCATGACCACCGTGTCGAATGTCGTCGCAAGGAGGCCGCGAACGGCGTCACTCAGGCCAAAATGCGGATCGGCCAGCAGCACACACTGAACGTCTGCATTGCTCATCGCCGTCTTGGGACCGTTGATGTCGCGGAGACGCTGTACCGCTGCAAATGGAAATCATCATCAAAGGAGCACCTTATGTGACCTCGTAAGATTGCGAGGTATCGACGTGAAAAATTACTGGCATTCGACCTCGCGAACCGGCGCTTGCCCAGTCCGCTGCCAGACGGCGAGGCCGCCTCACGGCCAGGCGGACCATTGCTGGTTACCAATGCAATCGGCTGTCAACCAAGGGCTTAAAGGGGAGCCTTCCTGTTAACGCAGCGGCAAGAGAGCGTTTCAGTGGCATTGAACGTTAACCATCGTGACCGCGCCATGCGCGTGATCCGATGCACCATCGCCTGGTGTATCTCGTTCCTGGCGACCACCTTTTCGCAGGCCGCGGAACCGCCATCGCGCCCGATACTGGTCTACCAGGCGAATGTGGCTCCCGCTGAGACCCTCCTTGCCCGCGGCGCTATCGGTGGCTTCATCATGCTACCTTCCGTTATCGGCGAAGATGCGGCCCGCTTGGCGCTGCGTGTGCTCGCCGGCGAGAAGGCTGAGAGCATGCCTGTCACGGTCGGAGACAACATCAAACCCGTGTTTGACGGGCCTCAGCTTCAACGCTGGAACGTCAGCGAGGCTCGCCAGCCGCCGGGAAGCGAGATCCGCTTTCGTGAAGCGAGCGTGTGGGCGCAATACCGGGTTCCGATCTTGGCGATCGCTGGCGTGGTTCTGCTGCAGGCTGTGCTGATAACCTGGCTGCTCTACGAGTATCGCCAGCGACGGCGCACGGAAGACGAAGCGCACGACTTGAGCGCACGTCTCATCAACGCGCAGGAGGACGAGCGCGCGCGCCTTGCGCGCGAGCTGCACGACGACGTGACGCAGCGGCTCGCTCTGCTGGCGATCGACGCGGGGCGCGAAGAACGAAGGTTGTCAAATCCCGCCGACGGGGCCGCGCTGCGGACGATGCGAGAAGGCCTGGTCCGATTGAGCGAGGACGTGCATGCCCTGTCGTATCGGCTTCATCCCTCGATTCTCGAAGACCTGGGATTGATCGAGGCATTGAAGTCCGAATGCGCCCGCTTCTCCCAGACGTCCTCGATTCGCCTGGAGGTCATCGCCGCGGAGTCCCCGAAGAACCTCCCGCGCGACGTCGCGCTTGGTCTCTTTCGCATTGCCCAGGAGGCATTGCGCAACATCGCCCGTCATTCGGGAGCGAGCCGGGCGGAGGTTTCCCTGCGACGCGTCAACGGTGGGCTGCAACTCGTCGTGCGGGACAACGGAGCCGGCTTTGATCCCGCGCGGTATCGTGGCAGACTGAGCCTTGGTCACGCCAGTATGCGACAAAGGGCGTCTTTGCTCGGCGGCAAGGCCGAGATCGAGGGCAATCCTGGCCACGGCACGGCCATCCTTGTCTGGGTTCCGCTGAAGGAGCAGGCGCAGTGAGCCGCCCGCGCGTATTGCTGGCTGACGATCATCGGGTGGTTAGCGAGGGCTTGGAGCGTCTTCTCGCCGACGATTTCGAATTGGTCGGCATCGTCGAGGATGGACGCGCGCTGGTAGCCGCCGCCAAGAAGCTGCGGCCCGACGTCATCGTCGCCGACATAGCGATGCCGCACCTCAATGGAATTGACGCGATCGCGCACCTGAAGAAGGACAACCCGCGGGTCAGGGTCGTCATCCTCACGATGCATCAGGACGCCGCATATGCGCGGCGCGCGCTGGAGGCTGGCGCGGCGGGTTTTGTCGTGAAGCACTCCGCGCCGGCAGAGCTTGTGTTGGCCATTCACTATGCCCTCAAGGGTCAGACCTTCATCACGCCTGCGCTCACCGGCGACGTCCTGCGGCAGGCGCAATACGAGCCGCGAGACCCGGGTGATAGCAACCAACTGCTGACCCCACGTCAGCGGGAAATCCTGCAGCTGTTGGCGGAGGGGCGCTCGGCCAAGGAAATTGCCGCGACGCTTGCGATATCGCCGCGCACCGTCGAGTTTCACAAGTATCAGATCATGGAAGCGCACGGGATTCACAGCAACGCCGAGCTCGTTCATTTCGCAATCAAGCATGGCATTGTGACAATTTGACTAATGCGATCCGCTGGAACGTACCCGCGGTATCGTCCAAGCCTTCGCGACGCCAGTATTTTTACATCCGTCAACCTCGCAACTTTACGAGGTCACACCCTCCCGATGCTATCCCTATGCTGGCGCCGTGGTTGGGGCCAAAGTGTCCGGTGGGCGGATGCGACAGAGGTATCCGAGGGGTATCGGGCTATGAGGTCTCAAACGGCGGATTACGCCAGCTTTTACAGCGATTTTCCTGTTCACACATTGCGGGACAAGCGCCCGGTCCGACGTCACGCTCCGCCCGGCACGATGGACCTGCCGGGCACGCCGACGCCATTTGTTCGCAACGCCGAGGTCTATGGGGAAAAGGAGCCCGCCCACTACCTCTACAAGGTCGTCAGCGGGGCTGTCCGCACCTACAAGGTCCTCATCGATGGCCGGCGTCAGATCGCGGCCTTCTATCTGCCGGGCGACATATTCGGCCTCGAGGTCGGGGACGAATATACATTCTCCGCCGAGGCGGTCGCCAATGCGAAGATCCTGGTCATCAAGCGCAGCGTCGTTGTCGCGCTCGCGATGCGGGACAGTCAGGTGGCGCGCCAGCTATGGACGCTTGCGGGGCGTGAGCTTCAGCGCTCGCAGAATCATGCGCTCCTGCTGGTCAGGACCGCGCCGGAGCGCGTCGCCAGCTTCCTGCTCGAAATGGCCGACCGCATCCGTTCCAGCAACGAGGTCGAGCTGCCCATGTCGCGCCAGGACGTCGCCGACTATCTGGGCCTGACCATCGAAACCGTCTCCCGCATGCTGACGCGCCTCGAGAGCGCATCGGCGATCGCTCTGCCGAGCTCGAAGCGCATCGTGTTGCGCAACCCGGCGGTCCTGAGGCAGCTCAACGCTTGAGCCTGCTTTGCGCTAAGTCAAAACCCCGCCGTAAGCGCCGGGTATGCTCGCTGACGGGAGAACGCCGAAACCAGCGGAGCGCACCATGAGCACGGCCGTCGATAAATTGTCGAATCTTCTGCCGACCGCAAATCAGGTGATGGAAAAGGTCGCATTGGCCGAGGCCGAGAAGGCGTCCGAGGCGATGCGTCAGAAAGCCAAGGAGGACGCCGAGAAGAAGGCCCTGGTCGACCGGCTCACCAAGCCATCGGGTGTTTCCGACGAAGAGGCGCTCAAGCGCGTGGCCAAGATCATCGAGCGTGCGGTGAAGAACGGCCTGACCGAAGTCGAAGTCACCCGGTTTCCCAACTCGCTCTGCACCGACCGCGGCCGCGCCATCAACAATGAACTGGAGCCCGGGTGGGAGCAGACCCTGACCGGCCTGCCGAGGGAGATGTACCAATTCTGGGAGCGGCAGCTCAAGCCGCGCGGCTACAAGGTGCGATTCCAGGTGGTCGACTTCAGCGGCGGGGTGCCGGGCGACATCGGGATAACGCTGAAATGGGGGTGAGGGTAAGGCCAGCTGGTAAGACGCGCCAAGAGGCAACCGGACCATCCTCAACTGATCCGATCCAAACGACGAGCTGGCACTCGCCGCGCACGTGCTCGCCACTGGGCGAATGGTGACGTTCCAACGTGGACGCTGATCGCAACGAGTGCGAATCGCCAGTGCACCGCAATGGAGCATGGTGGCTCCAGCACGTGCCACCGGCCCGTTGGCTGGCGGAGTACCGCTTCGCCTGGCTGGGCGGCGATCTCGCGGCCGGCGTGACGCTGGCGGCCTACGCAATCCCGGTTTCCCTCGCCTATGCGACGCTCGCCGGCCTGCCGCCGCAGGTCGGCGTGTACGGCTATCTGCTGGGCGGGCTCGGCTACGCGCTCCTTGGGTCGTCGCGCCAGCTCGCGATCGGACCGACCTCCGCGATCTCCCTGATGATCGCCGGCACCGTGGGAGCCATGGCGGATGGCGATGCGCAACGCTACGCGCAGATCGCCAGCCTCGCTGCTTTCACAGTGGCGGGCCTGTGCCTGATCGCCTGGTTGTTGCGCTTGAGCGTGCTCGTGAAGCTGGTCAGCGACAGCATCCTCGTGGGTTTCAAGATCGGCGCCGGGCTCACGATCGCCATGACACAGCTGCCAAGCCTGTTTGGCGTGGCCGGCGGCGGTCACAATTTTTTTGAGCGCGCGGTGTTGTTCGTGACGCAGATCAATCACACGAACTATCTCGTGCTTGGCGTCGGCATCATCGCAATCCTGTTGCTCGTGTTCGGCGATCGGCTGCTGCCGGGAAAGCCTGTCGCGCTCGCCGTGGTGGCGCTCGCGATCATCGCTGCAACGCTCCTGGGACTTCCCGCTCTCGGCGTGCCGACGACCGGAAAAATCCCGGCTGGTCTGCCCGACCTGGCGGGACCGACGTTGCGGCTGCGCGACGTCGAAGGAATCGTTCCCCTGGCAGTCGGCTGCCTGCTGCTCGCCTATATCGAAGGCGTGTCCGCTGCGCGCACCTTCGCGGCCAAGCACGGCTACGCCATGGACGCGCGCCAGGAGTTTCTCGGCCTCGGTACGGCAAATCTCGCGGCGGCGTTGGGACACGGCTACCCGGTGGCAGGAGGCCTGTCGCAATCTGCCGTGAACGACAAGGCGGGTGCGCACACGCCGCTCGCACTCGTCCTGGCCTCCGTCACGCTCGCGCTGTGCCTGCTGTTCCTGACCGGAGCGCTGGAAAACCTGCCGAAGGCGGTCCTGGCTGCCGTAGTGCTGACCGCGATCCTGGGGCTGTTCGACTTCCCGGCGCTATTCCGCATGTGGCGCGTGAGCCGGATCGACTTTTACGCCGCCGCGATCGCCGTGGGCGCCGTGCTGCTCCTGGGGATTCTGCAGGGCATCCTTCTCGCCGCCCTGGCCTCGGTCGTGATGTTGTTGTTTCGTGCATCGCTTCCGCACGTGGCGTTCCTCGGCCGCATCCCGGGAACGAACCACTACTCCGACCTCGCGCGTCATCCGGAAAATCAGGCGCTGCCCGGCGTGATCGCGTTCCGCCCCGAATCATCGCTGATCTACGTCAATGCCGACACCGTTCTCGAATCCGTTCTCCATCACCTCGACACTGGCCCGTCCGACGTTCGCCTCGTGGTGTGCGATCTGTCGGCTTCGCCTTATCTCGATCTTGCCGGCGCGCGCATGCTGCATGAACTGCATCGCGAGCTCGCGGCACGCGACATCGCGTTGCGCATCGTCGGGGCACGCGGACGCGTGCGCGATCTGCTGCGCGCCGACGGCATCGGCGACAAGGTCGGCGGCCTCGAAAGGGTGGTCACACTCGATGCGCTGATCGGCGGCAGCGGCAGGTAGGCGGGTTGCCGCGCGCGAGCGGCTTGCCCCGGCGGCAACGCTGCGCGAGGTGCGCGCAGGAGCCCGGCGCGCACTGGGCAAAAAACAAGCAGGCCTCTCTTGTCGGTGCATCACCGAGAAGAGAGACCCGCAGCTCGCATCGAGCTTGGGGCTGCTTCCTAGAGCATGATCCCGAAAAGTGGGTACCGGTTTTCGGAAAAGATCATGTTCCACCAATAAGCTAGAGCGGGATGACGATTCGAGGAGAAGTCATCACGCTCTAGGGAGTCTGGCCCAGCTGCGTCATGCAGGCCTTGTAGGCCGCGATGCGCTGCGCCTGGTTGTCCGGATCCATGCCGACGATGGCCGCGACACGTGCGACGCACGTCTTGATCGCCTCTTCGCGCGGCGAATCCTGGGAAAGGGCAGGAGATGCCACCATCCCAAGCGACAAGACAGCCGCGACGGCAATCACGGTTGATTTCATTTCGGTTCTCCCTGTGTGGGTGTACACGAGCGCTGTGATGGCACGAGGCCGGCAACAATATTTGATTTGGATCAAGCGACATTGGTCGCGGGTTCGCCTGCGGTCGCGCGTGGGCCCGGGGTTGAGGACCTTCGGGACCATTCATCTTGGAACGACCACGTCGCGAAACATCCTTGCGAAGCCATCTGGGAACATACTGGCCTGGTTCGCGCTTATTGAGCCAGGTCAGTCTAATGCCGGAACGCCTCACGTGCGCTGGGAAGACTTTCGCCGAAGCGGGAATGTTGAGGACCGGCGCGGCTCCGGCGGGATGCCCGGACGCGCGGGCGGGTTAGGCATCGGGACGGTGCTCATCCTGGCCCTGATCGGGTGGGCGCTCGGCATTGATCCCCGCCTGCTGATCGGCGGTGCGGAAACGGTCCTACGTGGTCCCGCACAACAGGAGCAGCAGACACCGGCTGAGCGAGGCGGTGCACCGAGCGACGAAACCGGTCAATTCGTCGCCGCGGTGCTCGGTGACACCGAAGATCGCTGGAGAGAGATCTTCGAGACGGCACGCCGGCAATACATTCCGCCACGGCTGGTGATGTTCGCAGCCATGACCAGTTCGGCTTGCGGTATGGCACAGGCGGCGATGGGGCCATTCTACTGTCCCAATGACCGCACGATTTACCTGGATACGGCGTTCTTCCGCGATATCGAAGCGCGCTTCGGGGGGTGTCAAGGCAAGGCTTGCCGATTTGCTCAAGCCTACGTCATCACGCACGAGGTCGGACATCACGTCCAGAACCTGCTTGGCATTCTGCGACAGGTTCAGGAGCAGCAGCAGCAGCGGGTAGGACAGCGAGAGGCAAACCAGCTGCAAGTGCGGGTGGAACTGCAGGCCGATTGCTTGGCCGGCTTGTGGGCCAACAGGGCTCAAGCGAAATGGAATTTCATCGAGCCGGGCGATGTGGAGGCAGCATTGCAAACCGCGTCCGCAATCGGCGACGACCGCCTGCAGAAGCGAACGCAGGGCCGAGTTGTGCCAGATGCTTTTACGCATGGCTCATCAGCGGAGCGGGTGCACTGGTTCACGACTGGGCTGCGGGACGGCTCAGTGACGAGCTGCAACACGTTCGAGGCTGACACCGTTGGTCAAGGGCGGTGAGTACAAAGGCCGATTGCCGCGTATCGACTGTCTGATGACCTTCTGCACCGCGCTGTACCGAAATTCGCACAGCGCAGAGCCGAGCGAATTACCGCGAGCAGAAAACGATTCAGGCGAGCCGCACCGCGCGGCCGGATGGAGTGGTGCCCAGTTCGTGCGTCACGCTGCCTGAACGAGGCTCGCCACGGCGCCCTTGCCCCTCACTTCCGCTTCCTCGAACTCGGCGGCTGCGATCACCCGGTCGAGGGCGTCGCGCAGCTCCTTGGCGCTCTCCAACGTCAGCTCAATCCCCGCCCGTGCCCCGGGTTCGAGGCCGGAGTTGATGAAGTCGAGCGTGACGACATCGCCCAGCGGCGCATGGCGCGCGTGGTCATAGGCAACCACCGCCTGCGTGAGCGGGAACCATTCGTCGCCGCGCTTTGCCATGCCCTCTGCGCGTGCGATCTCGACAATGGACGTGCACATGTCTAGTGCCCCGATTCCGAAGTTCGCTACACATTGCGGCACCCTCTCGCGCGAACTTCGGAATCGAAAGGGCACTAGCAACTCTATGGTTCTAGTGCGGCTTTGAATTTGAAGTTCCTGCGAAGAGCTGGCCGCCATAATGGCAGGAACTCAAATTCGCCGCACTAGCCTCCTACTTCGCCAGAAGTTTGCCGAAGAAGGCGAATACCTTGCTCCAGCCATCCATCGCCTGCTCCGGCCGGTAGAGTGGCCGGTGCCAATAGAAGAAGCCGTGGCCGGCACCGTCATAACGGTGGAACTCGTGCGTCTTGCCGTGCTTCTTGAGCTCGGCCTCGTGCTGGTTCACCTGCTCGGGGCTCGGCGCGCGATCGTCGTTGCCGAACAATCCGAGCAGCGGGCAGGTGAGGTCCTTCGTCATGTCGATCGGCGCGACCGGCGTCTTTGCGTTGAGCTCCTCCTTGCCCATCACCACGCGGCCGCCCCAGAGCTCGACGCATGCGTCGACATCCTTTCTCTGACAGGCGTAGATGAAGGCATGCCGGCCACCGGAACAGGAGCCGAAAATGCCGACCTTGCCGTTGTGATCGGGCTCCCCGCGCATCCACTTCACTGCGGCCTCGGTATCGCCGACCATCTGGGCGTCGGGAATGCCGCCGTCGGCGCGCACTTTGGCAGCGACGTCGTCGGGGTCGCCCTGGCCCGCACGTTCGTAGAGGTTGGCGCAGATCGCGAGATAACCGTGATGCGCGAACCGGCGCGTCGTCTCGATGTAGAACTCGCTCCAGCCCGGCAGATGGTGGACAAGCACCACGCCCGGAAAAGGCCCCCGACCGGCCGGCTTGGCCACATAGGCGGTAATCGGCGTTCCCTTGTCGCCTTTGATGGTCACGTTCTCGCAAGTCATGCCCCGGTAGAATGACATCTGTCTCCCTCCATCGGCGTCAGCCTCAAGCATCCGTCGGCACATCGCAATGCCGCGCTGTCATCGATAAGCGGCATCGCGTTTCTTTTCTGCCGGGATGGTAGCGCGGCTAGTATTCGACAATCGCATACCGAGCGCAACGAGAGCAGGCAGCGCCGCTGGGTCCCAACATTCTCCACGCAACGCAACGTACTCCAGGGAAATAGGGGAAAGGCCGGCCGATCGGACGTCGGGATTCTGCCGGGCTCACTTCGGTCGGCTTTTGACCCAACCCGGAGTCCAACCTCGCCCAGCCGGCGACGGGTTCTGATACCCGCTGACGACCGCTGGGCAATCCGATACGCTGAACACGCTTCGGGCTCAGAGCGCGTTGGATGCAATTGCCGCGACGGGAGTTCATGACGCTACCAGGGACCTCATCGCAGAAGCCCCTCGTGCCGACGACACGTGACATCACAGGCGCCTTGGTTCAACACCACTGAGCTTCACAATTGGGGCGATCTCCATGGCAACATACAATCTGCGCATCAACGGCTTCCCGCGCGGGGCCGAGTCCAGCGATCCGGACAAGCCTCTGCTCTATGTTCTGCGCGATCTCGGCCTGACCGCCGCAAAGTACGGCTGTGGGCTTGGGCAATGCGGCGCCTGCACCGTGCTGGTCGACGGCAACGCGGCGCGCTCCTGCCAGATTCCGATCTCGGCCGCCGCCGGCAAGACGGTGACGACGCTCGAAGGCCTCGGCGCGGCACATCCGGTGCAGGCCGCCTTCATCGCCGAGCAGGTGCCGCAGTGCGGCTACTGCACCGACGGCATGATCATGACCTCGGTGGCGCTGCTCGCGTCGAAGAAGAACCCGAGCGAGGCCGAGATCGTCGACGCCCTCGACGGCAACCTCTGTCGCTGCGGCACCCAGACCCGCGTGGTCGCGGCCGTGAAGCGCGTGGCGCAAGGAGCCTGACATGAACGCTCCATTCGAGAGATCCCGCATATCCCGCCGTGCGCTGCTCAAGACCGGCGCGCTCACCGTCGGGTTCGCGCTCGCGAGCCCGCTGGGGCTGCGCCCAGCCGCAGCCCAGGCTGCCGCGGGCGCGGCCGGACGCATCCTCGACAAGACCGAGGTCGACGCCTTCCTCGCCGTCAACGGCGACGGCACCGTCACCATGTACAGCGGCAAGGTCGATCTCGGCACCGGACTTCGCATCTCGTTCCGGCAGATCGTCGCCGAGGAACTCGGCATTCCGGTCGAGCGCATCAAGCTGATCGAGGGCGACACGGCGCTGACGCCCGACCAGGGCCGCACCTCGGGCTCGAACGGCATCCAGGTCGGCGGCATGCAGTTCCGCCAGGCCTCCGCCACCGCGCGCAAGGCGCTGATCGATCTCGCGGCGAAGCGCCTCAACGTCGCGGCGGACGACCTCACCACGGTCGACGGCGAGGTGCGCCGCAAGTCCGGCGGGCCGGGGATCAAGTTCGCCGAGCTGCTCGCCGGCAACAAGTTCGATCTCAAGCTCGACCCGAAGGCGCCGCTCAAGGACCCGCGCACCTACACCATCATCGGCAAGCCGCTGCGGCGGCCGGACGTGCCGGCCAAGGTCAACGGCACGTTCGTCTACATGCACGACTTCAAGGTGCCCGACATGCTGCACGGCCGCGTCATCCGGCCGCCGGCGATCGGCGCCGAACTGAAGTCGGTCGACGAGGCGTCGATCGCGAGCCTGCCGGGCGCGAAGGTGGTGCGGATCAAGAATTTCCTCGGCGTGGTCGCCGAGGACGAGTGGACCTGCGTGCGCGCCATGCGCGCCCTGAAGGCGCAGTGGACCGACTGGCAGGGCCTGCCGGACCAGAGCACGCTCGTCGAGCAGCTGCGTGCCGGCCCGTTCCAGGCCGACGAGACGATCATCAACAAGGGCACGCCCGAGGTCTCGCTCCCCGGCGACAGGCTCGAGCACAAGGCAACCTACTATTGGCCGCCCCATACCCACGGATCGATCGGCCCGTCCTGCGCGATCGCCGACGTCAAGGCCGACAGCGCGACGATCTGGACCGCCTCGCAAGGCACGCACGGCAACCAGACCTCGTTCGCCCGCTTCCTCGGCCTGCCGAAGGAGAAGGTGAGGCTGATCTATCTCGACGGCGCCGGCTGCTACGGCATGAACGGCCACGAGGACGCCGCCGCCGACGCCGCCATCATGTCGCGCGCCACCGGACGCCCGGTGCGCGTGCAATGGATGCGGGAGGACGAGCACGGCTGGGACCCCAAGGGCCCGCCGCAACTGATCGACATCGCATCGTCCTTCGACATGCAAGGCCGCATCGGAGACTGGAAGGCCGAGCTGTTCATCCCGCGCACGACGCGCGGGCTGCCGAACATCCCGCTGGTCGGCCCCGAGTCGGCCGGCTACCAGCAGCCCATGGGCATCAACACCGGCCTGATCTCGCAGAACGCCGATCCTCCCTACAAGGCGGGCAGCATCAACGTCGTTTGCCACTGGCTGAAGGACACGCCGTTGCGGCCGGCGCCGATCCGCTCGCCCGGCAAGCCGGCAAACTGCTTCGCAGTCGAGAGCTTCATCGACGAGATGGCCGCCATGGTGCGGCAGGACCCGGTGCAGGTGCGCCTCGACTCGCTGACCGACGAGCGCGGCAAGGAGACGCTCCGGCGCCTGGCGAGCGATGCTACGCGTGGGACAGCCGTCCGTCGCCGGGACCGAACGTCTCGGCCGCGGTCGCGCGCGGTCGCGGCGTCGGCTACATCCACTACAAGCACGTGGAGGCCTATGTCGCGATCGGCATGGAGGTCGCGGTCGAGCGCGCGAGCGGCCGCATCCGGGTCGAGCGGATCGTGTGCGCGCACGATTGCGGGCAGATCATCAACCCGGATGGCGTGAAGGCGCAGATCGAAGGCAACATCCTGCAGACGCTGAGCCGCGTCATGATGGAGGAGATCAAGTTCGACCGCTCGCGCGTCACCACGCTCGACTGGGCGAGCTATCCGATCATGCGCTTCTCGGAGATCCCGAAGCTCGAGATCGAGCTGATCGACCGGCCCACCGAGAAGCCGGTCGGTGCGGGCGAGGCGGCCTGCTGCCCGGTCGGGCCGGCGCTCGCCAATGCGGTCTTCGACGCGACCGGCGTCCGCCTGCGCGAGATCCCGTTCACGCCCGAGCGCGTGAAGGCGGCGTTGGCCAGGAGCTCCGCCTAGCTGCCCTTGCTGGGAGCCCGGACGGGTCGAATAACGACGACTGCCGGCTGCGCGCTTCAGCGCTCAGCCGGCGGCGGAGCGGCTCGTTTGCGGCCCTCCAGCGCAGAGGCAGCGCTTTCCCGCGATCCGGGACGATGCCGTGGGTCACGACAAATGTTATCCTGTGAGCAACCGGGGCATGGCCGCCCTCGCTCCGGTGATGCGCTGACGGCGACGCGGCGAACGCGGGGCTGTTGCCGGGCGGTCTTTTTTTGCGGAAAACCGCTGCACACTTTTCCGGAAAATGCTCCTAGAGCTGCAGGGAGAACGAGAATGCTGAGCCACGCAGAGAACATGGCTTTGACCCAGGTCGGCCCGGAAACGCCGATGGGCCGCTTCATGCGCCGCTACTGGATTCCGGCTATCAAGACCGAACAGATCACCGAGCCGGGCGGCGCGCCTGCGCGCGTCAAGTTGCTGGGCGAGTTGTGGGTGGCGTTTCGCGACCCGACCGGAAAGCCCGGCTTGATCGGCGAGTTCTGTCCGCATCGCGGGGCGTCGCTGGCCTATGGCCGCAACGAGGAAGGCGGGCTGCGCTGCCTGTATCATGGCTGGAAAATGGGCTGCAGCGGCCTGGTCCTGGAATCTCCCCCCGAGCCACCGGCGCGCACCTTTGCCAAGAGACTCGAATACCCTCCTATCCGGTGCGCGAAGCGGGCGGCCTGTTGTGGACGTACATGGGCCCGAATATCTCCAGCTGCCGTTTCCGTCATATCCCTGGCTCGGATTGCCGGACGACCGTCTTCTGGTCGTGAAGCTGTATCAGGCGACGAACTATCTGCAGGGGGTCGAAAGGGACCTCGACCCGGCGCATCCCAACTACCTGCACCGCGATTTCGCGGTCGACGACCGTGCGAGCTGGGCGGGCGCGGGCTGGCAGTCGATCGTTGCACTGATGTCGGATGGATCCCCTGTCATCGAGTGTGAAGAGACACCTTACCTGATGCGCGTCGGCGCCATTCGAAACGCCGACAACCCGAACCTCAGATACGTGCGTACGACCGAATGGATTGCGCCGTTCTATTGCTACATACCCACCGGCCCCTACGAGTTGCGGCTGTTCAAGGCGTGGCATCCGATCGACGATTTCAGCTGCTACACATTCTACATTCACTTCGACCCTGACAAACCGCTCGACAAGGAAGCCACTTTTGGAAAAACTGGGCGCATCGGACGTCGCCGCCCGACTACATGACCGAGCACACCTTGGCGAACATGCATCTCCAGGATCGCGAACGCATGAAGCGGGTAAACTTCTCGGGCATTCCCGGGGCAGCCATTCAGGACCGCGCGGTTCAAGAAAGCATGGGACCGCTGGATGACCGCACCAAGGACACTCGGCACCAGCGACAAGGCAGTGATCTTCTATCGCCGGCTGCTGTTAAAGAAGTTGCAGGAGATGGACGAGGGCAAGCCGCTGCCGGGACAAGATCCATCGCTGGATTACGATCAGCGTGCGGGCTCCTTCAATATTCCGACAAACATTCCGTGGCAGAAAGTCGTCGCATTGCAGGAACAACACGAGCGGGACATCCGATCGCGGCGGAATGAGGCGGAGCCTTGCTCAATCCGCGCGTTGGCTACGGCGCCAGCAAGTCGGTCCCCAAATACGCCTGCCGCACGGCCTGCTATCGCCGAGGTCTTCGCCCTCGAGCACGATGCGGCCCATCTCGATCACGTAGCCGCGCTTGCCGAGTTTGAAAGCCGCATGGGCATTTTGCTCGACCAGCAGAACGGTCACTCCCTGTGAATTCAGCTCCCCGACGATCTCGAAGATGCGCTGCGCGATCAGCGGCGCAAGACCGAGCGAAGGCTCGTCGAGCAACATCAAGCGCGGCCGCGACATCAGAGCGCGCCCGATGACCAGCATCTGCTGCTCGCCGCCGGACAGCGTGCCGGCGACCTGATCGATCCGCTCCGCCGAGGCCGGAAACCGGCCGAGACGTGCGTCGAGATCGCTCGCGCTTGCGGCGTCCCAGCGGTGGGGAAACGCCCCGAGACGCAGATTTTCGCGCACACTCAACTCACGCAGCGTGCCTCGACCTTCCGGCACATAGGCGATGCCGAGTCGCGCGATCTCATGCGTCGCGCGCCCAGTACGACTGGCCGCGAATTCGATGTGCCCGCCGGTCGTCGGACCAGCCCCATGGTCGTCCTTGATCAGCGTGCTCTTGCCCGCTCCGTTGGCGCCGACGAGCGTCACCACTTCGCCCTCTTCGACGCTCAGCGAAACGCCATCGAGCGCCATGACCTTGCCGTAGCCCACGCGCGAATTACGGACCGACAGCAGGCTCATCGCTGCTCTCCCAGATAGGCCTCAGATCACCGCGGATCGCGCTGGATGACGGCGGCGGGCCTTCGGCGATGACCCTCCCTGCGCTCAGCACCGTAATACGCTCGGCGACGCCATCACCAGCCGCATGTTGTGCTCGACCAGCAGATCGTTGACCCTTGCTCGCCCGGATGCGCCGGATCAGCTCGCCCAATTCGAGCCAATTCGGTGGGGTTCATGCCGGCAGCCGGCTCGTCGAGCAGAAGCAGTCGCGGTCCGCTCGCAAGCGCGCGGGCGATCTCCGACGCGTCGCTGATCGACCAGCGTCAGCTCCGAGGGTGACGTTCAGCCTTGCCCGCCATGCCGACAAGACTCGAGTAACTCCGCGCGCTTGTCACGTGCGGCGCCTCCGCGCCGCCCAGCTGCCAAGAAACTCCGCCGTGTTGCCGAGCAGACCTGCGATCGATGCGCGCATGACAGCCGATCATGATGTTCTCGACAACGGACAGCCCGCGGACCAGCCGCACCTGCTGGAAATTGCGGGCGATGCCCATCGCAGCACACGATCCGGCCGGCCGCCCGGTGTAGTCTCTGCCGCGAACGCGACCTGCCCGCGCTCGGCCTGCAGCACGCCGCTGATGATGTTGAACAGCGTCGTCTTGCCGGCGCCGTTTGGCCCGATCAGCGCGTGAATTTGCCCGCCGCGACGTCGCAAGAGACGTTGTTCAATGCGAGGTAACCGCCAAAACGTCGACTGACCCCTTCGACGTGAGCAGCGCGGTCATTCGGCTCGCGATCGCGAGGGCGGGAGCAGTCCGTCCGGCCGCCAGATCGCCATCGACCACCAGCAGCGTGCCGAATACGGTCATGCGCCATTCCTGCACGACGCGCAGCACCTCCGGCAGCAGCGTCACGATCGCCGCGCCGACCATCGGGCCGAGCGGATTGGCCATGCCGCCCAGCATGACTAGAGAAACGCGATGGCCGAGCGGAGAAATCGAACTGGTTGGCGTCGATGAACAGCGCCTGGTGGGCGTAGAGGCCGCCGGCAATGCCGGCGATCAATGCGCCGAGCGAGAACGACAGCAGCTTGGTGCGCGGGAGATTGATGCCCATCGCTTCGGCCGCGACATCGTCTTCGTGTACGGCGATCATTGCGCGACCGAACCTGACGTGCCGGATGCGCCAGACCACCAGCACGCCACAGCGCGCAGCGACCACCCTGCCACAGCTCCGTGAGCGGGCGGATGCCGCCCATTCCGGACGGGCCGCCGGTCGGCTCGAAATTGAGGAAGAACACACGGACGATCTCGCCGAAACCGAGCGTTAGGATCATGACGTAGATGCCGCGAATGCGCAGCGCCGGCGCGCCGACGATCAAGCCGAGAAATGCCGCCGCGCCGCCGCCCGCGCAGCGCCAGCACGAACGGAAAGTCGGACTTGGTCAGCAGTCGCGCAAACGTAAGCGCCGATCGCCATGAAGCCGCCCTGACCGAGCGAGATCAGCCCTGCCGTCATCGGCATGTAGAGGCTGATCCCCATGAGAGCATTGATGCCCAGGAAGATCGCCACCGACTCCCAGTATCCCCCAGCATCGTCAGCGTTCCATCCTATGCCGGCCGGAACAGCCCGCGGCCGAACGATCAGGATCAGGATCATGAGACCGAACGCGAACGCGTCGCGCAGCGACGAGTTCGAGATAACCGACACTGATCACCTCGACGATGCCGAGCAGCAGGCCGCCCGCCATCGCGCCGTAGATGCTGCCGAGCCCGCCGATCAGCATCACGGCCATGCCCTTGATGCCCATGTCGATGCCCATGAACGGCGAAATGGCGTTGTAGTTCAGCCCGACCAGCACGCCGGCGATGCCGGCGAGCGCGGACGCCACGGCGAAGGTCACCAGGATCACGTGTATCGACGTTGATGCCGAGAATGCTCGCGACCTGCAGGTTTTCGGCAGTCGCCCGCATCGCCATGCCGTAGCGCGTCCGCGTCACGAACAGGTGCAGCGTCACCATGGAGAACGCCACCGCCAGAATGAAAAGTTGTGCGCCGCTCACCGACATGAAGCCCAGATCGTAGACTCTGCTCGGAAATCTGCACGGAAATGCGATCTGCTCGGCGCCGAAGAACTTGGTCATCATCTCCTGGAGCACCAGTCCCGCGCCGATGCTGCTGACGATCGGCGCAAGGTGCGAGTTGCCGCGCTCGCGGATCGGCCGGAACGCTACCAGCTCCAGCACCATACCGAGCACGGCCGCAACGAAAAGGCCGCCGATCAGCGCAACGAATGGGCCGACGCCACCAGAGCACGATCTGTAGCCCGGCGAATGCGCCGACCATGAACACCTCGCCATGCGCGAGATGCAGGAGCCGCAGCACACCGAAGACCAGCGAGTAGCCGATCGCGACGAGCGCGTAGGTGCTGCCGAGCATCACGCCGTTGGCGAGTTGTTGCAGAAGCATCCGGAGGCACTGTCCGGCTGACGGCCCCGGTCCGGCCCCCGGATCCGCACCGCGCTACGACGAACTTGGTGCCCTTGACCTCGAGCACGGTGGGAATCGCGTTCCGTCGCCGTTCTTGTCGATGGTGGTCGCGCCCATGAGCGGAGCCTCGACGTCCTTCATGGTGGCCCAGCAGTCGCGCAGCTTGACGCGGTCGACCTTCACGTCGCTGCCGGTGATACCGGTGCTCTTGATGCACTCACGCATCAGATAGAGCGTGTCGTACATCTGCCCCGACGCATTGCTGGGCTTTTGGTTGTACCGCTTCTCGTAGTCCGAAACCCATGCGGCGACGGTCGGCTTCGGATTCTCGGCGAAGAAATCGGACGCCGCATCACGCCTTCGGCGGCGGTCCCGCCGATCTGGATGAAGCGGGGATCGTTGACGCCGACGCCCGCGACGATCGGCTGTTTCATGCCCTGCTTGCGCATTTCGCTGACCGCTGGCCGGCCTCATTGTAGAGCGCCGACACCACGATGCCGTCAGGGCTGAGGCCCTTGGCGCGGGTGACTTGCGCCGAATAGTCGATGTCGCCGGTCTGGAACGAGACGGTGTCCAGCACCTCGATGCCATGCTCCTTCAGCAGCATCGGAAATACGGTCTTGCCGTCGAAGCTCGACACCGCATCCTTGGCATCCATGAGCATGACGACCTTCTTGATCGGGATTGTGGCTTCAGCCAGGCGTCGAGCAGCGGCCGGTAGACATTCTCTGTCGTCAAGGCGAAGCGGAACGCCCACGGCCGGTTGGCGGCGGCGATGCCGGCCTTCGCGGCCATCGGCGTCATCATGCGGTCTCGCCGCGCACCGCGAGCGGAAAGCCACCTCGGCCTCGGCGCTGAACTGCGGGCCCACGATCGCGAGCGACCTTGTCGGAGTCGATCAGCTTGCGCGACAGGTTGATGGCGTCGGTGTTTTCGCCGCGGGTATCGTAGATGACGAGCTTGAGCTTGCCCGCTTTGCCGCCAGGTCGGAGATCTTCTCCATGAACATCTTGATCGCATTTGCTGCTGCTGGCCGTAGGAGGCGCCCTTGCCAGATGACGGGATGAGGACGCCGATCGCGACATCGGCGAGTGTCGGGCTTGCAGACAGGGCCAAAGCAATCGCGGCTGATGCGGTCTTCCAATGGTTGAGCATGACCTCCCCCTAGCGCGAATTTTTCGCGTCCACGAAACGAGCAAAGGCTATTTGCTGCCGGCAATACGGTCAATTGTGCCGGCTGGGCGTGCGCGGTATATCGTGTCGGGCAGCAATCGCTCCGCCACAATGATCCAAAAAATCCGTCGCGGCAACTCACACAGAGTTCTCAACTGCAAGTGAGGGGAACGGGTCATGGACACTCAGGTACTGATCGTGGGGGCCGGACCCGTCGGCCTCACCATGGCCATCGACCTCGGACAACGCGGCATCAGATGCACGATCGTGGAGCAGAAGGAGGCGCCCCAATTCCTGCCCAAGATGGAGCGCTGCAACGCCCGCACGATGGAGATCTTTCGGCGCATGGGCCTGGCCGACAAGATCCGCTCGGCTGGCCTTCGCTCGGACGTGCCGATGGACGTCTACACCATTGTGGCTCTCAACGAGCCGCCGCTGGTTCACATTCCCTACCCGTCCGTCGACAAGGCGCGCGCCATCATCGACGCGACCAATGACGGCTCCGGACCGCTCGAGCCCTATCAAATCATCTCGCAATACCGCTCGAGCCGCTGCTCAAGTCTGTCGCCGAGGCCCTTCCAGGCGTCAACGTCAGGTACAGCACCGAGTTGCTCTCCTTCACTCAGAGTGCGACTGGTGTCTCCATCAACCTCAAGAATAGCGATGGCAAAACCGAGACCATCGTGCGCGAGCTACCTGGTCGGCTGCGATGGCGCTTCGAGCAGTGTGCGCAAGCAGCTCGGCATCACGCTGAGAGGCGACTTCGGCATGCTGGAGCTGCATCAGGCGCTCTACCGGTGCGATGAACTGTACGAACGTCTCCCGATTGGAAACGGGCCAGGCCGCGGCCGGCATTATCAGGTCGCCGACGACCAGAATACGTTGCTGGTCATGCAGGACTTCACCCGGCATTTCACGATGAACTCGATCGTGAAACGGCCGGAAGACATGAGACAAAAATTCGAGAAGGTCGTCGGCACTGCCGTGAAGTACGAGATGCTTGCGTCCAACCCGTGGCGGCACAACCAGATGCTCGCCGATCGCTATCAGGATGGCCGCGTGTTCCTGGCCGGAGATGCGGTTCATCTTGTCATTCCGCAAGGCGGGCTCGGCATGAACACCGGAATAGGCGATGCCATCGATCTCAGTTGGAAACTCGCGGCTGCGTTGGAGGGATGGGGCGGGCCGAATCTATTGGTTTCCTACGAGATCGAACGTCGCCAGATCGGAGATCGCAATGTCGGGGCGTCGCGCCGAGCCGCACGTACTCACCGCAAGTGGCGCTCCCAATACCGTCCGGAAATTCGCGACAGCACAACCGACGGAAAATTGGCCAGAAGAATCTTGCACGCGTCGCAGACGACTTGCTGCGGAGGAACTACGGGATGATGGGCGCCGAGCTCGGATACCGCTACATCGGATCACCGATCATTTGGGAGGAGCCTGGCGGTCCGGAAATGCTTTACGACGTTTACGAGCCGAGCACCTGGCCAGGCGCGCGCTTGCCCCACGTTTGGGTCGATGGCAGACGGGCCGTGCAAGATCAGGTGCCTTTTTCCGGCTACACGCTGCTGCGAGTTGGTCGAACGGACGTCGATACATCACCCTTCATTCAGGCCTTCAGGGAGACAGGTGCCCCTATCAGCACGCTCGATGTTCGTGACGATGTCGCGCGCGATGTCTACGGCTACGATCTGCTGCTGCTTCGACCGGACATGCACATTGCCTGGCGCGGCAACAAACCACCTGCAGACTCCCAGCATGTTGCCGGCGTGGTCACGGGTCAACGACGGCTATTCTGATGAAAGACAACAACCCCGCGAAGCCCGTCATTGTCACGGCGGTCCTGGTTGCGTTTTCCGCCAACGTATCGGTGCGCATTCTCGATCCCGTTGTCCCGCCCATGGCGCTCGAATTTGGACGGTCGATCGCGGAAACGGTCACTCTCATCAGTTCGTTCAGTTTGGCGTTTGCATTGGTTCAGCCGTTTGTAGCGGCCCTGGGCGATCGCTATGGCAAGCTCAATGTCATTGCCGGATCATTGATGGTCGCTGCGATTGCGACGCTCGCAGGCGCGCTCGCCCCTTCGTCGCGTTCTGCTCGCTGCAAGGATTGTAGCGGGCGCCGCCACGGGCGCCTTGATGCCGCTGTCGTTCGCAACATTGGCAGATTTCGTCGAGCCCAAAAAGCGTCAGGCGACGTTCGGGTTGTCTCTACGCCGGCATTCTTTCGGGAAATTTTGTCGGCGCATTCGGTTCCGGCTTGCTTGCGGAGCTCATCAACTGGCGCGCCCCGCTTGTCGCCCTGGGCATATTGCTGTTGATCGCCTTGGTGACGGTTCTACGAGTTAATCGACGAGCTCACGGACAGGAGTTTGCGATGCTCCAGCCTGCCCCGTTTGAAGAGTGGAAAAAAGGGGAGACTTCGGATGGTCTGCCTGCTGACTGCGTTGGCCATTGGGACCACGATGTTCGGAATTTTTCCACTCGTCGGCCTGTTGACGCGCCATCTCGGCAACGACCAGTCCGTCGTCGCCGGTGCGGTGCTCTGCTCCTTCGCATTTGGCGGATTGAGTTTTGTCCTGAACGTCAGCAGGTTTCTGCGAATCCTTGGACGAAGCGGCATCGTGTTTGTGGGAGCGGCCGTGGCCGCAACCAGCATCGTCGTGATCGCTTCCGCCACATCCATTACAATGCTGGCACTGGGCTATGGACTGTTGGGGCTTGGCTTCAACATGCTGATGAATTCCACGATCACGATTTTCAGCGAGATCGCACCTGCGCGGCGGCGTGGCTTGACGCTGTCAATCAACAGTCTTGCGGTGTACCTGGGCGCGGGACTTGGACCGATACTCTATGTCGGACTCTGCACCGATCGTACCGATCTATGTTTCCTTGCTGTCTTCTGCAATTGTCGTTTGGTCCGGCGGCTGGCAGTCTCGGACTTCTGCTCTTGAAACAGGACGCTGTTGAAGCGACCGAGGGGTCGAAGTAGGTCGTTACCGCACTATGGAAATCCCGCCGCGCTGGCAGATTTCGCGACAAGGCCATCCGCCGGAACTCGCCACCAATCGCCGTTCAGATCGGTCGCGGCGGGAACCATCTCGCTCCTGACGTACATCTCACCAAGGGCGTCAGCCTGACCGTCGCGTTCGACGAACAGCGGGTCCCGTCCGTCGGCGACGTCATCCACGGCCTTGAGCAGCTGGCGCCGCATCAGGATCACCGCACGGTCGGTGGTCCCCAAGTGTTCGTTCGAGCGGTCCATGATACGGCCTTGTGATTCGACCGCCATGAATATCCTGCTCGTAGAAATTCCGCCCCACGCCGGCAAAGGTCGCGCGCTTCATTTCGGCACGACTTTGATCGTAGCGGTTTTGCGCATTGCGCGGAGAGCGATAGCCTTCGTCAAGGTCGCCGAAGAAGACAGTGCCGACAAACTCTTTGTCGATAGGCCCCTTGTAGCGATACATGATCGTGTATTTCCAATGGCACCCGTCGTCGATCGGTACGTGCCAGTGGATCTGGTATCCGAGATTTGCCTCCGGCTTATCCTTGCGAGGATTGAACAACGGTATGCCGTCAAAGGTGGCGCAATTCGGCATGATGAAATTGCTGATCCGCACCAACTTGTCAGCACCACCGACGTTGCGAATGGCATAGAGGCGAAGGCCATACGACGTTTCCTCGACCTTCAGCGTCGGTGCAACGTCGCTTGCGACCGAGTCGTTGAATTCGAGGGTCGAGCGCGTCCGCGGCCTCGAAGCTCACGTGCAGGAAGGACAGGTGCTGAGGATCGATGTTTCCTTCGTTGGCCTGAAGGTAGTTACAGTCGTGGTAGATTCGGTGACGAATACCTGCTGATCAGGTGCTGCAAAAAAGGGAAACTTGGGCAGGCGCGGAGGCGTGCCGAAGCCGAGGTAAGTCAGAATGATCCCCCGGCTTCATAGCAGGGGTAGGCCGGATGCTCGATCTTGTCTTTGAAGGTGCTGGTCGCCGGCTCGCCCGGCTGTTCCAGGCAGCGCCCCTCCCCCGATATCAGCCAGCCGTGATAGATGCAGCGCAATCCTTCCGGTTCGAGACGAGCGAAGCTGAGATCGACGGCACGATGAGGACAATAGCGGCCGATCAATTTTGGCTTGCCGGATGGATCGCGGAACAGGACGAAATTTCGCCGAGAATTCGCGTTGCGAGCGGCTCATCCGCGGTTAGTTCCTGCGACAGAGCAACAGGATGCCAATAGCGGCGCATCATCTCGCCGCCCGGTGTCCCGGCGTTGGTGAGCGTGATGAGATCGTTTTGCGCCCGGGTCAGCATGGCATCCATCTCCTTCGCCACGAGTGAATTGGAGCATTGT
>CAWBFP010000018.1:0-199895 GCA_963788095.1 uncultured Alphaproteobacteria bacterium | reverse complement strand
GGGTGCTATATTGAGGTCCGATAAGGATGCGAGCCTCTTATGAATGTCGCATTTACACAGGTTGCTGACGGCCTTCCCCGACGTGAGTTCACGGTCGAGGACATCCGGCGCATGACCGAGGCCGGAATCCTTCGCGAGGACGAGAATTTCGAGTTGGTCGAGGGGGAAATCGTCGTGATGGCGGCGAAGGGCATTGCCCACGAGCGGATCAAGGCAGCGCTCAATCTCGCTCTTGCTCGCGCGCTGCCGGATGACCTCATACTTGGAATTGAGACTTCCCTCCGGCTTACCGCCAAGACGCTGCTTGAACCCGATCTCGCGATTTTTCCAAAACGCGTATTCAACAATCCCGTCTCCGGCTTTGCCAATCTTGAGCCGGCGGACGCGCTTTTGGTGATCGAGGTGGCGCACTCCAGCATGGCGTATGACAAAGGTCTCAAGGCCCGCCTCTACGCGCGCCACCGCGTGCGCGAGTTCTGGGTGATCGACGCCAACGAGCGCGTGACCTGGGTGCATACCAACCCGACTGAGGACGGCTGGGGCTCGATCGTCGAGCGCAAGCCGGACGAGACCCTGACGACACCGGCCGTCCCGGGCTTCTCGATCCGCCTCGACGAGATCGGCTGATGGCTTTGGCCTACTCCGCCGCCGCGCGCGCGTGCCCGAGCCGGCGGTTGAGCTCTTCGATCAGCGCCTCGGCCGCGTCCGCGATCACGGTGCCGGGCGGAAAGATCGCGGCTGCGCCGGCTGCGCGCAGCACGTCGTAGTCCTGCGGCGGCACCACCCCGCCGACCACGATCATGATGTCGGGGCGGCCTTGCCGCTCGAGTTCCGCCTTGAGCTCCGGCACCAGGGTGAGGTGCGCGGCGGCGAGCGAGGAGACGCCGACGATGTGCACGTCGTTCTCGATCGCCTGACGGGCGGCCTCGGCCGGGGTCGCGAACAGCGGGCCGATATCGACGTCGAAGCCGAGATCCGCGAACGCCGACGCGATCACCTTCTGGCCGCGATCGTGGCCGTCCTGGCCGATCTTGGCGACCAGGATGCGCGGCCGCCGCCCCTCGTTCGCTTCGAACTCCTCGGCGAGCTTTTGCACGTTGGCAGCAGCATCAGACATGGTGCCGACCTCCCGCCTGTAGACGCCGGCGACCGCCTTGATCTCGGCGCGGTGGCGTCCGAACACCTTTTCGAGCGCGGTCGATATCTCGCCGACGGTCGCCTTGGCGCGCGCCGCGTCGATCGCCAGCGCCAGCAGGTTGCCGCCCCGCACTTGCGCGCACGCGGTCAAGGCAGCGAGACGGGAGGCGACCTCGGCTTCGTCGCGCTCGCCGCGCAGGCGCTTGAGCTTGTCGATCTGCAGCTCGCGCACCGCCGAGTTGTCGACCTTGAGCACGTCGACCGGCGGCTCCTTGGCGGGGCGGTACTTGTTCACGCCGACGACCGACTGCGCGCCGGCATCGATGCGGGCCTGCGCCTTGGCGGCCGCCTCCTCGATGCGCAGCTTCGGGATCCCGGCCTCGATCGCCTTCGCCATGCCGCCGAGCGCTTCCACCTCTTCGATGTGGGCCCACGCCTTGCGGGCGAGCTCGTAGGTCAGCCGTTCGACGAAGAACGCGCCGCCCCACGGATCGATCATGCGGGTGGTGCCGCTCTCCTGCTGCAGGAACAGCTGGGTATTGCGCGCGATCCGGGCCGAGAAGTCGGTCGGGAGCGCAAGCGCCTCGTCGAACGCGTTGGTGTGCAGCGATTGGGTGTGTCCCTGCGTCGCCGCCATCGCCTCGATACAGGTGCGCGCCACGTTGTTGAACACGTCCTGCGCGGTCAGCGACCAGCCGGAGGTCTGGCAATGGGTGCGCAGCGAGAGCGAGCGCGGGTCGTTCGGCGCGTGCACCTTCACCAGTTTCGCCCACATCAGCCGGGCGGCGCGAAGCTTCGCGACCTCCATGAAGAAGTTCATGCCGATCGCCCAGAAGAACGACAGGCGCGGCGCGAACCGGTCGATCGAGAGGCCGGCCGCCAGGCCTGCGCGCACGTATTCGACGCCGTCGGCGAGCGTGTAGGCAAGCTCGAGGTCGGCGGTCGCGCCCGCCTCCTGCATGTGATAGCCGGAGATCGAGATCGAGTTGAATTTCGGCATCCGCTCCGACGTGAAGGCGAAGATGTCGGAGATGATGCGCATCGATGGTGCGGGCGGATAGATGTAGGTGTTCCGCACCATGAATTCCTTGAGGATGTCGTTCTGGATGGTGCCGGCGAGCTTTTCCGGCGGCACGCCCTGCTCCTCGGCCGCGACGATGTAGAGCGCGAGCACCGGGAGCACCGCGCCGTTCATGGTCATCGACACCGTCATCCGGTCGAGCGGGATGCCGGCGAACAGCGTGCGCATGTCGTAGATCAAGTCGATCGCCACCCCGGCCATGCCGACGTCGCCCATGACGCGCGGGTGGTCGGAATCGTAGCCGCGGTGGGTGGCGAGATCGAACGCGATCGAGAGGCCCTTCTGGCCGGCCGCAAGGTTGCGCCGGTAGAAGGCGTTGGAATCCTCCGCCGTGGAGAAGCCGGCATACTGCCGGATCGTCCACGGCTGGGTGACGTACATGGTCGGGTAAGGCCCGCGCAGGTAGGGCGGGATGCCCGGATAGGTGTCGAGGAAATCGAGCTCCGTGACGTCGGCGGGGCCGTAGCCGGGCTTCACCTCGATACCTTCGGGCGTGAGCCAGGGCGGGGCGAGTTGTTCCCGCAAAGCGGGCGGCTTCGGCTCGCGCCATTCGACCTGAGAGAAATCGGGAAGGCGCGTCATTGCTGTTGAGCCTTCAGCTCGGCAAGCCGTTCCTCGCGCGCCGCGATCGCTGTCCGAACGAAGCCGCGTGACGACCAGTTGTACGCTTCGACAAACGGATTCGGCGAACCCAGGTTTCTGCCCAGCGCGGTATCGTGGACCACAGCCGCGAACAGCCAAATCACTGTTGCAAACCACAGCGCCAAGAAGAGCTTTGCGGTTGCCTCGCTGTCGTCGCTAACAACCGCATGAATGATCAAAAGGATGGCTGCTACACCGAACGCGACCGCAAGCACGCGCGATATCATTTTCGCAGGTCGGTCGATGTCGGCGTGGCGCTGCTTCAAGATGGCAAGCTCGTGCTCGAGATTGGCAATCTCGGCATAAACGGGAAGGTCGCTATATTTGGTGAACGCGCTCATTCGATCCCGAGAATACCATGCGCCGCTTGCAGCGTCGCCAGCACGTCGCAGCCTGCATAAATGAACGCTTGCACGCCCGCCTCGCGTAGCGCCGGCTCCAGGTCTTTCGGCCGCCCTGCCAGATACATATGCGCGGCACCGGCGCCGGCCAGGGCCTTGGCGGCCGCAGCTGCCTCGCGCGCGTATACGGCATCGGTCGAGCATAGGCAGGCGAGCTTCGCTCCCGACACCTTGAAGGCGTCGGCCACGGCATCGGTGCCGGTCGTACGCTCCGGGGCTACGGCCTCGATCCCGCCGGCCTCGAAGAAATTCTTGGCGAAGGTGGCGCGGGCAATGAAATCGGAGGGCGAGCCGAGATTGGCGAGAAAGATCTTTGGGGGAACCCCGGTCTCGGCCCGCATGCGATCGGAAGCATCGCGCAGCCGCTCGAAAGGCTCGGCCAGCCGAATTGCCGTCAGCGGCTCGAACGTCCGCTCGGCGGGAAGCGCGTCAGGCTTAACGGGCGGGACGTCGAGCACCGAGACCGGCGCTTCGGCGAGATGCGGGAACTCGCTGGTGCCGGTGAGCGCGTCCTTGCGGGTGGCGACGGCCTTCTCGCGCTTGGCTCGGACGGCCGCGACCTTCTGCTCGATCAAGCCGCGCACAAGCGCAGCCGCGGTGCCGCCCACGGTCTCGATTTCCTGGAATAGCGCCCAAGCGGCGTGACAAAGCTGGGTGGTGAGGTCCTCGATCCCGCCGGCGCCGGCGACCGCGTCGCTCACCTTCGCGAGGTTCGATTCCTCGAGCAGGATGAGCTGCAGGTTGCGGGCGATGCGGCGTGCGTGGCCGTCGGGCAGGCCGAGCGCCGCGGTGAACGGCAGGACGGTGATCGCGTTCGCGCCGCCTATTCCGGCCGCGAAGGTCGCGACCGTCGTGCGCAGCATGTTCACCCACGGGTCGCGGCGGGTCATCATGCGCCATGCCGTTTCGGCGGCCACGAAGGCGGGTTCGGGTACAAGGCCGCAGGCCTCTGCGATGCGCGCCCACAGCCTTCGCAGCGCGCGGAATTTTGCGACGGTGAGAAATTGGTCGGCGTCCGCCGCCATTCGGAAAAAGATCGCGCGCCGCGCCGCATCGAGCGCCACCCCGCTAGCCTCGAGCGCGCGCAGATAGGCGACCGCGTTGGCAAGCGCGAAGGCAAGCTCCTGCGCCTCTGAGCCGCCGGCCGCGTGCACCGGGCGTGCATCGGCGGCCGCGAACGGCCCGTTGAAGCCTTGCGCGGCGAGGTCGGCGATCAGCTTGGCAAAGATCGGGGCGATGTCGCTCCAGGGCATTGGGCTCGCCCCGGTGGTTGCGAGCGCCCCGAGCGGGTCGTAGCCAAAACGGATATCGACGGCGCCTGGAGGGACCTTGCGCGCGCTCAACAGCGCGGCCAGGCGATGAGGCGCGTCCTTGGCCTGCGGGCTGAGGTCGAGTTCGAGCGCGATGCCGGCATCGAGCTGGATGCCGTCGAGCATGCGCGCAAGGGTCGCCTCGCTGGCGTCGAGGCCAAACCCATGGGCGCCGACGGCGCCCGCAAATATCAGCGTCAGGCCGGTCGCACCGTTTTCGAGATCGTCGAGCGCTTGCGCATTGGCGGCCGCTGGATCGGGATGATCGACGCGCTGCAAGACCTGCCATGGCGCGGCCGGTGACCGCCCCGGCACCGCCCGTGCCTCTGCGGCGCGCGCATGCAGCGCCTCGATGCGCAGCCCGTCATAGGTCGTGCCGACGAGCTTGCGCTCATACGGTGCGCCTTTGAGCACGGCCGCGACCAATTGCAGCCAATCCTCGCGGCTGGCGGCAGCGAACTCCGCGCCGAGCGGAAGCTGATCGGCGGAACGATCGGCCATTCTCAATGGTCATAGAACAAGCGGCCGCAGCATTGCAACGCAACCTGATCCGACGCGACCGGTCCTGGCTACATGATCAGGGCGGCAAGCGCTCAATGCCACTGGTATCGACCTCAGGCAGCGCGTCGGCGATGCGCCGGCCACCGATCGCAAGCGCAGGCCGAATCTCCATGAGCGGCACCAGCACAAACGCCCGGTCGAACAAGCGCGGGTGCGGCAAGGTCAGCCACGGCTCGTTCATCACGACGTTATCGTAGGCCAAGAGGTCGATATCGAGCGGCCGTGGTCCCCAGGTGTGTTCGGATGCGCGGTCGCGTCCGGCCGTCTGCTCGATCGCAAGTGCGCGCTCAAGCAGCGCGCGCGGCGAGAGGTCGGTGGCAACCGCAATGCACAGGTTGACGAACGGCGGCTGGTCCGTGATGCCCCACGGCGGCGTTCGGTAGTCCGACGAGCGTGCGAGCAGCCGAACCTCCTGCCCGTCGCAGAACGCGCCCACCGCGCGATCGAGCGTCGTGCGCACGTCACCGATGTTGCCGCCGAAGCCGACGTAGGCCTCAGCCATGGCGCGAACGCACCAGGGTGACGCCGACGTCGGCGAACACCGCGGCAATCGGCGCGTGCGGCTTGTGTACCGTCACCTGCAGGCGCGACACGCGCGGGAACGCCGCCAGCACCGCGTCGGCGACCGCCCCGGCGGCGGCCTCGACCAGGCGATACCGCGTGGCGCGAAACGCACGGCTCGAGACTTCGACCAGATCGGCATAGTCGACGGTATCGGCGAGCCGGTCCGAACGGGCGGCGGCGGCGAGATCGAGATCGAGGACCAGATCGACCAGGAACTGCTGCCCGACCCGGCCCTCGTCGTCGCCGACGCCATGGTAAGCGTGCAGCACCAGTCCGTTGACGAAGATGCGGTCGCTCATCGGCCGTCTCGGATGGCGGCGACGACGCGCAGCGCCTGGATGGTCTCGGCGACGTCGTGCACCCGCACGATCGCGGCACCCGAAAGCACCGCCAGCACGTTGCCGGCGATCGATCCGCCCAGCCGCTGGTCGGGCTCGGAGGGGGAAATCGACGCGATGAAACGTTTGCGCGAAAGGCCGACCAGGAGCGGCAGGCCGAACGCCTTCAGACGCTCGAGCCGGGAGAGCACCGCAATGCTCTGCTCGGCGGTCTTGCCGAAGCCGATGCCGGGGTCGAGCACGATGCGGTCGCGGGCGATGCCCGCGTGGTCCGCGAGCTTCAGCGAGTGCGCGAAGAAGGCCTCGATGTCGGCCACGATATCGATCGCGGGCTCGACCGTTTCGCGGTTGTGCATGACGACGACGCCCGCGCCATGCTTCGCCACCGCATCGGCCATGCCGGGATCGCGACGCAGGCCCCAGACGTCGTTGACGATCGCGGCACCGAGCGCGAGCGCCCGCGTCGCAATGGCGGCCTTCATCGTATCGACCGACACCGGGACGCCGAGCTCGAGCACCGCCGGCAGCACCTGCCGCAGCCGCCGCCATTCCTCCTCGGCGGACACCGGCTGGGCGCCGCCGTACGGCCGCGTCGATTCGGCGCCGACATCGAGGATATCGGCGCCCTCCGCCAGCATGCGGCGGGCGCGCTCGGTCGCCTCGGCGGGCCCGTAGAACTGCCCACCGTCGGAGAACGAATCCGGGGTGACGTTGAGCACGCCCATCACCAGCGGCCGGCCGCGCGCAAGCGCGGCCGGCAGTGGATGGGTTGGCGCGGAGCTCTCTACCGTTTGGGAAACGGACGGCCCGCCGCGGCGGTGCGTCATAGATGCGGTCAATAGCTGATCTTCAGCGGCATTTTCTTGGCTTGATCGATCCATTTGGCGACGGCCTTGTCGGAAGGCAAGAACTGCACGAGCTTGCGCTTTTCGTTCGCCGCCTTCATCGCCGCCGCCAGCCTTGTCGCGTTGCGGTGCTTGAGCTCCCGCACGGTATCGACGCCGGCCGCGCGGATGAGTTCCGCATACTCCGCACCGACCCCTTTGATGCGCATTCGATCCGCGACGTTGGCCCACTTCAGCAGGAGCTTCTCGTCGAGCTGGGTCTTGCCCGCCAGCGCCTTGCGGCCTTTGGGATCCTTGGCGGCCTCGAGCAGCGCCGCGGTGGTGCGGACGCCGACCCGTTTGAATGCCCGTGCGACGTCCGCATCGATGCCGTCGATGTCGGTCAAGGGATAGGACATGGAATGGATGCGCCCCCGCGCAATTCTTCCGCCGCCTTTTCTTCTTCATAGTACGGCACCGCCGAGGTAAACAAGCAAGGGCCACCATGGCAGCCATCCACTTTCATTTTCTGTTGTGATCATGAAGCCACGGCCTGATGGCGCCGATAGCGCGGCGTGCCGATGGAAAGCCGCAAAACTCCTCAGTATAAGGAACAACCTGAGAGGACGGCCGCGGGGGCCGTCGACCAATGGAGAGACAGATGGGCAGCCCCGACCAGGCCGACAAAATTTTCGTCGGCAAGAGCGTCAAGCCCGAATACATGACGTTGCGCTTCGCCAACCGTCATGGGCTGGTGACCGGCGCGACCGGCACTGGCAAGACGGTCTCCCTGCAGGTGTTGGCGGAAGGCTTTTCCAACGCCGGGGTGTCGGTCTTCGCCGCCGACATCAAGGGCGATCTCTCCGGCATCGCGGCAGCGGGCGAGGCGAAGGACGCCTTCGTGAAGCGCGCCAAGGAGATGGAATTCGACTATCAGCCCGATCAATTCCCTGTCGTGTTCTGGGACATGTTCGGCGAGCAGGGCCATCCAATCCGCGCGACCATTTCCGAAATGGGCCCGCTGCTGCTGTCGCGGCTCATGGATCTCAACGACACGCAGGAAGGCGTGCTCAATATCGCGTTCCGCGTCGCCGACGAGCAGGGCTGGCTCCTGGTCGATCTCAAGGATCTGCGCGCGATGCTGGGCTTCATCGCCGAGAACGCCGCCAAGCTGACGACCGCCTACGGCAACGTCTCGAAAGCCTCGATCGGCGCCATCCAACGGCAGCTCCTGGTGCTGGAGAACCAGAAGGGGACGCTGTTCTTCGGCGAGCCGGCGCTCATGCTCAAGGACTTCATGCGCGCCGACCGCGATGGCCGTGGAGTCATCAACATCCTGGCCGCCGACAAGCTGATGGAGAATCCGCGGCTCTATGCGACATTCCTGTTGTGGCTGTTGTCCGAGCTGTTCGAAGAGCTGCCCGAGGTCGGCGACCCGGACAAGCCGAAACTCGTGTTCTTCTTCGATGAGGCTCACCTGTTGTTTAATGAAGCGCCCAAGGCGCTGATGGAGAAGATCGAACAGGTGGTGCGGTTGATCCGCTCGAAGGGCGTCGGGGTCTATTTCGTCACCCAGAACCCGCTCGACGTCCCCGACAAGGTTTTGGCGCAGCTCGGCAACCGCGTGCAGCACGCGCTGCGGGCGTTCACGCCGCGCGACCGCAAGGCGGTCGAGGCGGCGGCGAAGACCTTCCGTCAGAACCCCAAGCTCGACACCACGACGGCGATCACCGAGCTCGGCAAGGGTGAAGCGCTGGTCTCGTTCCTGGAAGGTAACGGCACACCCTCGATGGTGGAGCGGACGATGATCCGTCCGCCGAGCGCGCGCCTCGGGCCGGTCAGCGCGGAAGAACGCAAGGCCGTTCAGGCGAAGAGCCCGCTGAAGGGGAAGTACGATCAGGCCGTCAACTCCGAATCCGCATACGAGCAGCTGCAGAAGCGCGTGGAAACCAAGGCCGAGCCGGGGCCGCCTGCAGGGACGGCGGAAGCCGTCGAGGCGGGAGGTTATCTCGGCGGGTTGGGCGGGGTGCTCGGCACGATCTTCGGCACCGCGCGCAAGCGCGGCGAACGATTGACGGCGACGCAAACGGTGGCGCGCGAGGTCACCCGCACCGTCACCAACCGGATCGCCGGGCAGATCGCCGCCGATCTCGGAAAGTCCATCGGCGGCGCCATGGGCGGCTCGGTCGGCCGCGCCATCGTGCGTGGTGCGCTCGGCGGGATCCTGCGGCGCTGACTTGCATGCCCGCGGATCCGGCCGCGTGCCGTCGCCTTTTCAAACGGAGTTGATGATGACTGTGGCCTCCGATGCACTCCCCGCCGTTCTCGAACGGATTGATGCCGACCTCGATCAGAGCCTGCAGCGACTGTTCTCGTTCATCCGCATCGCGTCGGTCTCGACCGATCCGGCCTACAAGGATTTCTGCGCCGCGGCCGCCCGCCACCTCGCGAGCGACCTTGCCTCGATCGGATTTGCGTCCGACGTTCGGCCGACCGCCGGCCATCCGGTCGTCGTCGGCAAGGCCGCGAACGGCAGCCGCACGCAGGTGCTCTTCTACGGCCACTATGACGTCCAGCCGGTCGACCCGCTCGAGCTGTGGGAGACGCCGCCGTTCGAGCCGCGGATCGCGACCCTCGAGGGGGGTCGCAAGATCATCGTCGGGCGCGGGGCCTGCGACGACAAGGGGCAGCTGATGACCTTCGTCGAGGCGTGCCGTGCCTGGAAGGCGGTCACCGGCGCGCTGCCGCTCGGCGTCACCATGATGGTCGAAGGCGAGGAGGAGTGCGGTTCGAAGAGCCTGTTCGAGTTCCTGCGCGCCAACGCCGACGAGTTCCGCTGCGACCTCGCGCTGGTCTGCGATACCGGCAGGTGGGACGTCGACACGCCCGCGATCACGACTTCGTTGCGGGGGCTGCTCTATGAGGAAGTCAAAGTCACCTGTGCGGACCGCGACTTGCACTCCGGCCTCTACGGCGGCGGGGCGCAAAATCCGATCCGCGTGCTCGCCAAGATCATCGCGGCGCTGCACGACGAGCATGGCAGGGTTGCGGTCCCCGGCTTCTACGAGGGCGTGCACGAGCTTCCGCCCGACATCAAGGCGGACCTGGCTGCGCTCAACCTGACGGCCGATGATTTCCTCGGGCCGATCGGATTGAAGATCCCGGCTGGTGAAAAGGCCTATCCGCTGATCGAGCAGCTCTCCACGCGGCCGACCTGCGACCCCAACGGCATCGTCGGCGGCTACACCGGGGAGGGGGCGAAGACCGTCATCCCCGGTCAGGCGTCCGCCAAGATATCGTTCCGGCTGGTGGGCGATCAGGATCCAGCGAAGATTCAGCAGGCGTTCCGCGCGTTGGTGCGCGCGCACTTGCCCGCCGACTGCTCGGTCGAGTTCGCGAACCACGCACTCAGCCCCGCTTTGCAGCTGCCGTACGACAATCCTGCGCTGGTGAAGGCGCGCGCCGCGCTCGGCGACGAATGGGGCAAGAAGGCAGTCACCGTCGGCTCCGGCGGTTCGATTCCGATCGCCGGCGATTTCAAGCGCGTGCTGGGCATGGACTCGCTGCTCATCGGCTTCGGGCTCGACGACGATCGCGTGCACTCGCCCAACGAGAAGTACGATCTCGCCTCGTTCCACAAAGGCACCCGGAGCTGGGCCCGCGTCATGGCGGCGCTGGCCGCATAGCGGGCGTCGCTGCCGAACAAACCGTTGCGGAGGATAGGATGGTGACGCAGGCGGGCTGGTCGAAGACCTGGACCTTTTTTCAGGGCGACTGGCATGAGGGCAACATTCCGATCATGGGGCCGCGTACCCACGCCGCCTGGCTGTGCTCATCGGTGTTCGACGGCGCGCGCGCCTTCGAAGGCGTCACCCCCGATCTCGACCTGCACTGCGAGCGCGTCAACGACTCGGCCCGGAAGTTGTGGCTCAAGCCGTCGGTGAGCGCGGAGACCTGGCTCGGGCTGACCGCCGACGGGCTCAAGCGCTTCGACCGCAACGCCGAGCTCTACATCCGCCCGATGTACTGGGCGGAGCACAACGGCCCGCTTTCGGTCCCGCCCGATCCGGAATCGACCACCTGGTGCCTGTGCCTCTACGAAGCGCCGCTGCCGAAGCCGGCCGGCATCTCGATCATGCTGTCCCGCTTCCGCCGCCCGACCTACGAGACCATGCCGGTCGATGCGAAGGCCGGCTGTCTCTATCCCAACAATGCGCGCGCGCTGATGGAGGCGCGGGCGCAAGGTTTTGACAACTGCCTGCTGTGCGACACGCTCGGCAACGTCGCCGAGCTCGCGACCGCCAATATCTTCCTCGCCAAGGACGGGGTCGTCCACACGCCGATCGCGAACGGCACGTTCCTGGCCGGCATCACCCGCCGGCGCGTGATTAAGCTCTTGCGCGGCGCCGGCGTCACCGTCGTCGAAGGCATCCTGCGCTACAGCGATTTCGAGACCGCGGACGAGATTTTTTCATCCGGCAACTACATCAAAGTCGTGCCGGTGATCCGCATCGGCGACCGCTCGCTGCAGCCCGGTCCGCTCTATCGCCAGGCGCGCCAGCTCTACTGGGAGTTCGCGCACGCTTAACGCCCGCAAGGCGTGGGCGAGCCGCAGGCTACCTCCCAGAATTACCTTTCCGCGAAACAACTCGCACTCCAGGACAAGGGGCTAGCGCGGCGGCGATGCCGTGTAAATCTGGTCGAGCATCTTCAGCATGATGGCGTTGGCTGTCGGCTGGCCGTCAAGCGAGATCGTCAGGCTGGTCCATATTATCAGCGTCACATCATTGGCCGGATCATGACCCATGAACGAGTTGTAGCCGGGCATCTCGCCGCCGTGAAAATACATGCTGTTCGGCCCAAAGGTGATCTGGGAGATTCCATACCCGTATTTCTGGCCGAGAGGCTTGCGTGGGTCCTGCGGCTCAAGGCTGTCAAGCCATTGGCGCTGATAGTTGGCATCGAGAAGCTTCCCCCCGACCAACGCGCGCATCCAGATCGCTAGGTCACCCGCGGTCGAGATGGCGCCTCCGGCCGCGTAGGCATACCACCGCGAGCCGGGGTCGACCGCGCTGAAGCGACAGCGAAGCGTCGGGCACCCCATCGCGCAAAGCGCGACCATGCCGGTCGAGCGCAAGACGACGCGGCACTGGTCGGTCACAAGGCGAGCGGGGCCGAAATGACTCCCAGCAACAGCGTAACACGTGTCCAGATAATGCCTTTGACTTCGTCACGAATGCAAATCCAGCCCGCCACCGCCAATGACAGCAGCGCCGCGGCGAAGCCCACCCGCCCGACGCCATGACTGTATAGCGTGAGCGCTGCCACGCTCCCGATCATCATCGTCCACCCAACGAGCCGGCTTATGTCCGGAGTGAAGTACGCCACCAGGGTACGGACGCCGGCCCGCAAGTCGCCCGAAAAATGAACCACATCCAGGACGAGCTCACGGCCGACGACGAACGTCGCAAAGAAAACGTATATCGGCTTGGGAACCGGCACTTGAGCAAGTTCGCTTCCATACGCCAAAGGTGCGCAGCAGAGGACTGCGGTGGCGAAGTTTTTCATGACCGGAAGGCCTTGTGCGACAATGGAATAAGCCGCCACGCCGAATAGCGCTGCCACGATGACGTAAAGCGAGCGGCCTTCTGCGACACGGGCTGCAAGGGCCAGAGAGCTAACACTCAGAAAAGCCGCGAACAGCGCCACCGCGCTCTGGAGCCAGCGGCCGTTTTCCGGAGCCCTGTTCCTCGCCATCGTTGTCGCCTACAGCTCCGGCCGGCGTCGCATCGGCAAAACGTGGCGCAAAAAAGGGGTCGCGTATCGTGACATCCAGAGCTTCGGTAAGATTCACGCGCTTCTTTTTCATCGTCGACGACAGCATGCCGATGCCCACGTTGGCAAGCCCATCGTCCAATGGAAAAATCCAGAAATACCCCGGCGTCACCGCCGAGACGTAATGCAGCTCGAGGCAATCGGAGAGTCTGGCGACGTTCCGGTAGTAGCGGCGTATAGCGACCAGCCGATGCGACGGATCGATCGCGTAGCTGCCTACCTTGCGCGCCACGGTCGAGCGATAGCCGTCGGCACCGACTACAATGCAAGCGCGGAATTCGCGTCGACGCTTGGAGGCGCTGTCGTAGCCGACAACGCCGCAAACCTTACTGTTCTCCCAAATGAGATCCTCCACCGTGAAACCTTCCACGCACGTCGCCGCCGCGGCGCGCGCGCGGTCAAACAAAAACTCGTCGAACACTCGCCGTCGAATCACGCATCCAAACACCAAATCTCGCTTGCGCGCGCGATCGAGATCGATCTCGACCTCAATGTGCTTTGCGCTGCCGAACAGCACCTTGCGAAAACGAACACCGGGGAGATCGAAAATTGCGTCTTCCAGCTGCAGATCGCGCAGGATGGAGATCGCCTTACCGGAGATCGCGTCTCCGCAGATCTTGTCGCGTGGAAAGCGACTCTTATCGAGTAGCAGGATTTTCAAGCCGCGCCGTGCAGCATAGAGCGCGGTCACCGCCCCCGCTGGTCCGCCGCCTACGATGATGAGATCATAATTCAATGTCTCGGTCGCATTTGTCGTGATCTAACATCGCGCGCTGACCGCATCTATTCATGGACAAGGCTGTTACGGGATTGGCGGGACGCCTCCGACTTCGATCTTCTCGACGAGGATAACTTGGTTGAACACCTGATAGTCGGGGCTTCGAGCCACCTCCAGCGCTTCGTGCCCCTCATGCCCGTAGGCGACCGCGTCCTCGGGCGGCACATCGGCGAAGCCGAAAGAGGCGTTAGTATCGGGACTGAAGTCAAAAGCTACGAGCAGGTCCTCATCTTCGAGGAGCGTGTAGTCGACGATAAGTGAGCGCTACCCGCGGGCACGACGAGGGGAGGCGGTCCGTCGAAGGGAACTGAGGTTGGTGCGGCCAATGAATTGTACGGATTACCTTGACCTGGCGGAACCGGCTGTGAAATGGTCATTCTGACTATCGAGACACCGCCGAGGTTTCCGTTTGCAGCGCGAAGGGTAATCCTGACTGGCTTGCCGCCCGTGGCCGGGATGTTGTTCAGCCGAGCCGCCTTGATGAGCTGCACGAGACAATAGCCCAGATTGTGGTTGAACCCCCCGCCATCCTCGGGAATCGACTGGTCAAACGCCACCGCGAACGTTGTGGCGGTTGCAAGATCGGACCACGCACTGCTAGTGCCTTGGAAGAATGCACGCACTCTATATCTGTAGGTGCCGGCCGGAACGAGGCCGTCCTGAGGGCCGGCATCCTCGTGCGGGGAGAAAACCGGATCGACAAGAGGGTCCACCGGCTCTTCGTGCTCAAAGCGTCGCTCGAGGTGAAAATGATCTGCCTCGGCCGCAAACGTCCAAGTCAGGGCGATGGTGCCGGAGCTCGTGCCGACCGCCGATGTGATGATGGGTTTGACACTCGACCAAGGCGTACCTGTGGTCTCAAGCCCACAACCGGTGAAGCCAAGCAACAGCACGAGCGGGATGACGATGACCGGAGCGAGAAGCAACGGGATCAGCCACTCGACCATCGGATGGTCCTCGGCAACTGATGCGCCAGGCGCCGTCGCTTAAATCCTATGCCGCCGGACTTCTGCTGGCAACGTCTGTGGCCGAGCCCTCGTCAGGCACCGCGTGAAAGTGCTTCGCCAAGTCCGCCGGGGTCTTGTGTCACGAGCATCGCCGATCCAAACGGTGGTGCGCAACTGTACGAGAGATGAAGGAGGGCCCTTCGAGGTCGGCAATCAGGTGTTGATCTCAAGCCACCGCAAGCTGCTGTCGTCAAAAGCGATGGTGGTGAACGTTGCGGAAAAGTCGGGACATGATTCCGGCAGGCGAGGTTGAGAGAGGCGAGCGCAAGCGAACCGCCGATGAAGTGTCGAAAGCGGATTAGGCGATGTCAAAACCGGGGGGTGACCCTTCCTCCGGGATCAGCTCGGGAGAACCCTGAAGCCTGCCTGAGCGGCATCCGGCATATAGGCGGCGCGAAGCTCAACCAGGCTCTTGTATGGAACGTGAGAACCTAGACGGCGATGGCAAGGGAAAAGGCACAAGTGGCTCAAACCGCGAGGCCGAAAGTACCGATGCGCCAGATAGGGACGGACTGCTTCGTAGTAGCGATGAAGCGGGGCAATGCCCGTGGAGCGAAGGGAGCGGGTCATCGCCATTTGGCTCGGGTCAACCGGCAACGGGAGGAACCCGGTGTTCAATGGAAGGCGGCAGCCTTCAAGCGGTGGCACGAGCCGGATAAGTCGAGAGGCTTAAGTCCGGTTCTGTGAGGGGCTCGGGGTGAAATTCCCCGGGCCTACTCGGCATCTCGACAGGCCGTCGCTCGAAGGACATCCCGGCCTGCTGCAAGGCCCGGGCGATCAGCACCGCGCAACCTTGCTGGCCGAAATCCCCAACTCGAAATCGGTCGCGAAAGAGTAGTGCGAACGTCAGCAGCAGGAACCCGAGGGCGCCGTACCGTTGTCGCAGGCGGGCCACGGCGAAACCCACCGCTTTGCTTCGATCTGCGGCGGATAGGTCGACAGAGATGTGCAGGCAATCGTCATCCTTGTACCTGCGCAGTTCGCGCAGGACGACGCCGCGAGCGAGTACCTCGACGATCTGGCCCTTGGGACCGACCACCAACGCTGCATGACTCCAGTGGGCAAACCGACGCTCCTCGGTGCACCGGAACCGCATGCGCAGAAAGAACCGGATGAGCGCGCCGAGCCACGTCGTTCCGTGGACGAGGATCACGTCGCCCGGGTTGACGTCTGAAATCGGCTCCAACGGCATGGCGCGGACGGTCTCTTTCGAACCGACTACGGGCCAGCGAACAGCACGGATTAATCTACTCGATCTGCTCCGGCTCCTCAACCTTGGGAGAGGTGATGCAACGGCGCGGCTGCACCGATATCGCCGGAATGCGCCCTGGCTTACGGCGGAGGGAAGGCCAGCAGGTTTGCGATCGAGTGGCCGCGGATGTCGTAGGCGCGCGCGTAAACGACGCCATCCCTCTTGACTTCGGCGAGGATGGGCGCGTTCAGGGCGACGCAGTAGAATTCGCCGATCATCAGCGCGAAATCCGCGCCCCGCGGGTCCCACGTGGTTTCGAACTCCGGACCGAGCTCGACCGCCGCGCCCCGGTGAGGACCGCAGGTCGCGATCTTCCAATCCCGGCCGTACGGCGCCGCCTCCATGCGTTCGGTGAGCACCGCGCGCAGCTCCTGCGCGGCCTGCTTGAGGGCCAGGCCCCAGTAATCGAGCATGTAGCGCCCCTTGGCGCCGGCAACTCCACCGGCCATGCGGTTGAAGTGGGTGTACTCGTATGGGTGCAGCCGGTACATGTCGGCGACCGGCAAGGCGAGCGCCGCGCCGATGACGGCCGCTCCGGCAACGAGCGCGATGCGGCCGCGCCGCGCCAGCCGTTCGAGCAGCCACGCCGCCGCCATCCCGGCCAGCACCGCGAGCGGGGGCAGAACGAAGATGAAGTGCCGCATGCCGTTGTAGAGCGCCGGTCGGGTGAGCATGGTCACCAGCAACGGAACGAGGGCCGCCGCGAGAATCACCAGATGCGCCGCGCGCCGCGAGGTCGCGGCCGCAGGGTTGAGGATGGTGACCGCAGCAAGCGCCGTGCCACCGAGGGCAAGCGCGATGAACCCTTCCGGCAGCTGGAGCCCCATCAGCGTCGGCAGATACCGCCACGGCATGTTCGGCACCGGGATGAGCGTACCGGCAAACAGCTCGCGCCACGGCTTCTCGAAGAAATGCGAGAAGTACTCGAACGCCCGCAACGGATTGAGCGGCGCCAGCGTGGCCCACGGCCACAGCAGGGCCATGACCCCATAGGCAATGGCGAGCGCGGGAAGCAGCCACAACAGGAAGTGTGCACTGCGCGCGAGTGCGGCTTTCGCGCCCAGCCGATGCCATTCGACGGCCACAACGAGCAACAGGGCCGCTACCCCGTAGAGCCCGGCGATGGCGCCGATGACGCGGGTTCCGATCGTCACGCCGATGCCGACGCCGACGAGGATTATGTTTGCGACGGTGGGCCGCGGATACCCATCGAGCAGGCGCACGAGGGCGAGCAGCAGGAAAGCCATCGCGACCGCGAACGGGGTGTCCTTGGCGTTGATGAACATGTGCCCGTAGTAGAGCGGGCAGGTGGCCTGGAAGGCCAACGCCATCAGTCCGGCGAGCGGCCCCGCCAGCTGTCGGCCGATGCGCCAGGTTACAATCAGGCCGATGAGGCCGCATGCGGCACCGACCAGGCGGCGCGTCTCGAACAGATCGAACGGCAGGAGTTTGGCGAGCAACGCGGCCGCCATGTCGAAGCCGCCGCCATACATGTACAGATTGACGAAGGAGAGCGCGCGGGTGTCGCGGAAGCCGGAGCCGTAAAGGGCGAGCAAAAGCTCGCCCATTTCGGCGTGCGCATAGTCATCCCAGCCAAGGCCGTAGTCGCGGAAGGTGACGGCGGCGACAACGGCAACGAGCGCGAGGATGACGATCGCCAGCGCGTCGAGAGCGCGCGTGCCGGCCCATTCACCTGCGGCACGCCTGAGCGCAAGCGAAATCCGGGGACCCGCTTGCTGGAGCGCGGTCCCCAATCTCGCTTCGCTCATCCGCCGCTACTTCGTCGCAGCCTCGTACCCTTCCAGCACATAGTCCCAGTTGACCAGCTGATCCATGAAGGCCTTCAGGTAATCGGGCCGCCGGTTGCGGTAGTCGATGTAGTAGGAATGCTCCCACACGTCGCAGCCGAGGATTGGGGTGCCGCCGTGCACCAGCGGGTTCTCGCCGTTTGCGGTCTTGGTCACGACGATCTTGCCGTCCTTGACGGTGAGCCATGACCACCCGGAACCGAACTGGGTAACGCCCGCCTGGATGAAGTCCTCCTTCATCTTGGCGACCGAGCCCAGGTCTTCGGTAATCTTCTTCTCGAGCTTGCCCGGAAGCTTGTCGCCACCCCCGCCCGGCTTCATCCATTTCCAGAAATGCACGTGGTTGTAGTGTTGGCCGGCATTGTTGAAGAGGCCCTGGTTCTTGCCGAACGACCCCTTGACCACTTCCTCCAACGGCTTGCCTTCCCACTCGGTGCCCTTGAGCAGGTTGTTGCCGTTCGTGACATATGCCTGGTGGTGTTTGTCGTGATGGTACTCGAGGGTTTCGCGCGACATGTGCGGTGCAAGGGCGTCGTAGGGATAAGGAAGGTCGGGCAGGGTGAATGACATCGGCGTCCTCCTGGAACTTCGGGCTTGACCCGACCATGCACGGGCATAGGGGCGGGGTGACTTCTAGATAGGCCGGGCGTAGCGTTCGGGCAACGGCCGCGGCGGCGTGGCTCGAAGCGCGATCGGGCCGCGGGACGGAGGCCAAGCGGTGCATTTGATCTTGTTGGTATTGGGCGCACTCTGTATCGCGGCCGGATTGGTTTCCGTCTGGTGGGGGTTCGACTATCCGTTCGACGACCGCCAAGCGCTGCTCCTGCGCGGCACGGTCGCCATTATCGGCGGTCTCGTGTTGATCGCGCTGGGCTCGGTGATCTCGCACCTGCGGCGCATCCGCGAGGCGATCGAGACCATTCGGCTTGCCCCGGTGGTGAGCGCGGCGCCGGCCCCCGCCAGGCCCGATCTCGCGCAGGCCGTGGCGGCGGAGCCGCTCGGCAAACGGGCGACCGAGCGCGCGGGCCGAGCCGAAGTGGCCGATGTCGGTCGTGAAGACAGGGTCGCAACGTCGTCGCCGCAAGGCGCGCCCAAGACGGTTGCGCGCGAGCCGCCCGTGCCGGAATGGCCGCGTGTCGCCGCGGCCGACCGGTTCGCCCCCGCCGGCGCAAATGGCGGCACCGGCAGGGACAAAACCCCCGGGGTGATCGAAGAGCCTCCGCCGACACCCGCCGCCAAGCCGCCGAAGGCGGAAGCGGAGCCGCTATCCCCGGCATCCAAGCCGACGATCCTGAAATCCGGCGTGATCGAAGGAATACCCTATACGGCGTACAGCGACGGTTCGTTCGAAGCCGAATTCACCGAAGGAACCCGGAGGTTCGGGTCGTTCAAGGAACTGCGCATGCATTTTGCGTCGCGCGGGATCGGCTAAAGCGATCGCCACGCATTAGGCCGCAAGCTCGCCGCCGATCACCTTGACGGCAAACGCGTAGGCGAGCGCCACCTCCTTGAGGCGGTCGAAACGGCCGGCCGCGCCGCCGTGACCGGCATCCATGTTGATGCGCAGAGCGATGAGGTTGCGGTCAGTCCTGCGGTCCCGCAGCCGCGCCACCCATTTGGCCGGCTCCCAGTACAGCACGCGCGGATCGGCGATCCCGGCCATCGCCAGGATCGGCGGATAGTCTTGAGCGCGGACGTTGTCGTAGGGCGAATAGTCGAGGATGGTCGCGAACGCCGCCGGATCGACGATCGGATTGCCCCACTCCGGCCATTCCGGCGGCGTGAGCGGAAGCTTTTCGTCGAGCATGGTGTTGAGCACGTCGACGAAAGGCACTTCGGCGACCACCCCGCCGAACAGGTCCGGCCGCATGTTGGCGACCGCGCCCATCAGCATTCCGCCGGCCGAGCCGCCATGCGCCACGATGCGGCCAGCGGCCGTCCAGCGCTGCGCGATGAGATGCTCGGCAACGGCGATGAAGTCGGTGAAGGTGTTGCGCTTGTTGGCGAGCTTGCCCCCGCGGTACCAGCGCCAGCCTTTCTCGGTGCCGCCGCGCACGTGGGCAATCGCATAGACGAAGCCGCGGTCGACCAGCGACAGCCGGTTGGTGCTGAACGCCGCCGGCATCGCAAAGCCGTAGGCGCCATAGCCGTAGAGCAGGCAGGGCGCGCCGCTCGCGGGCGGCACATCGTTGCGGTAGAGGATCGAGATCGGAACCGTCTCGCCGTCGGGCGCGCGCGCAAACAGCCGCCGGGTGGTGTAGCGCGAAGGATCGTGGCCGCTCGGGATCTCCTGGCGCTTACGCAGCACGCGCGTGCGTTTCGCAAGGTCGTAGTCCCAGATTTCCGTCGGCGTCGTCATCGACGAATAGGCGAAGCGCACCGTGTCGGTCGCGAACTCGAAGCCGGGATCGCCGCCGAGCGAGTAGGCTTCCTGGTCGAACGCGACCGGATGCTCGTCCCCGGTCCGGTGGCGGCGGATCACCAGCCGAGGCAATCCGTCCTGGCGTTCCAGCCGGATCAGCCAATCGCGTAGAACCAGAATGGACAACAGATAGATGCCGGGACGATGCGGGATGATCTCGCGCCAACTCTCCCGTGCCGGGCTTGCGAGCGGCGCCCACGCGACCTTGAAATCCTCCGCGCCGTCGGCGTTGGTGCGGATCACCAAGGCGGCGCTTCCGGACAAATCCGGATGATGCTCGACGTCGTACTGGACCCCGGTCTCGCGCGCGGCCACCAGCGAAGGCGCGGCATCGGGCCGCGCCAGATCGATGAGCCACACTTCGGTCGTCTCATGGTCGTGCGCCGAGATCTCGGCGAAGGCGCCCGATTGCAGGCGCGAGACGCTGACGAAGAAACCGGGGTTGAGCTCTTCGAACACCAGCATATCTTCGTCGGCCGGCGTGCCGACCAGGTGCCTGAACACGCGCGAGGGGCGATGGTTGCGGTCGAGCTTGACGTAGTAGAAGGCCGCGCCCGTCGGCAGTCCAAACCACGGCCGACCCGGCGGTCTCCGGCACCGCGTCGGCGAGATCGCCGCCGGTGGCGAGATCGCGCACGCGAACGGTGTAGTACTCGGCTCCCGACGCATCAGACCCCCACGCCAGCAACCGATGGTCGGGCGAGTGGCGGGTCCCGCCGAGCGCAAAGAACGCAAGCCCCTTGGCCAGTTCGTCGCCGTCGAGCAGGACCTCGTCGGCCCCGCCGGCGCGCGGTTGCCGGCAGACCAGCGGGTGCTGACCGCCCTCGCGGTAGCGGGTGAAATAGGCGAACGGACCATCCGGACTGGGGGGCGTCCAATCGTCCTCCTTGATTCGACCCTTCATCTCCGCGAACAGCCGCTCCTGCAGCGCAACCGTATCGGCGAGCGCGTGCTCGGCATGAGCGTTCTCCGCCTGCAGATGCGCGCGGATCGCGGGATCGAGCTTGTCGGGATCGCGCAGCACCTCCTGCCAGTTCGCGGCCTTGAGCCAGGCGAACTCATCGGTGGGCGTGATGCCGTGCCATGCCGCGGCGACCGGCCGCTTCTCGGCGCGCGGTTCTTGCGGCGGGGTCGGGCGTTCGAGCATGGGCGGGCGCACCGGTTCTGCGGCGACAGATAGGCGACGTTCCGGTCGCCACAAGCGGCACATTGGCTAGTTCAGTGCGAAATCGTCGTAACCGGTCGCCGCAACCTGCGCGCACTTCTGCACATATCTCGGAAATCCGCCGATATAGGGCATGAACACGCGCGGCTTGCCGGCGATGTTGGCGCCGAGATACCACGAGCCGCAGGTGTAGCGCAGCGTGCGGCCCGCCATGTCGTTGCAGTGCGCGACCCAATCGTCTTCCGCCTCGAGCTGCGGCTCGATCCGGCTCAAGCCGCGCTCGCGCATGTAGTTGATGCTGTCGGCGATCCACTCGACGTGATGCTCGATGGTCGGCAGCATGTTGGTGAGCACCGACGGGCTGCCCGGGCCGGTGATCGTGAACAGGTTGGGAAATCCGGCCATCGCCAGACCCAGATAGGCGCGCGGCCCCTCCCGCCACTTGTCGGCAAGCGCGGCGCCGCCGCTGCCGCGGATGTCGATCCGAAGCAATGCGCCGGTCATGGCGTCGAACCCGGTCGCCAGCACGATGGCGTCGACCTCGTACGCGCGGCCGTTCGCCTGCACGGCCCGACCGGTGATGGCTTCGATCGGCGAGCGGCTCACATCGATGAGCGTGACGTTCGGTCGATTGAACGTTTCATAATAGCCGATGTCGATGCACAGGCGTTTGCAGCCGATGGTGTTGGTCGGACAAAGCAGCTCCGCCACCGCCGGATCCCGCACCCGCCCGCGGATCTTTGCGCGCACGAACTCGGCGGCCGAGCGGTTGGCGTCGGCATCGAGCATGAGGTCCATGAACGCGCCCAGAAACGACAGGCCGCCGCGCTGCCAGCGCGCCTCGAATTCCCGCTCGCGCGCTTGCGGGGTCGCCTGCAGGGCGGAAGCTTCGCTGTAATCGAACGCGATGCCGGTCATCGTCTGCTTGGCGCGTCGCCTTAAGCCGGCATAGTCCGCCTTGACGGCGCGCCGCACTTCGGGATCGAGCGGCGCATTGTGGGCCGGGATGGCGTAGTTCGGCGTCCGTTGGAACACGAACAGGTGTTCGGCCTGCGCGGCGATGATCGGGATCGACTGCACGGCCGAGGAGCCGGTGCCGATGACCGCCACGCGCTGGCCGGTGAAATCGACTCCTTCGTGCGGCCATTTGCCGGTGTGGTAGCGCGCCCCCTCGAACGCATCGAGGCCGGCGATCGCCGGCTGGTTAGGCGCCGACAGGCACCCGGTTGCCATGATGCAGAACGCCGCGCGCGTGCGGGCGCCATCGCTGGTCTCGATCAGCCAACGATTGTCGGCGTCGTCGAAGATCGCCGACTTGACCCGGGCATCGAACCGGATGTCGCGGCGGAGATCGAAGCGGTCGGCGACATGATTGGCGTAGCGCAGGATCTCCGGCTGGGCCGCGTAGCGCTCGCTCCATTCCCATTCCTGCTGCAGGTCGTCGGAGAACTGATACGAATACTCCATGCTCTCGACGTCGCAGCGCGCGCCCGGATAGCGGTTCCAGTACCAGGTGCCGCCGACGCCGCTGCCGGCCTCGAGCACCGTCGCCGCAATGCCCATCGTGCGCAGCCGGTGGAGCATGTAGAGCCCGCCGAAGCCGGCCCCGACAATCACCACTTCACGGTCGCCGTGCATCTCGAGCCTCGTCCGAACCCCGTCTTTGCAAAGCACCTTTCGAACTTCTGCCGGCGGCCTTTGCGGCCTACATCGACAGTTGCCGCGCCTCAACTCCTGCGGATGAGGGCTCGGCATCCTTCGAAGCGGCCGCACCGACGCTGCCGCGCGGGCATTGCGTCGATTTACATGCGGCGCCGAGCGTAATTACCATGGAACGATGATAATTCAGAGATGTTTTGTCGCACCCTTGAAGTTGAACTTGCACTGGTTCTCGGACAATACTATGCAAACAAAAACAGTATACGGGGCCGATTCTGTCTTTGCTTGCGTCGCAGGCCCCGGCAGAGACTAGGCTAGTCCTGCGCGGCGCGCATTCAGTCGATCATCGGGGCGACGGCTTGGTGCAGGAATGGGCGCGATGGCGGAAAGCACTGGCGACTATATCGAACTGACCGCGGACATTGTCTCAGCCTATGTCAGCAACAACACCGTGTCGGCGGCGGACATCCCGGTCCTGATCAAGCAGGTGCACGCGGCGCTCATGCGGGTGGGCTCGGGTCACATCGACGCACCGATGGAGCCGCTCAAGCCTGCGGTTCCGGTCAAGCGGTCGATCACGCCGGATCACATCGTCTGCCTCGAAGACGGCAAGAAGTTCAAGTCGCTCAAGCGGCATCTGCGCACGCAGTACAATATGACGCCCGAGCAGTATCGCGACAAATGGGGCCTGCCGCCGGACTATCCGATGGTGGCGCCCAACTACGCGGCCGCGCGCTCGCAGCTCGCCAAACAGATGGGCTTGGGCCAGCAGCGACGGCGACGCTCGCGGTAATCTTGCCGCCGGTCACGCCGCCAAGGCGTTGCGCGCTTCCGAGCGAATGCGCTCCACCATCGAGCGGAAGCCGTTCGAGCGCTGCGGCGTCAGGTGCTCGCGCAGCGCCAGGTGGTTGAACAGGCCGAGCGCGTCGAGCGCCAGAATCTCCTTTGCCGGCCTGTCCGAATACAGGGCGAACAGGATCGCGATCAGCCCCTTCACGATGTGGGCATCGCTGTCGCCGACGAAATTGAGCACGGGACCCTGTTCGCCATTCGGCCGCACCGTGGTCTGCAGCCATACCTGGCTGGCGCAGCCCTGGACCTTGTTGGCGTCGGTGCGCGCCGTGTCGGGCAGCGGCGCAAGCGTGCGCCCAAGCTCGATGACGTAGCGATAGCGGTCGTCCCAGTCGTCGAGGAGCGCGAAGTTCTCAGTGATCTCGTCGATATCCGGCAAGGCTGACATCCGTGTCGTCAGCCTCGATATAGGCCCCCTGCCGCAGAAGTTACAGCGCCATCGTCGCGCTGGCGCGACGCGCCGACACGGGCAGCGGCAGCGCGGTTGCCAGCGCGGGTTCAGGTCGGGCGCTTGGCGACCTCGTGACGGGGCGGCGGGCCGCGCCACGCCGGCGCCCGATCGGCCGGGGTGAGCGTATCCTGCGACGCCTTTTCGCTCGGCCGCCCGGCCGTTGCAGCCGTCTTGCCGGCGCTCCCGGCCGCCTCCTCGGTCAGGTAATCGTAGATCATCCTGGCGCCTGCCTGCGCCTTGTGTCCGAACGCCGCGGCGGCCTGCGAGCCGACCGCACAGGCCTCGGGCTGGCGCGCGCAGAAGCCGCGCATGTCGGCGACCGCGGCGCCGGCGGCCGAGAGCGCCTCGCCGGCTTTGACCTCGGGCGCTTGCGGGGCCACCTTCGATTGGCTGGTCGGCAACAGCATGATGACGATGCTGAGCCAGAATGCGACCCGTATCAGAAACCACATGGTCCTGCCCGATCTCCCGGCGGCTCTTTGCGGCCGCATTCGGACGGGAACGTAGCAGCGACGCCTGAAAGGCCGGTTGTTGCACTGGCGATCAATCGAGATGAAATTGAATCGCGTTTGACTAAAATTGTAATCATCTCGGCCCGAAGGGCGTCGAGGAATTCTGACCTCATCCTGAGGAGCGGTCCGAAGTAACCCATCTCCTGTCATCCCGGCCGACCCGGCCTTGAGCCGGGGGAGAGCCGGGAACCATGTAGCCCGGTCTGCCAGATTTTAAATCATGGATCCCGGCTCGCGCTCGCTTCGCTCGCTTGGCCGGGATGACACCCAGGAGCCAATTAGCTCATGAACGAAAGCTAGCGCCTATGGGATCAAGTCGGGGCAGGCTCTCTCGGCATGAGGAGGTTGGGAACACCGAAATCGTCTGGATTGGTTTTCAGTCAGGCCGCTCACAAAGCCGTCCGAATTGCGTCGCCGCGCGCCATCCGCCGGCAACGCGCCGTTCACCATTTCCGACAAATTGTCGCAAAACCGATGCGAAAGCCGGGAATGCTCACGACTTCCGCAGCATCGCCCCCGCCCCCTTAGGGTTCGTTTAAGCAGGCTCTGACACGTTTCACCGGAGCATAAAAAAGGGGAGCGCGTCCGCCTGCGGCCGTGCCGTTCGTCACGTGAGCCTCGTTGGTCCGGTGCGCGACTTGTTGCATTCCTTCCTGCATCGGCGCGCTCCGCCCCGCGCCGCGCCGGCGGCCGAACATGGTCGCTACCGCCGCCTCTTAGCCGAGATGACCGACGTGATCACCCAGCATGGGCGGAACGGCGAACTTCTGTACGCGTCGCCCTCGGCGGAGCGACTGCTCAACGCCTCGGCCGACGAGCTTCTGGGCCAGGGTTTGTTCGAACGCGTGCAGGTCGGCGACCGGCCGGCCTATCTGACCGCGCTTGCGCGCGCGGCCGCGGAGGGATCCGAGCGCTGCGTGGAGCTGCGCGTGCGTCCGAACGCGGAGGGTCCCGGCACCGGCGTCGGTCGGCATTTCATTTGGGTCGAGATGCGCTGCCGCGCGCTGGCGCGCGCTCCCGGCGACGAGGGCGCCGAGCGCGAAGTGGTCGCCGTCATCCGCGACATCACCGCCCGCAAGGCGCAGCAGGATGCGATCGCGCAGGCGCGCAACGAGGCCGAGCAAGCCAACGCCGCCAAGGGGCGTTTCCTCGCCAGCATGAGCCATGAGCTGCGCACGCCACTCAATGCCGTGATCGGGTTCTCGGAAATGTTGATGCACGAGAGCGCCATGGAGCTCGACGCCGCCAAGCGGCGGGATTACGCGCGCCTGATCCACGATTCCGGCCACCACTTGCTGGCGGTGGTCAATGTCGTGCTCGACATGTCGAAGATCGAGAGCGGAAACTTCGTGATCGCGCCGGAACCGTTCGCGCCCGCCGCCGTGATCCGACATTGCGCCGAGCTCATGGCGTTGCGGGCGCGCGAGTGCGAGCTCGATCTTGCCGTGCAGCTGCCGCCCGATTTGCCGGAAATCGTGGCGGACAAGCGCGCGCTCAAGCAGATGCTGCTCAATCTGCTTTCGAACGCCACCAAGTTCACCGAGCGCGGCGGCCGCGTCACGCTCAGCGCCCGCACTAGCGCGAGCGAGATCGCGATCGCGGTCGACGACACCGGTGTCGGCATCGGGGCGGACGACCTTCCGCGCCTCGGCGCTCCGTTCTTCCAGGCCTGCGTCTCCGATGATCGGCCCTCCGACGGCACCGGCCTCGGCCTCTCGATCGTGAAAGGGCTGGTCGCGCTTCACGGCGGCCGCATGGAGATCGAGAGCGGGCTGGGGAAGGGCACGCGCGTGACCTTGCACCTGCCGATGGACTGCGAAACGCGGCAAGCCGCCGACGCGGACGCGCCGGCCGGCTTGGCGCAATGCGGCAACGTCAAGGTTCTGCCGCGTCCGGTGGGGGTCCCGAGCCATGCCGACATGGGGGTGAAGAAGCGTGCGTAATCGAGCGCCCCGGCTTGCCATGTCCCGCGCCACCGCCGACGATCTGCACTCCGTTGCGGGACGGCGGTTCCGGTTGGCCGGCACGTTGCTGCGCCGCGTGGCGCAGCGGCCGCTCGACTCGATCGGCCTCGTCGCGATCGCGGCCGCGGCCGCCACGATCCTCGTCAATGCGCTGCATCTCCAGCAGGGCGCGCATCCGGCGCCGATCCTGTCGGCCAAGGCCGGTGCCGGCGCGCCGGCGGAGACGACGGGAAGCCTGGTCGTGATGCCGCGACCGCGGCCGCCGGCGGCCGGCGCCGCCAAGGATGCCGCGGCCGCCCCGCGCTCTCGCGCGCAGATCGTCGGCGATGTTCAGCGCGAGCTTTCCCGTCGCGGATTCTACGATGGCGCGGTGGACGGCATTCCTGGACCGAAACTGGAGGCCGCGATCCGCGAGTTCGAGCAGGCCGCCGGCCTCAAGCCGACCGGCGATCCAACGGAGGCGCTGATCGGTGCGATCATGCGCGCAGCCGTCAAGTCGCCGCCGGAGCGGGCCAGGCCGGCCCAGCCTGCCGCCGTCGCCGCGCGACGGCCGGAAGGCGTTGCCGAGGCCGCCGCGCCCTCGGCGCGGGTTGCTGCGATCCAGCGTGCGCTGGCCGACTTCGGCTATGGTCAAATCAAGCCCAACGGGGTGCTCGACGGTGGCACCCAATCGGCGATCGAGAAATTCGAGCGCGAGCGCAAGCTGCCGATCACCGGGCAGATCTCCGACCGCCTCACGCGCGAATTGTCCGCCCTTACCGGCCGGCCGCTCGAATAGTCTTCTGCGTCATTGCGAGCGAAGCGGAGCAATCCGGCGGCAGTACCGTTTCGCGTCATTGCGAGCGAAGCGAAGCAATCCAGTGCGACGGTGTCGACCTGGACTGCTCGTCGCTTACGCTCCTTGCAATGACGGACGGTTCCGTCATTGCGAGCGAAGCGAAAGATTCCATGGGGAGTGGATAGCAGCCGAGTCCAGGTCCAGACTGAGGTTGCTTCAACCCACTCAACCTGGAGGACGACCGATGCTGCTCGCTGATCGTATCGCTGACACTGAACCGACCGCTATCCGAACGCATCTTGGCGCAATTTTTGTTTCGTTGGAACTGAGCCGTTCGACTTGGTTGATCACTTCGCTGTCGCCGGGCAACGGCGAAAAGATGTCGAAGCACGGCGTTGCGGCGGGAGATCTCGTGGCGCTGCTGGCGAAGTTTGCGGAGCTGCAGCGCAAGGCGTTTGCGCGCACCGGCAAGAACTATCCGATCATTACGATCCAGGAGGCGGGGCTGGACGGGTTCTCGCTGCACCGCGTGCTGCAGCAGGAGGGGATCGAGAGCCATGTGGTGGACGCCGCCTCGGTTGCGGTGCCGCGCCGGCGGCGGCGGGCGAAGACTGACAAGATCGACGGTGAGGCGCTGTTGCGGGTGCTGCTGGCCTACAAGCGGGGCGAACCGCGGGTGTGCTCGATGGTGGTCGCCCCTTGCGCCGAGGAAGAGGACCGCCGCCGGATCGGCCGTGAGCGCGAGGTCTTGCTCGACGAGCGGATCCGGCATGTCAACCGGATCAAGGGACTTTTGCTGGCGCAAGGGATCTCTGGCTATGCCCCGTTGCGGCGCGATCGACGGGCGCGGCTGGAGGCGCTGCGCACGGCGGACGGGCGTGAGCTGCCCCAGCAGCTGAGGGCGCAGATCGGCCGCGAGCTCGACCGGCTCGAGCTGCTGCTTGTGCAGATCAAGGCGGTCGAGGCGGAGCGGGACGCGATGCTGGCGAGGTTGAGCCAGAGCGTGGACGAGAACACGCGGGAGCATCCGCTGGCGATGCTGCTGGGGGTGAAGGGGATCGGGGAGGAATTTGCGGCTGCGCTTTGGTTCGAGTGCTTTTACCGGAGCTTTGCCAATCGCCGGCAGATCGCCGCCTATGCGGGCTTGGCGGCGACGCCGTGGCAGAGCGGGTCGGTCGCGCATGAGCAAGGCGTGTCCAAGGCCGGCAATGCGCGACTGCGCAAGAAGCTGGTGCAGCTCGCCTGGCTCTGGCTGCGCCATCAACCGGGGTCGGCACTGGCGCGCTGGTTCCATGCGCAAGCCCATCGCAAGGTCGCCATCGTCGCACTGGCGCGCAAGCTGCTGGTCGCCTTGTGGAAGTATGTCACCGCCGGCGTCGTGATCGAAGGTGCGGCGCTCAAGGGCGCTGCCTAGGCGGCAAGCCAGGCGTCTCGTCAGGCGAGCCACCTCACCCACAGTTGAGCAGCAACAGCACCATGACCAATCCGCCGAGACCCGATCAGTCTCGGCCGATCCGGGCGGACGAACCGATGGATTGCATGGCTTCAAAAGCCGTAGCGAAGAATGGCTTCGTCCTCTCGAGCCGCCCGCCGCAAGCGGAATCCTGGTACGGCACGCTCGTGCGGCCGACCGAATGTGAGTTTGATCTGGCGTCAAACCTGATCGCGAAACCGGCTCGACCTCGATCGTAGAAAAACTGCAAATGGTCCTCCTTGCATCATGAACCGCTCTTCGTCCCGACCGCTGGAGCCTGATGGCGTGCTCGATCGCGTCAAGGCCAAGCCGCTGCGCGGCGGCCCTGCGGGCCGACCTTGACCCGATCTGCGCGCGCCATCTTCAAAACTCCACGCTCGGGACGAAGAGGTGCTCCTCGCTCGAACAAAGAGGTGACCCCAAAGTGTGAGACCTTGACTCGGCACATCCCCATGTGAGCAATCCAGGCTGCAGTGCCGTTTCTGGATTGCTTCGTCGCCTACGCTCCTCGCAATGACGGCGCGTCATTGCGAGCGAAGCGAAGCAATCCAGTGCGACGGTGTCGACGTGGATTGCTTCGTCGCTTACGCTCCTCGCAATGACGGAATGCCGGCGCGAGGAGAAGGATGCGCCTGAAGTCCGCGATCTGGGTCGCCGCCTATCTTCGTCGCTGCAATGGCGCCGGGGCGTTCGCGGTCATGCGCCGGCGCGGCGCCGAGGAGGCTGGTGCGGTATTCATCAAGGTCGACCGGCTCGACGGAACGGCCGATCTCTACGGCCCGGCGCCGCAAACCGCGTTCGATGAAGCGCATCCGGCCGACCGCGCGTTCATGACCTGCTTGCCGACGCAGCCGGTGCCGAATGCCGATGCCGAAGCCTACCTCGCCCGCCAACTCCGTTTCGATCCCGACGTCTGGATCGTCGAGGTGGAGGACCGCGACGGCCGTCACTTCCTCGATCAGCTCGTCCGCTGAGGCCAGGCGCGAGCGCGCGCCACTTCCGCCGGCCGCGTATTGTCGATCGAGGCCGCTGCGCCGGTGCTGGCTTCCTCCGCGTGCACGCCGACATGGCGCGCCGCGGCCCGGCGCGCGACCGCATTGCGCCAGCTCGCCACGATCGGCAGCGCTGCGCGTGCCGACAGCTGCTCGTACAGGCGGCTGAGGGCGAATACGCGCTCGACCGAATTTCCGATGGCGGGATTGAGAAACAGCACAATGCGCTGCAGAACGGCGACCGGCATCGCAATCGCCAACGCGACGACCACGAGCGGTTCGCCCGACGGATCGTGCGCGATCCTGAGCGCGGTTTCGCGCGGCAGCAACAGGGCCAGCTGGAGCTCGCGGGCAAACGCGCGGTCGTTGCGTTGCAACGCGGCTCGCTCGAGACGCCGAACGAGCTCGGCGTCTTGCGCAGGCGCATCGCTCGCCGGCTCCGCCGATGGTTTCGCTTCGAGTTCCGCCAGCATGCGCAGCCGCTCGGCTGGCGCGGCCTGCAGGAAGCTCTCGCCGAGGTCAGCGCTTGCGGCACCGCCGGCACCGGCGCCGACACGAGGCGCGTTCCCATCCGGCGATGGAGCCGTCAGGATACGCGTCGCTTCGGTTGCGGCCGCCGCGGGGGCGCTGCCCGCCCGCTGTTCGCGGCTCGGCGCCGGATGCCTGCGCACCGGTCCCGCCACCCGCGGAACATCGCCGGCCAGGTAGGCGACGATCGGCGTCGGCGCGCCGGGATAGGCGGCGAGCTTGCTTGCGACCGCGGCGCGCGTCGCTACGTCGACGACCGGGAGCAGGCGCAACGCCAGCTCGACGTACTGCTGCTCCTCTTCGCGCGAGTGATTTTCCCCCAGCACATAGAGATCGGTGAGGACGCGCAGCAGCGCCGGCCGGATGTCGACCCCTTCGTGACGGGAAAGCTGGACCAGTCCCTCGAGGTTAGGGGGCGATGCATGAGACATGTCGGAAGCCGTCCGCTTTCGCGCAGCCTTAAGGAGAACTCGATCGATCGTAGCGCGATCGCGTTAGCGGAATGCTAACGCTAACGGCCGGTAAACATTCGATCGATATTTGGCCGCTTCCCGTGTCGTGCGCGCGTCGAACAGGCGTCTGATACCAGCGGCAATGGTGATGATCTATCCGATCGTCGTGGCCGGGCGAGCAATCGCCACAGCGATTGCGAGGCTTGTCCCGGCCATCCACGTCTGGCTTTGTCACGGCGAGGAAAGAAAGACGTGGATGCCCGCGACAAGCGCGGGCGGGCATGACGAGTTGGCAGTTGATGCCGCTGGTATGAGCCGGGGCAGTTATCGGCCGGGGCTCGCGCCGCGCGCGGGTGTGTCGCAACCGACACACGTCCAATCAAAGGTTTGGCATGAACCGGGCGTTAACCGTGTGCGCCGCTAACTAGGCCGGGGCGAACCGGTCCGGCGGGCTTGAGCTCAAACGCGGTTCCGTCGTTTCGCCGCGGAGGGCACCATGGGCACGGTGATCAGATTCCCGGACGAGCGGCGAATGTCCTGGAGCGGAAGCGGCGCCCGTCCGCTCGACCGGCCGTGCGCGATCGTGATCCTGCCGGTGATCCGCATCGAGCGCCACGACGACGATCCGGCCGGCGGGATCGCGCCCGCAGCGGGCGCTCGGCGCAGCTCCGGACGCCGGCGGCCCGCGCGTCGCTAGCCCGGTTTTTCCTTCGCGCTGGAGCGGCGGTCGCGCTGCCCTCACCGATGGCCGCGGAGATGGAGCGGCCGTGATCGGAGCTCGCCGCCGCGTCGGCGAAATTCAGATGCTGGCGGCGAAGCAAGCGGCGGTGTCGAAATAAGCCGCAGCCCGGACGAGCGAAGCGACGTCCGGGAGCAGCCTTGCCGCCGGCCGTGCCCGCACTTCGCCGCGCGCCATGCAGCCTACCTCTGCTGCGCCACCTGCGAGGCACCGCACTGGGCCGCGCTCAGAAGCCCGCGCATGCGCGGCAGCTGCCCCGGCTCCGGCGCCAGCGTGCGCAGAACGATCAGGCCGGTCGGGCTCGGCGATTCGACAATCAGGCGATCGGCGGCGGTGACCTCTTCGTCCTCCGGAACCTGGGCGCGCTGCTGCGGCGTCATCAATTCGAGCTCGATGGTGCGGCGCCCGGCGGCGCGGTCGTTGATGGCGTAGTAGGCGATGCCTTGGCGGGAGTAGAACGACACCGAGGTGTAGGATTGGCTGATCGGCGCCTGCAGCTTGAGCGGCCCGCCCGCGAGATCGTAGCGACACACGGCGCTTGCGAACGCCGGGTCCATGAACGGCACCGCCGCCGTCTCCGGCGTCGGCATCGGCAGCAGGCTCATCTTGTTGGTTTCGGTCATCGGCAAGCAGGCGCGAATAGGCGTCCTGCGGGGCTGCGCTCGGCAGAATCAACACCGAGCTCAAGTGCACGATGCCCCCCAGGATGAGGCCGGCGAGGATCCATGCCAGCAACTTGGTCACGGGCATTTCCTCTGCGTGATCGCGGGCATCGAGGTTTCGCGCCCGGCGCGCGTCGCCACCCCGAACGGCGTGTCGTAGAGGCGCAGCACCAGCATATAGCGTTCGACGCCGCCGGTCGGCAGCCAGTTGCCGGCCCGCGCCCGCGGCGAGATCGCGATCTCGAAACTGCCGTCGGCCTTGCGCAGGATCTCCTGGCTGGTGAAGCCATAGCGGCCGACGCCGTTGGCGACCAGGCGGCCGTCGGGATCGTACAGCGTCAGGGTCCAGAATCGCGCCGAGGGGGTCGTTCCCGTCACCGTTGCTTCGCAGCGGCCGTCCAGGAGCTGCCGCGCTTGATCGGTGCGCGCAATGAACGCAACCCCGTCGCCGGAGCCCAGCGGCAGCAGGCCGGCGTGCGCGACCGCCGCCCGCGCATACGGATCGATCTCGGCGGTGCCGGTCTTCGGATACGCGGTCCAGGCCCCGAGCGTGACGGCACCGAACGCGACCCCGCGCGTGACCGTGAGCCAGGTCGTGCCGAGGCCGACGACCGCAGCGATCGCAAACGTCAACAACAGTCCGAACAGCAGCCGCACGATCGAAGCGCTCTCACTGTCATCCCGGCCGACGAACGCGAGAGCCGGGATCCATGCTCCCATCGTCCGCTGACATATATGGATCCCGGCTCGCGCTCGCTTGGCCGGGATCACACTATTCTTGGCCGGAATGATACTCTCGTAGTCAATTTCCGCGAACGGTGGACGGCGGCTTGGGCTCGGCCGCCGAAACCCGACCGCCCGCCGACGGTTGAGTTGCGTCTGCCGTCGTTCCGGCAGAGCCGCCGTCCGCGCGGACCGAGGCGCGCACGGCTTGCTCCATCAGACGCTCCACGCGCAGCAGCACCTCGGCCCCGCGCTTCGTCAGCAGGGTCGGGCGCGAGCCGGCGTCGTTCGCCGCATTGCTGGCCGCCACGATCGGGGGCGCCGGCGGGGTCGGCCCGGGCGCGACGCCTGCGATCGGCTTGAGCTCGATACCCTGGTGCGCGTACGCCATGATCTGCCGCCAGGTCATCGCCGGCAGCGAGCCACCCGTCATGCGGTTGGTCGGGGCGTAATCGTCGTTGCCGACCCAAACGCCGGCGACGTAGTTGCCGGTGTAGCCGATGAACCACGCGTCGCGATAGGCGTTGGTGGTGCCGGTCTTGCCCGCGGCCTTGATGTTGTCGAGGATCGCGCGCCGCCCGGTGCCTTCCTCGACGACCTTGTTCATGATCACGTTGAGGTCGAGCGCGACCTGCGCCGGAATCACCTGCTCCGGCGGCTTGGCATCGCGATCGAAGCGGTAGACGACCTCGCCGGAGCCGCTGCGCATTTCCAGGACGGCGTGCGCGGCGACGGCGCGGCCGCGGTTGGGGAACGCCGCGTAGGCGGCGGTCTGGTCGAGCACGGTCACTTCCGCGGCGCCGATCGGCAGCGAGGTCGAATCCGGCAGCGGCGTGTGCAGCCCCAGCCGGCGCGCGATGTCGATGATCTTGGCGCGGCCGATCTTGGCGTTGCCGTTGCCGAGCGCGATCGAGAGCTTGACCGGAATGACGTTGATCGACCGCACCAACGCGGTGGTCAGCGTCATCGAGCCCGAGAAGCTGTTGGAATAGTTGTGCGGGCACCAGTTCCCGATGCACACCGGCGAGTTGACCATGATCGAGGTCGGCTTGAAGCCGTTGGCAAAGGCGGTGGCGTAGACGTACGGCTTGAACGAGGAGCCGGGCTGGCGCAACGCATCGGTCGCGCGATTGAACTGGCTGGCGCCGTAGTCGCGGCCGCCGACCATCGCCCGCACGGTGCCGTCGAGCTCCATCACCACGACCGCGGCCTGCCGCGCGTTGTACTCCTTGCCGTACTGGCGCAGCTTGTCTTCGACCGCGTTCTCGGCCTCGCGCTGCAGGTTGACGTCGAGCCCGGTGCGCACCACGAACACGCGGTCGATCATCGCCTTGGGCAGGGTGGCCGCGAGCTTCTTGACCTCGTCGAAGGCCCAATCGAGGTAGTAGTTGGCGGCGCGCTCGTCGCGGCGGTCGACCGACGTCGCCGGATTGCGGCGCGCGCCGAACACCTGACCCTCGGTCATGAATCCGGCCTCGATCAGATTGTCGAGGACGATCGAGGCGCGCTGGCGGGCGGCCGGCAGGTTGACGTGCGGGGCGAACCGGGTCGGCGCCTTGAACAGACCGGCGAGCATCGCGGCTTCGGCGAGGTTCACGTCGCGCGCGCTCTTGCCGAAATAGTATTGCGCCGCCGCGTCGACCCCGAACGCGCCGCCGCCCATGTAGGCGCGGTCGAGGTAGAGCTTGAGGATCTGGTTCTTGGACAGCCGGGTCTCCAGCCAGACCGCCAGGAACGCCTCCTTCACCTTGCGCTCGATGGTGCGCTCGTTGTTGAGGAACAGGTTCTTGGCGAGCTGCTGGGTGATCGACGAGCCGCCCTGCACCACCCCGCCGGCACGCGCATTGGCGGAGAGCGCGCGGCCGGTGCCGGCGAAATCGATGCCGAAATGCTCGTAGAACCGCCGGTCCTCGGTGGCGAGCACGGCCTTGACCAGATGGTCGGGGAATTCCTCGAGCGGGATGGCGTCATTGTGCTTGATGCCGCGAGAGCCGACCTCGTTGCCGTAGCGGTCGAGGAACGTGACGGCGAGCTCCGACTTCTTCAGCCAGTCGTCGTCCGAGGTCTCGCGGAATGCCGGCACCGCGAGCGTGAGCGCGACGACCAACGCGCCGGTTCCGAGCGTCGCGCCCTCGGAAGCCGCCTCCACCGCGACCCGCCGAAAACCGGCGACGTGGAATCGGTCCATGAATACCGCGAACCGCTCGTAGCCTTCCCGCACCAGCCGTCCGCCTTGGAACACGGCGGAATTGACGCGCGAATCGAGGTCCAGCAGGAAGCCCTTGAGCTTCGCCCAGCGGTCGGAGGAGTTCTGATCCTGCAACGCCTTAGTCCTTTTGAGCCGGTTGCCCAGGGCCGGGACGCAGGCGCACGTGCCGGTCACCCGCGGGGCAGCTTCTCAGTCACTTAAGCCATGGGAACGCGGCGGCGCGATGGCGCTGAGGCGATTTCCTGACTGTCCGTTCATTCTCTTAGCCCATCCGGCCGGCTGGCGCCAATGGGCCGGACCCGGATGGTGAATGGGCTTGCGGCTGGGCGGGCGTGCCCCGAGGTCCAGGCCGCACGCACACCCCGCATGCGGCTACGCCCGATTCGGCCCCGCGATATTGCTTCCCATGCGGCTTGGAATGAACGTTCCACGGCACAATGGCGTAGCGCATATGCTACCTGGCGCTGCATCGCCGGGACGCGGGTGGCGCAACCGCCAGGGAGGGCGATGCTCCGGCAAAGGGGGGAGGGGATTATATCACAAAAATCCTAAAACAACCTCAAGCAAAGTACATGTGAGCGCCTGATACAGCATCCTGTAACTGCTATATCGCGCGCTGAGCGGACGGTGCGAGATGGCACTGCAGGCCGACGACGTCGAATGCGGGTTACGCCGATATGAGCGCTACGAAAGCTGGGCCAAAGGCAATAGCGTCAAGCTACAAACGCACTGAGCAGGACCAGGCGTTGATCAGAGGATGGCCCCTCAAATTCGCGGCATGGGTCCGACGCTGAAGGTGTTCGACGAAAACGGATCGCCGGGGATCACGGTGGGTCATCCAGACCAAATTGTGGGCCAGTTGCGTCTCCTGGAGGAGCTCGGAAGCGTCGACCGGACCTTCGCTTCGGAAACAATGTCTGGTCACTTCTCGGCGCCGTCCGCACGGTCGTGCGCCCATTCTATGTGGGGCCCAATTTGCCACCGCATACGGCCACTCCTTTCCTGCGGCTTTCGTCGCTCCAAGGAATCCAGTGTGAAGAGCGTTTGCCCAACCTGGCGCCAGAGTGCCGCTTCGTAGCGGCTCAGACGCGCGAAAACTCCATCTTCTAGCCGCACCACCCGCAAGAAGCATCGCGCGATCATTTGATTGCGAGATGGGCCAAAGATCTCGATAAAATCGCTCTCGTTCCTCGCCGACTCAGATTCGTTCGGCCCTTCGCTGACAAGTTCGAACAGACTGGTCTCGATCGCGGTTGTGCGGCGAAGCCGCCAGAGCAGGCTTGCAAGCCGGAGCACCAGCTCACGCTCAACTGCCGACTGCGCGTCGTAATCGAGGACAATCGATGCTTCGAAGCTCTTGTAATCCTCAGCATCCTCGATCGGTACGACCACGGTTTCGGCCGTCAGGCCATGCCGAATGGCATTTTGGCGGGAGTTCATCTTGCCATTCTCGGTCCTTGGACCGGTGCTCTTGAGCGCGTTTCGGCGATTGGCTTCAATCTGCCTGGGGGATGTCATGACGCTGGCCAGATTGGGTTCGTTTCGTAGAGGACTTTCCCCGGCGACTGTTTGGGGCTGCCCCGCTCCCGGTATCTGGCTTGTCCGAAGACAGCAGTGGCGCAGGCGCTGTATCTTCGGCTGTTTTCAGCGCCGGGTGCGTGTGTGTCCACAGTTTGCGGGCGGCTCGAAGCGGGTCCACACCAAGCGCCTTCCACCACTTGATCTCGTTACCGTGCCGGTGGAGCTCGCGATGATGTAGCCGGCAAAGTGGCACCGTGAATTCGTCGCTCACCTTGCGTCCGAGCGTGGTGTGCTGGGCGAAGCGCAGGTGGTGGGAATCCGAGGGCGAGCGGCCGCAAATCACGCATGCCTGAGAACGGACATACTTCAAGTGGTCTTTGTCCCGGAGCCGCGGCGAGGCTAATCTCGCCGCGGTCCAGCTCAGTTGTTGCGGAAGGTAAGCCGCCGGCGGGGGCTCAGAGGTGGCCTTCCCGTCGGGGGAAGGATTTCCGTTAGGCTCGCACGAAGCGCCGGTCGTCCGATCCACTCCCGGGATGTGAACTTCCATTGGAAGCGCCCGACCATCCGGTCTTTGCGCCCGAGTTCGTTCGGCCGAGGGCAACGCAGCCGCTAAATTTGCAATCTTGTCGGAGAAAGCGTTTTCGAGCTTCTCTGCATCGGCGGCACTGAGATTGTTCTTCATGGGCAGCGTCCGTTGTGCCCAGCCAGTCAGTGCGTCGGCGGAATTAAGGCTATTGAGCTCACCGATGAGCTGATCCCGCAAAGTCATTGACGCTTCCAACGTCAGTGGTGCGCTGGTTGACCGCTGTGGCCTGCGCGGGCTGTTGCCGGGCAATGTCCCGGATGGGCTTTGCGCGACAGCTGGGTTGGCGCCGGCGCCGGACGCCAGGGTGGGTGGGCCAGGCTCAGCAAAGGGCGCGGGGCCGTCTACGGCCCGCTCGAGATCCGGCGCGTCGAGGTCATCCTCACCGGCGATGCCAACGAGTGTGAACAGCGCGTAGCGGCGCGCATAGGTCAGCGCCGCGCCCATCCGGTGTGGTGTCGCCAGATCGGCCATCCGGCATACCGGCCATTCGGACGCAATCCATTCACCGCTCGAATGAGCAAGCGTGGTCGTGAGTTTTACCAGCCCGTTCGACCCATCGATCGCAGTCGCCTGGACGCTCGCAATCTCATGCTGCCCCAGAACCTTGCGGATGATTTCCAGCCCACTCGCAAGCGGGGCATAGCGGAAGCTGCGCTCTCGCCCCTCAGGCCGTTCGGCGCGGATGGTAGCCGTTAGCGACTTCTCCGGATTGACCAGTTGCGCCTGGGCTTTTGCCAGCGCCGCTGCAAGTGCTGCAATAGAGCTACTGGACTGGTGCATGGCCGGCCTCGCCGCCAACGAGCTCGAAGCTCACAGCACCGGATTTCGACCGCTTGGCGCGGACGCCGTGCCCGAACGCTTCCTTGGCATCTTCGGGCATGAGCGCTTTGAGCTCAGTTCGGGCCCTCTCGTGCTCGAAGAACGCGGACCGCGTCCGACAGAACACCCCCGCAAACTCGGCCCACGAATTGGATTGGCTCATGTCGACCACCCGAACCGCCGCCAAGCGCGGTCGCGGCGGTTCGGCGCCGAAAAGACGAGGCGTCTCGCCCGTCTGCACGCAACGCCAGAATTTTCTCTCCGCCGTCAGCAAAAGGTGTTGATAAAGCGGATCGGCGTGCACGGCGATCTCAACCCACTTGCCACCGCCAGTGATCACAGACAAAACTGAGCTGCGCGACGCGACCACCCACATGTTGTGCTGCAGCTGCGGCATGTACTTTTCAGCAGCCGCTTCTTCAGAGAACGACCAGGGAAGCATGAACTTGCCTTCGAAGACGGCACCGCTTTCCACCACGACCCCATCAAGCGTTGCCGCCATCCACCGGATAGTCGGATGGCGTACCCGTCGCTGCACATGTTTTAGCGTCAGGCCGGTGTTGCGCTGGAACCAACGCCGATTAAGGTCCTCAGTCGCCACGCCTAGTTGGACGATCAAATTCGTGGAAAGATCCTCGCGCTCGGCCTCGCCGCGCTTTTCTCGCCACAGCCGCAGGAGGGCGTCTTCATCATTGCCCATGATTGTTCGAGCGTCCGAACCTCCAATGAAAGAACGGCGACTCGGACTACTGGCCATCTCAGCTCCACTCGGCGTCATTGCTCTCACCTTCAGACTATCGGAAACCCATGCGGCCAGCCGCAATGATCCAAAAGGGATCATATCCAATGATCCAAAAGGGATCAAGACGTTTTTTTAGCCTGATCACGAGCGAGCAGTTGCGAGCGGCCCGTGGGCTACTTGATTGGTCTCAATCCGATCTGGCTGCTAGGGCCGGCTTATCGCTACCCACCGTAAAGCGCATTGAGAGGGGGACAGGTCCGCGAGTTTCAGACGATGCTCGCGCGAAGCTGCGCCAAGCACTGGAGGCAGCTGGCGTCCTCTTTATCGACGAGAACGGTGGAGGCGCGGGGGTTCGCCTGGACAAAAAACGGTCAAAATTTTCTCGGTCTGGACAAGGATAGAACGCTCTATTAGCTCGCCGCCGCCACGCTCGACGGGCTCGTGATCCGCGACGGCAGCACCCCGGAGGCGGCGACATCTATGTCGGCTTCGCGACGCGCGCACCCTGACCAACGCGACCGTTTCCGGCAACAGCCCCAGTGTCCACGGCGGGGGATTTCGGCCGAGGCGGCTCCTCGATCACGCTCACCAACGTGACCGTCTCCGGCAACAGCGCCGGCAACAGCAGATTTTCCGCGCGACGGGTCGATCACGCTGACCAACGAGACCGTCTCCGGCAGCGCCACCGTCGGTGGCGGGATTTTCGGCTACTCGTTCTCCTCAGCTGACCAACACGCCACCCTGGCCGCCTGGCGCAGCTGGGGGAGCCCATGACCACGATCGGAATCCCGCTCTACGACGGCGTCGAGCTGCTCGACTTCGCCGGGCCGCTCGAGATGTTCGGCTGGGCGAGCACGGCCGCGCCCACTCGGCCCGGAGGGAAGCTCGACATCCGCCTGCTGGCCGAAACGCCGGGCGAGATCATCACGCGCCCGACGCAGCTCACCGTGCTGGTACGCGACCACACGTTCGCAGACCCCGACCAGCTCGATGTGCTGTGGGTGCCGGGAGGCGGTCCGGATGCGCTCGCCCGGCTGATCAGGGACGCCGACTACCAACCCATCGCCGATCATCCGGTTTTTTGCGCCGCAGGCTCCCGGCGCGCGCTTCTTCTGCTCGATATGCGAAGGTGCGATGCTGCTCGCCGCAGCCGGTCGGCTCGACGGCTTCGAGGTGACCACGCACTGGGCGTTCATCCCGTGTCTGAAGCGCTATCCGAAGGTCAAGGTGGTCGACGGGCTGCCGCGCTTCCACCTGAGCGGCATCACCGGCGGGGGCGTGTCCGCAGGCCTCGATGAGGCGCTGCATCTCATCGAGCTCTTGACCAGCCGCGAGGTCGCCGAGGGCGTGCAGGCGGTCACCCAGTACTTCCCGGACCCGCCGGTGTGGAAGCCGGTCGAGGTTCCGCCGGTGTGGGGCTTTCCCGGCCTGGGACCTGGGGCGTGAGGCCGCGTAAGTTTAGCGCCGCGCCATGTACGACCTTGCCCCTCCGCGGCGCAAGGGCTAGCTCTCCGGGCATGGGCGAGATTCCGTTCTGGCGCCGCAAGGCGCTGGCCGAGATGAGCGAGGCGGAATGGGAAAGCCTGTGCGACGGCTGCGGCCGCTGCTGCCTGGTCAAGCTCGAGGAGGAGCCGGCGGACCGCAAGCCGGCGCGCAAGAACACGCGCGTCTACTTCACCGACGTCGGCTGCCGGCTGCTCGACAACGAGGCGTGCCGCTGCCGCGACTACGATAACCGCGACCGCCACGTCGCCGACTGCGTTCGGCTCACCCCGCAGGTGGTGGCCGAGGTCGGCTGGCTGCCGCCGACCTGCGCCTACCGCCTGCTGGCGGATGGACGCGAGCTCTACTGGTGGCATCCGCTGGTCTCGGGCGACCCCGAGACGGTGCACGCGGCCGGCATCTCGGTCCGCGGACGGGTGCGGGCGCAAGAGGACGACGTGCCGGACAGCGAGCTCGAGGACCGTATCGTCGATTGGCCGCTGCGGATCCCCAAGCGGGCACGTGTGAAGCCCTGAGGCTGAGAGCCTGGCCGTAAACTCCGCCCTCATCCTGAGGTGCTCGCCCGACGAAGTCGGGCGAGCCTCGAAGGATGATCCAGAAGTCTCCAATGGCACCGCGTTGCGTGCTTCGAGGCTTTCCCGGACTTCGTCCGGGAAAGCACCTGAGCATGACGACGTCGGAGCGCCCTGGAAGCAGCACTTCTTTCCGGCCAGACTCTCAGTCTCAGGATCACCCGATGTTCATTGCGGACCCGGCCCTTCATCCGCCCTGGCCCCCGATGCCGAGAAACTCGCGCAGCTTTTGCATCGTCTGCACGGCATCTGTTTCCCCCGAGGGCACGCCGATCACCTCGCCGGCGCGTGTGCGTAGCGCCGGCTTATGCGTGTCCGCGCCCGACAGGTTGTCCTTCAAGGTCAGGAGATCGACCCCCGCGATGTCCCCGATGGGGATCTCGCGCGGCTTGCCCCGCCACATCAGGACGCTGTTCTCCACGCTCGCCCGCCCGGCTTTCTTGTCGAGCGTCAGCGTGGTCTTGCTGAACAGCGAACCACCCTGCACCACCAGCCTGTCGCTGGCACTTTCGATGATGGTCATGGCCCGTTCCCCATCCTGCGCGCCGCGCAAGGCGCATCGGACCCCGGATATTACATCAGGACCGGTTGCGCGGCCTAGCCAGGAGGCCGATTGTCACAGCCTGAGCGGCGATGCCGCTGTGCCTCAGAGACTCACTTGCCGGCGAGCCAGAACAGCAGCGCCAGCACCCACATCGCGATGCCGACCACCGACGTCCACAGCGCGAACTGCAGGTAGGTCTCGCGCAGCACCGTCGCGCTCGCCCACTGGGCGTAGGCCGCGGGCGGGCGCTCCTCCTTGCGGAGATACAGCCACATCTCGGTGTGGCGGTAGTCCTTGGTGCGCGCCTCGTAGGCCTTGAAGATCAAGATCAGCGTCATCAGCATGGTCAGCGTCCCGCCGGCCTGGAACGCCAGCCGAGGCTGGAACGAGAACCCGATCATGACGCAGAAGATCGCGAGCGAGCCGAACCCGCAGGCGCGCAGCACCGTCTCGTAGGCCACGCGGCGCATGTGCTCCATGGCGCCACCTTCGTGTTCTCGGCCGAATTCGACCAGAAGGGCGATGTTGCACCCCAGTGAAGGCGCTAGTTTGACGCAGCTTTGCGCGCTGGCGATCACGATCCGGCGACCGGTGGATTCACAGCCCGTACTGCAGGAAATTGCCCATGGCCGGAAGGGTCAGGATGGCCGTGCCGGCGAGCCAGATCCAGAGCGAGGCTTCGGTCGAGTCGTCCTTGGCGCCGACGATAGCATTCATAGATCGCGGCCGGAATGCCGGCGAGGATGACGGTCGCGGTCGACACCATCAGCGAGGAGAACATCAGCGTCAACGGCACGCTGCCGAACAGCAACGCGGGGGCAAGTATCTTCACGGGATGAGCGCGAACAGCAGCGCCAGCCTGGTTGAACAGGCCGTTGACCGTCCCGAAGAAGGCGATGCCGATGTAGTACCAGTGGCGTTCCATAGCGCGGCTCAGCTCACTTTCGGGGCGCGCCCGAGGAACAGGAACAGCGAACAGCAGCGCGACGCGCAGCCAGAACAGCCACACGACGCCGAACAGCCACAGCACCACCGGCGCCGCCGCCTTCGGGGTCACCAGCGCGACTGCGGCGACCACCGGATCGGTGATGCGGCAGAAGAAGCGCCAGATGTAGTTCGAGGAATCCGGCTGCACGATCAGGCCCGAGCAGCGCGCGCCCGAGCAGCGTGTACATCAGCGCCGCCAGAACGAAGTTCGGCAGGTGGAAGTACCAGTAGGTGAGGAGAGCTTGGCCGGTCACGAAATCGGGCGCTCTGTCGAGCAGGCGCAATGGCGGCGCGGCGCGAGCTTGCGCAAGGACGGCCGCGCGCCGCGACGCTAAACGAAACGGGGCCCCGCAGGGCCCCGCCGATGATCCGATCGGCACCGCTATCAAGTCTTCTCTTCCAGCACGGTCTCGCCGCGCGGCTTGCGGATCTCGTCGACCTAGCGCCTGCATCTCCTTCGACGGCTCCTTGGTCATCAGGCTGACCACGATCATCACCAGGAAGCCGAGCGGCATGCCGAAGCAGGCCGCAGTTGATGTTGTTGAGGTCGAACCAGCCGACCCGGTTGGCCATCGGGTTGGCCGCGCTCGCGGGCACGTCGGCAGCCCATTTCGGATCGGCCAGGAGCTGCGCCGACGTTGATCAGCGGCTGGCCGCGTCTCCGGATTGAGCAGCGACGACATGCCGAAATAGTTGACCCCGGCCTGCGGGAAATACCGCGAGGTGACGAGGTAGAACAGGCAGAGCCCCAACCCGGCGATGATCCCCGATCGCGCCCGGCGTGGTGGTGCGTTTCCACCAGATGCCGAGCACCAGCGCCGGGAAGTTGCCGGCCATGGCGAGCGAGAACGCCCACCCCACCATGGCCAGGATGTCCGACGGCTTGGTGGCTGCCAGCGCGGCCGAGATCAACGGCGACGAAGAACAGCAGCACCCGCGCGACCGTCAGCCGGCGGATCGTCGGCGCGTTCGGATCGATCATCTTGTAGTAGATGTCGTGCGAGAGCGCGTTGGCGATGGCGAGCAAAAGCCCGTCGGCGGTCGAGAGCGCGGCGGCAAGCCCGCCGGCCGCGACCAGGCCCGAGATCACGTACGGAAGGCCGGCGATCTCCGGGGTGGAGAGCACGATCACGTCCGTGTTGATCACGAAGTCCTGGAATCGCAGCACGCCGGGATGCCCGGCGATCGCCTTGCAGGCATCGAGCACCGCCTGCAGATTGACGGCGTTCTTGCCGCAGATCTGGATCAGCCCGAGCTCGCCCCAGGGAACAGCCAGGGACGGATGGCCTTGAGGTCTCTGCCGATGATGTTGGTGTAGACCTCGAGCTTCGAGAACGCCGCATAGGCCGGCGCCGAGAAGTAAAGCAGGAAGATGAACAGCAGCGACCACGCCACCGAATCCCGCGCTTCCTTCACCGACGGGCGTGGTGAAGTAGCGCATCAGGATGTGCGGCAGCGAGGCGGTGCCGACCATCATGCAGAAGATGATGCCGAAATAGTTCAGCGGCGTGTAGTTCATGAACGGCTGCGATGTGCGGCCGCAGCGTCCCTGCCGGGCAGGCCTGCTGCGTGCACAGCACCGCCAGGCCGTCCTTGACCATCTGGGCTTCTCGCGCCCCGATTTCCGCGATCGCCCGGCCGTAGGTCAGTTCCGGGATCGGAATGCCGTAGTCTGGGTCGACAGGATGACGATCGGCACCAGGTAGGCGATGATCAGCACGATGTACTGCGCGATCTGCGTCCAGGTCACCGCCCGCATGCCGCCCAGCATCGCGCAGGCCAGAATGCCGACCAGGCCGGCGAACACCGCGATCTCGAACTGCATGCCGAGGAAGCGCGACGCGATGATGCCGGTGCCGTAGATCTGCGCCGTCACGTAAGTGAAGGAGCAGCACACCAGCACGATCGACGGCGAGGAAGCGCGCGAAGTTGCCGCCGTAACGGAACGACATGAAGTCGGGCACCGTGTAGGCGCCGAACTTGCGCAGGTACGGTCCGACCAGGATCGACACCAGCACGAAGCCGCCGGTCCAGCCGAGCACCCAGGCGAGGCCGTCGTAGCCGGAGGAACAGCGAGCCGGCCATGCCGACGAACGAGGCCGCCGACATCCAGTCGGCGCCGGTCGCCATGCCGTTGTAGAACGCCGGCACGCGCCGGCCGGCGACGTAGTATTCGGAGATCTGCGCGGTGCGCGTCACGATGCCGATGATGGCGTAGACCGCGAGGGTGAAGAACACGAACAAATAGCCGAGGACCTTGTTCGGCACGCCGACCTGCTCGAGGATCGCGCAGCAGGACGATGAAAGCGATGAAGCCGCCCGTATAGGTGCCGTACATCCGGCCGAGCTGCTTGTAGAAGGCTTCCGAGGCGGCAGTCGAGGGGTCTGAGTGGCCATGGTCCGTCCTCCCCTCAGTCCTCTTCCGCGTAGCCGAATTCGCGATCGATCTTGTTCTGCTGCTTGGCGAACAGGAACAGCTGGACCACGAACACGATCAGCGAGCCTTGCGCGGCCATGTAGAAGCCGAGCGGGAACCCGAGGATCGGGATGACGATCTTGTTGAGCGGGTTGACGAACATGTGGATGATGTAGCCGAAGAAGAACCAGATCCCGAGATGCATGAGCATCAGGTTGGTGGTCTTCCTCCAGTGGGCTTCTTGGTTGGCCGGACTGTCGGGCTGAGCCATGGGTCGATACCCTCCCTTGCCGTTGGATCGACCCACTTGCGATGGGCCGGATAACGGCATGCGAGGGGCGCCGGCAGCCGCGCGGCTCCCCCCAGATGCCGCAGCTTCGCGCTCGGCTTTTGGGCAGCCGAGTTGCGAAGCGGTTATGGAACGTTAACATCTGGGCCGGGCGACGCCCGTATACGACTTTCGGCGTAGACGCGACCTTGGCCGTTGTTGCCATTTGCCGGCGTACTGCTGCGTCGCCGGACGCCAGGTGACCGGAGGTAGTGACCTGGCGCTATTCGGATTGTTCCGCCGCCCGCCGCCGATCCGCGATCTGGCGAGCTCGCGGATTTCATCGACGCGCAAGCCGCCTTCGTGACCCAGAAAGGCATCTACGAGTATGCTCGCGCGCGCGCCGGCCATTACGCCAAGGTTTTGTTCCGCGAGCCGATGTTCCTGGAAGCGGTCGAGCGCTCGCGCTGGAGCGCCTTTCCGCTTGGGCTGGCGATGGTGGCGGAGCTGGTCGAGGGCATCCTGCGTGCCAAACGGGCGCCGACCGGTGGCAGGCGGTTGGCGCGCTGAGCGAGATCGACGCTTTCGGTGTTCGACCGCTATCCGGTGCCGGCGCCGCTCGGCGAGGCGGCCTGGGGCGAGGCGCGCGCCGAGCTCGCGCGGCGGCTCAAGCTGATCGGCCTTCACCCGGTGAAGCCCGCCAAGGACATCCCGGAGCAGTTCGCGCAAGCCTATTTCGACCTGATGCCGATTCACGAGAAGCTGCGCGGCCGCGACTTTCCGACCACCCGCAACTATCTGCGGGTCACCATGATCCAAATCCATGAGGAGTTCACCAAGCGCGCAGACGTCCCGGCCCTAGTGGATGCGTTGCGCCACGCATCAGCGCAGATGGAATCCCTAGAATCCTAATCTGCTCATCAGCGGGATCACGTGCGCGCCGCTCACACCGCCGCCGCGGCCGCGCGCCCGGCGACGCGCCCGGAGAACAGGCAGCCGCCCAGGAAGGTGCCTTCGAGCGCGCGGTAGCCGTGCATGCCGCCGCCGCCGAAGCCCGCAACTTCGCCGCGCCGCATAGAGGCCCGGCAGCGGCTCGCCGTCGGCCTTGAGCACGCGCGCCGAAAGGTCGGTCTCGAGGCCGCCCAGCGTCTTGCGGGTGAGAATCCATAACCGCACGGCGATCAACGGGCCGGCTTCGGGGTCGAGCAGCCGGTGCGGTCGCGCCACCCGGATCAGCTTGTCGCCGAGATAGCTGCGCGCGCCGCGGATCGCGATCACCTGCGCGTCCTTGGCGAACGGGTTGTCGATCTCGCGGTCGCGCGCCGCGATCTCGTGCTCGATCGCGGCCGCGTCGAGCAGGTCCTCGCCGGTGAGTGCGTTCATGCGCCGCACCAGGTCGCCGAGCTTGCGCTCGACGATGAAGTCGGCGCCCTTGTCCATGAACGCCTGCACCGGGCTGGGGGCGCCGCCGCGCACGCGCCCGAGCACGCCACGAATGCTTTTTCCGGTGAGGTCGGGGTTCTGCTCGGAGCCGGAGAGCGCGAACTCGCGCTCGATGATCTTCCGGCTGAGCACGAACCAGGAATAGTCGTGGCCGGTCGACATGATGTGCGCCAGCGTGCCGAGCGTGTCGAAGCCGGGGAACAACGGCACCGGCAGCCTGCGCCCGCGCGCGTCGAGCCAGATCGACGAGGGGCCCGGCAGGATGCGGATGCCGTGGCGGGTCCAGATCGGCGCATAGTTCTGGATCCCCTCGGTGTAGTGCCACATGCGGTCGGGATTGATGACGCGGCCGCCGGCCGCCGCCGTGATGCCGAGCATGCGGCCGTCGACATGGTCGGGCACGCCGCAGATCATGCGCTTCGGCGGCGCGCCAAGCCGCTGCGGCCAGTTCTGCCGCACCAGGTCGTGGTTCGCGCCGATGCCGCCGGAGGTGACGATCACCGCCTGCGCGCGTAGCGCGAAATCGCCGACGGTCGCGCGCGAGCTCGGTTGCCCGCGCGCAACCGTGCTCGGCTCGAGCACCGCGCCGCGCACGCCGTCGACGCGACCGCCGCTCGTCGTCAGCTCGTCGACGCGGTGGCGGAAGCGCAGCGAGACCGCGCCGCGCGCCTCGGCCTCGCGCACCCGGCGCACGAACGGCGCGATGATGGCGGGGCCGGTGCCCCAGGTGACGTGGAAGCGCGGCACCGAGTTGCCGTGCTCGGTCGCCAGATACCCGCCGCGCTCGGCCCAGCCGACGATCGGGAAGAAGCGCACCCCTTGCGCATGCAGCCAGGCGCGCTTCTCGCCGGCCGCGAAATCGACGTACGCTTCCGCCCATTGGCGCGGCCAGTGATCCTCCACGCGGTCGAACCCGGCGGAGCCGAGCCAGTCCTGCAGCGCAAGCTCGCGCGAGTCGCGGATGCGCAGACGGCGCTGCTCCGGCGAGTTGACGAGCATCAGGCCGCCGAACGACCAGAACGCCTGTCCGCCCAGCGACTGCTCGCCCTCCTGCTCGAGGAGGATCACGCGCCGGCCGGCATCGGCCAGTTCCGCGGTCGCGACCAGCCCGGCAAGGCCGCCGCCCACCACGATCGCGTCTGCGTCCATGATTTCTCCCGACTGTCATCCCGGACGGCGAGCGAAGCGAGCCGATCCGGGACCCAGTCGTATTCCGGCGGCTGCGCGGGGCACATGGGTCCCGGGTCTCGGCGCTTGGCTGCCGCGCCCGGGATGACAGCCGTTTATGGACTGCGATTCAAGCGCCGCTCGATTTGATGCGGCTGCAATCGCGGTGAGCCATGGCCGGAAGCTTCCGCCGCCTTGATGAGGCGCGTGATGCGCGCGGTCACCGGCACGGCGATGCCCGCCTTGCGGGCGAGCTCGAGGATCGCGCCTTGCAGGTAGTCGATCTCGGTCGGGCGGCGGCGCTCGAGATCCTCCCACATCGATGAGCGCGCGGCCGGATCGATCGCCAGCATCCGGCCGGCGACGGCGCGGAAGAAAAAATCCGGCAGCCGCAGGATCAACGGAATCGCCTGCGGCGGCACGGCCTCGATGCGGGCGAGGCGGATATCGGCGGCGCGCAGCACGGTGAGCGCTTCGGCGATCTGCGCCGCCAGCAGCATCCGCCAGCGCCGGTCGGCAAGCTCAACCGCGAGCGGAAGCCCGGACAGGGCGTTGAGCGCGTTGTTGAGGTTGAGCACGAGCTTCGCCCACAGCACGGCCGCCATGTCGTCGTGTTCGGCGACCGGTGCGCCCGGCGCGTCGATGAGATCGCGCAAGCCCGCGACGCCCGACGCGATCCGGATGGTGCCGCTGGTGGCGCGATGGAAGCGACGCGCCGCCTCATCGGCCTGCGTCTGCACCACGTTGAACGGCACCATGCCGGCGACGACCCGTTGCGTTGCACCGACGCGCGCCCGCAGCGAGTCGGCGTTGCCGATCCCGTTCTGCAGGCTCACCACCACGGCACTCGCAGGCGCATGCCGCGCGATCGCGTCGCCGATCTCGGCGGTGGCGCCGCTCTTGACGGTGACCAGCACGACGTCGGCCTCTGCCAAGGCGGCGTCGGCATCGGTGGCGAGCCGGAGCGAGGGCGGCGCGATCGTGTGGTCGCCGCCGCCGAGGTCGGAGATGCGCAAGCCGTGCCGCGCCATCGCATCGGCCAGGGCAGGGCGCGTGAGCAGCGTCACGTCCCGACCGGCGCGCGCCAGGCAGCCGCCGACATAGCAGCCGATGCTGCCGGCGCCGGCGACGGTGATGCGGGAATTGCGGGCGATGCTCATGACCGCGGCATCCGTAGGGTGGGCAAAGGCGCGCGGAACGCGCGCCGTGCCCACGCGAACCGATGACGTGGGCACGGGCCGCTTCGCGGCGCTTTGCCCACCCTACATTTCTCCGGCCCTCTCGTCTGCCGGATATGCCCAGCACAGCGCGGGCGGCAGCACCACCGCGACCTCGCTCCGACCGTGAATCGCGCGGCGGTCCCGAGTTCGAGCGCATCGAGCTTGGCGTCCAGGAGCGCGATCTCATAGATCGTCTGGGTGCCTTGATAGCGCTGGCCGCTCACGCGCGCGACAAACGTATTCGGCTCGCCCGCGCCGTTGACGGCCAGCCGTACATTCTCGGGGCGCACCGCGATGTTCACCGCTTCGCCGACGCGCACGCCCGCCGGCAGCCAGGCGGTGAGGCGCTGGCCGCGGCCGGCCTCCACGGTGCCGAACTCGCCGTTGCGCGCGACCACGCGGCCGGCGAGCAGGTTGGAGGCGCCGGTGAAGCTGGCGACGAACAAGTCGGCGGGCCGATTGTAGATCTCGTCGGGCGGCGCGAGCTGCAACAGTTTGCCGTCGCGCATCACGCCGATGCGGTCGCCGAGCACCACGGCCTCGGCCTGGTCGTGGGTAACGTAGAGCGCGGTGACGCCGGTCTGCTTGATGATGCGGCGGAGGTCGTCGCGCAACCGCAGCCGCAGCTTGGCATCCAGGTTGGAGAGCGGCTCGTCGAGCAGCAGCAGCTGCGGCTGGTAGACCAGGCTGCGCGCGAGCGCGACGCGCTGCATCTGGCCGCCGGAAAGCTGCGTGACCGGCCGCTCCGCGTACTCGGCAAGGCCGACCAGCTCGAGCACCTCGGCCACCTTGCGGTCGCTCTCGGCGCGCGCAACTCTGCGATGGCGCAGCGGATAGGCGACGTTCTGCTTCACCGTCATATGCGGCCACACCGCATACGACTGGAACACCATGCCGATGTTGCGCAAGCGCGGCGGCACCTGCACGCCGCGCTCAGGCGCCGAGACCACGGCGCCGGCGATCGAGATCACGCCGGCGGTCGCCTGCTCGAGCCCGGCGACGCAGCGCAAGGTCGTGGTCTTGCCGCAGCCCGACGGTCCGAGCAGCACCACGATCTCGGCCGCGCCGACGCCGAAGCTGACGCCGTCGACCGCCGGGCGGCCGATCGCGAACTGCTTGCGCAGATGCTCGACCTTCAGTTCGGCGGACATGCGCTTCCCTGCGTTGTAGCTTTGTAGGGTGGGCAAAGCGCCGCGGGAGCGGTGTGTGCCCACGCTTAGCGTGACGCGTGGGCACAGCGCGCAAGCGCGCGCCTTTGCCCACCCTACATTTGAGCGGAGGAGGAAACCCGCCCTCACTGCCGATAGCCGTAGGTCTTGTTCCACTCCTCGATCCATTCATTGCGCAGCTTGACGTACTGCTCGAAGTTCGGCGCCCACGGCTTGATCACCTTCGGGTCATAGCCGGGCGGATTGAGCGGCGGGTTCTTCAGCGCCGTCAGGTAGCCAAGCTCCTTGATGATGAACGCCTGTCCCTCGTCCGACATGCACCAGTTGAGGAACAGCTTGGCGGCGTTCGGATTGGCCGCGGTCTTGGTGACGCCGCGCGGCGTAAGTAGTTGAGCGGCACGCCTTCCGGCGGGAAGATGATCTCGACCGGCGCGCCGTCGCGCTTCTTGATGTAGGCGATGTTGTAGAGCAGCACGCGATCGAAATCTCGCCGCGCACCAGCGCGTCGGAGGTCGGCGCGCCCGACGGATACAGCACCGGCTGCGTCGCCGCCTGCTTCTTCCAGTAGTCCTCGCCGAGCACCTGGCGCTCGAACATGACGCGGGTCCAGGTCGTGCCGCCGGAGGGCGCGATCACCTGGCCGATCTTCTTCGGGCCGTATTGCGGCTTGCTCAGGTCCATCCAGGTCTTCGGCGGATTCTTCTCCAGCTCGGTGTTGTAGGCGATCGACCAGCCGAGCGTGGTCCGCGGCCACAGCTTCGGCGAGACCTGCACGTCGTCGCGGTAGTCCGCCGCGTTCGGCGGCGCGTAATCCTGGAACAGATCCGCGATGCCCTGCATCAGCCCGCGGTCGGAATGATCGACCACGTCGGCGAGCAGCTTGCCGGCGGCGGCCTCGGTCTTGACGCGGGTGATCAGCTGCCCGCCGGGCGCGCGCACCATCTCGACCTTCACGAACGGAAAGCGCTTGTTGAAGGCCTTGATGATCTCCTGCTCCGGCTCGGTGAAATCGGCCGTGTAGTAGACGATCTTGCCTTCCTTCCTGGCCGCTTCGATCAGCTCGGCGCCGCCGAAATTCTGCGCTTCCGCAGGCTTGAGCGCCGAGCGGCTGCGGCCGCGCTGACCTGCGGCCGCGCCGGCGGCGAACTGGCGGCGAGTGATGCGAATCGTCATGGAGCGTTCTCCTCTTGTAGCTCCGCTCGATGCGGTCTGTCGTCGGCTTGCAGCTCCTAGCCCGTCCGCCCGACGCCGCGAGTCGGCGCCGCCGCGCGACAGGAAATGCGCGATGCCGATCAGCACCGCGAGCAGCGCGGTCTGCACCAGGCTGAAAGCGGACGTGATGCCGACATTGCCGCCCTCGTAGTAGTCGAGCAGCAGCACCGCCATCACCATGGTGTTGCTGGTGTAGAGGAACAGCGAGGAGCCGAGCTCGCGGATCGCCAGGATGAACAGCAGCGTCATCGCGGCGATCACGCCGGGGCGCGCGAGCGGCAGCACGATGGTGCGGATGGTGCCGAGCAGTCCCTTGCCGCAGATCCAGGACGCCTCTTCCAGCTCCCTGTGGATCTGCAGCAGCGAGGTGGACAGCGCCTTGATGGTGTCGGGCATGAAGCGCGCGATGAAGGCGAGCGCGAGAATCCAGATCGTGCCGTAGAGCCCGCCGGGCAGGCCGATCCAGGCCCACAGATAGGCGACGCCGATGACGAGGCCCGGGATCGCGACCGGCAAGGTCGAGATGACGTCGATGCTCCTGCGGCCCGGCAGTCTGGTGCGGTTGACCGTGTAGCCGATCGCGAACGCCAGCACGCCGCCGACCAGCGCGGTGACCAGCCCGACCTCCATCGTGTTCCAGATCGAGCGCATGCGCCAGCGGATTGTCGAACAGCCGCTCGAAATGGATCAGCGAATACTGCCGCGTGTCGAACAGGCTTTCGAGCTGCGGATGAACAGGAACTTGCGGAACGCCGCGACGATCAGCGCCAGCGTCGGCAGCACCACCACGACGACGAGATAGACGACCGCGAGGCCGAGCGTGAAATAGCGCCAGCGCCCGAGCCTCATCACGCCGGGACGGAACGCCTTGCCGGCGACCGTGATGTAGCTGCGCCCGCTACACACCCTCTGCTGCAGATAGACCAGGAAGCCGGTGACGATCATCAGGATGATCGCGACCGAGGCGGCGGTCGAATAGAGCGGCGGCGACCAGTTGGTGAGCTTGAAGATGTAGGTCGTCAGCACCGGAATGTCGCCCGGCGCGCCGAGCACCGCCGGAATGCCGTAGATGCCGAGCATCACGATGAAGGACAGCAGCATGCCGGAGATGATCGCCGGCGCGATCAGCGGGAACGTCACGGTGAACAGGATGCGCACCGCGCTCGCGCCGGACACTTCGGCGGCCTCCTCGAGCGCCGGGTCCATGTTGCGCAGCGCCGAGGCGGTGAACATGTAGACGTAGGGCGCATAATAGATGCCGAAGATGACGATCAGCCCGCCCATCGTGTAGACGTTGAAGCGCCAGTCGATGCCCATGCCGGCCAAGATGGTGTTGAGCAGCCCGGTCTTGGCGAGGCGAGGATCGACCACGCGACCGCCGCGACCAGCGGCGGCACGAACAGCGGGATCATGCTCACCGCCGCGATGAAGCGCTTGCACGGCGTGTCGGTGCGCACCACCACCCAGGAGAACGTCAGCCCGATCACCACCGCGAGCGCCGTGCCGCCGCCGCAGGCGATCAGCGAATTGGCGAGCGCCAGATGGACGTTCGGGATTGCCGAGGACGGTGATGAAATTCGTCGAGCGACAGATCGAACACGCCGAACCCGTCCACCACCGGATTGGTGTTGGTCAGCGCGCCGAGCAGCAGCATCGCGACCGGATAGATCACCAGGAAGGTGAGCACGACCAGCAGCCCGGCCGACCAGAGCCAGCGGGCGGCAGCGCGCAGCCGCGCCGCGCGCTCGCCGGAATCGCGCGTGGCGGTCCATGCCGCGCCATGCTCGACGAATGCCGCGCTATCGACGGTCGCCACGCATCCTCCCTGACGGCCGCGGCCGCAAGCGCCCTTGGCAGGCGACTATTTGCTCTTGCGCCTATGGGTAGCACACGCACGGCCCGGTGTAACCCCGACCGGCCAATCGGGCGCGGACCGCACGCAAATACCTCAACGTCTCGCCAAGAGCGGCGCGAGATCAACATTCGAGAACACTCGCTAAGCGCCGAATGCAGACAAACTCTTTGCGCTTGAGAAAAGTCACCCTCGACGCAGCGTCGCCGTCGGACGAAAGCGCAGCGCGTCAACGAGGCGAGCAAAGGCCGCCGAGGATTGGCGGCGGTGTGGGTACCAAAGATGATAGCCTGAATACGGAAGGCACCAGTCCTTGAGCACGCGCTTAAGACCGCCGTTGGCGAGATACCGCTGCACCATGCTTTCGGGCACATAGGCCAAGCCCGCGCCGGCGAGCGCCGCATTGAGCATCTGAACCGTGGCGTTGAAGGTGAACTGACCGTCGACGCGCACTTTCAACTCCCGACCAGCCTTCTCGAATTCCCAGACGTACACCCCGCCATGCGAAGGTAGGCGCAAGTTGATGCAGTTGTGCCCGACGAGGTCCTGCGGCGTCTTCGGCTCCGGGCACTTGCGGAAATAGGAAGGCGCGCCGACGACAGCCATCCGCATATCCGGCCCGATCCGCACGGCGATCATGCCCTTGGCCACTTGCTCACCGCTGCGTACGCCCACGTCGTATCGCTCGGCCACGATGTCCGTCAGACGTAGTCGATGATGATTTCGACTTTGATGTCCGGGTATTCTCGCAGCAGCGGCGCAAGTTTCGGCACAAGAATTGTCTCGGTCGCATTTTCGGTCGCTGTGATCCGAATGGTACCGGCGGGCTTTTCCCGAAGCTCGCTGACGGCGGCGACCTCCGCCTCGATCTCGTCGAAGCGCGGTCCAAGGTTGTGAAGCAGACGTTCGCCCGCTTCCGTCGGCGAGACGCTCCGCGTGGTGCGGGCTAGGAGCCGAACCCCTAGCCGCGCCTCGAGGTCGCGGATGGTATGGCTCAGTGCCGACTGCGAAACACCCAGCTTCGCTGCGGCTCTCGTGAAGCTGCGCTCTTGCCCTACGGCGACAAAGGCCAGGAGGTCATCGAGATGGCCGCGCTGCATTTATGGCCTGCGCTCATAACTCTATGTCGATCTTAACGGCTAATCGCAACCGATGCGCGGCTTAAATCGTTGGTGACACGGCGGATTGGGCCTGCTCGCCAACGGAGCCAGTTGTTCACCGCACGCAGATGCAAGGAATTGCCGAAGAGAAAATCATGATCACACGCAGACACGAGCAATACCGGCGCTGATGATGAGGGAGATCGACATGAGACCTCGAACAGGACTGTTGGGAATTTCGCTTTTCGCTTTGGCCGTAACGCTCGCGATCCCCGCCAGCGCTGCGGCGGAGGGGAGCCCCACACGCAAGGACGTTCAGATGGTCGCGCCGGCGCTCGACAAATACACGCAGGATCGCCTGCTCGGCGAGGTGTGGAAGCGCCCCCGCCTTTCGCCGCGCGACCGCAGCGTCGTCACGCTCGCCGCGCTGATCGGGCGCAATCAGACGATCGCGCTGTCGGATCACCTGAAGCTTGCGCTCGACCATGGCGTGAAGCCGGCGGAGATTTCTGAGATCATCACCCATCTGGCGTTCTACTCCGGCTGGGCGAACGCAATGGCGGCCGTTGCGGTGACGAAAGACGTGTTCGCGGAGCGCAACATCAGGCCCGATCAGCTGCCCGCGGCGTCTCCCGCGCTGCTGCCGCTCAACGAGGCCGCCGAGGCCGATCGCGCCAAGCGCGTCGGCGACCAATTCGGTGCGATGTTCCCGGGTGTCGTTCAGTACACGACCGACGTTTTGTTCCGCGATCTGTGGCTGCGTCCCGATCTCGCCCCGCGCGACCGCAGCCTCGTCACCATCAGCGCACTGGTCGCCAATGGTCAGGTGGCGCAGCTCACGGGCCATATCCCGATCGGGATGAACAATGGCCTGACGCAGCCCGAGATCGCCGAGGCCATCACCCATCTCGCGTTCTACGTGGGATGGCCCAACGTGTTCTCGGCGATGCCGGTTGCGAAGGAGGTTTTTGAAAAGCGCGCCCGCTGACTTGTCACCAGAAAGGCGCCCAGCCTGCCTCACCGGTAAGGAGCTACAAGAGAAAAGGAGCTGCTGTCGAATGTTTAAACTGGTCTTGAGAGCTTTCGTCATCACACTCGGATTGATCGGACCTGCAATGGCACAAGAGCGTATTCTGATTTCCTCTGACTGGGGCAAAGTCACGGCCGAGCTGGTCGACAACAACGCAACCCGATCGCTGGTCCAGATGCTGCCGCTCACGATCGAAATGCGCGACCACCTCCGCCAAGAAAAAACCGGCAATCTGCCTTCGCCCTTGCCCGCCCTCGAGCGGCAACTCGATTTCTCCACCGGCACGCTGGGACTCTGGAGCTCCAATCACTTTGTGATCTACTATCGCGACGGCCGCGTCCCTCAGCCCGGGATTATCTTACTCGGTCGAGTGGCCGATGACGTCTCGATTTTCGATCGGCCCGGTCCGGTCACCGTCCGCGTTGAACGCATTAAATGAGACCCTCCTGCCGGCGGACCCCGCCAAGCCTCGCAAAGCTCGCAGGGTAGGTTGAGCGAAGCGAACCCCACCGTTTATGCGTGGAATTTGATTGGTTTCGCTGGCGTTCAACCCATCCTACGGGCTGATCAAATGATCGCAGCATGAAGTGAAGATTCAGATGAACCCGATCTATGACTTCAAAGGCCAGGTGGCCCTGGTCACCGGCGCCGCCAAAGGCATGGGGCTGGCGACGGCGCGCATGTTCGCCGAGAGCGGCGCCTCCGTCGTGCTGGCCGACCTGGACGGCGATCTCGCCGCGAAGGAGGCCGAGCGGATCGTGCTCGGGGGCGGCACCGCAATCGGCATCGCCTGCTATGTCGCCGACGAGGCGCAGGTCGCCGCCATGGTCGACCGCGCGGTCGCAGAGTACTGCCGGCTCGACATGGCGAGGTCCACGCCCTCGGCGCCCGCGGGAGGGGTCAGATCGATTTCGGGAAGCCGTAAAGAACGGCAGGATTGTCGACGAGAATTCGTCTGCGGGTTTCCTCATCCGGCGCCCACTGGGCGAGCAGGTCGAAGAGAACCGCATCGTCCGGCAGGTGCTTCTCGCCCCGATGGGGCCAGTCGCTGCCCCACACCAGCCGTTCGGGCGCAATCCTGGCATAGGCTTGAGCGACCTTACTGGCGTCGGCATATGCGGGAGGTCCGCTTGCAGTGTTCAGGTAAGCGCCCGAGAGCTTCACCCAAGTATTGCCGCGATCGATCAGCTTGCGGATGACCGGCAAGGCTCTGTGCTCAAGTCCCTGCCCAGGCGGCAGTCGCCCGAGGTGGTCGATCACGAGCGGAGTTGGGAGGCGCTCCAAGACTTTCTCCAGGTCGGCGATCTGGTCGCCGGTCATGTAGACCTGGACGTGCCAGCCGAGGACATGGACTTTTTTGGCCATTGTTTCGAGGCGCTCGGCGGTGGTCACGCCCCAGGACTGTGGCGTGACGAAGTTGACGCGAATGCCGACCGCTCCCTGCGCTGCCATCTGTTCGAGCTCGGCATCGGCAATGTCCTGGTCGACCACCACAACGGCACGAGCCGACGACCCGAGCTGAGCGACGCCGTCAAGCGTCGCGCGATTGTCGACTCCGTAAGTCGAGGGGGTGACGACAACGACTCGGCTGGTGCCAATCCGCTTCTGCAAGAGCCGATAAGCGGCGACGTCGGCGTCGACGACCGGCTCCCCTTTCCAGTGCGGCGAGGCCGGGAATCGGGTGCTGAAAATGTGCATATGCGAGTCGCACGCGTTCGGGGGAGCGCTCGTTTTTGGCGTCCCGGTTCCTGACGAAAACGGCACATTGTGCTGCGCGCATGCGCCCCCGCTGCGCAGCGCACCAGCGGCTGCAAGGGTGCAACCAGCAGCGGATTTGAGAAAAGCACGACGATTTTGGATCACTGCACGCATTGATTCCTCCTAACAATCGCTCCTCGGCGAGTTGCGCTCCTCGCGAGCGGCGACTCGAGATTTGCTTTCTCAGGCGCCCTCGCAATTCGCTGCCTTGAGAGCCGCTTCGACCCACGAGCGGTCGTTCGTGCCCGCCTTGATGGCGGCCATCGTCTTCGCTTCGCCCTGCTGCTTGGCGTTCGCTGCCTGGTAGACCGTCTCGGTATCGGCGTAAGGAACACAGATCAGTCCATCGTCGTCGCCGACGATGAGGTCTCCAGGCTCGATCACCATGCCCTCGATGGCGATCGTCGCGTGGATCTCGCCGGGGCCGTTCTTGTACGGGCCTCGATGAGTGACCCCGGCCGCAAACACCGGGAAGTCGTTCTTGCGGATCCAGCCGTAGTCGCGAACGGCGCCGTAGATGACGACGCCCGCCATTCCGATCTGCCGCGCATGGGCGAGCATCAGCTCGCCCATGATGGCATTGGTCAGCTCGCCACCGGCATCGACAACGAGCACGTCCCCCCGCTCTGCACGGTTCAGAGCGGCATGGACCATGAGGTTGTCGCCGGGACGCTGCTTGACGGTCATGGCCGGGCCCGCAAGGACGCCGCCAGAGTGAAGCGGTCGCAACCTCGGGCCGCCGTGTGTCATCCGGGACATCGAGTCGCTGATGTTGGCGACGGCGATGTCGCGGTACCTGGCGACTGTCTGCTCATCCACCTTGCGCGTGCGTTTGTTGATTCTGAAGCCGATAGCCACGTCTTCCTTCCTGGGATCATCCTGCGCATTCAACGGGCCTTTGCCCGCTCCGTCACTTCTTCATCTCGATGGCCTCGAGCGCTTCCTTGTAGTTGGCGGGAACGACGCCCTTGAAATGGTCCTTCAGCCGGAGCCCCTCCTTCCAGCGCAGACGCGCCGCGATGGCACGCGCCATGATCGGCTCGACGCCGGCGTCCGCGACCGCTTCAGCGGACATTTCGAGCTCTTCGGCGCGGCGCTTGGCATGGATGACACCAGAGGGGGTCAGGCTCGCCACGGTGTCCATCCAAGGTCGCGCCAACGTATTCGATGCGGACGCGAGCACGATCTCATCGAGACCGTAATGACGGGCGGCGAGCAGCATCTCGTCGGTAAGCGTCTCGATTCCTTTGATCAGGACCGATCGCAGGATCTTGATGCCCGAGGCGGTCCCGAGCTTGTCGCCTACGAACTCGATCTGCATTCCCCACGGAACCAGCAGATCGCAGACTCGCTGGCCTGCCGCTCCGCTCGACAGCATCCGCATGGAGTAGCCCTGCAGCGGCGTTCCCTCGATCGATCCGTCACCGACGAGCGCGCCGCTGCCGGCCAGCCGCTCAGCGACGCCGATCTTGATCTTCGGAGTTGCCGACGCGAAGTCCGTGAAGACATGTCGGCCGGTCAAGCAAGGCGCGAACGCTTCCGCACTCTCCAAAGAAGCCGATCCCGGCGTTACGCTGAAGATCAAATCCGCGGCGTCAGCCAGTTCCTGGTTCGAGCGCACCAGGGTGACACCTGCTTCCCGTCGCGCGGCTCTGGATCAGCTCGGCATAGGGGCCGTCGAAGGCATACTTGTCGTAGGACGCGATAGATTGCGAGTCCCGGCGCCTCGCAGGCCGCGCCCGACCGTGCTGCCGATCTCGCCGTAGCCTACCAATCCCAGCCTGAACTGCTTTCGCTCTGCACTCATTGTTCGTCTCCACATGTATTGTCCGGCCGCTTTCGCGTAAAGAACGAAAGCTTCATGCGCTCGATATTTCCGGCTTGTCGCGACTGCTCACGGGTTTCGCAGTGGCGCGCACGGCCGCAAGCAGCGCCTGCACCGGATGATTCAGTCTCACCCCATCGATGAGTCTTCGCCTGTGAACGGCAAGAATACCCGTCGGCGAGCAACCGTCCGGTGTGCCGGGCATTCGCGACTTGCCGGCCCCAACTCAGGGCGTAGATGTGTTCGGACGTGGTGCGGTGCTCTGTCTCGTGTCCCCACGTGCCCGCCATGCCGCAGCAGCCGGATGGCAGGATTTTCAATGCCATGCCGCAGCTCGCGAATATTGTTTGCCAATCGCGCAATGCGGTCGGCGCGGTCGCGCGTTCGGTGCAATGAGGCAACAGGAGGTAGTCCGCGCCTGAGGTTCGACGGTCGGGAGCGCATCGAGATGCCTGACGAGCCACTCCTGCACGAGAAGCACGCGTTGGGAGCCAACCCTTGTCCAGGGCACCTGCATATTCGGACCGGTAGGTCAGCGTCATCGAGGGGTCCAGACCGACGAGTTCGACGCCGGTAGCCGCGAGCTCCTTGAGCATCGTCGCGTTCGCCGCAGCGATGCGCTCGAAGGCACCGAGGAACCCGTGCACGTGAAGCGCCTTGCCGTTTGGGCGGATACGGGGCCAGCCACGGCCGCCAGCCGATCGACTTCATGAAGCTCGAGCAGATCGAGCAGGAGCGTCGTCTCGTAGTAGCTCGTAAAAGCGTCCTGCACGACCACAACGCTGCGGCCGCGTGCGGCCTCGGGAAGGCCGCGCAGGGCGTCTGGATTGGCGATCGCGACGCCGCGACGCTCGAGTTCGCGCTCGATATCCACGCCCGATAATCTCGGCGTGTGAACAAGCCCGATTGCCTTCAGGACCGCTTGCCCCGATCCGCGTCCCGCAAGCGCGTTGGACAAGCCCGGCACCCGCGCCATCAGAGGCACAAGATGTTCGATCGCGCCGACAACATAGTCGTCTGAAGGGACGCAGATAACGGCCATAATAGAGTTCGAAGAACTTTGAGCGGAACGCTGGAACATCGACCTTGATCGGGCACTGGCCGGTGCAGGACTTGCAAGCAAGACAGCCGTCGAGCGCCTCCCTGACCTCGTGGGAGAAGTCGCGCTCGCCGCGGCGCCGGCCCCAGGTGCTGCGGATGCGCGCGGGCAGCGTGCGCCAGCCCGCTCTGCGGCGCAGTTCTCGGCTTTCTTCGACCGGGTCGAATCCCAACTACAGCGAGCTGGCGCAGCCACTCCCGCATGAGCATGGCGCGCCCCTTGGGAGAGTGACGCCGCTCCCGCATGCCCTTCCAGGACGGGCACATGGCATCATCCGGATCCCAGTTGTAGCAGGCGGCATTGCCGTTGCAGTGGAGAGCATTGTCGTAGCTCTCGCGGACCGCGGCCGGAATCGTGCGGCTGCGAGCGCCGCGGGTTGGGACCTCGTCGATGCGCAACAGGTGACCATCGGCGGGGGCCGCGATTTTGCCTGGGTTCAGTTGATTGTTGGGGTCGAAGGCGGCCTTGATCTGCTTGCAGGCACGGGTAGAGCGGAGCCGAAGAAGGCCGGCGCGTATTCGGAGCGTACGCCTTTGCCGTGCTCGCCCCACAGCACCCCGCCGTACTCGCCGCGTCAATGCCACGACTTCGTCGGAAATCTCACGGATGAGCGGTCTCCTGCGCCGGATCCGTCATGTCGATAGCCGGCCGAACGTGAAGAACCCCCGCGTCGACATGGCCGAACATGCCGTAGACCAGTCCGCGACGATCCAGGGCCGCGCGGAACTCGGCGATGTAGTCGGCCAGGTGCTCCGGCGGCACTGCCGTATCCTCCACGAAGGGGATGGGCCGGCGTGCTAGCCCTTGCATGTTGCCGAGGAGGCCGACGGCCTTCTTGCGCATCGCCCAGATGCGCTCGACGCGGCTTGACCGCGAACGAGGGCGCGAAGCGCAACTGCCCCCTCCTCGCCTTCGTCGCCATCCTCGGCAACGCGCAGCGGCCGTTGCGCGCCAGCGCCGAACTCGCGCTGCGCACCGCGAGCGCCTCGAGCTTCGCGCTGGCCACCCTCATCCCGCGCGATCGTGAAGCCGCGGCGCCCGTGACCGCGCCGTTCAAGCGACAGAGCGGTCGTCACCCGGCCGATCTGAGCTTCGAGGTCGTCTGCATCGTCGGCCAGCAACTCGAGCAGGTTCACGCCCTCAGCCGGCCCCTCGGGGTCGTCCGGGAAGAACTCGCGAACCTCCTGCCACACGATGTCGTTCCGAGCGAGAGCCAGCACCCTTGAATCGACCGTCTCGATCGAGGCTGGCTGCATCGCGACCAAGGCGCGGGCGTCCCGCAGGGCCGCGTCGAAACTGTCATAACGGATGTTGATCAAGGCCGAGTGGCTTCGGCACCGGCAGCACGTTCAGCTCGGCCTCGGCGATGAAGCCCAAGCGTGCCTTCGGCTCCGCACAGGATCGGCGTTGAGGTCGAAGCGGCCCTCGCTGTCGCGGATGTGAGCGAGATCGTAGCCGGTCAGAGATCGATTGAGCTTGGGAAAGCGCTCGGCGATCAGCGCCTCGTTCTCGCGCTGGATGGTGTCGACCAGCCGATGAATGAGGCCTACTCGGTCGGGGCGGGCCGCCACCGTCGCGAGTTCCTTGTTGTCCATCGGCTGGGAGATCCAGACGGTGCCGTCAAGGAGCACGATTGTAAGTGAGAGCACATGGTCGCGCGTCTTGCCGTACAGGCAGGAGCCCTGACCGCTCGCATCCGTGTTGATCATGCCTCCGATGGTGGCCCGATTGGACGTCGACAGTTCCGGCGCGAAGAACAAGCCATATTGGGCGAGCGCGGCGTTGAGCTGATCCTTGACGACGCCGGCCTGGACACGAACGCGGCGCTCTTGCGCATTGATGTCGAGGATGCTGTTCATATGGCGCGAGAGGTCAACGACCAGGCCGTCGGTCAAGCGACTGGCCGTTGGTGCCGGTGCCACCGCCCCTGGCAGCGAGCTTGCATGGACTTGAAACCGCGGATCGCTTGTCAGACCGCGCAATGCGCACGAGGTCATCGGTGCCGCGCGGGAATGCGATCGCTTCCGGCGAGAGCTGGTAAATCGAGTTGTCCGTTCCCAGCACCGTGCGGTCCGCATAGAGCGCCGAAAGTTCTCCTTCGAAGCCGCGAGCCCGCAACTCGGCCAGGAAGGCCGCGTAGAGCGGCGCGGGACCAGATGTGTCGGTTAGGCGAGGGATCACGGTAATTCGCGAGCTAGGCCGGAGCAGCCGCAAGGTTTGTCACATCCGGGTCCCATCAGGCAGTAGCGAGCCATACCCGCTGTGCCGCCGGCCTAGCATATTTGAAACGGCGTTTCAAGACTTTCGAAACGTCGTTTCATTTGCGTGAGGATGTTGAGCCGGCCCCCGCCGTTTCTCCCCCGGCCCCAAAGGTTTGCCTGTGCGTAGTGAAGGCGGGGTCCCAGTCGCGGCCGCATTGCAAGACACACTCGTGGCGGTGAAACCGTGAGCGAAGGGCGGCTGCGGAGTACTAGCTGGCTGGTCTCAAGAGGCTCGGGTTGCCGGCGCCGTCGGGCCTGCTTTCAGGGCCGGTCCGGAGCGCTTAAGACGCCGCTGGTCTCCGTCGAGGGCTTTGGTCAAATCCGCAGCTATGGACAACAGCGCTTCCGAAATCGCCTTTGCTCGCTCAGCCGTGAAACGGGTGATCGGCCCTGAAATGGCCAAAGCGCCTACGAGCTTCGACCCATCCGAAAAAACAGGTACGGCAAGACCGGCCGTATGCGGATCGCGCTTGCCGGCCGTGTAGATCGGCACTGCCGGGTAACCCGTTTGCCGACGCGCTCGATCGTCGAAGCTGCGCAGCACCTGGGCGATTGCCGATTCATCCATGGGAAGCATGTCGCCCGGCCGAATATGCAGACGGAGTTGATGAGGCGAGTCCACCCGGAACAAGCACATTCGCTGCTCGCCTCGGCGGATATAGAAAGACGCGGTCTCCTGCGTCATCTCCACGAGCTGCTTTAGTACGGGGACTACCAAGGCATCCAAATCGATCTGGTCCTGATAGATCGCAGCCAGACGGAGGACTTCGGCATCCAACCGGTACTGCCCATCATCAAGTCGTTTCAATAAGCCGCACTGCTCTAGCGAAATCGCTAGCCGAAGAACAGTGGTCTTAACCAGCCCTGTTCGCCGTGTGAGCTCGGCCAGACTTAGCGCTTTGTCGCCGCGGCTGAACGCGGTTAGAACCGCGAGGCCGCGGTCGACCGAGGCCACGCCCGACACCGATAAATCGTTTCCATTCTCACGACTCATGGTGGCCAACCAAGTGAGGGGAGGAAGGTCTCTGCCCGCTCTGCAATGAACTTGTCAATTCCCACTGACCCGCCGATATTAACCGGCCTACAACCTGCCTGGCGCCATCCAAACCGGACGCGGGAGCGGGGAGGACTTCCGCCAATCACCCCGGTTTAGCGTCGCGGCGCTATTGCTTTTCCACCCCCGCTTTTTCCGCGACCGCAGCCCAACGGGCGGTCTCCTCCTTGATGAGCGCGGTGAACGCTGAGGGTTCGACCCCTCCCGGTTCGCCGCTCATCCCCGCGACGAAATCTTTCATGTCTTGAGTCTCGAGCGCTTTCCTCACTTCGCCGTACACGTGCGTGATCAGATCTCCCGGCGTCCCCGACGGAAAAGCAAGGCCCGACCAGTTCGTGACGCTGAATCCGGGGACGCCGGCTTCGGCAAATGTGGGCACATCAGGCAGAAAGGCCAGACGCTTCTCCCCGCTCACGGCCAGCGCCTTGATCTTCCCGCCCCGAATTTGCGAGATCGCCGAGGCGGTCGATACCAGGATAAGATCGATTTGGCCCGACACCAGGCCGAGCACGGCTTCGGCGGCTCCTTTGTAAGGAATGTGGCTTAGCTTTATGTTCGCCGCTTGTTGGAACGCTTCCGTGGCAAAGTGCGGAGCGCTTCCCTGTCCACCGGTGCCGTAAGTCAGCTTGTCTGGATTGGCACGCGCTTCGGCGAGGAGAGCAGAAAGATCATTGAATCGACCGTCTGCCCGAACAGCAACCAAAACCGGCGTAAACACGCTGATCGTGATCGGAGCGAACGCCGTCTCGTGATTCCAGGGCAGTTTTTTGAATACGTACGGGAGTAGCGAATAGGTGTTGTCGATCGCGAGGAGCGTGTAGCCGTCCGCAGGCGAACGCGCCACGAAGTGAGTTCCAATCGTGCCGGTTGCACCAGGCTTATTCTCGACGAAGAAAGATTGGCCCGTCGGTTGTGTGAGCTTTTGCGCGACCTTGCGCGCCACAACGTCGACTGCACCGCCGGGGGCGTAGGGCACAACGATGCGAACCGGTTTTGCCGGATATTGCGCTGCCGCGCCGTGCACAGCAGCGACCAAAATGACGAGTGAGAGACCTAAACGCCAAGGCATACCATGTTCCCCTGTTGAGGTCGCGCCAGGTGGTCGCGACGGCTGACGAGACACGTTGAACGAACCGGGAATGCGCCCGACGGCGTAGCCTGCCTCTTCGCTCGCGCGCTGCAGCGGTTCCGATGTCGACGTTAAGGGGTTTGGCTCCTCTTCGCGCTTGGTTGTTGCTGCGGAGGTGCGATCGTTAGCCGACGTCGTCACGGTCGTTAGTCCACCTTGGCGCCGGATTCCTTGACGATGCGGCCCCACCTTTCGATTTCCTGTTTCAGAAGATCGGCGAACTGCTCCGGCGTGCCGCTTACGACCTCTGCCCCTTCGCTTGCAAATTTCTCGCGAATCTCCGCCGTCTGCAGCACGCGATTCACTTCGGAACTAAGCCGAGAGATGATCGGCTGAGGGGTGCCGGCCCTGGCAAGCAATCCAAACCAGGTGCTGGACTCGAAGTCCTTGAAGCCGGACTCGGCGATGGTAGGGACATCAGGCAGGTCCGGGAGGCGCTTGGCCGAGGTCACCACGATCGCGCGAAGCCGCCCGTCGGAACAGACGACATGTAGAGTTGGACTTGTCCCCCCATGACATCGGTCATGGCTTGCGCGGCGCCCTTGTAGGGGATGTGTCGAAACTTGATGTTAGCGGCGCGCTGCAGCAGCTCTCCACTCAAGTGGGCGATAGTTCCGTTCCCTGGCGAAGCAAACGTGATGTCGTCCGGGTTTGCTTTCGCCGCGGTGACGATGTCGTCGAGCGACTTGAAGGGCGAACTCGCCGCTACAACCATGACCAGCGGAGACGAGGCCACAAGCGAGATCGGCGCGAGATCCTTGACGGGATTATAGGGAAGCTTCCGATAAAGCGTGGGATTTACGGCCAGGTTGCTCGTCTGGCCGATCACAATCGAGTAGCCGTCGGGCTGCGATTTCGCCACCGCATCAACGCCGATATTTCCGCCCGCCCCTGGCTTGTTCTCGATCACAACCGGCTGCCCCAACAACTTCGACAGCTTCTGCCCGATTACGCGGGCGAAGATGTCGGTGCCACCGCCAGGGGGAAACGGCACGACCAACCGGATTGGCTTTGTAGGATAGTTGCTCTGCGCCCAAGCTGCGCTCGCAGCGAACTGTAGACCCGCCGCAATGGCAGCGAGCATGATCACATATCGATGTGTTCTCGTGACCTAATTCATACGTATCCTCCGCCCAGCACCCGCTGAGCGCTGGGTTGTCTGCCCAAAAGCTCTGAATAGGGACGCGCTACGCGTGTCCGCTGGGACCCGGCAAGGCCGGCAGGAAATCTCCCTCACCGCCGCTCTTTGCCGTTCTAGCAAAAATGAAACGGCGTTGCAATACCAAATGCAACGCCATTCCATTTTTCGCCGATCGGTCCCTAACACCGTGGTTGTGGATCCAGCCGTCAATCGGGCGGGCGAGGAGGTCGCTGCCCGCCGTGCTGTGGCTATGCAGCCCGGCCGCGAGCTTCGTGATCGGCGTCGGCCTGCCGGTCGACGGCGGCTTCACGGCGCACTGAGAACCACACCGATGAATATGTCTATCTCAGACTTAAGCACCCCCGGCAGGCGATTATTGCTTTTGCGCCTATCGGTAGCACACGAGCCCCCGGTGCAACCCCAACCGGGAGGCGGCACGCGTGCTAGTCCGTCGCGGTACACGCGATCAGAACGTGAGCCCGCAGCCGAATACCTCGATGGCATAGAAATAGAACTCGCCGTCGAGCCTATGCGCGATGTTGCCGGCCTTGCGGAAGCCATGCTCAACCAAGCGAGGCGGCCCTTGGCGGGAATGTGGCAGTTGCAGAACCGTTTGCGCATCGGTCCATCACACTCTAAATGGAGGTTGAGCGTACCGGGCGTGCAATCGCCGGGCCAGCCGCACATTCTCGCGATGCCGCGCCCAGATAGGGGCCAGTCATGCCAAGTTTGCGCCTATTCCTCACGCTCGTCCTCGTAACAATCCCGGTTCCGGCGCTCGCGCAGAGCAATGAGTTTGCTGCCGCGCTTCGAGCCCGCGCCGTGCCCGAAGCTGCGAGGGCGCGGAAGCGCTCGCCCACGCGACCTGTGGCTATCTCGTCGTGCCTGAGGATCGCAGCCGGCCCGCATGGCCGCACAATTCGGCTCATGGTTGCGAAATACCCCGCACGCTCACCGGATAAACAGCCCGATCCTGTGATCTATCTGGCTGGCGGGCCGGGCGACATCGCCCCTCTGGAGGTCAACGGACTGATCGCTGCGGACTTCATCCGCGACCGGGACATCCTGGTGGTGAGCCAGCGCGGGACCATGTTCTCAGAGCCGGCGCTCACCTGCGCGTCCATCGACGACTTCGCCAGAGTGGCTCTTGGTCTGCGCTTCTATTCCGAGGCAACGAAGCGCGCCCACTTGGCAGCGACGGAAGCCTGCCACCGCAAGCTCAGCCGCCACCGGCGCCGATCTTAGCGCCTACAATTCGACCGAAAGTGCCGCCGATTTCGCCGACCTCCGCAAGGTGCTCGGCTATGCCGCGTGGAATGTCTACGGGACTTCCTATGGCTCCTACCTTGCGCAGACGCTCATGCGCGACCACCCGGAAGGCATTCGCAGCGTCGTTCTCGATTCAGTCTTGCCGACGACCTATAGCGTCCCTGCCAACTGGTGGAACGCGCGCGCCGGCTTCGACAACCTCTTCCAAGCCTGCGCGGCGGAAGCGGCCTGCAACGCGGCCCATCCTCGTCTCGCAGGAAACCTTCACCCGGCTGGTCAACAAGCTCGAGGCCGAGCCGCTGACGACAACGGTTAGCGACCCGGCCACCGGCAAAATATCGAAGTCATGCTCGACGGCGGAGCGCTCGTCGACTGGCTGCGCAACCAGAACTATGCCGTGCCCTTGCTCCGCGCTGCACCCGATCGCATCGATGGGCTCGCCGCCGGCCGCCCCGAATTCCATCGCGGCGATTGCCAAGGATCGAGCAGGCCGGGCACCGCCATCCGGCCCGAATGTCTCCGGCCCTCGGCTACGGGCTGGCCTTGGCGTCAGCTGTCGCGAAGACTACCCGTTCGCGACGTCGGACGAACTCGCCGCCGCCGGTCGGGAAGCGTTTCCGGACTATCCCGCCTCGGTGCAACGCGGGAGGGCGTCGGCGGCTGGGCGTATTTCAACGAGGATTGCCGTGACGTCTGGAAGGTTCCCGCCGCCCCTGAGGCCATGCGCCAGCCGGTCGCAAGCGCCATCCCGACGCTCCTCATCTCTGGCAGCTTCGACACGCTGACGTCGCTTGCCGGGGCGAAGGCCGCAGCGGAGAAGTTATCCAGCGCAACCATCATCAGCATCCCGGGCATCGGGCACTTCGTGTCCCCCAATTCGCCCTGCGCCCAGCGGGTGATCGTATCCTTCCTTGCGGATCCCGCCGCCCCCGATGCGTCCTGTGTTGCCGGGCTGACGCCGCAGACCTTTGCTGCGCCGGAATCTCCCTGATCACGTCGATGATCGGGGAAGGCGAATGGCCGATCAGGTGACCCGACCAATGCCGACGGCAATGCCGACATCGTCTGGCGGCACTCCGACGGCACCACCAGGATCTTCTTCATGGACGGCGACGTGGTCACCGACAGCGCCAACACCAGCATCTTCGTCGACAACACCTGGGAGCTGATCTAGCGCCGTCATTACGCCTCGCCGTTATTGCGAGTTGCGCACCGGCTTGGCGGCCGAGCCACCTGGATGAAAGCCTTGGGCGCTGTTCAGTGCCGACCTATCCCCACCGGCGGATCAAGTCCGGGGCAGGATCTCAGCATGAGGGGCGTTGGAGATCGCTGAAAAGCCTGGCCTCTTTTCGGCCAGACTCCTAGCAGCGACGAAACTCAAGATGAGGATAACGAGTCCGCTTTTGGAAACCGTGCCGCGCCGCGCAGTTCCGACGGAGCCGCGCCGAAGCGCCGCCGAAACATGCGATTGAAATAGGATAGATCGCCGAAGCCGGCATCGAAAGCGACAGTGCTGATCTTTTGACTGGCGTAGCGCGGATCGGTCAGTAACCGGTGCGCACGGGCAAGCCGCTGCGCGAGCACGTACTCGGTAAACGTCGTGCCCTCGCCTTCGAACAACCTCTGGAGACACCGCGGCATGATCCGATGCCGGGCGGCGATTGCCGCTATCGACAAGTCGGCGCGGTCGAGTTGGTTCGCGATATCCTCCTTGATCGCGCGCAGCCGCGCCGCCCGCCCGCCGCGGCTCTTGGCGACCTCGGCAGCGTCCCGGGTCGCGCCGATCGCCAGCGCCATGAGATCGTGGATGTGAGCCACGGCTTGCCGTCGCAGGTCGGCCGCCGCCAAGGCTTGGGTCTCCTCGAGGATGCCGATGTAGCGGGTCAAGAGCCGCAGCGCCGTGCTTTGAGCGGGAATCCGCCGGCCGTAGCAGGAGCCCAGGTTGGCGACGAGCGGCGCAAGCGAGCGCACCGGCACCAGGATGTTGATGTACTCGCCGTACGTGGGCGTCCTCACAGACGCTGGCTCGGACCCGGTCAGCACGATCGCCTCGCCGCGACCGATGGTGACAGGCCGGCCAAACTGGCTCGCCTCAAAGCTGGAGGTAAGCCCGATGGTCATGCCGACGTCGTCATGATTGATGAGCTCGCGCCGGCGATTGTAGATCACTGCGGAACGACGGCTGACACTCATGGCCAAGCCCGGCATCCGGCGCAGGGTGGCCTCGGCATGAAACTGCTCGATCGAGAGCGGCTCGATATCCACCCTCTGCAGAGTTCGGCCGTATATCTCACGCCACGCGCCAAAACGCTCGTGCGGCGCATAGGTCGCGGTCGAGAACCGAACGGCCGCGCAATCGCCATTCGCGGGGCCTGCCATGGTGGTCGATTCGCTCATTGCCGGGCTCAAGCTCGATGTGGCCAGTCACGTCGCGTTTGCTCTGAGTCAATTTTCTGACCCGCTTAGCCTTTCAATGTTCGCTCTTGTTGTCGTCAGCAAGAAGAAATTGGTTCATCGCCGCAGCCACGTTTCGCCGTTCATCATGCAAAGAAATGAGCGAGCGATCGGTGAAATATTTCACAGGTGGCCCAAAAATGTTCCCTCGACTGAGTGGCATCGCGCGGCGGGCCGAAAAACGGCCATTGAAAACGTCGCTGCAGTCCTACTCATTGTCGCTCTGGTCCGAGAACGGCCGTCCCGAGATCGCTAGAGATTGCGGGTCAGAACGGAAGGCCGGACCTGATCCGACCGTCAGCCGTGAACCGCTTGCGATAGAGCATCTCAACATCCATTGCGCGGGGAGGCGAACAGATTGAGCAACCTGCCGACGACCGACGCCATCGGGTTTGCCGCCGGCGCTCTCGTGCTCGCGACCTTCTGCATGCGCTCAATGAGCGCGCTTCGTTGGGCCGCGATCGCGAGCAATTTGACCTTCATCGCGTACGGATACCTCGGCGGTCTCGTGCCGGTGCTGCTACTTCACGTCCTCTTGCTTCCGGTCAACACCTACCGGCTGGCGCAACTGTATCAGGCGCGCGATGCGCGCGCGCTCCGCCGTCATGCTGCCCGCGCGACCGGGCCGAGCGCAGGCGCGCGCACAACTCTTTCGAGGACCTGAAACCATGCCGCTCCCTTTCGAGCCCAGCAATTTCATGTGGTACTGGACCCGCCTCGGCCGCAGGATCGTCGAGAACTACGAGAACTCGCCGCAAGACCGGGCTCGCTCTGGCGACTGCTTCAAGGTCACCTATGACCGCGTCCAGCTGGCGACGCAGCAAGTCGGCGATGCGCACCCGCTGGCCCGGGTGTCGGTGGAGAGCTGGCCCAGGCAGAAGCACAGGATGTTCTACGCCATCTGGGGCTCGCATATCGAAATCGGCAAGGACAAATGGAAAGAGATTCCGGACATGTTCCGAGGGCGCGGAGCTCCGGCCGCGATGGTCGGGGACGGACGCGGGGACGCCCTGCTGGAAGCCGCCCAGATCTGGTCGGGAGAGTTGGAGCCAGGCGCCGTCGTTCAGACCTGGGAGACCGTCAACGATTACGTTCGCGTGGTCAACGGAGATGAGGCGCATGGCATCGGTCACTCGTTCATCCATAAAGAATATGTCTATGACAAGAACAACCTCATTGTCGGCATGAAAGTCATTGATAACGGCCATCACGGAACGAGCACCGTCGCGAGGGGAGTGTGGGGATATTGGGTTGCGGCCAATGTGCGCTGTCTGGGTGCGGGAGCTACGCCCCGCATACCTGATCCCTGGTGGCCCGAAACCCCGGCGGAGAGCGACGAAATCGCCGAGCCGGCATATCAATGACGACAGCGCTGGACTTGGTCAGTCTGACCCCGTTGTTGGACCGCACCAGCGGCAGACCTGACGTTACAATCGGGCTCATTGATGGGCCTGTGGCTATGAACCACCCGGAGCTCGCAAGCTCAAGGCCGCGGGTGGTCAGTGCGAGTTCAACGGAACCAGCGAAGGTTAGTCAACGGAACAAGCCTGACCGCTCGGCGCCACTGATGTCACTGAGGAGGGCGCAATGCCTTATCAACTCGTCCACAACGGAGTCGTGCGGGAGTTCGAGTTCTATCCGCCGGTTGGCTGGCACTACTGGCACGAGCGGGTGTTTACCGAAGACGGCCGGAACGGGCTGCCGCTCGTCATCGCGCTGCATGGCGGCGCGCAGTCGCCATCGGGTTTTGCTCTCGACTGGCCGTTCCCGCTGGTGAGCAATCCGGCGGACCAGACCAACTGGGAAGATCGGTTCTTCGTTCTCTATCCCTACGGGCACGCCTACTACCACCTTGCCGGAGAACCGCTCCGCGGCTGGAACATCGGTTTCGCCGACGACTTCCTGCCGGTGCAGAGCGACGTCTCGTTCATCCGCGCGGCTGTCGACGCCGTCGAGGAGATGCTGCGGCGGAAGCTCGGCGAGCTCGGCGTCACGCGGCCGCCGATCGACGCCGATCGACGATTCGTCTTCGGCTACTCGATGGGCGGGATGATGGCCTACAAGCTCGCACACGAGATCGGCGATCACTTCGCCGCGTTGTGGGTGATGGCCGGCGCGATCGGCGGGCGTTCGCACGAGGGCCTGACCGGGACGATCACGAACGACCCGACCGGCCGATCGGCCGTGTCCCTCTTCGCCCACCACGGCGAGTTGGACGTCGTCGTGCCGCCGGGTCCGCGGCAGGACACGTCCGGCCGGGTGCAGAGCACGTTCGTTCCCGATCTCTATGCCGTGACCGGGATGCCTGCCGCCGACATCCCCGTGCGCAAGACGTCGTTCCGCCACCTCGCGGCGGCGATCGAGATCTTCAAAGTGCACAACGACTGCGAGCCGACGGCCTATTTCAATCCGCTCGGCACCGACGGGAGCACGACATCCGCCGCCGACGTCGCCGGGGCCGCGACGTCGGTGAAGTTCGTGTTCCGCCGCACCGGAAATCCCGCGAAATCCGGAGGTCATCGTTTACCGCGACCCGACCATGGAGCACGGCAACTTCACCAGCCCCGGCGCGAATCGCTACTTCGACGCCGGGGACGTGTGGAACTTCTTCAAGGCGCACCCGAAAGTGCAGGCCTGACTACGATTAACCGGGCAATGGGTGCCGAGGCGCAATTGATCCATCCTGCAGGCGCGCGGTGCTGACGCGGAAGCGCTGATTGAGCGCCGGTTCAGGCAACTGGTTGCCGGCGGGTGGTCGTTTCGGGCCGCAACAGCCGTGGCGTTTGTAGAAGCCACCATCAATTCGCCCCATCTCAGTGGCTTCCCATCGCGAGCATCGAGCGTCCTTCACGCGGGCGCCTCGTGGGCTGACGAAATCAAGAACGCCCGCCAGCGGATGAGGGCAGGCTCTCTCCCCGGTGGGGAGAGGTGATTCAGCGCAAGCGACATTGTTCTAGCGAGCGCTCCTGGGCCGGACCTAAAAAAGAGCCCAGGAAAAGGCCCTTGACGGAGGGGTTTCACGCCTAACGCCGCTGGCGCAAGCAAACGACGAAGTTTTTAGACCCTGCCCCCCTGCCCAACTATGTTCCTATGGTGGGGGCGCGCCCGTCTTCATCGCAATGAAAGCGTACAACGCCGCCAGGGCTGCCGAGAGTGCGACAGCGATCGCCGCCACCTTGAGGATCTCGGACCAGCTCATCCCGAGCGCTCCATCGCGCACCATTACCGTCGGATACCGATCGCAGTCTTGATCTGGATCAGTCCGCCGGGAGGCGGGGCGGCTATCATCCTGCGGTAGTGGCTGCGAGCCCGCGTTGGTATCTGCGTGATTTTTCCCATCTGAGCATCCCATCGCCGGCACTAATCGCCGCGTGGCGCAAGCTGCTCCTGCTGCTTGCCATTCTTCGTGCTCAGCGCCGGGCGCGCGGGCTTGATGTGGTTTGCGCTCACGCCGTGCAGGTGAGGCTCATGGACGAACGCGACCAGCTTGCCGTGGTGGACCGTCAGATGCGTGATACGGAGGCGATAGTTGATCGCCAACTACGGTATATTGCCAGCTTGAAGGCGAAGGGCCGCAGCACCGCCAGCGCGGAGACAACTCTCGGCTTTTTTGTCAGGTCACTCAGAGCGCTCAAGGGTCGCCGACAAAAGATGCTCGGCACCTTGCAGTCACAGCATCCGACCACTGGCGACCGTGAGTGACGCAGGCACCGACGCCGTGGCGCACGGCCAAAAGGGGCCCGGAACCTGGGGTCCCCATCCGACGCCGCAACAACGTCCACCAGCGCCGCTCGGCGAAGACCTGCTCCAATATGCGGGCTTATCGGATCGCGGCATTGTCGCTGCCAACGATCGAGTAGCGGCGTGGGCCCTCTGACGTAGTCGGGTGTGCCCCGAACAGTTTAGCGAAATACTGGCGCGGCGCCTTGATCAGTGCCACGCCGGCCAAATCCGCATCCCGGACGTTCCTCGCCGGCACAATTTCGCCGACGCACACCGCAACGAGCGCGAGCGAGGCGGCTCGGTGGCTAGAAGCGTCCCGCAGCCGAAGTCTGCTTTCGGGCTGACTTCACGACTGCAATGCCGCAATTGCGCCTAAGTTACTGACGAGTCTGCTTCCTTGCAAAAACAAGAAGGATTGTGCGTCGACCGGCTGCAACGCGGGCCTTGCTCCACTGCCCTGGCTCTGGGTCGGCGGCCAGGTTGTCCGCTTATCGGGCGTGACGCGTGGCGTAAGAACTGGTTCGGGAGAACACCATGGATCAACTGCGCCTTGATGGTGAGGAACGGTTGGCAGAGCGTGATGCCTGGCCACCGGACACCCGCTCTCCAGCACAATGCTTGCTCGGCGATCCGCCGATATGGCGGTCCGCACTTGCCGCCAGGCTTGCTTCCCAGGCCGCCAGGGCCGCTTCCCATGACCAGAGTCCTGGGGGAAAACGTAGGTCTCAACAGTTTGGCGTGTCGTTGTAGCAATCCGCGGGCACGGCCAACGGCATGTAAGAACGCGCCGCTTCTTCACCTCTCCCCGGTGGCGAGAGGTCGGATCGTCGAGCGTGAGCCGAGACGATCCGGGTGAGGGGGCTCAGTGCTTCGCCGGGAACGCTCTAACGCCCGCCCGCGCTTCGCTCGCGCGGTCGACCTCTCCCCAATGGAGAGGTGAGTCGGCGCGAGCGGAAAACCGATCAGAACGTGAGCCCGCAGCCGAACACCTCGATCGAATAGAAATAAAGCTCGCCGTCGAGGCTGCGCGCGATGTTGCCGGCCTTGCGGAAGCCATGCTGCTCGCCGGCGAACAGGAAGAACCCGACCCGCGTGCCGTTGCGGCGCAGCGCCTCGACCATCCTCTCGGTCTGGTTCGGCGGCACCACGGCATCCTCGTCGCCCTGGAAGAAGATCACCGGCTTCGAGATTCGATCGGCATGATGCAGCGGCGAGCGTTCGCGGTAGAGCGCATCCTCCTGCGGGTAAGGCCCGATCAGCCGGTCGAGATAGCGCGACTCGAACTTGTGGGTATCGCGCGCCAGCGCGGCCGCGTCGCTGACCCCGAAATGGCTGGCGCCGCCGGCGAAGAAATCGCGGAAAGCGAGCGCCGCGAGCGCGGTGTAGCCGCCGGCGCTGCCGCCGGTGATGACGCAACGCGCCGCGTCGACCAGTCCTTGCTCGGCCAGATGCTTGGCGCCGTTGACGCAATCGTCGACGTCGACCACGCCCCAGTTGCCGTACAGGCGTTCGCGATAGGCACGGCCGTAGCCGGTCGAGCCGCCGTAGTTGACGTCGAGCACCGCGATGCCCCGGCTGGTCCAGTATTGCGTGCGCAGCGACAGCGCGCTCGAAGCGGCCGAGGTCGGGCCGCCGTGCACCTTTACCAGCAGCGGCGGCTTCTCGCCCGCGGGCGCGGCGTAATCGGGGTTGAGCGGCGGATAGAACAGGCCGTGGGCGGTGTTGCCGGCGCTGGTGGGAAACTCGACGGAGTTCACCATCGTCAGGTAGCTCGCAAGCCCAAGGTCGTCGCGATCGATGAGGTCGGTCGATTTCTTCAGCACGCGATGGGTGCCGGAAGCGAGGTCGAGCGCGACCACGCAGCCGGGAAAAGTCGGAGAGGCGGCAAGGAACACGACCCGGTCGCCATCGGCCCGCACCGAACCGAACTCGGTGAACGGCAGATCGAGCGGACGCAAGGTCTTGTCGGGAAGATCGAGCACCGCGAGGTGGCCGAGGCCGCCCTCCACATAGGTGCACACGATCCGTCCCGCCCCGGCGAACGCATAGGTCGACATGCCGAAGACCCACTGCGCCTGGCCGAACTCGGCTGAGCGTGGGGCAAGCAATTCGACGGCGTCGCCGGCAAGATCATAGCGGTAAAGATTCCACCAGCCGGAGCGGTCGGAGACGAAGACCAGCGAGGCGCCGTCGGGCGACCATTCCGGCTGGAATATCGATTCCGTCGGCCCGCCGGCGATCGCCCGCGGTGCGCCGGCGACCCCGCCGTCGGTCCCGAGCGTCGCGACAAAGAGCGTTGTGCCGTCCCACGGCATGTCGGGAAGGTCCCACGCCAGCCAGGCGAGCTTGCTCCCGTCGGGTGAAAGCCGCGGCGAGGAGAAGAAGTCGTGGCCGCGCGCCAGCACGCGCCCAGCGTCGGCGCCCGCATGGGCGAGATCGACGGCGACGAGCGTGTTCTCCGCCACTCCGTCGACCGTGTGGTCCTCGCGCACGCCGATCCACCGGTTCCGGTGTCGATCGATGAGGCCGTCGGCGAAGCGCCAGTCATTCGGGCGCGGCGGCACCGCAGTCAGCGCCTCCGGACTGGCGGTGCCCGGCGGTTGCCGATAGAGCCGCCCATCGGCGAAATGCGAGAAGTAGAGGGTGCCGTCCGCGACGGTCCAGGCGCCGCCGCCGTATTCATGCGCGCGCGTGCGCGCGTTGAACGGGGCCGGATTGATGTCGGCCGGCGCGGCGCCTGCGCGGCCCGCCCGCACCACCACGTTGCGGCCCTGTTCCTGCGGGCGGCCCTCCAGCCAATAGATGTCATCGCCGTCGAGTCGCGCCTCGGACAGCGTGATGGTCTGGGCGACGATCAGCTCCGACGTGATCGGCGATCTCCAGGCGCCGTGCGACGCGATTTTCGGCATCACACGTTTCCGATCCGCACCATCGCGCCGCCGTCCACCGGCAGCGCGACGCCGGTTATGAAGCCGGCCTCATCGGAGGCGAGGAACAGCGCCGCATTGGCGACGTCCCACGCGGTGCCCATCTTGTGGCGCAGCGGCACGCGCGCATCGCGCGCCGCGGCGACCTCGGCGCGGCTCTTGCCGCTGGCGCGAGCGCGGGTGTCGACCGCCATCGGCGTGTCCATCAACCCGGGAAGGATCACGTTGGCGCGCACGCCGTGCTCGGCATTCTGGATCGCCAGCTGCTGGGTGAACGCGATCATGGCCGCTTTCGATGCCTTGTAGGCGACGTTCGGATATTGCTCCCAGGCCGCGATCGAGGAGATGTTGATGATGACGCCGGAGCGCTGCGCCCGCATCACTGGCAGCACGTGCTTTGCCGCCATCACGGCGCCGCGCAGGTTGATCGCGCAGATGCGGTCGAACGCCTCCTCGGTGATCTCGGTCACCGCCGCGTCGCCGCCGGCGATGCTCACGCCGACGTTATAGTGCAGGATATCGATGCGCCCCCAGCGCTCGCGCGCCGCCGCTGCCATGGCGGCGAGGGTGGCCTCCTGAGTGACGTCCGCCGCCAGCGCCACGCATTCGCCGTTGCGTTCCTGCGCCGCCATGGCGGCGGTCTCCTCCGCCGAGGCGAGCCGGTTGTCCACGGCAAGAACCTTGGCGCCCTCGCGCACGAAACGCAGCACCGTGGCGCGGCCGTTGCCCATGCCTTCGCCGGCACTTTGGCCGGCGCCGACGACGATCGCGATCTTGTCCTTGAGGCGCATGCCAAATCCCTGTACCGCTCGCTCAGCCGTGACTTTATCATCCCGCGGTCCGGACGCGAGACCGCCCGGATGCGAAGGAGCTGACCATGGCTTCGTTGACCGAATGGAAGGTGCCGGCCGCCGTCCAGCCCAAGCCGCAGGATTACGACTATGACTTGGAGCGCGCGCTTGCTGCCGTCGTCGCCCTGCGCGCCATCATCCCATCCGACGCCTTCACGGCCGAGACGCTCGGCACCGAACGCGCCGGCAACGGCGTCTTGATTCGCGGCGACGGTCTCGTCCTGACCATCGGATATCTGGTCACCGAGGCAGAATTGGTCTGGCTGCATCTCAGCGACGGCCGCGCCGTCCCCGGCCACGTGCTGGCCTACGACCAGGCGACCGGCTTCGGCCTGGTGCAGGCGCTCGCGCGCCTCGATCTGCCGGCCCTTGCGTTCGGCGATTCGAGCGCGGCGCAGCCGGGCGATTCCGTCGTAGTCGGCGGCGCCGGCGGTCGCGCGCGCTCGGTGGCGGCGCAGATCGTCGGCAAGCAGGAGTTCGCCGGGTATTGGGAATACGTGCTCGACGAGGCGATCTTTACCGCGCCCGCCCACCCCAACTGGGGCGGCACGGCCATGATCGGTCGCGCCGGCGACCTCCTCGGCATCGGCTCGCTGCAGCTGCAGCGCGCGCAAAACGGCGATCAGGGCGAGCACATGAACCTGATCGTGCCGATCGATCTCCTGAAGCCGATCCTCGACGATCTCTTGGCTCACGGCCGAACCAGTGCCCCGCCGCGGCCCTGGCTTGGCCTCTACGCCACCGAGATCGAGCACAGGCTCGTCATCGTCGGGCTGGCGAGCCGCGGGCCGGCGCAACGCGCCGACCTGCGCCAGGGCGACATCGTGGTGGCGGTCGCCGGCCGCGAGGTGAGCGATCTCGCGACTTTGTTTCGCAAGGTTTGGTCGCTCGGCAACGCCGGCGTCGAGGTGCCGCTTACGATCTACCGCGACGGGCGCACGTTGTCGGTGCGAGTCGCCTCCGCCGACCGCAACCGGTTTCTCAAGACGCCGAGCCTGCATTGAAATGGAGTAGGGTGCGCAAAGGCACGCGAAGCGTGCCGTGCGCATGTCCATCCGCCGCGCACAACGTGCGCACGCGCCGCCGACGCAGCGCTTTGCGCACCCTACCGCCGGGGCCCGCATGACCGATCTCGCCTACATGCCGCTCGCCGAGGCGTCGCGCCGCATCCGTGCGCGCGAATTGTCGCCGGTCGACCTGACGCAGGCGCTGCTCGCTCGGATCGAACGGCTCGACCCTGCGATCAATGCCTTCCTGCTGGTCACCGCCGAAAGCGCGCTGGCCGAAGCCAAGGCGGCGGAAACCGAGATCGCGCGCGGACGCTGGCGCGGCCCGCTGCACGGCATCCCATATGCCGTCAAGGATTTGATCGATGTCGCCGGGCTCGCCACCACCTGCCACTCGAAACTGCGGCGCGACCATCGCGCGGCTGCCGACGCGACCGTGATTGCGCAGTTGCGCGCCGCCGGTGCCGTGCTCATCGGCAAGCTCGCGCTGCACGAGTTCGCCTATGGCGGGCCGGCCTTCGATCTGCCGTGGCCGCCGGCGCGCAACCCATGGGATCGTACGCGGCATCCCGGCGGCTCCTCGAGCGGCTCGGGTGCGGCGCTGGCGGCCGGCTTCGTGCCGGCAACGCTCGGCACCGATACCGGCGGCTCGATCCGCAACCCCGCGACCGCCTGCGGCATCGTCGGCATGAAGCCGACCTTCGGCCTGGTGAGCTGCGCCGGCGTGTTCCCGCTCGCCGCTTCGCTCGACCACGTCGGCCCGATGACCCGCACGGTCGAGGACAATGCGCTGACGTTGCAGGCAATCGCCGGCTACGATCCGGCCGATCCCTACAGCGTGCGCGCGCCGCAGCGGGATTTCGGCGCCGACCTGCGGCGCGGGGTGAGCGGGCTGCGGATCGGCGTGATCGAGCACTTCTACCGTGAGGACTTGATCGGCGATGCCGAGCATGTTGAGGCGCTCGAGGCGGCGCTCGACGTCCTCGGCCGGCTCGGCGCGCAGGTGAGCCGCGTCCGGCTGGCGCCGCTGGAAGCGTGGCGGCACTGCGGGCGCACGATCCAGAACGCGGAATCCTACACGCTGCACGAGCGCGATCTCACCGAACGGCCGACCGAGTTCGCCGCGATCACGCGGCAGAAACTGATGCGCGGCGCCGGCACGACGGTCGGCCAGTACATCGAGGCGACCCGCACCCGCGCCGCGCTGCGCAACGCGTTCGCCGAGGCGATGCGCGATCTCGACGCGGTCGTGACCATATCGAGCCACGACTTGCCGTGCCGGATCGACGACGCCGAGGCGGTGGCGCGGACCTACGAGCGCCAGGCCCGCATCGCATTCAACGTGACCGGCACCCCGGCGCTCGCGGTGCCGACCGGATTTTCCGCCGCCGGCGTTCCGCTCGGGATGCAGATCGCCGGCAAGGCGTTCGACGAGGCCTTGCTCTACCGCATCGCGCACGCCTATTGCGAGGCGACCGGCTGGTGCGACCGGCATCCGTCGTTGACGGTGCATGAGCCCGCCGCTGCGGCGTCGTGAGCGGAAGGTGCCCGAGCCGCGCTGATCGCGCGACTACGCGGCTTCGGCTATAAGCGAATCATGCGCACGATCACGTGGCGGCTTGCGGCCCTGCTGCTGTTCGCCGGCCTGAGCGCCGGCACTGCCGCCCGCGCTGCGCCGTGCGGCGGCGATTTCGAGCAATGGCTCGAGGCCTTCAAGCGCGAGGCGGCCGACAAGGGAATCTCGCAACGCACCATCGGGGCGGCGTTGGCCGGCGTCACCCCCGATCCGAAGGTGCTGTCGCTTGACCGCAACCAGCGCCACTTCAATCTTTCGTTCGAGGAGTTCGTCAGCCGCCGCGTCGGCGGCCGCATTCCCAAGGGCCAGCTTATGCTCCTTAGGCACGCCTCCATGCTCGCGCGCATCGAGACGCAATATGGCGTGCCGCCGGCGGTGCTGGTCGCGATCTGGGGGCTGGAGAGCGACTACGGCGCCAACACCGGCAACATGTCGGTGATCCGATCGCTCGCGACGCTGGCGCACGACTGCCGCCGCACCGACCGCTTCCAGGCCGAGCTCATGGACGCGCTGCGCATCGTCGAGCGCGGCGACCTCTCGCCCGGCGAGATGCGCGGCGCGTGGGCAGGCGAACTGGGACAGACGCAGTTCCTGCCGTCCTCCTACATCAAGTTTGCGGTCGATTTCGACGGCAGCGGCCGCCGCGACCTGATCCGCAGCGTGCCGGACGTGCTGGCCTCGACCGCCAACTACCTGCGCGGCTACGGCTGGCGCCGCGGCCAGCCGTGGGGCGAGGGCACGCACAACTTCTCGGTCCTGCGCGAGTGGAACAAGTCGGAGGTCTATGCCCGCACCGTCGGCTATTTTGCCGAGCGGCTGGCGGAGGAGCGCTGACGCTTCGATCCCGCGATCTACTTGATCGCGACGATCTCCGCCTCGGCCCCGCCCACGGCGACGGTATCGCTGACTTCCTTGCCCATCAGCGCGCGCGCGAGCGGCGCCACGTAGGACAGCGTGCCGTGCGCGGGATCGGCCTCGTCCTCGCCGACGATGCGATAGGTCTGCCGCCGGCCGTCGTCGCGCGCGATCGTCACAGTCGATCCGAAATGGACCTGCACCGCATCGGGCGGCGGCGGCAGCACCTGGGCGCTGGCGCGCCGCGCCGCCCAGTAGCGCAGGTCGCGCGCCGCGCGGGCGAGGCTCGCGCGGTCGTCGGACGCGACCGCGGCGGCTGCTCCCTCCCTCATGCGCGGCCTCGATCAGCGCAGGCCTTCCGGCGTGACGAAGTTCGGATGCGGCGAGATCGGCCGAACGTGCTCCTCGATCTCCCGGCCGTCCTGCTCCTTGACGAAGGCGCGGCTCATGTCCTTAAGCATACCCGATCTCGGCAAGCTCACACCCGCGCCGCGGCCCGTTGGCGGCTGACCAACAGCGCGATGATCGAGAGGTTGAGGAGGTTGACGGCGATGCCGGCCGCGAACGCCGGCCCGTAGTAGCCGAACTGGTCGTAAAGGAGCCCGGCCAGCCAGCCGCCGGTCGCCATGCCGCTGGCGCTGCACAAGAGCAGGGCGGGCATCCGCCAGGCCGCCTCGCGCGCGGGGAACAACTCGCGCGCCGCCAGCACCGTCGCCGGGATCAGCCCGGAAAACCCCAGCCCGAACGCCGCCGAGACCGCGAACAGGCCGACCTCGTCCTGCGTGACCAGAAAACCCGCCATGGTGAGCGCCTGCCCGGCCGAGCCGATCAATACGGTTCGCAAGCCCCCGATGCGGTCCGAAATCAGCCCCCAAACCTGCCGGCTGAGGAAGGCCGTGCCGAGCAGCACCGAGAGCATCAAGGCCCCGTGCGCCGCGTTGATGCCGAGGTCGGTGCAGAACGCGACCAGGTGGCTGTGGGGCATCGACATCGGCACGCAGCACATGAAGATCGCCGCCATCAACAGCGCGAACACCGCGTTGGGCGGCCAGCCGAGCACCCGCGCGCCTTTGCCGCCGGCGGCACCCGCGAGCGCGGGCTCCGGCAGTTCGGGCGGACGTTTGAGAAACACCAGCGCCAGCGGCACGATGACGACGAGCTGCAGCACTGCATAGGCCAACATGGCCTGGCGCCAGCCTGCCAGGGCGATCGCGCGCTCGAATAACGGCGGCCAAAACGCGCCGGCGACGTAAGTGCCGCTCGAGATCAGTGCCAACGCCGAGCCGCGCCGCCGGTCGAACCAGCGGGTGACATAGACGTAGAGCGGCGCGTTGATGCCGGAAAGGCCGAGCAGCCCGATCAGCAGGCCGTGGCCGACATAGAGCGGCCAGGGCGCGCCGTAGGTCGACAGCAGAAGTCCGAGTGCGATCATGACTGCGCCGAACGTCACCGTCCAGCGGATGCCGACGCGCTCCGCGATCTGCCCCATCGCAATGCCGCCGAAGCCGGAGCCGAACCACACCAGCGAGACCGCCAGCGACGGCACCGAGCGCAGACCGTCGACCTCGGCCGCGATCTCCTTCAGCGCGACCGTGGTGATCCATGGAGCGCCGAACGAGAACGCCAGAATGCCGAGCGATACGCTCGCAATGATCCAGGACGATCTCGTTTCGACGGAATGTGGAGAGGATTGCAGCATCGGACCCGGCGGGGCGAGTGTTGCGTACGCGGCGCGCGCCCGCAATGGGGGCGGGGGCGTGGCCGGTCCCCATTACGCGCATGGTTGCGGAGCATCGCGCCGGAACGTCTTCATCCAGGGCCGGTTCGCCGAGATGCTCGCTGTCGCATGGAGCTGGTTCTTTCGCCTTTTTTTATCACGCTGATCCGGCCATCGCTCTCGATGAATGCTGATGTGACTTCGGCGAGATCCTCGATGCACCACCATCTCGAATACCGAGTGCTTCGGTATCAGCATCTCCTGCCAGTCTATTTGATACAGCCATTGCATGACGTTCACCGCTCTTGTGCCTGTACGATACGAGGCGCCTGGCAGCGGGTTGGCCCGCAGGCGCGCATCCCGCCGCCTCAAGCGATCGGGAAGGCGCGAACGGCGTTGTCATGTAGAGCGCCCGCGCCGCGCGGCATTGCGGTGCCTCGACCACGACAACGGACGGATGGCTACTCGACCAAGCATCGCGCGGCGCTCCGGAAGAGGATCGGCGAAAGGCGGCCGGATCGCAGCCGGGCGAACCTGAACGGGCGCGAATATCCATGCGCACTCGCCGGTCACATCACGCAGGTCTTGCCGCGGACGCCAACCGCCGTCCGCGGCGACGCGCAAGGGCAGCAGCCTACGACTCGGGCGGCAGCACGACGCAGTAGAGAATGCCCTTGTGCGGGGGCTTCTGCTTGGGCGCGCAGACATGGGCGCCGCCGTCAGGAGCGGCGACTTTCTGGATCTTGTCTGGAGGAACCCGCGTCCATTCGCCCTCTACGAGGATCTCGTAGTGCTCGCCGACGCTGCGGGCGGTCGTCGGGCTGCAATCCGCCAGATTGCAGCAAGAGGTCTTGGTGTCGTTGCGCACCAGCTTGGAATAAAAGCCCTCATGCCAAGCTTGATGACCGACGCCATGTCGTCCCTGATGCTCCTGCGCAACTGCCGCAACAGGAAAGGGGCAGATAACGCACCACAACACAACGCGCGCGAGGGCGTTCATTGTCTCCTCCGGGGTGGCGCATGAACCCCTCGCTGGTCACTTCATGCGGGCTCTACGTTGTTACCGCCGGAGCAACGCGCGATCTCGGAAAAAGTGCCAATGTCAAGAGCCCGACACTTGCAATAGGATCACGAATGCGTGAAGCATCTGCAGCGGGGATCGGCCTAAACGTGGGTCCTCGATTCGATCGAACGCGGCCGTCCCGGCGGCGCCAAGTTGGTGCAGTGCCCGGCGGGATCACAACATCGGCGCAGAGGCGTGAGGCCCGATGAAGAAGAGAGCAAGCTGCGGCCGACGTCGCCGTCATGCTCAAGGAATTGGCGACGGTCGCGCGCAGCCACGGCTTTGAGCCGCTGGCCAAGCTGTCGAACTCCGCGCGACGCGAGGCCCGATCGCTGGCGCGCCGCAAAAGTGCGGAGGCGCTCCGCGGGAACCGCCGCGCGGGGTCGGCCGTTGAACGGAGTCAAGCGGGAGTGCGTCCTATCTATGACAAAGCGCAAACTGATCGAACCGGGGACTGACAAGCGATACGTCCGCCGCGGCCCGGCCGGGCGGTTCAAGGAAAGCGACGATGTCGGCAGGTCGCTCGCCGCCGACCGTCGTACCAAGGCCAAAGCCGTGGCGAAGCGCGGCGAGGGCGACAAGGGTGATCGGCGCACGCGGTCGCGATGATGGTCGGCAAGCGCGTCCAGTTCGACGATGAGACTTGGCACGCGGTCAATCTCTTGGCGCGCGACCAGATGAAGGAGTTCCAGGAACTGGCCGACGAGGCGTTCCGCGACCTGCTCAAGAAGCACGGTCGTCCGACCGATTTGAAATCCGCGCTGCGCCAGAGCGCGCGGCGCGCGCCGGCCAACGATCCCGGCCCGCCGAAGCGGCTGAAAAAGTGAGTAGCGAATAGCGAATAGTGAGTAGCGATAGTGAAGCATAGTAAAGACGGGTTTACCCACTACTCACTATTCGCTACTCACTATTCGCTATTCGCCACCCGCGGAGCCGCAGATGCTGCGCCCCAAGGCTGCGCGCGACGACCCTGACCAGCGCCCGAGCGAAGATGACTTGGCGCGTGCACACCTCGGACCGCGCGGCGTTCCCGGCGCCCCGGACCCGGTCAGGATGACTCCGGAGCGTCGCAAGAAAACTCCGCTCGACGACATTCCGCCCGAGCATACGAAGTAGCGCCCGCCGCCGGCGCCGAGTCGTCTGTCGCAGGCGTCGCCTACTGCGGACGTGCGGCGGCCTCGCCCTGCGGCCCGGGCGGACCAGCCGGACCCGACGGGCCAGCATCCCCTTTCGGCCCGGCCGGTCCTGGCCCGCCGGCATCCCCTTTGGCTCCGGCCGGCCCGGCCGGCCCGGCGGCTCCGCGCGCGCCCGCTTCGCCTTTGGGGCCTGCTGGCCCGGGCGGTCCAGCCGCGCCACGCTCGCCCGCCGCGCCTTGCTCGCCGCGCGGCCCTTGCGCACCGGCGAAACCGGTATCGCCTTTCGGCCCCGGCGTTCCGGGTGCTCCGGGCGGGCCTGCCGGACCGGTCGCGCCGCGTTCGCCCGCCGCGCCGGGCGCGCCGTGCGCACCGGGGGCTCCGGCTTCTCCTTTCGGCCCCGCCGGCCCCGTCGGGCCGCAGTTCGCGATCACCGCGCGCTGGGTCTCGTTGCCGACCTTGAGCGTGCCGATGCAGCTCGGCGGAAGGTAGATGATGTTGAAGCGGAAACGGCCGCGTCCATCGGCGGTCACGCTATAGCTGTCGTCGAGGACGACCAGGTTATTGGCGCGATCGGTCCAGCCGCCGATCACCAGGTTGCCGCCGCTCACCAGCGCGTCGGTGATCCTGATGTCGGCTGCTGCCGGGCTGACCACGGCGAGCGCCGATGCCGCTGCCAGCAGTGCCGTCGACTTTTTCATCGGTTCCTCCCTTTGCACTATTGAGGACGCGCTACCGTCCCGCCGACCAGCCTGATGGAGGACTCCATCAGGGTCAATGCGTTCACCGTTGCTCCTGCAGCAGCCGGCCGGCAATGTGAAGCCGGCACGATCACCAGTGGGTCCCGCTGCGCTCGAAGCATCGCGCAGTCGGCGCGTTGCGCCCGCTTTGCCGCAGCGGACGCTCGGGCCTCCTCAGCGTTGACGCTTGGCCTTGCGGTGACGGTGCGGCCGCCCCGCGGCGTGCGTCTCGACGACGGTTTGCTCGGCCTCGGAGTTGAAACCGCTGCCTGAAACGGAGGTGTAGTGCGTCATCTGTCCGCAGGCGTGCGTCGCCGAGTAGCGCGATGCCTTGGTGATGACGCCGACCAAGACGTAGCCGTGGTCATCGCGGCGGACGACCGGGCCACCGGAATCCCCCATGCACGCGGAGGCCCCGACCCCGCCCCGCCGCGCCGGATCGACCAGCGCGCCGTGGCCGCCACTCTCCGTCACCACCCGCGCCTCGCGCAAGCCGACGTCGCGCGGCTTTAGGCCTTCGACCGGCGTGCCGTAGCCGGCGATGATGAGGTCGCCGCCGCCCGCGCCGCCGCCGACCCGGATCGGGAAAAACGACGACGGCAGCGGCTCGGCCAGCTGCGCCGTGACCGTGTCGTCGCCCGCATGCGCGGTCGAGACGATCGCAATGCGCCGCTCGCCTGCCGCCACGTGCGCGCCACGGACGGCGAGGCAGTGGGCGGCCGTCAGGATCGTTTGGCGGCCGACCACCGTGCCCGAGCACCAGCCGCCTGGGATCACCACGCGCACCACGTGGCGCGCGATCGAGCCGGCCGGTTTGCCGCGCACGATCGCTGCGGCCTCCTGCGCAGTGGCGATGACGGCGGCGGTTGCGACAGCGGCGGCGAACGAGAGGCGGGCGAGGCAGTTGGTTGCATCGGTCACGAGTGTTCCCCCGAACAGGCGCGCGATGCGCTCACCCTTGCCCACAAAGGGGGCGGGTTCAAGTCGGGAACGACGAAGCCGTCATTGCGAGTTGCACACCGGCCTTGCGGCCGATCCACCTGGATGAAACTTGGGCAACGCTTGTTCTGACTCGTCATCCTGAGGCGCTCGCCCGACGAAGTCGGGCGAGCCTCGAAGGACGCACAACATAGCAGCTGCAGGGCAGAGCAGCATCCTTCGAGGCCCTCGCTTCGCTCGGGCACCTCAGGATGACGGCGTGGGGTGCCCGAAACCCCATCCGCCTCCGTCATTGCGAGTCGTTTTCTTCCTAGACTAGAAGCGCAAGCGACGAAGACCGTATGTCCCTTTTCTTGCGGAGGCGACTCGCCCTCGATGCGAGTGCGAGGGTTGCCCGGATGGGCCGGGCAGAGCCTCAAGCAAGGAGGGCGAGTCATGAGGCATGATAGCGAAGCTTTTGTAGCATTTGATACATCCAAGTGGCGGAATGCGGTGGCGGTTGCGGAGGCCGGACGGGCGGGTGAGGTTCGCTTTGTTGGGGAGGTTGAGAACAGTGCAGCGGCAACCGCCAAGCTGGTACGTAAGCTTGCCGGCAAGTACGCCCGCCTGACGTTCTGTTACGAGGCCGGGCCGACAGGCTATGGGCTGTACCGGCAGATCAAGGGCCTTGGGCAAGACTGCCTGGTGGTTGCGCCGTCGCTCATTCCCAAGCGGCCGGGCGATCGGGTGAAGACCAACCGGCGCGATGCGATGAGCCTGGTGAAGCTGCTGCGCGCCGGGGAACTCACCGCGGTGTGGGTTCCTGACGAACGCCATGAGGCGATGCGGGAATTGACTCGGGCGCGCGAGGCGGCGGTTGTAGATCTGCGCTCGAAGCGCCAGCAGGTCTCTGCGTTTCTGTTGCGGCACGAGCTGCGCCATGGAGGCAAGCGGACTTGGACCAAAGCGCACATGAGCTGGCTTGCAGGGCTCAAGCTTGCGCATCTGGAGCAACGCATCGCTTTCGAGGAGATGCTGTTGGCGGTGCGGCAAGCCGGGGAGCGGATCGAGCGGCTCGAGCAGGCGATCCGTGCGGCGGTTGAGGACTGGTCATTGCGCGAGGTCGTCCCCGCGCTGATGGCGATGCGCGGCATCGATCTGATATCGGCAACGGCGTTTCTGGCCGAGGTCGGCGACCTGTCGCGGTTTCGAACGCCACGCCAGCTGATGGCCTATCTCGGCCTGGTGCCATCGGAGGACTCCACCGGCGACACCATCAAGCGCGGCCCGATCACCAAGGCCGGCAACCGCCGTGCCCGCCGGGTTCTGGTGGAGTGCGCCTGGAGCTACCAGCATCCCCCGCGGGTCGGCAAAGACAAGCAGGTCAAGGTTGCAGCGGCGCCACCAGAGGTCGGCGCGATCGCCTGGAAGGCGCAGGGCCGGCTGTGCGCGCGCTATCGCTCGCTGATCCGGAGGGGCAAGCTCAAGACCGTCGCCGTCACCGCGGTGGCACGCGAGCTGGCCGCCTTCATCTGGGCGATCAACCGCGAGCTCACCACGGCCCGTGCTGCCGTCAGCTAAGTGGGCCATCGAGGGAAGAGATTGCGGATCACCACCATCAGGGAGCCCAAGGCCGGGGCAACGGTGCGGCCAATACGATCTCGTGCAACGGCGGGAGCGCAAGCCGCGGTGGGGAATTCCCGAGGATTGCTTTGAGGCCGATCGCAAGATCGACGCCCGTACGAAGACAGGGACAGCCCCGGACGGACATTCGGACATGCGAGAACCCGCGGATCAGAGGATGTTGACCGACGTCTCAAGGCTTCGCTCCCACCCTTGCACGACCACAACAGCTTGCCTCCACGCGGCGATCGCGCGGACAACGAACGACCCTGCCCAGGAGCTTGACAACGGGACATCAGAGCAATCCAGAAACCGCACCGCCGCCTGGATTGCTCACATGGGGATGTGCCGAGTCAAGGTCTCACACTTTGGGGTCACCTCTTTGTTCGAGCGAGGAGCACCTCTTCGTCCCGAGCGTGGAGTTTTGAAGATGGCGCGCGCAGATCGGGTCAAGGTCGGCCCGCAGGGCCGCCGCGCAGCGGCTTGGCCTTGACGCGATCGAGCACGCCATCAGGCTCCAGCGGTCGGGACGAAGAGCGGTTCATGATGCAAGGAGGACCATTTGCAGTTTTTCTACGATCGAGGTCGAGCCGGTTTCGCGATCAGGTTTGACGCCAGATCAAACTCACATTCGGTCGGCCGCACGAGCGTGCCGTACCAGGATTCCGCTTGCGGCGGGCGGCTCGAGAGGACGAAGCCATTCTTCGCTACGGCTTTTGAAGCCATGCAATCCATCGGTTCGTCCGCCCGGATCGGCCGAGACTGATCGGGTCTCGGCGGATTGGTCATGGTGCTGTTGCTGCTCAACTGTGGGTGAGGTGGCTCGCCTGACGAGACGCCTGGCTTGCCGCCTAGGCAGCGCCCTTGAGCGCCGCACCTTCGATCACGACGCCGGCGGTGACATACTTCCACAAGGCGACCAGCAGCTTGCGCGCCAGTGCGACGATGGCGACCTTGCGATGGGCTTGCGCATGGAACCAGCGCGCCAGTGCCGACCCCGGTTGATGGCGCAGCCAGAGCCAGGCGAGCTGCACCAGCTTCTTGCGCAGTCGCGCATTGCCGGCCTTGGACACGCCTTGCTCATGCGCGACCGACCCGCTCTGCCACGGCGTCGCCGCCAAGCCCGCATAGGCGGCGATCTGCCGGCGATTGGCAAAGCTCCGGTAAAAGCACTCGAACCAAAGCGCAGCCGCAAATTCCTCCCCGATCCCCTTCACCCCCAGCAGCATCGCCAGCGGATGCTCCCGCGTGTTCTCGTCCACGCTCTGGCTCAACCTCGCCAGCATCGCGTCCCGCTCCGCCTCGACCGCCTTGATCTGCACAAGCAGCAGCTCGAGCCGGTCGAGCTCGCGGCCGATCTGCGCCCTCAGCTGCTGGGGCAGCTCACGCCCGTCCGCCGTGCGCAGCGCCTCCAGCCGCGCCCGTCGATCGCGCCGCAACGGGGCATAGCCAGAGATCCCTTGCGCCAGCAAAAGTCCCTTGATCCGGTTGACATGCCGGATCCGCTCGTCGAGCAAGACCTCGCGCTCACGGCCGATCCGGCGGCGGTCCTCTTCCTCGGCGCAAGGGGCTACCACCATCGAGCACACCCGCGGTTCGCCCCGCTTGTAGGCCAGCAGCACCCGCAACAGCGCCTCACCGTCGATCTTGTCAGTCTTCGCCCGCCGCCGCCGGCGCGGCACCGCAACCGAGGCGGCGTCCACCACATGGCTCTCGATCCCCTCCTGCTGCAGCACGCGGTGCAGCGAGAACCCGTCCAGCCCCGCCTCCTGGATCGTAATGATCGGATAGTTCTTGCCGGTGCGCGCAAACGCCTTGCGCTGCAGCTGCGCAAACTTCGCCAGCAGCGCCCCGAGATCTCCCGCCGCAACGCCGTGCTTCGACATCTTTTCGCCGTTGCCCGGCGACAGCGAAGTGATCAACCAAGTCGAACGGCTCAGTTCCAACGAAACAAAAATTGCGCCAAGATGCGTTCGGATAGCGGTCGGTTCAGTGTCAGCGATACGATCAGCGAGCAGCATCGGTCGTCCTCCAGGTTGAGTGGGTTGAAGCAACCTCAGTCTGGACCTGGACTCGGCTGCTATCCACTCCCCATGGAATCTTCGCTTCGCTCGCAATGACGGGTCCATCCGTCATTGCGAGGCGCGTCAGCGGCGAAGCAATCCAGAAACAGCACTGCTGCCTGGATTGCTCACATGGGGATGTGCCGAGTTCAAGGTCTCACACTTTGGGGTCACCTCTTTGTTCGAGCGAGGAGCACCTCTTCGTCCCGAGCGTGGAGTTTTGAAGATGGCGCGCGCAGATCGGGTCAAGGTCGGCCCGCAGGGCCGCCGCGCAGCGGCTTGGCCTTGACGCGATCGAGCACGCCATCAGGCTCCAGCGGTCGGGACGAAGAGCGGTTCATGATGCAAGGAGGACCATTTGCAGTTTTTCTACGATCGAGGTCGAGCCGGTTTCGCGATCAGGTTTGACGCCAGATCAAACTCACATTCGGTCGGCCGCACGAGCGTGCCGTACCAGGATTCCGCTTGCGGCGGGCGGCTCGAGAGGACGAAGCCATTCTTCGCTACGGCTTTTGAAGCCATGCAATCCATCGGTTCGTCCGCCCGGATCGGCCGAGACTGATCGGGTCTCGGCGGATTGGTCATGGTGCTGTTGCTGCTCAACTGTGGGTGAGGTGGCTCGCCTGACGAGACGCCTGGCTTGCCGCCTAGGCAGCGCCCTTGAGCGCCGCACCTTCGATCACGACGCCGGCGGTGACATACTTCCACAAGGCGACCAGCAGCTTGCGCGCCAGTGCGACGATGGCGACCTTGCGATGGGCTTGCGCATGGAACCAGCGCGCCAGTGCCGACCCCGGTTGATGGCGCAGCCAGAGCCAGGCGAGCTGCACCAGCTTCTTGCGCAGGCGCGCATTGCCGGCCTTGGACACGCCTTGCTCATGCGCGACCGACCCGCTCTGCCACGGCGTCGCCGCCAAGCCCGCATAGGCGGCGATCTGCCGGCGATTGGCAAAGCTCCGGTAAAAGCACTCGAACCAAAGCGCAGCCGCAAATTCCTCCCCGATCCCCTTCACCCCCAGCAGCATCGCCAGCGGATGCTCCCGCGTGTTCTCGTCCACGCTCTGGCTCAACCTCGCCAGCATCGCGTCCCGCTCCGCCTCGACCGCCTTGATCTGCACAAGCAGCAGCTCGAGCCGGTCGAGCTCGCGGCCGATCTGCGCCCTCAGCTGCTGGGGCAGCTCACGCCCGTCCGCCGTGCGCAGCGCCTCCAGCCGCGCCCGTCGATCGCGCCGCAACGGGGCATAGCCAGAGATCCCTTGCGCCAGCAAAAGTCCCTTGATCCGGTTGACATGCCGGATCCGCTCGTCGAGCAAGACCTCGCGCTCACGGCCGATCCGGCGGCGGTCCTCTTCCTCGGCGCAAGGGGCTACCACCATCGAGCACACCCGCGGTTCGCCCCGCTTGTAGGCCAGCAGCACCCGCAACAGCGCCTCACCGTCGATCTTGTCAGTCTTCGCCCGCCGCCGCCGGCGCGGCACCGCAACCGAGGCGGCGTCCACCACATGGCTCTCGATCCCCTCCTGCTGCAGCACGCGGTGCAGCGAGAACCCGTCCAGCCCCGCCTCCTGGATCGTAATGATCGGATAGTTCTTGCCGGTGCGCGCAAACGCCTTGCGCTGCAGCTCCGCAAACTTCGCCAGCAGCGCCACGAGATCTCCCGCCGCAACGCCGTGCTTCGACATCTTTTCGCCGTTGCCCGGCGACAGCGAAGTGATCAACCAAGTCGAACGGCTCAGTTCCAACGAAACAAAAATTGCGCCAAGATGCGTTCGGATAGCGGTCGGTTCAGTGTCAGCGATACGATCAGCGAGCAACATCGGTCGTCCTCCAGGTTGAGTGGGTTGAAGCAACCTCAGTCTGGACCTGGACTCGGCTGCTATCCACTCCCCATGGAATCTTCGCTTCGCTCGCAATGAGGATGCCGTCATTGCGACAAGCACGCCGGCACGCCGCCTAAGCGAACAGCTCGTGCGGGAACTGCGCGACCGAGGGATGCACGTAGCCGTAGCGGATGTGGCTCGGCTCCGCACCGTTCTTCTCGTACTCGGCCTTCCAGGCGGTGATGCGATCCTGGCCAAGCTCGAGCCGCGTGCGCTTGACGTCGATGCCGTAGAGCTTGGCGTTGTTGCCGCCGAAGATCGCGGTCTTCACCGGCCCGGTCGCCTCGCCGAGCGCGGCGAAGCCGTACTTCTTCTGCATGTCCTCGGGGATTTCGAGCCGGCGCAGGCCTTCGATCTGCCATTGCGGCGAGCCGGTCCAGACCGCGTCGGTGCCCCAGCAAACGTGGTCGGCGCCGAGCCCCTTCACCAGGATGCCCATCAGGGCGGCGTTGAGGCGCGGCTGCGACACCAGCGTGGTGGCGAACAGCTGGCCGACGTCGCCGTACACATTGGTGACGCCATACTGCTCCGGGATATCGGCGAGGTCCGACGTCCAGTTGATGCGGCCGGTGCGCTCGAACTCGGCGAGCGCCACCTTCGGATCGCCGCCCACGTGCCGGTAGGCCGAATGGTAGATCACGAAGTTGAGCTGCGGCCAATCCTTGGCGGCCTGCCCGAGGTCGGCGACCCCGCAAAAGCCGGTGAGGTGCGGGAACTGCTTCTCCACCGACGGCGCGAACAGGCCCTTGTGCACGCACACGTTCTTGATGCCGTACTTCACCATCAGCTCGTAGCCCTTGTAGGTGACCTTCTCGTCGTCCATGCGCCAGGGGTACTTCGACAGGTTCTTGTGGGTGTTGTCGCCGATCGTGTAGCCCTTCGCCGACTCCGGCTTGAGCTTGAGGCCTTCCTCGAGCTGCTCGAGCCAGCCCGGACGGCCGGGCGTGAAGATGATGTGGGAGAACATCCGCCGCGAGCCGGCCTGGTCGTTCACCTTCTTGCGCGCGGCCGCCATCATCTCGTTGGTGAGGAACCAGTCGTGCTCGATCTCGGACGGGGCCGACGAGATCAGCGCGATCTTGGTATCGCTGTCGAGGTAGATTTCCTTGAAGTAGTTGTCGAACTTGAGATCCTCGATCGTCTGCTCGCGCTCCGACAGCGCCTTGTTCCAGCCCGCCTTGCCGACGGCGTTGCGCATGTTGACGAAGTTCATGATGCGGGTGTCGTCACGCAGGAAGTGCGTGTGCATGTCCATGATGAACTGGTCCTTGAGCGCCCCGGCGCGCTCCTGCGCCAGCGCCGGCGTCGCGGCTTCTGCCTTCGACACGTCGAAGATCGGGCCATAGACCTCGTTCATGGCGACGAACGAGGCAGCCATGCCGGCGGCGGTCTGGAAAAACCGGCGGCGATCGAGGCCCTGCTTCTGGCCGAGGTCGTCGGCCATCGCCAACAGGCGCGCCTCGACCTCTTTCTGCTGCTCGCTCTGCGGATCGGGGTAGAACTCGTCCGACGCGACGATCGCGGTCGGGATCGGCGTCGCATGGGTGACCAGCTCGGAAGGGGTGAGCTCGGCAATTTCTTCGTCGGATAGCATGCCGCTCATGGGAAACTCCTCGGGGTTGGACGTCGCGCTCGCTCACAGCCGCCGGGCCGGGGCGACGCCGCGGCGGAGGCTAGCAAAAGAGGCCGGCAGAGCAAATGCGTGCGCGCCCGGTTGTGCCTCCTGGATGCTAAAGCGGACTGCCGAGCTTGCGCGCGGCCTCGAGGATCCAGCCGCGGTAGAGCGCAAGCGGCGTGACCCCGGTCAGCCCGCCGCAGCCGGCCGACAGGTTCGGGCCGGTCGACCAGCTCACCACCCCCATGAGCGCCAACCGCTCCCCTGGCGCCTCGAACACCGGGGCGCCGGAATCGCCGGTGCAGGCTCCGAGCCCCGCGCCCGCACCCTTGGTCGCGGGGTCGACCAGGCGGAGCTGCAGGTTGCCGGGCTGTCCGGTGGCGACGAGCGCGGCGGTGCGCAGCGTGCCCCCGGTCTTGCCATCGCCGCGCACGGTGACGCCGAAGCCGGCCACCAGAAATGTCGCCCCGGCCGCGCGCGGTGCCGGTCGCGCACTGATCGTCGCCGGCAGAATCTCCGCCGGCAACGGCTCGACGAGCTTGATCAGCGCCACGTCGGCGGTCGCGCGGTGCGCCAGCAAGGTCTGCAGCGAGAACTGCGGATGGCGGGCGATCTCCTGCACGTCCTTGAGCGCCGGCCGGCGCGCGGCGTCGAACTCGACCAGCTTGTAGTCGGCGCCCGGCAGCACGCAGTGCGCGGCGGTGAGCACCAGATCGCGGGCGATCGCGGTGCCGGTGCAGGACGAGCCGCGCGAGCCGACGATCAGGACCGCGTGCCGTTCCGGGCCTCCCGATGCCACCGGCGCACCGCCGACCATGGCGGCGGCCGCGGCCGAGCCGGCGATCAGGCAGACGACGACCCGGACGAGCATGCGCGTCATTGGCGCGTTACGCCGAAGCCGCTGGAGAAAGTCAACGCCGCCTCCGCGGCCCCGCTGGGGAGTGTTGCAATACCCTGTCGTCCCGGCCGACGCCGGCCTTGGGCAGGCCTTGGGCTGGGGAGAGCCGGGACTCATGGCACACCGAAGCCACGAAGCAGACCGTGAGGTTGTCCTTGGTGGGAATCGTGCGCATGGGCCTCTCAGTGTCATGCCCGGGCTTTGACCCGGGCATCCATCATGCTTCGCAAGAGTCTTTCTAAGGGATGGATTGCCGGGTCAAGCCCGGCAATGACAAGTCACAGCAGCGGCTGCGTTTGAGCGACCGCTCTCCGCTGGGAGAGGTAAATCAACGCGAGCGACATTTGCGCCTCCGGCCGCTTCGCTTGTAGCGCCACACCGTTCGTGTCACTGCTCGCGCCGGCCTTGGAGGGGCGGGCATGGACGTGCGCGACGCGGTCGAGACGCGGTTTTCCTGCCGGGCGTTTCTCGATACGCCGGTGCCGGAAGCGACCGTGCGCGAGATCCTCGAGCGCGCAGCCCGCGCGCCTTCGGGCGGCAACGTGCAGCCGTGGCACGTCTACGCACTCGCGGGCGAGCCGCTCGCCGAGCTCAAGCGCAACATCGCGGGCCGGCCGGACGAGCTGCCGTTCGGCGAGGGCGCCGAGTACGACATCTACCCGCGTCCGCTCAAGGAGCCGTACGAAAGTCGCCGCCGCGCGGTCGGCGAGCTGCTCTACCGGTCGATCGGCATCCCGCGCGCGGACCGGCCGGGCCGCATCCGGCAGTACGCCCGCAACTACCAGTTCTTCGACGCGCCGGTCGGGCTGTTCTTCACCACCGATCGCAGCATGGGCCCGCCGCAATGGTCGGACCTCGGCATGTACATTCAGACCGTGGCGCTGCTGGCCCGCGGCTTTGGTCTGCATGCCTGTGCGCAGGAGGCTTGGACGTTCTGGCACAAGACGGTGGGCGCGTTGCTCGCTCTTCCTCCCGAGCACCTGATCTTCTGCGGCATGGCGCTCGGACGCGCCGATCTCGATGCGCCGATCAACCAGTGGCGCTCGCCGCGCGAGCCGCTCGAGGCGTTCGCGACTCTGCGCGGCTTCGAGCCGGCGCCGGCGAGCGCCGACGTTCGACCGGACTGATCGACCCGGAGCGCATTTCCGGATTCTATTCGTCGCATTTCAGCCGCGAACCGGCGGGGAGCCGGGCCGAATGCCGCCGGCCATTCATGCTGGATTCAGGGGCCTCGTCCTATCAGCCTTGCATGCCCTCTGCGCGCCTCCTTGTCCTGGCGGCGGTGCTGCTTGCCGCCGCGCGCCCCGCGAGCGGCGGCGAGCCGGAGCAGTGCTTGTCCGCCGAGCAGCAGCGCGCCGCCATCGCCAGCCAGAAGGCGGTGCCGGTCGCCCGCGTGCTGCACGCCGCCAGGACCCGACAGGACGGCGAGGTGCTGCGGGTCCAGCTTTGCGGGCGCAGCGAGTTGGTCTACGTGCTGACAGTGCTCGCGCGGGATGGCAAAGTGCACCGCGTCACTGTCGATGCCGCGACCGGCCGCCCGCTCGGCGGTCCGTGACCCGGAGGACGCCTTGCGCCTGCTCGTGATCGAGGACGATCCCGACCTGAACCGGCAGCTCGCGACTGCGCTGACCGATGCAGGCTATGTGGTCGACCGTGCCTTCGACGGCGAGGAGGGCCACTATCTCGGCGAGACCGAGCCCTACGACGCGGTGATCCTCGACATCGGCTTGCCGAAGATGGACGGCATCTCGGTGCTCGAAGCGTGGCGGCGGGCGGGGCGCGCGATGCCGGTGCTGATGCTCACCGCGCGCGACCGCTGGAGCGACAAGGTGCACGGCTTCGATGCCGGCGCCGACGACTACGTGCCCAAGCCCTTCAACATGGAGGAGGTGCTGGCGCGCATCCGCGCGCTGCTGCGCCGCTCCACCGGACACGCCAAGAGCGAGTTCACCTGCGGTCCGGTGCGGCTCGACACCCGCACCGGCCGCGTCAGCGTCGACGGCGCGCCGGTCAAGCTGACGTCGCACGAGTACCGCCTGCTCTCCTATCTGATGCATCACACCGGCCGCGTGGTTTCGCGCACGGAGCTGGTCGAGCATCTCTACGACCAGGACTTCGATCGCGATTCCAATACCATCGAGGTATTTGTCGGACGCATCCGCAAGAAGCTCGGCGTCGACGTGATCCAGACCGTGCGCGGCCTCGGCTATCTGTTGACACCACCCGATGCGCGCTGAGTTGTTGCCTCGACGCTGCGGCCCACCGCCCCCTGAAAGGGCAGGGCGATCGCATGTGGGCCTCCACCCTCCCTTGAAAAGGGAGGGTCGGATCGGCGAAGCCGATCCGGGGAGGGATTGCGAGCCGCTTGCGACCCCCTCCCGGTCCGCTGCGCGGACCGACCTCCCCCTTTCAGGGGGAGGTGAGCGCGCTCAATCGTCAAATGCGATAGCCCTCCCCCTTCAGGGGGAGGGAATGCACGCCGCCATGCGCGCTAATTCGCTCGCGCTGCGGCTGTTCCTCACCGCTACGCTGTGGATGACGGCGATCCTCGTGATCACCGGCATCGTGCTGTCGACCATCTATCGTCAGACCGTCGAGCGCGCCTTCGATCGCCGGCTTGACGTCCATCTCAAGACGCTGGTCGCCGACGTCGCCTCCCCGGAAACCCCCGATGACAAGTTTCCGCAGTCGGTCGGCGAGCCGCTGTTCGAGTTGCCGCTTTCGGGGTGGTACTGGCAGGTCACCAGGCTCGACGCGCAGAAGCCGGAGACCCGCTCCTCCCGCTCGCTGTGGGACGCCGGACTGCCGCGCCTCGCCGATCCGGTCGCCGCGCCCCCTGGCGGCACCCGGCAAGGCTACGTCAAGGGCCCGGAGGATCAGCGCCTGCGGCTCGCCGAGCGCACGATCGACATGGGGGAGGACGGCCGCTACCTGGTGGCGGTCGCCGGCGACGCCAGCGAGATCGACGACGAGATCCGCAATTTCGATTGGTGGCTGGTGGTCACGTTCGTGGCGCTCGCCGCCGTGCTCTTGCTCTCGACCCTGTTCCAGGTGCGGTTCGGGCTGGCGCCGCTCAAGCGCATTTCCGAAAGCCTCGCCGCCATCCGGTCCGGCTCGGCCGAGCGGCTGGCTGGGAATTTCCCCGACGAGATTGCGCCGCTTGCGCGCGAGACCAACGCGCTGCTCGAGGCCAATCGCGAGATCGTCGAGCGCGCGCGCACCCACGTCGGCAACCTTGCGCATGCCCTCAAGACGCCGATCTCCGTGATGGTGAACGAGGCCGCCGCCCGCGGCGACGATACGCTGGCCGCCAAGGTGCGCGAGCAGACCGACATCATGCGCGACCAGGTGGCGCGGCATCTCGAACGCGCACGCCTCGCCGCCCGCACACCCGTCGTCGGCACCATCACCGCGGTCGTGCCGGTGCTCACCACGCTGGCGCGGACGATGGAGAAGATTCACCGCGCGCGCGCCGTCACGATCGACATCGAGGCATCGCAGGACGTCAAATTCCAGGGTGAGCAGCAGGATCTGGAGGAGATGCTCGGCAACCTGGTGGACAATGCCTGCAAGTGGGCGCAGTCGCGGGTGGCGGTGGAAGTGATGCAGGCGGGTGCCGGCAGTGCCCGGGTGGGGCGGACCGTCCACATCACCGTCGATGACGATGGGCCGGGCTTGTCGCCCTCCGAGCGCGAGCAGGTGGCACGACGCGGCGAGCGGCTCGACCAGACCAAACCGGGCTCGGGCCTCGGCCTTTCGATCGTGTTCGAGCTGGCACGGCTCTACGGCGGCGATCTCACGCTCGGCACGGCGCCGATCGGCGGCCTGCGCGCACAGCTGGTGCTGCCGGGAGGGTGATCAGGCGTCGGCGAAGCGCGCTTCGCGCTTTGCCAGATTGGCCATCACCGCCTCGAGCTGGTTCGGCGATCCGATCAGCGCCTGCTGTTCGACCGATTCGGCGATCAACCCGGTCGCCGCATCGGAAGTCGATGCAAGGTTGAGCAGGCGCTTGGCGGCGCGGATCGCGTTCGGCGACTTCGCGGCGATCTCGCGCGCCGTTGCAAGCGCCGCGGCCCGTGGATCGTCGGCGAGCCGGGTTACGAACCCGTAGGCAAGCGCCTCCTCGGCGGAAAACACCCGGCCCGTGTAGGTAAGCTCGCGCACCACGTCGTCGCGCGCGAGGTGGCGCATCAGCTGGGTGCCCGCCATGTCGGGCACCAGGCCCCACTTGATTTCCATGACCGAGAATTTCGCATCGGGCGCGGCATAACGCAGGTCGGCGCCGAGCACGATCTGAAAGCCGCCCCCGAAAGCCACGCCGTGGACGGCCGCGATCACCGGCACGGGAAGCTCGCGCCACTGCCATGCCACCTGCTGTATGCTGTTGGTGAGGCCATGGGTGCGCGCCTTGAGCGTGCGTAAGCCAAGCCGGTCCTCCTGCGGCGTCGCGGTCGTGCTCGCCATCCCGGCAAAGTTCGCCATGTCCAGTCCGGCGCAGAACGCGCGCCCTTCGCCCGACAGCACCACGGCGCGCAGCCCCGGCTCGGCCGTCAGCCGCTCGCCCACCTCCAGCAGGGCCAGGAACATCGCCTCGTCGAGCGCATTCATCTTGTCCGCCCGCATGAGGCGGACGTCGGCCACGCCAGCCGTGACTTCGCAAGCGATCCGCTCGTTCATGGTTCCACCCTATTGTTGCTGCGCCGGGCGGCCGTCACCGAGGTGTCGGCGTCGGGCGCAGCCCGGGCTTGAGCAGCCGTACTATGGCGCAAACGCCCCCAACAACCCCCCGAGCGCGGATCACAACATCCACAGGCCGGAAGAGCTGCCGCCCTGGAACTGGAAGATCCAGCCTGCCAGACTGGCAGCATGACGAGTCCGATCAGACAGATCGACGCATCCGACAGCTTCAGCGAGATCGCCACCGTCCGCATCGAGCTGCGGCACACCGATCCGTTGATATGGCGTCACGTCGAGGTGCCGACCTCGATCACGCTCAAGAGCTTGCACGACATCATCCAGGCCGTCATGGGCTGGTTCGATAGCCACCTCTGGGAGTTCACAATCGGCAAGCAAAGCTATGGTGTGCCGATGGATGCCGGCTGGGGAAGCGAACCTTGCATCAACGCCGGCAAAGTCCGTCTGCGCGACATCCTCAAGCCGCGAAAGACTGTCATCGACTACACCTACGACTTCGGCGACTGCTGGGAGCATCGGCTCAGCGTGACCGATGTGCGCGCCGGCGAGCCGGGCGTCTCCTATCCGCGCTACATCGGTGGCGAGAGGAACGGCCCGCCCGAAGACTGCGGCGGCATCCCAGGCTTTTACGAGCTGCTCGAAGCGATCGCCGACCCTGCTCATCCGAGCCATGCCCATCTCAAGGAATGGGCGGGCGACTACGACCCCGACTCATTCGATGAGCTCCCGATCAAATACGCCCTCAGCCGCATCGCAAACCGCCGCAACGCCGCCAAGGCGCGCCTGTCTAAGAAAAAGGACTTCGGCTCGGCTGCCTGACCGCGCGACAGTGCCGCCGTGGCCTTCACCGTCTTCACCGTGCGGATACCCTGCCGGCCGAAGGTAGGGCGATCGCATGTGGGCCTCCACCCTCCCTTGAAAAGGGAGGGTCGGATCGGCGAAGCCGATCCGGGGAGGGATCGCGAGCCGCTTGCGACCCCCTCCCGGTCCGCTGCGCGGACCGACCTCCCCCTTTCAGGGGGAGGTGAGCGCGCTCAATCGTCAAATGCGATAGCCCTGCCGGCGAAGGCGAGGATATCGATCACCTTCGGGGAGGACCCTTCGCGTCGAAAGCAAGTTCGACGCTGCCTTTCTTAACGCCGCTGAATTAGCGCGCAAGTTATTGGCGAGGCAAAGGAGAGCGACACCTACGCCGCCTTTGCGAGCCGCTGGATCGTCGCATCGCGCGCGTTTGTCGGCTTCTCCGTTGTTAACCCTGGAACAGAGTTTTGCCCCAATCCTGCGTTCCAGCTTGGGTGAGCTATTTCGTGCGGGCTCGCACCCTTTTATGGTGCCGGGATGAAGCTCATCGCCAAAGCTGCCGTCGTGCTCGCGGGCGCGCTCGTCGCGTCCTGCGCGGCCGACCCCTACGGCGGGCCGCGGCAGGATGCCGGCGCGGTGGCCGGGGCTGTGGCGGGCGGCCTGATCGGGTCGTCCGTGGCGGGCGGCGGGGTAGGCAACCGGCTCGCCGGCGCCGCGCTTGGCGCGGTGGCCGGCGGGATCCTTGGCGGCGCCATCGGGGCGGCGCTCGACGATGCCGACCGCCAACGTGCCTATGAGGCCGAGCGCCAAGCGCTCGCCTACGGCCAGCCCGGTGCGCCCGTCGCCTGGCGCAACCCCGATAGCGGCCGCTACGGCAACGTGGTCCCGGGGCCGATCTACGCGTCTGGTGGACGCAGCTGCCGCGAGTACAGCCACACGATCTACATCGACGGCCGGCCACGGATGGCGCAGGGCATCGCCTGCCGCAACCCGGACGGCACCTGGACGCCGGTCGCCTGAGCGCTCCAGTCGCACCCGTGCGCGCCGCAGTGTCGCGCGTTTACGCCGCGCTGCAGAACAAATCGACGCCGAGGGCGACCGCCAAATTCCAGCGCATTTCCCAGGGGTGTTGATGCACGGCAAGCGCCGCTGCGCCACCTCTCCCCGCAATGGGGAGAGGTGACTCAACGCAGGCGACAATTGCTATAGGGCCCGCGCCGGCGTTGCGGTCGGCAAGACGCGGCGGTAAGCAGCGACATGGGCCTTTGGTTCATCCTGGCGTTGATGACGGCGGCAGCCGTATTCGCGGTGCTGTGGCCGCTCGGCCGCCGCGCCGGCGAACGGCATTCCGGCAGTGACGTCGCCGTCTACCGGGACCAGCTCGACGAGCTCGAACGCGATCGCAAGCTGGGCCTGATCGGCGAGACCGAGGCCGCTGCGGCGCGCAACGAGGTGGCACGCCGCCTGCTCCATGCAGCCGAAGCCGCCGACGCGGCGTCGCCGCCCGCTTCGCCGCGATGGCATCGCCGCGCCGCCATGCTGGCGGCGCTGGTGGCGCTGCCGATCGGCGCAGCCGCCGTGTATCTCGCGATCGGCTCACCCAGCCTCCCGGGCGCGCCGCTCGCCGCGCGATCGGAGCGGTCGGCGGAGAGCCGCTCGATCGAAGCCCTGATCGCGCAGGTCGAGGCCCATCTGGAGCGCAATCCCCAGGATGGTCGGGGCTGGGAGGTGATCGCGCCGGTCTACCTGCGGCTCGGCCGCCATGAGGACGCCGTGAAGGCGCGGCGCAATGCGTTGCGGCTCAACGGCGCGAGCGGGGCGCGCGAGTCGGACTATGGCGAGGCGCAGGTCGCCGCCGCCAACGGTGTGGTGACGGCGGAGGCCAAGGCGGCGTTCGAGCGCGCGATGCGGCACGACCCCGAAGATTACAAGGCGCGGTATTTCATTGGCCTCGCCGCCGAGCAGGACGGCCGCAGCGACCTTGCCGCCGCGATCTGGCGGCGGCTGCTCGCGAGCGCTCCCGCGCAGGCGCCGTGGATCGAGCTGGTGCAGCGTTCGCTCGAGCGCGTAGACCCACGGGCAGCGGCGGGGCGTGGGCCGGATCCGAGCGCCGAGGACGTGGCGGCCGCGGCCAGTCTTGCGCCCGAGGAACGAGCCGCCATGGTGCGCGCAATGGTCGAGCGCCTCGCCGCGCGGCTGCAAGCTGACGGATCCGACCTCGACGGCTGGCTGCGGCTGCTGCGCGCCTACCGGGTGCTTGGCCAGGTCGATCGAGCAAAGGCGGCGGCAGCGGACGCTCGCCGCGCGCTTGCGGGCGACAGCGACAAGGTGCGTCGCATCGACGAAATGATGAAGGCGTTGGGATTGGAAGGGTGACGGTCGCAATGAGCCGCAAACAACGCCGTCTGGTGTTGATCGGAACTGCGCTGGGCGTGCTCGCGCTCGCGGCCGCGCTGGTGTTGAGCGCGCTTAAGGATTCCATCGTGTTCTTCAACTCACCGACCGACGTGGTGGAGAAGCGCGTCGCGCCCGGCACCCGCATCCGGCTTGGCGGCCTGGTCGCGCCGGGCAGCGTCTCCCGTCCGGACGGCTTGAGCGTCCGTTTCGACGTCACCGATGGCAACAAGGCCATTGCGGTCGCGTTCACGGGCATTCTCCCGGATCTGTTCAGAGAAGGGCAGGGGATCGTGGCGGAAGGCGCCCTCGACCATGCCGGCCTGTTCCGCGCCGATACGGTGCTGGCCAAGCACGATGAGACCTATATGCCCAAGGAGGTCGCCGACGCGCTGAAGAAGCAGGGGCACTGGAAGGACGACTCCGGCAGGAAGGCCGGCGCGGGCCCGCAGGGGAAAGTGCAGTGAGGATCGCGACACTATTTTCATGCGGAAGCGGCACCCCCGATCCTTCCCCTGAAAGGGGAGGGTGGCTCCTAGTGAGCGCAGCGATGCGCGAAGCTGGGTCGGGTCCTTTCAAGCCGTTGATCTCCGCCCGGCCGGCTTCGCCGGCCCTCTCCCGCAAACGCTACGGGATTCACACACCTAAACGCCGGGCCGAAATTTGCGCTCCTGTTCTCGCGGAGGCGTCGCTCCAGCTGTCCCTCCCCCCTTGTGGGGGAGGGACAGGGAGGGGGGTAAGGGCCAATTCTGATTTTGCGAATGCCCCCCTCCCCAACCCTCCCCCGCAGGGGGGGAGGGAGCACGAGGTCGTGCCCGCCTCACGTGACCCTTTCTCATCCGACAACCACGAGCGGAGATGTGTGAACGCGATAGCCCGCTTGCGGGGGAGCGATCGGGAGCAGTCGCGCCATGATCGCTGAGCTCGGTCACTACGCACTGGTGCTGGCGTTCGCGCTGGCGCTGATCCAGGTCGCGGTGCTGGCCTGGGGCGCGCGCACCGGTGACGCCGTGCTGATGGGCGTCGGCGGCACCACCGCGCCGGCTCAGCTGGCGTTCCTGGCGCTCGCCTTCGGCGCGCTAGCCTGGTGCTACGCCACCTCGGACTTCTCGGTGGCGAATGTGTTCCAGAATTCGCATTCGGCGCAGCCGCTCGTCTACAAGCTGACCAGCGTGTGGGGGAACCACGAGGGCTCGATGCTGCTCTGGGTCCTCATCCTGGCGCTGTTCGGCGCCCTGGTCGCCGCCTTCGGCGGCAATCTGCCGCTGAGCCTGAAGGCGAACGTGCTCGCCGTTCAGGCAGCGATAGCGGCGGCGTTCGATCTGTTCATCCTCGTCACCTCCAACCCGTTCGCGCGCCTCGCGCCGGCGCCGTTCGAAGGCCGCGATCTCAACCCGGTGCTGCAGGATATCGGTCTCGCCATCCATCCGCCGTTGCTCTATCTCGGCTATGTCGGATTCTCGATCGCGTTCTCGTTTGCGATTGCGGCGCTGATCGATGGCCGCACCGATGCCGCATGGGCGCGTTGGGTCCGCCCGTGGACCCTGCTCGCCTGGATGTTCCTCACGCTCGGCATCGCGATGGGTTCCTACTGGGCTTACTACGAGCTCGGCTGGGGCGGATTCTGGTTCTGGGATCCGGTCGAGAACGCCTCCTTCATGCCCTGGCTCGCCGGCACCGCGCTGCTGCACTCCGCCGTCGTCATGGAAAAGCGCAACGCGCTCAAGATCTGGACGATCCTGCTTGCGATTCTGACCTTCTCGCTGTCGCTGCTCGGCACTTTCCTGGTGCGCTCCGGCGTGCTCACCTCGGTGCATACTTTTGCGACCGACCCGACCCGCGGCATCTTCATCCTCGCCATCCTGGTGTCGTTCATCGGCGGCGCGCTCGCGCTCTACGCCTGGCGCGCGCCCGCGCTCAAGCAAGGTGGGCTGTTTGCGCCGATCTCGCGCGAGGGCGCGCTGGTGCTCAACAACCTGTTCCTGACCGCCGCCTGCGCGACGGTGTTCGTCGGCACGCTCTATCCGTTGGCGCTGGAGGTCGTCACCGGCGAGAAGATCTCGGTCGGGGCGCCGTTCTTCAACGCCACGTTCGGCCCGCTGATGGTTCCGCTGCTGATCGCGGTGCCGTTCGGACCGTTGCTGGCCTGGAAGCGGGGCGATCTGTTGGGCGCTGCGCAGCGGCTGATGATTGCGTTCGGTGTTGCGGTCGTCGGCCTCGCCGCGGCGTTCGCGGTCGAGCGCGGCGGCCCGATCCTGGCGCCGTTCGCGGTCGGCCTTGCGCTGTTCGTCATCGCCGGCGCGCTCACCGACCTGATCGAGCGCATCGGCCTGTTCCAGCTGCCGTGGAGAACGGCGCTTGCACGCGCGCGCGGCCTGCCGCGCTCGAGCTGGGGCACCGCGTTGGCGCATTGCGGCGCCGGCCTCGTGCTGCTCGGCGTGGTCGGCGATACGCAATGGGTCAGCGAGCGCATCGCCGCGCTCAAGCCGGCGGAGGCGGTGACGATCCGCGGCTATGAGTTCAAGTTCGAGGGCGTCGTGCCGCGCCAAGGTCCGAACTATCGCGAGCTCACCGCCAAATTCACGGTGCACCGGAACGGCACCCTGCTCGGCGAGATGGAGCCGGCCAAGCGCATTTTCCCGACGCGCGGAACCACCACCACCGAGGCCGCCTTGATGACGCGGGGCTTGAGCCAGCTCTACCTTTCGCTCGGCGATTCGAATCCCGACGGCTCGACCGTCGTGCGCCTCTACCATAAGCCGCTGGTGCTGCTGATCTGGCTCGGGCCGGTGATCATGGTCGTCGGCGGTGCGCTGTCGCTCTCCGACCGGCGCCTGCGGGTCGGCGCGCCGAAGCCGGCGCGCGGCAAGGTGGCGATTGCGCCGGCGGAGTGAACGGACGCAATGAGGCGTTTGCGCGCTGCCCTTCTCCTCTTGGCGCTCGCCGGCGCGGCGCCGGCCGTGGCGGTGCAGCCCGACGAGGTGCTTTCCGATCCGGCCCTGGAGGCGCGGGCGCGGGCACTCTCGCGCGAGCTGCGCTGCATGGTGTGTCAAAATCAATCGATCGACGATTCCGACGCCCCGCTGGCGCGCGACCTGCGCCTGCTGGTGCGCGAGCGCCTGCAAGCCGGCGACAGCGACAACGGCGTGCTCGATTTCCTGGTCGCGCGCTACGGCGAGTTCGTGCGGCTCAAGCCGCGCCTTGCCTGGCATACCGCCGCGCTATGGGCGGCGCCGCTCGCGGTGCTGCTGGCCGGGATCGGCGCCATCGTGCTTGCCTTGCGTCGCAGGCGCACCCTGACGATCGAGAGCGCGCCGCTGACGCCGGACGAGCAGGTCCGGCTCGAGAAAATCACCGCCGGCCCAGCCGAAAAACGCTAAGCAGGTTTCGGTCCGTTGACCAGCGGATGCGCCGGGGATGCGGCGTCAGCATTCGCCACCTGCGGACATGCGGTCGCATTGGCTCTCGGCAGCAATGGGCTCACAGAACCGGACATCAAAGCTTACGTGTTGTCACGTGCGCTCCTGACCCTTCATCTGGCGGGCATCTCATGCTGCGGCAGCGAAGCCGGAGCCGATGAATGACTGGTCGCTGACGAGCTTGAAGGAAAAGCTGATCAAGATCGGCGCGAAGGTTTCTGCGTCATCTTCCAGATAGCCGAGGCGACCATTGCTCGGCAAATGTTCCAGGAGATTCTGGGGATGATCGCCGAACTATGGCCGCAGCCGTCGCCCGCGCCGGCATAAGACGCCGATGCTTATCCTCTTCGAGAGCAACCGACGGCAGAAGTGCGTCCAGATGCCAGCAAAAATGGCCAGATCAGCCCCTTGGCCGCCGTTCGGGGCGACACCGGTGACGGCCGTGATTCGTGAGGTCAATCCGGCTTGCTAGAGGGCGGGAAAAGCGCAAAAATCCAACTCCGTTTGGGGTTCATCCGGAGAATCCGGATTCGTATCATGTTCATCAGTCATACCGACGTCGGCGACAACCTGCGCGAGATCGTCATCTTGGGCCGCCTCGATATCCTCGGCACCGAATCGGTCGCTGACGAACTCGAAAAGCTCGCCGCCGCGCCAAAGAAAGGCGTCGTCGTCGACGTGTCCAGCCTCAAGTTCCTCGCGTCGATGGGGATCCGCGCGCTGCTTAAAAGCGCCATGGCCGTGCAGGAACGCGGCGGGAGGATGGTGCTGGTCGTCGGCACCAACTCGTCCGTCGTGATGAGCCTCGAGGCCACCGGCGTCAACCACCTGATCCCGATGTTCAAGAGCAACGCCGAGGCCGCGCGGGCCGCCGTCGCCTGAGCGGTGCATAACGGGATTCACACTGTCAAGCAGGTCGAAACGCTCGCCATCGCCGCGAGCGGGGACGAGATACGGCGCGCTTCCGAGTGGCTCACCACCGCGCTCCGGCAGCGCGACGTGCCGGACCCGCAGGTCGAGTGCCTCGAGTTGGCTCTCCATGAAGTACTGGCGAACGTGCTCGCCCACGGCGGAAGCGCGGCGCGCGCCGAGCCGATCCGCATCCGCATCGAAGTCCGCGAGAAGGCCACGACCGGCGAGGCGCGCGTCAAGGTAAGAGACGCCGGCATCCCGTTCGACCCGACCGGCGCGCCGGAGCACACCCCGGCAAAAACGCTGACCGAGGCGCAGCCCGGCGGCCTGGGCCTTCCGCTGATCCGGCGCTGCACCGACTGGATGAGTTACCGCCGTGAAGGTGGCCGCAACCACTTCATGTTCGGCGCGCGATGGCCGAAACCATGAAGCTGCCCTCCAGCACACGCTTCTCGCGCGGCGCCGACCGTAGCAATTCCCAGTGGCAGCGCGATGTCCGGTCATCCATAAGCTCAATTTCAATTTCATCCGCGATATCGCTCCTGTCGCGAGCACCGACCGCGCTCCCCTCATCATGGAGGTGAATCAGACCTTCCCGGCCAGGAGTGTTCCTGAGTTCATCGCCTTTGCCAAAGCCAACCCAGGCAAGATCAACATGGCGTCGGCCGGTATCGGGACCGGCAGCATCTCGCGGGCGAGATGTTCAAGATGATGGCGGGGATCGACATGACTCACGTGCCCTATCGCAGCGCCGGGCCGGCGCTGGCATACCTCATCAGCGGACAGCTTAGTCGCCGACGGCGATGCGGCTGGTGCAAAGCCGCTGCATTACCTCTCCCGCTTGCGGGGAGAGTTCGGCGAGCGAAGCGAGCCGGGTGAGGGGCGTCAGCCGAACGCCTTGCCTACCGGCAAGCCCCCTCACCCGTATCGTCTCGCTCGCGCTCGACGATCCGACCTCTCCCCGCAAGCGGACCGCAAGCGGGGGGAGAGGTGGCGCCGCGGCGCCGCCACGCGCCAACACCATGCGAAAATGCGCTGACGGCGCCGCCGTTTGGCGCGCCACAGTGCCGCCACAGCTTACGAAAGTTTAATCCGGCGGTCAGGACATCGTAAGGCGTTACGCCTCATCTTTGAGGTGTCGACGCTTCGCGCCTCCACGAGCTTGCAGATTGAAGAGGAACGCCATGCCCGAGACCACCGCTTCCCCAACCAAGCCGCGCAACATCCTTGCCGCCCGCCGCCTCGTTCTCCTCGCTTCAGCCGCCGCCATCGGCGGGTCCCTGCTATTCGCCGGGACACAGCTCCCCACGAATGTTTACGTTCCCTCGATTGCCGCCGCTCAGGCGCAGACCGCGATGCGCCCGGCGAGCTTTGCCGACATCGTCGAGAAGGTGAAGCCCGCGGTGTTCGCGGTCCGCGTCAAGACTGAGCGCGGTCCCGAGGCGATGGCGTTCGGCGAGGACAACTCGCCGTTCCCGCCCGGCTCGCCGATGGAGCGCTTCTTCAAGCGGTTCGGCTTCGGTGACATGCCGAACGGCATGCAGCAACGCCGCGTCCCGCGACAGTTCGCGATGTCGCAGGGCTCCGGCTTCTTCATCTCCGCCGACGGCTATGCGGTGACCAACAACCACGTGGTGGCGCGCGGCCAGACGGTCGAGATCAAGACCGACGACGGCAAGAGCTATGACGCCAAGGTGATCGGCACCGACTCGCGCACCGACATCGCGCTGCTCAAGCTCGATGGCCGCAGCGACTTCCCGTACGTGTCGTTCGGCGACAAGGCGCCGCGCATCGGCGATTGGGTGCTGGCGGTCGGCAATCCATTCGGCCTCGGCGGTACGGTGACGGCCGGCATCGTCTCGGCCAACGGCCGAGACATTGGCGCCGGTCCTTATGACGACTTCATCCAGATCGACGCGCCGGTGAACAAGGGCAATTCCGGCGGCCCGACCTTCGACGTCGACGGCCGCGTCATCGGCGTCAATACGGCGATCTACTCGCCGTCCGGCGGCAATGTCGGGATCGCGTTCGCCATCCCCGCCGATACGGTGAAAACCGTGGTCGCCCAGCTCAAGGACAAGGGCAGCGTCACCCGCGGGTGGATCGGCGTGCAGATCCAGCCGGTGACCGCCGAGATCGCCGAAAGCCTCGGGCTCAAGACCCAGGCCGGCGCCTTGGTGGCCGATCCGCAGGCGGATGGCCCTGCCGCCAAGGCCGGGATCGAATCCGGCGATGTCATCACCTCGGTCAACGGGGTGGCGGTGAAGGATGCGCGCGACCTCGCCAAGAAGATCGGGGCGCAGACCCCCGGCGAGACCGTCAAGCTCAGCGTGGTACGCAAGGGCGCGGAGCAGTCGGTGACCGTCACCCTCGGAACCATTCCGGAGGACCAGGCGGCGCGTGCCGACCGCGGCCAACGTCAGCGCGGCGAGCGCGACACGCCCGACAGCGGCCTCCCGCAGCTCGGCCTCTCCCTGGCCCCCGCCGGCTCCGTCGCCGGCGCCGGAAGCCAGGGCGTCGTCGTCACCGATGTGGACGCGGGCGGGCCCGCCGCGGAGCGCGGCCTCAAGACCGGCGACGTGATCCTCGAGGTCGCCGGCAAGGCCGTCACCAATCCGGCCGATGTCCGCAAGGCGCTCGAAGCCGCAAAGGGCGAGGGCAAGCGCACCGTGCTGTTGCGCGTGAAGTCGGGCGAGGCGACGCGGTTTGTCGCCATCCCGGTGGCGCGCGCCTGACGACGCTCCCTCCCCGAATGGGAGGATGCGATGAAATGGGGCAGTTCCGTCGGCATCCGTCGCCCCCGCCGGCGGGATACGTCCCGGGGACGGACTAACATCCGTCCCCACCCTAACCCGGCGCCGATCATCGCCCCCCTCCGGCGCCGGGGCCCCGCGAGGGGACGGTGGACGAAAGCCCGCCGTCCCCTCGTCTTTTTTGGGCCGCACGCCCGACGGGGAGCCGGAGGGCTTTCGCGCCCGCACCCGAGTTTGCGCTACAATCACGACCGTTGAGGTGGAGGATGACGCGAGCCGACATGCGCCTTCTGGTCGTCGAAGACGATGGTGACGCCGCCGAATATCTGGCCAAGGCATTCCGGGAAGTCGGTCACGTCGCCGATCTCGCGGCCGACGGCGAGGAGGGGCTGGCGCTGGCGCTCGACCAGAAATACGACGTGCTTGTGGTCGACCGCATGCTGCCGAAGCGCGATGGCCTTTCGGTGATCGGCACCCTGCGGTCCAAAGGCATCGACACGCCGGTGCTCATCCTGTCGGCGCTCGGTCAGGTCGACGACCGGGTCAAGGGCCTGCGTGCCGGCGGGGACGACTATCTGGCCAAACCCTATGCGTTTTCCGAGTTGCTGGCGCGCGTCGAAGTGCTGGCCCGCCGGCGCATTGGGCGCGGCGAGGAGACCGTCTACCGCGTCGGCGACCTGCAGCTTGACCGCTTGTCGCATCAGGTGCTGCGCGGCGTCACGGAGATCGTCCTGCAGCCGCGCGAGTTCCGGCTGCTTGAATATCTGATGAAGCATGCCGGGCAGGTCGTGACCCGCACGATGCTGTTGGAGAATGTCTGGGACTATCATTTCGACCCCCAGACCAACGTGATCGACGTGCACATTTCCCGCCTGCGCTCGAAGATCGACAAGGGCTTTGCGCGTCCCCTGCTACATACGGTCCGCGGCGCCGGTTATATAATTCGTGATGCGCGATGAGTCGGAGCGTTGGAGCCGGTGCCTCCGGCGCGGCCCGGCCGGCGGTGACGCGTTAACCGCCCGGGCCCGCAGCGGCGTGGGCTCGCGCAGGAGCGGCCGCCTCGCCGCCGAAGTGACGCCGGCGGCAAGCCGGCGTTGGTGGCAGGCCAGAGCCTCGACATGACCGCCCTCGGCAAGCTGCTGCGCACCACGGCATTCAAGCTGTCGCTTGCCTATCTCACGGTCTTTGCGTTGTTCGCTGCCTTCCTGCTGGGCTACTTCGCCTGGAACACGCATCGGCTGATCACGGCGCAGATTACGCAGACCGTCGACGCCGAGATCACCGGCCTTTCCGAGCAGTATCGGCAGGCCGGCTTGCGCCGGCTGGTGCTGATCGTCGACAACCGGTCGCGCCGTCCAGGCTCGAGCCTCTACCTCGTCACCCTGCCGACCGGCGAGGCGCTGGCCGGCAATATCGCCTCGTTGCAGCCGGGAACGCTCGACAAGGTCGGCTGGACCGAAACGTCCTATCGGCGCCTGGACGAAGCCGACGGCGCCGATCGCACCGCCTTGGTGCGGCTGTTCCAGCTGCCCGGCGGCCACCGCCTCCTGGTCGGGCGCGATCTCGAAGAACGGCAGCGCGCATACGATATTTTGGTGGCGGCCGGCCAATGGTCGATCGTCCTGATGGTGATACTCGGACTGGCGGGAGGCTTCTTCATCATTCGCCGGGTGCTCAAGCGGGTCGACGCGATGACCGGCACGGCGCAGACCATCATGGCGGGCGACCTCACCGGCCGCCTCCCGATCGCCGGCACCGGCGACGAGCTCGACCGCCTGGCCGAGCATCTCAATGCCATGCTGGAGCGCATCGAAGGCTTGATGCGCGGCCTCAAGGAAGTTTCCGACAACATCGCCCATGATCTCAAGACGCCGTTGACGCGGCTGCGCAATCGCGCCGAGGCGGCGCTGCGCACCGGCCAGGACGAGGCGGATTATCGCGCCGCGCTGGAGGCGACGATCGAGGAATCCGACGGGCTGATCCGCACCTTCAACGCACTGCTGATGATCGCGCGGGCGGAATCCGGGCAGGGGCGGGAACTCGATGGACACGTTCGACGCCGCCGAAATCGCGCGCGACGTCGGCGAGCTCTACGAGCCGCTCGCCGATGACAAGGGGTTGGAGCTCAAGGTCGAGGCCGCGCCGCCGGTGCCGGTGATGGGCAATCGCGAACTGGTCAGCCAGGCGCTCGCCAATCTGGTCGACAATGCCATCAAGTATGCGGTGCCCGACAAGCAGGAAGCCGCCGGCGTCCCGCAGATCGTGGTGGCGGCCCGGCCGCAGGGCGATCGCGTGCTGCTCACGGTGGCCGATCCTGGTCCCGGCATCCCTGAATCCGATCGGCCGCGCGCGGTCGAGCGGTTCGTGCGGCTGGACTCGAGCCGCACGCAGCCCGGCTCAGGCCTGGGCCTGAGCCTCGCCTCTGCGGTCGCACGTCTGCACGGCGGTGAACTGCGCCTCGAGGACAACGGACCGGGCCTGCGGGCCACGATTGCCCTGCCTCGCGCCGACCTGCGCGAGGCCGCGGAGTAGTGGCGCGTATGAAGGCGGGCAGGCGCGGCGCTGCCGCCAAGGCTTCCGGTGACACCCTCGCCCAGCGCATTGCCCGCGCGCCCCGGCTCCACAAGCCGAAGCTCGCACGTCAGAGAACCGAAGAGTGGCTGCGCTCGTGCGCGCAGAGCACGGGCGGGGCAGCGCTCGCATCGTTCCTGGCCGGACGGGCCGCGCCACGCACGCTGATCGAGGGGCTCGCCGAGAGCTCGCCGTTCCTATGGGATCTGGCCAGCCGTGAGCCCGAGCGGCTGCTCGCCGTGCTCACGTCGGAACCGGACCGCCGGTTCGACGCGCTGCTGGCCGAGACCGACGCTGCCGTCGGTGCCCTCTCCGACGAGGCGGAGGCGATGCGCCTGCTCCGTCGCGCCAAGGCGGAGGCGGCGCTGTTGATCGCCCTCGCCGACATCGGCGGGGTGTGGCCGCTTGCGCGCGTGACGCAGGCTCTGACCCAACTCGCCGACCAGGCGACTTCGATCGCGCTGCGCTTCCTGCTGCGCGCCGCCGAGGCGCAGGGAAAGTTCAGGGCGCGCGACCATGCACGCCCCGATGTCGGCTGCGGCTACGTCGTGCTGGCGATGGGCAAGATGGGCGCCTTCGAGCTCAACTATTCGAGCGACATCGACCTCATCTGCCTGTTCGAGCGCGAAGCAGCGGCGCTCGCGCCCGGGGTCGAGGCGGCGCCCTTCTACATCCGGCTCACCCGCAATCTCGCCCGCATGCTGCAGGAGCGCACCGTCGACGGCTATGTGTTCCGCGTCGACCTGCGCCTGCGTCCGGACCCGGGCCTTACCCAGATCGCGCTCTCGACCACGGCGGCGCTCGGTTACTACGAGAGCGTCGGACAGAACTGGGAACGCGCGGCGCTGATCAAGGCGCGGCCCTGCGCGGGCGACATACCGGCCGGGGAGAGCTTCCTCGACAACGTATCGCCGTTCATCTGGCGAAAATATCTCGACTACGCGGCGATCGCCGACGTTCAGGCGATGAAGCGGCAGATCCACAGCTACCGCGGCCACGACGAGATCGCCGTCGAAGGCCACAACATCAAGCTCGGCCGCGGCGGCATTCGCGAGATCGAATTCTTCGTGCAGACCCAGCAGCTCATCGCCGGCGGGCGCGATCCCGCGCTGCGCGGCTGCGAAACGCTGCCGATGCTGGCGGCGCTCGCAGAGCACGGCTGGATCGACAAAGCCGCGCAGGGCGACCTCGCCGCGGCCTACGCGTTCCTACGCATCGTCGAGCACCGCTTGCAGATGGTGGCCGACGAGCAAACGCACACGCTGCCGGGGGAGCGGCAGGCGCTCGAACGGTTCGCTCGTTTCTGCGGCTTCGCCGGCCGCGATGCGTTCGCCGGTGAGCTCGCCGGGCACCTGGGCAATGTCCAGCGGCACTACGCCAAGCTGTTCGAGGACACCCCGACGCCGCCGGGCACGCGCAAGGCGCTGGCATTCCCGCCCGACGGCGACGACCGCGACACGCTCGACCAATTGGTTTCCATGGGCTTCAAGCGGCCGCTGGAAACTTCCGCAACCGTACGCCGCTGGCTCGCCGGCACCTATGGCGCCCTCAAGGGGGGGCTCGCGCGCAGCCACCTGCAGGAGCTGGTGCCGGTCTTCATCGATCATCTATCGCGCGCGGAGAATCCCGATGCGGCGTTCGTCGCGCTCGACCGCTTCCTCGAAGGGCTGCAAGGAGGCGCGCGTCTGCTGTCGCTGTTGCGCCAGAACCGCGGCTTGGTCGCGTTGATCGCGCTCGTGCTCGGCACCGCGCCACGGCTTGCCGATATCCTGGCCGCGCAGCCGCAGGTCATGGACGCGTTGATCGATCCGGCGTTCTTCGGCGCGCTGCCCGACGAAGCGGCGCTGGCCGCCAACCTGCAGCGCTCCTTGCGCGCAGCCACCGCCTACGAGGACCTGCTCGACCGCGCGCGGCTGTTCCGCCAGGAGCATCTGTTCCTGATCGGCACGCGTATCTTGGCCGGCACGGTATCGGCGCAGCAGGCGGGGGAAGCGTTCGCGCGCCTGGCCGACACCTTGATCCGGGCGTTGCACGCGGCCGTGGAGGAGCGCTTTGCGCAGGCGCACGGCCGGCTGCGGGCCCAGCAATCGGCGGTGTTGGCCATGGGCAAGCTCGGCGGCCGCGAGATGACCGCGGCCTCCGATCTCGATTTGATTCTGGTCTATGATTTCGACCTCGACCATCCGGCGTCGGACGGAGCGCAGCCGCTCTATGGCTCGCAGTACTTCGCGCGCCTGACCCAACGGTTCATCGGGTCGCTGACCGCGCAGACCAACCAGGGCACGCTCTATCCGGTCGACATGCGGCTGCGGCCGTCGGGCCGGTCCGGGCCGGTCGCGACCCACATCCAGTCGTTCGACGAGTATCAGCACAAGGAGGCCTGGACCTGGGAGCACATGGCGCTCACCCGCGCGCGCGTGGTGTCCGGCTCGCCGGCGTTCGCGGCCCGCGTCGGCGCCGTGATCCGCGACGTCCTGTGCCAGCCGCGCGACGCCGAAGCGATCGCCGCCGACGTCGTTGAGATGCGCGCCGCCATTGCGCAGGAGAAGGGCGATTCCGACCGCTGGGACCTCAAATACGTCAAGGGCGGACTGATCGATCTGGAATTCATCGCGCAGTATCTGCAGCTTGTGCACGCCGCGGCGAATCCGGAGATCCTCGACACCGCCACCGCCCGCGTGCTCGAGAAAGCGCAACGGCTCGGGATTGTTGCTGCTGAGGAGGCCGAGGTGCTGCGGCCTGCGGCCCGGCTCTACCGCGACCTGACGCAGGTGCTTCGCCTCTGCCTGTCGGCGCCGTTCGATCCGCAGGCGGCGGGGCCGGAGCTGCGCCGCCTGCTGGCGCGCGCCGCCGACGTTCCGGATTTCGCCCAGCTCGACCCGCATCTCGCCGACACCGAGGCGCGCGTGCGCGCCGCATTCGTGCGCATCCTGGGCAAGGCGCCTTAGCGCCAAATTGAGACCTGGGCATGCCCTCGATGGATGGGCTGCTATCACTCTTGGACCGGATATGCGTGCCCCCGAAGGAGCGCCTTGACCTTCTTGATCCGACTATGGAAGGGATCGTGACCACCGTATCCATCGATTTTTGAAACGCATGAATCGTCTCGTCCGACGCGTGAATGCTGACCAAAAGAATGGGCACGATCCTGGGCTGCTGCCGTTTTCGGAGTTCACGGATCGCACCAACATCGTATTGCTCGGTGACCCAGGCGCGGGGAAGACACATCTCTTTCGTGAAGCGTCTGGGGCTTCGCGCGGGCGGTTTGTCACGGCGCGCGCGTTTCTCAGTACGCCTGTACGTGCGACGGGCGAGATTCTTTTCATCGATGGGCTCGATGAGCGCCGTGCCGGCCGCACCGACCGCGATACGGTGGACAAGCTGGTTGAAAAGCTGTTCGCGGCTGAGCCTCGCCAAGTCCGCATATCGTGCCGCGCGCAGGACTGGCTCGGTGAAAGCGACCTTGCCTCCCTCAACCCATTTTTTGAACTGGGCGGCGAGCCGGTTGTCCTCGATCTCCAGAAACTCTCGCGGGAAGAGCAACGGGCCGTGCTGGCGGCACAGCGAATGGGTGCCGTCGAAGCCGAAGCCTTTCTCAGTGAAGCCGAGGAGCGCGGCCTCGCCGATTTCCTTGAGAACCCGCAGAATCTCATTCTTCTTCATACAGCGGTGCGCGGCGGCGAATGGCCGCAGACCCGCACAGCGCTTTTCGAACTGGCAACCGCGCTCATGTTGCGCGAGGAAAATGCCGAGCGGGCGCGATCCAGAACGGGCGCCTTCTCGGTCGCGCAACTTCGGCCGGTGGCGGGCGCGGTTTTCGCGACCCATCTCATCACCGACATTGAGGCGGTCAGCCTGAAGGACCAGGATGGAACGGAGGCGATCCCGAGTTACCGTAGCCTCGATTTTCTTGATTTCGACAAGGTCCGCGCGGCACTGACGCCGTGTCTTCATTGCCGGCCCCATACCAGAAAGCGTCGACTACGCGCACCGCACTACAGCAGAGTACCTTGGCGCTTCATGGCTGGCCGCCACGGTTCGCGGCGGCCTGCCCTTTACGCGCGTGCAGGCACTCGTTGGCGTGGACGGGCACCCCGCACCGGAACTGCGCGGTCTCCACGCATGGTTGGCGGTGCATCTGCCTGACATGCCGTGCGATTATCGAGGCGGCCCCGTACGGCCTTCTAACCTACGGTCGATCCGGCGTCCTTGACGCGCGAGGCCTGCACGGCACTCATAGAGGCGCTGGGCCGGCTTTCACGGACGGACCCGTGGTTTCGGTCAGGAAGATGGGAAGCGCCAACCTTCGGAGGACTTGGCGCGCCGATATGTTGACCGTTCCGACCGTCGCGCTCGCCCGATGCCGGCTTTGGCGTGCGCTCGATTGTGACGGAGCTCTTGCACTCGGCAAACCGCAGCCGGCGTTGAACGACGACCTTGTTTTTATTGTCGAGCGGGAGGCATCGACCTACGCGGAGCGCGCCTATGCCGTCCGCGCAGTCCTGCGGCTCGGGGCCGAAGGCAAGGCGGCCTTGCGCGAGCTATACGGCAAGCTCGGGAACGGTTCCAACGGGCTGCGCCTTCGTGTCGAGATATTGAAGGAACTGTACGGCAGACCGTATGGCCCCGCTGATGTCATTGCGCTGTTCGCTGATGTCGGAACAAGTGAAAACGAACTACCTGGCGGCGTTCTGTGGTTCCTGCCCGAGTTCCTGCCTGTGAGCGACCTGCCGGAGATCCTGGATGGCATCCGTCACCGCAAGCGGACAGACGTCTCTCATCGGCGAAATGCTTGGTAAATCGGCTCGTTCTACACGCGCGCACTGGTCCGCGCATGGCGAGAGATTTCCGATATCGATCCTGCGCGAGGCCTGCGGTGGCTCGGCAAGCGCCAGGCATTCTCGGACAGCTACGGCAGCGGGCGCGATGAAATTCAGGAAGCCCTCGGCGCAAATCGCGCGCGGCTCATCAACATGCTCGACCATTTGCTTGCGAACGCGCATGCACGTGGAGATGGCTGGGCGCGGCTGCTGCGGTTTCAGGAAAACACGCTCTATCTATTGAAGGCTGAGGAGATACGCGATGGCATCCTTCGCCAGCTCGCTACCGCCGAAGGCGGCAGCGCGAAGGAGCTGTTCCTATATGATGCGGCATTCTCGTTTTGCTATGGCTCAGCCGACGAGCAGGCTGCCGCTGCATTCGACCGCGTCTATGGCATGGCGGACAATCGCTCGGACCTCCAGGCCATTCGCGACAAGGGGATCGCTGCCCGCCTCCCGGACGGCTATCTCGACCGGAAAGCGTCGACCGATGAAAGCAATCTCGAACAGCAGCGGCGGGATTTTGAGCGGGATGCGGACGTTATTCGCAGTGGCGCGCATCTGGGATGGCTTCGCTGGCTCGCGAAGGTCTACTTCGCGCGCTTTTCGGATGTCGACGAGAACGCTACACCCAATGAGCGGCTCGCCACCATTCTCGGAGCGCCAAATCTCCCGACCGCTCTGGAGGCCCTCAAGGCGACCTTGCGAAGGAACGGGCTTCCGACGATGGAGGAAGTGGTCGAGCTTGCGGCCGACCAGCAGTTTCGCGAATGGTGGTACGCGATTGTCGCAGGCCTTACCGAGCGCTTCCGCGAGCTTCCGGACATTGCGGCGTACGATGCCTCGCTTCTTCAGTTTGCGTTGGCCTTCGACATCACGCACCCGATCCTTACGACACAGGACGGGAAAAGGGAGCAGATGGGGTTCGAGTGGAAAGCAGCTATCCTTGCGCAGCAGCCCGGCTTGGCACGTGACGCCTATGTTGCGGTCGCGCGTGCCCAATTCGACAAGGCACGCGATCATATCGACGGATTGCGGGAGCTGCTGACGAACGAAGCCTTCGCGACCGAGCGGATGAACCTTGTGCTTGGCTTCCTGCGCGACTTTCCTAATGCGTCTCAGTTTTGCCTCGACGGGATGTTTGACGCCGTGATGGGAGTGCCAGCGGCGCATGCTGAGTTTCTTGGCATTGCGCGGCGTGTGCTTGGTGGCACCGTTACCGTTGGGGAACGCCAGCGCGACATGTGGCTCGCGGCGGCATATCTGCTGGCGCCTGCGGCCTATGCCGCGCAGATGGAGGCCGCGACGCGCGAACGACCGGGCCTAGTCTTCGAAATCCGGGACCGCTCGGGCTTTGAACGACGCCACGAGGGTCAGCCTCAAACGGGTTTGTCGTTGCCTCAACTGGAAGCGATCGCGCGCATGACAGGATCGCTATGGCCTGTCGCGGACCATCCCACCACTGGTTGGTCGGGGGACATCAACCCGTGGGATGCTTCGGACTATTTCTACGCTCTGACAAACCGGATTGCGGCGATGCCGTCAGAGGGCGCCACGGCCGCCCTCGCGCGCCTCGAAGACGATGCGGCTCTCGCATCGTACCGGCCCCACCTCCTCCATGTTCTCACCGCGCAACGGGCGCGCCGCCGAGAGGCGGAATATGACCGTCCGAACTGGCCGAGGACCGTGGCTGCCCTGCGCAGCGGACCGCCCGCAACAGTGGCCGATCTCCATGCGCTCGTGGTCGATCAGCTCTCAGTCCTTCGCCATCGCATTCGGGCGGAAAATACGGACTTGTTCAAGCAATTTTGGAACGTCGATCAGTTTGCACGGCTTGTCGATCCGAGGCCTGAGGAGGTCTGCCGAGATCTTGTGGTCACATGGCTCAGGCCAATGCTGGTGCCGCTCGGCGTATCGGCGGAGCCCGAAGGCCACATGGCTGGCGACCGTCGTGCCGACATTTCCGTAGCAATGTCCGGTCGAAAAATTCTTAGCGAATTGAAGCGCGACTACCATGCTGAGGTCTGGACAGCGGCTGAGGCGCAACTCGAACGTTTCTACGCGCACGACCCAGAGGCGCAGGGGTTTGGCGTGTATGTCGTGTTCTGGTTCGGCGAGAAGTCGGGCAAAACGATCCCCGCCCCGCCCGGAGGCAAAGCGCGGCCAACCTCCGCAAGCGAGATGGAAGCAATGCTGCGTGACCTTGTCCCGGCGGAACGCCGCTACCGGATCGCCGTGCTGGTCGTCGATGTCTCTGCACCGATTGGCGCATAGCGGATTGTCAATGCCTACTGCTCCTAGTGTTCGGATTGTAGTTTCGCATCGCTTTGAAGACTGTTCTGGCCGCTGCTCGTAAGTCGAATAGCCTGGTCGATGCCGCTTACACCGCAGCAGTGGGCGCAGGCGGCCGGTAACTCTTTAGCAGTGCCACGGGCCGCCATGGTTCACATCGGCCTCCGGCGCTCCCGTATGGTCCGATGTCGCGAGGCGCCGCGGATTAAGCAATTCGAAGGCTCACGGCGACGTGACCATCTCTCCGCGACTTGAATAGGCTGAAGCCTCATGCCGCCTGTCGACGAGTGCAATCCAGTTCCGCTCGTGACCGTGCGCTGCCGAACTTCACCATCGCGATGTTCCGACAGCGCGTCGCGGCAAGCCGACTAGCGCAAGCGCCGAGCTGCAAGTCCGCACGGGCCGGTCTGCAAGACGATAGGCGCCGCCGGGTCTTAGCGTGCCGAGGCTGCTATGATATGCTTATCGAGTGCCGCGCGCGTCTCGTGTCCCGAGGGCAGTACGATGGCTCTATCCAAGATCACCGCGAGCAAGATTGTCGATGCGGTCAGCAATGACGCCAAGTCAAGGCGTCGCGTAAACAGCTGGACCGGAAGCGGAGTGGTCCGAAATTTCGCCATGGCCAACGCGCCGTGGATGGATCCGACCGATCGCAGCTCGAACGCGTATAAATGGTCGTGCGACGGCATCGCTGAGGCCACGACCGCGGCGATCAACACCGCTTTGAAAAAGGACCCGCCACAAGATTCCAGACGTGGACTCAGTTACCGAGCAGGCACGTGAGGAGGGTTTCTCTCATACCGCGACTGCGATCACGATGAAGGACGGCACGAGATATGTCTTCGACTGGTGGAAAACGCTTGAGGTGAACAATCCTTGCATCTTCCGCTACAACGATTTCATGAAAAACCGCGGCAACGATGTCGTGTTCAACAAGTTCACGGGCTGGCCCTAACGAGGGGCCCCCACTATGCAACCGAGACTGACCCTGCGCACCGCTCGGCCCGCACCGTGACGCGCCCGCTGGCGGGGTGAACTTCACCGCATTGGACAGAAGGTTGAGGACGATCTGCTTGAACCCGCGCCGTCGGGCTGATGACGATATCGAGAACGATTTCTATCGCGAGCGTCTGGCCCTCGGCTGGATCCGAAACGTGTTGCGCGCCAGCGACGGGTAGCCAACCCGCCGGAATGCCGCAACATGGCCGTCGCCTCTCGGCACCGCGGGGCGATCACGTAGCCTGACGGTGCTCCACGCGCCCCGACCTGAGAAACAGCGCCGCCGGGTTGGCGGCGGTCATGCGCCGGATGGCATCGTCGTCGAAACCGGCGGATTGAACCATCACGATCAACTCACGGAAGGCCTCGATAGGCGGCGGCAACACATAGGACCCGGAATCGCTGGAGAGCACGCAACTCTCGGGCCCGACCGCCCTGATCTTCTCGACCACGCTTTCCAGCGTCACTGGCGGGAACTGATGCCGTTCGTCGTCGATCATGGTCTGCCCAATCGCGGTGGCGTGGCTGAGCACGAAGAACGAGAATTCGATGAAGGCGCCGGCTGCCGCCACCGCCTTCGCCTCGTCAACCGAGAAATACGACGCCGGGCAGAGAATCTTCGCCACCCCGCGCGACCGCGCCTGCTCGACCAGGCGCACGGCCTCGGCGCCGCTGACGTGGCCGGTGTTGAAGACCGCGCCGGCGGCGGCCGCGAGATCGAGGATCTGCTTGAGCAAATCCGGGATCGCCGCGCCGGGCGCCAGATGAAAGCAGGCCGCCACATAGTCCGTCGGCCGCCGCTCCGATAGCGCGACGAAGCGTGTGTGATGACAGGGCAACGAGACGAAGCGCGCGCCAGTGCCCGGGCCGTACCCCATGGCGAGGGCGTTGCGCACCACGCGGGGGTCAATGCCGCCGACATAGGGCTCGAGAATGATTCCGCCGAACACCTCCACCCCGAGGTCGCCGAGCTCGCGCATGGCAAGTGCCGCAAGGCCCGAGGTATTGGCGAAACACGTCCATGATCCCGAGGCCCGCGAGGCCTGCCGCCGCGGCGTCGCGCCTGTGCGCGTGCGCGCCCATTCGTGCGCATCCTGGGCAGGGCGCCTTAGCCTGGGGCTGCCGGCCGGTGTGGCGCAGGCAGCATCGCGTCGTCGCCTTGCAACCATCGTTGCCGCAGCTCTCGCAGGGCGGCCATCGCACTGCGAATCCAGGATCCCGAAGTCGGCCAGCTTTCCGACGAGCGTGGAGGGGACCCAGCGACCGGTTCTACCGGCCAGCCGCGCGAGCGCCTCGCCGGTCGGGCCGCCATCGAAGCAGTCGAGCGCCTCGAGCAGCCAGGTCGGAAGCTCGAGCGGATCACTGTGGCTGTAGCCGACCACGCGCACGCTCTCGCGCCCTCTGTCCCTGACCTATGGTTCATCGGCAACCGCTGCGTCAGTCTCGCGGGCGGGGAGGGGCTCGTATGCGTTGCGCGAGGCGCTCGAGCCACTCACCCGGCGCGCTTCGCGCGCCGACCTCGGCCACGCGAGGCGGCGCTGGATCATCGCGCACTCCTTGAAGTACGCCTCGACGCGCCCCACCCATGGTCCCCACGCCTCGGGATCGCGCTCCTCGGACGGCCGGGCACCGAGCGCCTGGGCGCACCAGGAGGTGAGGCCCCTCTCCACCTCGGTTAGAAGTTCCAGGACCGAATGCCAGAACGCGGCCCCCACCGCACCTCGATCGTGCTTGCAGAACCAGGTGGTGCAGACGGCGGGGCGGTAGTTCCAGACGCCGCACGCGCCGCCTTCGGCGCGGTAGAAGGGACACCTGAAGTCGAGCCGGCGGCCGAACCCCTCGGGGACCTCATGAAAGCGCGTCACGTAGTCGAGCGGCGGGTGGTCCCCAGCGGGGTCAGCGGTCGGCCGCCGCGATGCGCGCCGTAGCACTTCTCGCGCGGAATCCAGAGCCGGATCGGGGTCCGACATGATCGAGCCGACGAGGAAGTTGGGCAGATCGGGATAATAGGTACAGCACTTGACGCGCGGATCGAACAGCCACACGTCGCGACGCGCCGCGAAATCGGGTCCGTCGCACATGACGCACGAGCCGCACTTGGCCGTCTTCTCGCGCGGGATCGATCCGGGCAGGACAGCATCGACCCAGCGCGCTTGCAGGGCCGCAAGCTCCTGCCACGCGCCGGCATCCGTGGTCGGCGACATCACCAGTTCTTCGTGCCGCCGCCGGAGCCGGAGCCTGATCCGCCGCCCGCGCCCGAGCCCTTATAGGTCTTCGCGCCCGACATGCTTTACGTCTTGCCGCCCGAACGAGGCACCGCTTTTCCGTACGGGGGCCTCCCCGAATTGATCGGGGTCCCGCCGCTGAGGGGTGAAGCGCCGGGATGCCAGGCATCGGATGCAGCGGCGGCGGGCCAGGCGCCTGCTGCAAAAGGGAGGAAAGGCTGCCCAGTGTCTTGGGCCCCGCCACTCCGTCGGCGGCAAGCCGTTTAGGGCCTAACTCCTGCACCCGCGCGCCGGTCTTTGGGCCTAAGACGCCGTCGGCCTCCAACAGCGCGAACCCCGACTTCTGCGAGGGCAGCGCCGCGACGGCTTGCGCTCAATCTGGAGGATCCGCACATCCTCGCCGGGTGCGCATCCCCCATAGAGAAGTCTGTTCATGATCCCTCCTGGAGTCGTATCAGGCCGCCGGTCGTAAACATCCGGCGCGCCGGAGAGATCGATGCTCAGGATAACCGGATCAGGCGATGTTGTCGACGCCACACGCATCTTCGGCGCGGTCAGGAGTGGCCGGCTTGGCGAGCGTGAGCCGAGACGATCCGTGTGCGGGTCGCAGCGCTTAGATCGGCGAGTCCACGCGAGCGGAAACGGCTCTAAGCGGCGCGCGAACGCTGTGCGCTGCCGATCGGGCGCGCGCCGCCGGGCAGATTGACCTGCACGGTCGTCCCGACGCCCAGCGTCGAACGGATCACCATCGTGCCGCCGTGCAGCTCGGTCAGCGATTTGGCGATCGCGAGGCCCAAGCCGGAGCCCTGGTGGCTCTTGGTGAACTGGCTCTGCACCTGCTCGAACGGCCGCCCGAGATTCTTCATGGCGCTCTCGGGGATGCCGATGCCGGTGTCCTCGATGGCAACCGAGACCGACCCCGCGCACAGCTCGGCCCGCACCGTGACGCGCCCGCCGGCGGGGGTGAATTTCACCGCATTGGACAGCAGGTTGAGCACGATCTGCTTGAACCCGCGCCGGTCGGCGCTGATGACGATATCGTGGGCGATCTCGGTCGCAAGCGTGAGCTGCTTGTCCTGCGCGCGCGGGACCACGATCCGTACGGTTTCCGCCAGCACCGCTTCGAGCTCGAACTGCTCGGGATTGAGGTGCACCGCGCCGGCTTCGATCTTCGACATGTCGAGGATGTCGTTGATGACTTCGAGCAGGTAGCGGCCGCTATCGCGGATGTCGTGGCAATATTCGTAGTACTTGTCACAGAGCGGACCGAATACCCCGGATTCCATGATCTCGGAAAATCCGATGATCGCGTTGAGCGGCGTGCGCAGCTCGTGGCTCATGTTGGCGAGGAACTCGGACTTGGCGTGGTTCGCCTCCTCGGCGCGGGTCTTCTCTTCGCCGTACTTCTCCGCCAGCAGCGCGAGCTGCTCGGCCTGCCGCTCTAGCGTCTGCTGCGACGTGCGCAGGTCGACGACCATGGCGACCAGCTGCTTCTCGCTTTCGAGCAGCTTCTCCTCATGGCGCTTGAGCACGGTGATGTCGGTGCCGACCGAGACGAAGCCGCCGTCCTTGGTGCGCCGCTCGCTGATCTGCAGCCAGCGCCCGTCGTCGAGCTGCGCCTCGAACGTCAGGCCGCCCTTGTCGTGACGCCCTTCGCCGGTGAGTTGCGTGCGGATCACCGGCTGGCTTCCCGCCGCGACGATTGTCTCATACGGCACGCCTGCGGCCACGGCCTCGTCCGGCAGGTTGTGCAGCGATTGGAATTTCGAGTTGCACAGCACCAGCCGGTTGTCGGCGTCCCAGACCACGAAGGCTTCCGAGATCGTCTCGATGGCATCGCGCAGCCGGATGTCGGCGGCAACCGTGCGCTCGGCGAGGTTCTTCTGTTCGGTGATGTCGACCGCGATGCCGATGACGTGCATTCCCGGCTCGCCGGCCTGTTCCACCAGCTCGCAGCGGGCCCGCAACCACACCCAGTCGCCGCGGGCGTGACGCATGCGGAAGGCATGATCGATGGAGGTGGCCTTGGCGTCGGCCAGCTCCGCCGCGAGCTCGTAGAGCTGCAGATCGTGCGGGTGAACCAGGGTGCTGACCTCGCCGAAGGTCAACAGCTCCTCCCGTGGCGCCAGGCCAAGGATCTCGAACATCGATTGCGACCAGAAAATGCGGCCGCGGGCGAGGTCCCAGTCCCACAGGCCGCATCGGCCGCTGTTGAGCGCGGTGTCGATGCGCGAGCGCACGGTGTCGTAGATCACGTCGGCCTCGCGCGCCCGCGTCGCCTGCCAATGGAACGCAAATCCGAGGATGAGGAGCACGAAACCGGTGGTCGCGAACAGCGTGATGGTGAGCGCGGTGTCGGATCGCCACGCACGCAACGCATTCGACCGTGACTGGATGATCGCCAGCTGGCCGAGTGGCCGATTGAGCGGACGCACGGTCGCGAACGCCGCAGTGCCGTCCGGCAGCACGATCTCCATGACGCCGGCGTGCGCTCCGAACGTGGTGACGGCTTGGCCGCGCCCGAGGATATCGATCAGGCGCCTGCCGCGATCGGTGGATTCCGGGGGATGGGTCGCGATCACCAAGCCTTCCTTGTCGGTCAGCAAGATCCGCTGCGCCGCTCTGGCAGCGCGCGGCGGCACCGCGCGCTCGAGCGTCGTCTGATCGGCCTTGATGGTGTCGCGGCCGGCTTGCTCGCGGTCCACGCGGTCGCCGACGACGTCGGCAATCGTCTCGATGTCGGTGATCGCTTCGCCGAGCGCCAGCCGCCGGTGGTCGAGCACCTGAATGATGGCGCCCACTCCGATGGTGATGAGAAAGGCCACGATCAGGACCGGGACTGCTCTTCGAAGGGTCGGCTCAGCTGTCAGAAGGCGGCGGTACGCCGGGTTGGCGACCGATTGAGCAAGCCCCTTGATGGAATCAGGACGTATGCATGCGCCCGCAGCGTCTGCGCGCGCCATCGCCGGCCTCCGTCGGAAGTCCCCTCACGCCTGCCCGGAAGGATGTGCCGCATCTCTCCGAATCACGTTCATTGGAATCGAAGAAATCCCATTTGTCGAGAGTTGTTAGCGCTCAGATCCCACAAAATCCCGCCTCATTCGACCTGAGACCCGGATTTCGGTGCTGCCGGAGCGATCACCTCGGATGTCTGGCCACAAATTGGAGCCGTTTCCATTCGGTTTGGCGCAAGCGGCGCCGCTTCTTCACCTCTCCCCGATGGGGAGAGGTCGGATCGTCGAAGACGATCCGGGTGAGGGGGCTCAGCGCCGTCTCGGCAACGCTCTAACCCCTCACCCGCCCGCGCTTCACTTCGCTCGCGCGGTCGACCTCTCCCCACGGGAGAGGTGAGTCATCGCGAGCCGCCAAGCCGTGGTCGCGCGGCACTCAGGCATCTGCCTGCTCCGCGGCCAGCGCGCGGCGGGTCATGTCGGTCACGTCGCGTGACAGCGAGGGCGCCGCCGCCACCTGCCGCAGCGCGGCTTCGGCGTGAGCGCGGCGCACCCCTTCGAGCGCCCGCCAGCTCTTGAATGCGCCGATGAGCCGCGCCGCAACCTGCGGGTTGCGGCCATCGAGGCCGATGACGGTATCGGCAACAAAGCGGTAGCCGCCCCCGTCGGCGCGATTGAACTGGGTCTGGTTGCTGTGCGCGAAGGCGCCGATCAGGGCCCGTACCCGGTTGGGATTGGACGGCGCGAAAGCCGGATGGCGAGTGAGTGTCTGGACGCGCTCGAGCGTGGCGGCCTCCGGAATCATCGCCTGCAGCGCAAACCACTTGTCGATCACCAGCGGGTCTTTTTCGAATTGGCGGTAGAAGCGCTCGAGCGCCGCGCTTCGCTCCGGCACATCATGCAGGCCGAGCGTCGCCAGCGCCGCCATGCGGTTCGTCATGTTGTCGGCGCGCGCGAACTGCCGGGCGGCGAGCCCGATCGACGCGGGCTCCCCGGTTGCGGCGATGAGATCGAGGCAGGCGTTGCGCAGCGCCCGCCGCCCGGCGCTGACCGCGTCGGGACTGTAGGGGCCGCGTTCGGTCAAGCGTTCATAAGTCGCACGCAATCTGTCGCCGAGCGCGCGCCCAAGCGCTGCGCGCAGCGCGGATCGCGCCTTGAAAATCGCATCGGGATCGACGTCGCGGCCGATCTCGCGCGCGATGTCGGCTTCCGACGGCAGCACGATCGCCTGTGCTGCAAAGGCCGGCTCGAGCGCGCGGTCGTCGAGGATGGCCGCAAGCGCGTCGATGAGGCCCTGGTCGGACCGGAGCGGCGCGCCGGCCCGTGCGGCCGCGGTATTGTCGACCAGCAGCGCCGTCGCCAGGGTCTGCAGCGCCTGCCAGCGATTGAACGGGTCGCTATCGTGCGCCGCCTGGAAGCGCAGGCCCTCGGCCGACAGCTCCGATGTGAGCTTGATCGGCGCCGAAAAGCCGCGCGCGAGCGAGACCACCGGGGAGGCCGGGACGTCCGCAAACGTCACGCTTTGCGAGGGCTCGGTCAGTTCCACGACGCCACGCTCGACCGCGCCGCCGTCGGCGCGCTTGAGCGCAAGATCGCGGCCGTCGGGACCGATGAGGCCGATGACCAGCGGGATCGCAAACGGATCCTTATGCGGCTGCCCGGGCGTCGGCGGCGTGGTCTGCGCCAGATCGAGCCGATAGGTCCGATTGGCCGCGTCCCACTGGCCGCTCGCCGCCACCTGCGGCGTGCCAGCCTGCTCGTACCACCGCATGAACTGCGCCAGGTCGTGCCCGCTCGCGTCGGCGAAGCACTGCAGAAAATCCTCGACCGTCGCGGCCCGGCCGTCGTGGCGCGCGAAGTAGAGGTCCATGCCGCGGCGGAAGCCATCGGGCCCGAGCAGCACGCTCAGCATGCGCACGATCTCGGCGCCCTTCTCGTAGACGGTCGCGGTGTAGAAGTTGTTGATCTCGTGATAGCGGCGCGGCCGCACCGGATGCGCGAGCGGTCCGGCGTCCTCCACGAACTGCTGCGCGCGCAATGCGCGCACGTCGGCGATGCGCTTGACCGGTCGCGAGCGCTCGTCGGAAGTGAACTCCTGGTCGCGAAAGACCGTGAGCCCCTCTTTCAGGCAGAGCTGGAACCAGTCGCGGCAGGTGATGCGGTCGCCGGTCCAGTTGTGGAAATATTCGTGGGCGATGACGGTCTCGATACCGGCGAAGTCGGCGTCGGTGGCGGTCGCCGGTGACGCGAGCACGTATTTGTCGTTGAAGATGTTGAGGCCCTTGTTCTCCATCGCGCCCATGTTGAAATCGGACACCGCCACGATCATGAACACGTCGAGATCGTATTCGCGCCCGAACCTCTGCTCGTCCCAGCGCATCGCCCGCTTGAGCGAATCCATGGCGTAGTCGCAGCGGTCTTGCTTGCCGTGCTCGACATAGATGCGCAGCGCGACCGCGCGCCCCGACATGGTGACGAAGCGGTCCTCGATTGAGGCAAGATCGCCGCCCACCAGGGCGAACAGGTAGGACGGCTTCGGGAACGGGTCATGCCAGACCGCGAAGTGGCGGCTGGTGCCGGCCAGATCGCCCGCCGCCACCAGGTTGCCGTTGGCGAGCAGCACCGGCGCTTCCGCCTTCTCGGCCTCGATGCGCGTCGTATAGACCGCCAGCACGTCCGGCCGGTCGAGGAAATAGGTGATGCGGCGGAACCCCTCCGCCTCGCACTGCGTGCAGTAGGTGCCGCCGGAGCGGTAGAGGCCCATCAGCTGGCTGTTGCCGACCGGATCGAGCTCGGTCTCGATCTCGATCTCGAGCGCGCGGTTGGGCGGCTGCGCGATCGTCAGCTGGTCGGGGGTCGCGACGTAGTGCTCGGGCGCCATGGCGACGCCGTCGAGCTTGAGCGACTTGAGCGCCAGGCCATCGCCGTCGAGCACGAGCGGAGCCGGCGCCGCCGCCTCCGGATTGGGCCGCAGATTGATGACCGCGCGCACCCGGGTGGCAGTCGCGTGCAAGGCGACGTCGAGCTTGACGGTGTCGACCAGCCAATCCGGCGGCCGGTAATCTTCCAGACGAACCGGGCGGGCTTCTTCGGTGCGCATTTGGATTTTTGGCCCTCTTATCGATGCTTGGGGTGGGAGATACCGGCGTCTCGCAGGATGCTGCGCAGTGTGCCTTGCGCCTTCAGTTTTCGGGGCACGGTGAAGCTCTTTGGCGTAAGCGTAATCGGGCTGGGTCCGCGGTTCAATGAACGTGCGAGGGCAGTGCGCGAGGGCCACAAGTGCTTGAGGCCATGGACAGGACCCGTCATTGCGAGCGAAGCGAAAGAATCCATGGGGAGTGGATAGCAGCCGAGTCCAGGTCCAGACTGAGGTTGCTTCAACCCACTCAACCTGGAGGACGACCGATGTTGCTCGCTGATCGTATCGCTGACACTGAACCGACCGCTATCCGAACGCATCTTGGCGCAATTTTTGTTTCGTTGGAACTGAGCCGTTCGACTTGGTTGATCACTTCGCTGTCGCCGGGCAACGGCGAAAAGATGTCGAAGCACGGCGTTGCGGCGGGAGATCTCGTGGCGCTGCTGGCGAAGTTTGCGGAGCTGCAGCGCAAGGCGTTTGCGCGCACCGGCAAGAACTATCCGATCATTACGATCCAGGAGGCGGGGCTGGACGGGTTCTCGCTGCACCGCGTGCTGCAGCAGGAGGGGATCGAGAGCCATGTGGTGGACGCCGCCTCGGTTGCGGTGCCGCGCCGGCGGCGGCGGGCGAAGACTGACAAGATCGACGGTGAGGCGCTGTTGCGGGTGCTGCTGGCCTACAAGCGGGGCGAACCGCGGGTGTGCTCGATGGTGGTAGCCCCTTGCGCCGAGGAAGAGGACCGCCGCCGGATCGGCCGTGAGCGCGAGGTCTTGCTCGACGAGCGGATCCGGCATGTCAACCGGATCAAGGGACTTTTGCTGGCGCAAGGGATCTCTGGCTATGCCCCGTTGCGGCGCGATCGACGGGCGCGGCTGGAGGCGCTGCGCACGGCGGACGGGCGTGAGCTGCCCCAGCAGCTGAGGGCGCAGATCGGCCGCGAGCTCGACCGGCTCGAGCTGCTGCTTGTGCAGATCAAGGCGGTCGAGGCGGAGCGGGACGCGATGCTGGCGAGGTTGAGCCAGAGCGTGGACGAGAACACGCGGGAGCATCCGCTGGCGATGCTGCTGGGGGTGAAGGGGATCGGGGAGGAATTTGCGGCTGCGCTTTGGTTCGAGTGCTTTTACCGGAGCTTTGCCAATCGCCGGCAGATCGCCGCCTATGCGGGCTTGGCGGCGACGCCGTGGCAGAGCGGGTCGGTCGCGCATGAGCAAGGCGTGTCCAAGGCCGGCAATGCGCGACTGCGCAAGAAGCTGGTGCAGCTCGCCTGGCTCTGGCTGCGCCATCAACCGGGGTCGGCACTGGCGCGCTGGTTCCATGCGCAAGCCCATCGCAAGGTCGCCATCGTCGCACTGGCGCGCAAGCTGCTGGTCGCCTTGTGGAAGTATGTCACCGCCGGCGTCGTGATCGAAGGTGCGGCGCTCAAGGGCGCTGCCTAGGCGGCAAGCCAGGCGTCTCGTCAGGCGAGCCACCTCACCCACAGTTGAGCAGCAACAGCACCATGACCAATCCGCCGAGACCCGATCAGTCTCGGCCGATCCGGGCGGACGAACCGATGGATTGCATGGCTTCAAAAGCCGTAGCGAAGAATGGCTTCGTCCTCTCGAGCCGCCCGCCGCAAGCGGAATCCTGGTACGGCACGCTCCTGCGGCCGACCGAATGTGAGTTTGATCTGGCGTCAAACCTGATCGCGAAACCGGCTCGACCTCGATCGTAGAAAAACTGCAAATGGTCCTCCTTGCATCATGAACCGCTCTTCGTCCCGACCGCTGGAGCCTGATGGCGTGCTCGATCGCGTCAAGGCCAAGCCGCTGCGCGGCGGCCCTGCGGGCCGACCTTGACCCGATCTGCGCGCGCCATCTTCAAAACTCCACGCTCGGGACGAAGAGGTGCTCCTCGCTCGAACAAAGAGGTGACCCCAAAGTGTGCGAGACCTTGAACTCGGCACATCCCCATGTGAGCAATCCAGGCAGCGCTGCCGCACCCGATCTGCTCTGATGTCCCGTCTGTCAAGCTCCACCTCGGGCGAAGGGTCGTTCCTCGCTCCGCGCGATCGCCGCGTGGAGGCCAAGCTGTTGTGGTCCGTGCACGGGTGGGAGCGAAGCCTTGAGACGTCGGTCAACATCCTCATTGATCATCGCGGCGTTCTCGCATGTCCGGATGTCCGTCCGGGGCTGTCCCTGTCTTCGTGGGCTGTCGATCTTGCGATCGGCCTCAAAGCAATCCTCGGGAATTCCCCACCGCGGCTTGCGCTCCCGCCGTTGCACGAGATCGTATTGGCCGCACCGTTGCCCCGGCCTTGGGCTCCCTGATGGTGGTGATCCGCAATCTCTTCCCTCGATGGCCCACTTAGCTGACGGCAGCACGGGCCGTGGTGAGCTCGCGGTTGATCGCCCAGATGAAGGCGGCCAGCTCGCGTGCCACCGCGGTGACGGCGACGGTCTTGAGCTTGCCCCTCCGGATCAGCGAGCGATAGCGCGCGCACAGCCGGCCCTGCGCCTTCCAGGCGATCGCGCCGACCTCTGGTGGCGCCGCTGCAACCTTGACCTGCTTGTCTTTGCCGACCCGCGGGGGATGCTGGTAGCTCCAGGCGCACTCCACCAGAACCCGGCGGGCACGGCGGTTGCCGGCCTTGGTGATCGGGCCGCGCTTGATGGTGTCGCCGGTGGAGTCCTCCGATGGCACCAGGCCGAGATAGGCCATCAGCTGGCGTGGCGTTCGAAACCGCGACAGGTCGCCGACCTCGGCCAGAAACGCCGTTGCCGATATCAGATCGATGCCGCGCATCGCCATCAGCGCGGGGACGACCTCGCGCAATGACCAGTCCTCAACCGCCGCACGGATCGCCTGCTCGAGCCGCTCGATCCGCTCCCCGGCTTGCCGCACCGCCAACAGCATCTCTCTCGAAAGCGATGCGTTGCTCCAGATGCGCAAGCTTGAGCCCTGCAAGCCAGCTCATGTGCGCTTTGGTCCAAGTCCGCTTGCCTCCCATGGCGCAGCTCGTGCCGCAACAGAAACGCAGAGACCTGCTGGCGCTTCGAGCGCAGATCTACAACCGCCGCCTCGCGCGCCCGAGTCATCCCGCATCGCCTCATGGCGTTCGTCAGGAACCCACACCGCGGTGAGTTCCCCGGCGCGCAGCAGCTTCACCAGGCTCATCGCATCGCGCCGGTTGGTCTTCACCCGATCGCCCGGCCGCTTGGGAATGAGCGACGGCGCAACCACCAGGCAGTCTTGCCCAAGGCCCTTGATCTGCCGGTACAGCCCATAGCCTGTCGGCCCGGCCTCGTAACAGAACGTCAGGCGGGCGTACTTGCCGGCAAGCTTACGTACCAGCTTGGCGGTTGCCGCTGCACTGTTCTCAACCTCCCCAACAAAGCGAACCTCACCCGCCCGTCCGGCCTCCGCAACCGCCACCGCATTCCGCCACTTGGATGTATCAAATGCTACAAAAGCTTCGCTATCATGCCTCATGACTCGCCCTCCTTGCTTGAGGCTCTGCCCGGCCCATCCGGGCCAACCCTCGCACTCGCATCGAGGGCGAGTCGCCTCCGCAAGAAAAGGGACATACGGCTCTTCGTCGCTCCCGTCGCTCGCGCTCCTTGCAATGACGGGAGCCATTGCGTGATGGGGAGAGGTTCCGTCAGTCAACGCGAGCGCGAAACGCGCTAGCGGCGCGGTTCGGCGTGCCCGATCACGCGCTTGACGGAAGACCAGCGGCGCTTCAAGGCGCGTTCGACTTCGTCGACCTTGTCGTGAACCGCCTCGACCGCAAGCGTCGGGTCGACCCGGCAGTGGAAATTCACGATCTCCCCTTCGTCGGTGTCGCGCACGCGCACGTCGTGGATGTCGCAGAGCGGCCCGAGATGCTCGGCAAGGTCGGCGAGCGCCGCGCGCACTTGCGCGACCCGCTCGGGCGACGCGTCGCGGCCGGCGAGCCCCTCGATCTGCAGCGGCTCGATATGGGTCTCGACCTCGACGTCGGGACCGAGCTCCTCGCGGATCGCGCGCTCGAGCTCGTCGGCGACCTCGTGCGCCGCGGCCAGGCTCATGCCGCCCGGGACCTCGAGATCGAGCGCGACCGCAAGCCCGGTCACGATCGCGTGCACGGTGACGTGATGCACGGCGAGGCCGCGGTTGCGCGCAATCACCAGCACGCGCTCCATCACGGTCTCGTCGTCGAGCGCCCGCGGGGCGGTCATCACCGACACCTCCGCGCCGGGGAGCTCGCGCCGGATCGCGCGCACCACGTCGGCCTTGAGCGCGTCCAGGCGGTCGAGCGGCAGCGTCCGGCTGACCGCGAGCGAGAGGTCGACGAACAGCGTGGGACCGACGCGGCGGATGCGCGCGCGCTCGACGTCCACCACCCCTTTGACGCGCCCGGCGATGGCCGTGACCTGCTGGCGCAAGCCCGGCGGCGCCTCATCGGTCAGGGTCGCAACGGTGCGGCTGCCGAGGCGCCAGCCGGCAAGGCACACGAATGCCGCGACCACCAGCGCCGCGGCGGCGTCCGCCCACGGATAGCCCAGCCACACGCCGGCAAGCCCGACGAGGACCGCCAGCGACGACCACATGTCCGATCCGAAATGCAGCGCGTCGGCTTCCAGCGCCTCGCTGGCGGTGTCGGCCGCCACCCGGTAGAGCAGCCGCGCGCGGAAGAAATCGACGATCACCGAGACGGTCACCACCGCGAACGCCCACACCGTCGCCTCGACCGCGTGGCCTTCCGTTGCCAGCAAGCGTCGCGCCGCCTCCCAGATTACCACCCCGGACAGGAGGAACAGGAGCGCGGTCTCCGCCAGCGCCGCCACGCTTTCGATCTTGCCGTGGCCGTAGTGATGCTCCTCGTCGGCCGGCTTGCCCGACATGCGCACCGCGAAATAGGTCATCACGGTGGCGGCAAAATCGATCAACGAGTGCGCGGCTTCGGAGAGGATCGCGAGCGAGCCGGACGCAAACCCGACGATCGCCTTGCCGATCGTCAAGGCGCCCGACGCAACGATCGATGTCAGCGCGACCCGTTCCTTGACGTCCTGCATCGGTGGTTACCTAGCCCGTGATCCCGTTCGGCTTGACACACCCGTCATGCCCGGCACCCGGGTCCGGCCTTTTGGCCGGCCCGGGCATGAAACCTTGTGCCGCGCATCCACGTCTTCCTTCACGATTTACAGCGAGAAAGAAAGACGTGGATGGCCGGGACAGGCCGGTCAAGCCCGGGCGTGACGAGTGAGAGGCAAGAGTGGTGGTGGCGGTCTGAGCTCCAATTCGTCATTGCCGGGCTTGACCCGGCAATCCATCCCTTCAACAAAGCTCTTGCGAAGAATGATGGATGCCCGGGTCAAGCCCGGGCATGACGAGTGAGAATAAAGAGCCGTCGATTCGCGAGACAACGACGCCGCTGCCTAGCGATCGATCTCCTCCCAGAAAGGTGGAGGCTGGTTTTCGAAGAGATCACGCACAAACCATGACCATCAGCGCAAATCCACCGGCGCGCCGCCCTGGTCGGCCGAGCGCACGATCGCGTCCAGCACGCGGATATTGGCGATGAGCTCGCGGGCCGTGAAGCGATAGGGCTTGCGGCCCTCGATCGCGTCGGCCCAGGCCTCGAAATTCTTGCGCACGGTGTCGGTCCATTCGAACGTGCGGACGGTGCGCGCGCCGGCGCTGTCGGCGTGCACCAGCGTCGACGGCAGGCCCTTGTCGACGTTGCCGGCCTCCTGCACCTCGACCCAGCCCTGGTCGCCGATCGCCGTGAAGCGGCCGTAGAACGGGGCCGACGACAGGCAGGTGACGCGCGCGCGCGTGCCGTTCGCGAAGTCGATCTCGGCGGCCACGAAATCTTCGGCCGGCGGAGTGAACATCAGCGTCGCGGTGCGCGCCGCGACCCGCACTGGCTCGCCCGCGAGCGAGACGAACATGTCGGTCAGGTGGATGCCGAGCGCGGTCATGGCGGCGGCCGGCGCGTTCGCGCGCGACAGCCGCCAGTTCTTAGGATCGATCGCGCGGAACAGGTTGTGGCTGAAGTTGGCGTCGAGCGTGAGCAGGCGGCCGAGCGCGCCGGCCTCGGCCAGCCGGCGCACCTCCTCGAGCGCGGGCTCGTAGCGGCGCTCGTGGCCGATGCCGAGCACGATTCCTGCGGCCGCGCAGGCATTGAGCATGCGCTCGGCGCTGGCGGCGGTCAGCGCCAGCGGCTTTTCGCAGAACACCTGCTTGCCGGCCGCGACCGCCGCCAACACCTGCGCTTCGTGCTGCGCATGCGGGGTGACGATCGCGACCGCGTCGAGGTCGCGCCGCGCCAGCAGCGCGTCGTAGCCCTCGACCAGGTCGAGCCCGTGCTCGCGGGCGAAAGCGGCCGCTGCGGCGGGCTCGATGTCGCAAGCAGCCACCACCTTGAACCGCAGGCTTCCCGCCAGGCAGCCCACGATCTGCCGGCCCCACCAGCCGAGCCCAACGACGCCGAGACGGATCACGTGAGGCCCTCCGGTGATTGCGAGTTGCGCACCGGCCTGGCGGCCGATCCAACGGGATGAAACTTTGGCAATCCCTCATCCTGATCAGGATGACGTGTTGTGGCGGGCAACGCTTGTTCTAACTCGTCATCCTGAGAGCCTGCCCCGGACCTGATCCGGGGCGCTTGCCCGACGAAGTCGGGCGAGCCTCGAAGGACGGACAACATAGCAACTGTACGGCAGAGCAGCATCCTTCGAGGCCCTCACTTCGCTCGGGCACCTCAGGATGACGGCGTGGGGGCCCCGAAACCCATCCGCCTCCGTCATTGCGAGTCGTTTCCCCTCCAATTCGTTCGAGCGGGCGATGCGCCTTGCGCAGGATGCAGGGCGGACTGTCGTGCCGCAACATGGCCCCGCTTGCCGGCAGGCGGTTTCTGCGCCATCTCACCGTGCATGAGGCTCGCAACCCACGCCGGATCCGTCGCCGCGTCGACTGCGGCGCTGTCAATGCCGAGTCCGATGGCGCGGGTGGATCCCAGGAGGTGTCGCCGCCCGTAATCCGGAAGGTCAAGCCATGGTCAAGGGACGCGTCACGCAACAGACTATCCGCGCGCTCGCGACGCCGGAATCTTTGGCGCGCCGCAGCTGCTGCGAGCCCCACGACGGGATCGCCCGCGTTCGACGATGTGGTCGCCGACATCGAAGCGCATCTTCACGCGGATGCGCGGCCGTGATATTCCGCCGGTTCTGCCCACGGGTGACTTGCTGAACTGGCTCGGAGGTCCTCCGATGACTGCCGCCGACACGCGCAACTGGATGTGGGACGAGGCCTGTTCCATGCTGGAACGCGCCGAACGGCTGCAGCGTCAGTTTTTCCAGCCGAACCCGGCCGACAGCCGGACGCCGAGCTGGCAGCCGCCGGTCGACGTGTTCGAAACCGGCCGCGACATCTGGATCATTGTCGCGCTTCCTGGAGTGGAGTCGCAGGATCTCGAGGTTTCGATCGCGGACGACACCGTGATCATCGCCGGCGTGCGGCGGCTGCCCGCAGCGGCGCGCGGCGCGATGATCCATCGCCTGGAGATTCCGCACGGGCGCTTCGAGCGCCGGATCCGGCTCGCAACTACGCCGCTCACTCTCACGCGCTCGGAGCTTGCGAGCGGATGCCTGGTACTGGGCCTGACCAAGCAGCGCCCATAGCAACGGTGCCGCCATGGCCGACGTGCCGGAAGAAGAAAAGCCCGACGTAAAAGCAAGGCCCGAAACCGTGGCGGCAGATCACCCGCCGCTCCCGGACGGCGCCCTCATCATTCTCCCGGTCCGGCAGACCGTCATGTTTCCCGGGCTGGTGATGCCGATTGCGATCGGGCGCCCGGGGTCGATCGCCGCCGCGCAGGAGGCCGCGCGCTCGGAAAAGATGCTGGGCCTGCTGCTGCAGGCCGACCCGGCGGTCGAAGATGCGAAGCCGGAGCATCTCCACCGCGTGGGGACGTCGGCGGAGATCCTCCGCTACGTGACCGCGCCCGACGGGACGCACCATGTGATCTGCCGCGGCGTGCGACGATTCCGCGTCATCGAGTTCCTGCCCGGCTACGCGTTCCTGGCGGCGCACGTCGAGGAGATCGGGACTTCCGAAGTGATGAGCGCCGAGATCGAGGCGCGCACGCGCCTGCTGCGCGCGCGGGCGCGCGAGGCGCTGCAGCTCTTGCCGAACGTGCCGGCCGAAATGCTCCAGGCCATCGACCAGGCGGACTCGCCGTCCATGCTCGCCGACTTCATCGCCGGCATCATGGACATCAAGCCCGAGGAAAAGCAGCAAGTGCTGGAGACGTTCGACGTCAGGGAGCGTCTCGACAAGATACTGGCGCTGCTTGCGCAACGCATCGAGGTGCTGAAGCTGTCGAAACAGATCGGCGAGCAGACCCAGCAAACGCTGTCATCGCAGCAGCGCGAGCACATCCTGCGGGAACAGCTGCGGCAGATCCAGAAGGAGCTCGGCGAGGACGATGCCAAGTCGACCGAGATTCTGCGCGAGGCCATCGAAAAAGCTGGAATGCCGAAAGAAGCCGAGGAGCAGGCGAAGAAGGAGCTCAAGCGGCTCGAACGCATGCCGGAGGCTTCGCCCGAGCACGGCATGATCCGCAGCTATCTCGAGTGGCTGATCGAGCTGCCGTGGACCAAGCTCGACCCGGAGTTGATCGACGTCGCCGAGGCCCGCCGTACCCTCGACGAGGATCACTACGGGCTGCCCAAGGTCAAGCGCCGGATCCTCGAGTACTTGGCCGTGCGCAAGCTCAATCCCGAGGGCAAGAGCCCGATCCTGTGCTTCGTCGGGCCGCCGGGCGTCGGCAAGACATCGCTCGGACAAAGCATCGCGCGGGCGACCGGCCGCAAGTTCGCGCGGCTCAGCCTCGGCGGAGTGCACGACGAGGCCGAGATCCGCGGCCATCGGCGGACCTATATCGGCGCGATGCCTGGCAACATCATCCAATCGATCCGCAAGGCCGGCACCCGCAACCCGGTGATGATGCTCGACGAGGTCGACAAGCTCGGCGTCGGGTTCCACGGTGATCCGTCCTCGGCGCTGCTCGAAGTGCTCGACCCCGAGCAGAACGCGACCTTCCGCGACAACTACCTCGGGGTGGCCTTTGACCTTTCGAAGGTGATGTTCATCGGCACCGCCAACATGCTCGATCCGATTCCCGGTCCCGTGCGCGACCGCATGGAGGTGATCGAGCTGCCGGGCTACACCGAAGATGAAAAACTGGAGATCGCCAAGCGCTATCTGCTTGCGCGCCAGCTCGAGGCCACCGGCCTTGCGGCGGAGCAGTGCGAGATCGCCGAGGGTGCCATCCGCACCATCATCACCGATTACACGCGCGAGGCCGGCGTGCGCAATCTCGAGCGGCATATCGGCGCGGTCTGCCGCTACGTGGCGACGCAGATCGCCGAGGGCAGTAGCGAGCGCATGCGCATCGACGCCGCGGGGCTGCCGGCGATCCTCGGGCCGCGGCGATTCGAAAACGAGGTGGGGATGCGGGTGAGCGTGCCGGGCGTCGCGACCGGGCTCGCCTGGACTGCGACCGGCGGCGACATCTTGTTCGTCGAGGCGACCCGCGTGCCGGGACGAAACAAGCTCATCCTGACCGGGCAACTCGGCGACGTCATGCGCGAGAGCGCGCAGGCCGCCTTGACGTTGGTGAAAGCGCGCGCGCAAGAGCTCGGCATCGATCCAAAGCTGTTCGAGAAATCCGACTTGCATATCCACGTGCCGGCGGGCGCCGTCCCCAAGGATGGGCCCAGCGCCGGCGTCGCGATGTTCACGGCGCTGGTCTCGCTGCTCACCGGGCGCACCGTGCGGAACGACACGGCGATGACGGGCGAGATCTCGCTGCGCGGCCTCGTCCTGCCGATCGGCGGCGTGAAGGAGAAGGCGCTGGCGGCGACGCGCGCCGGCATCACCACCGTGCTCTTGCCGGCGCGCAACCAGAAGGACCTCGAGGACGTGCCGGAGACCGCGCGCAACAAGGTGCGGTTCGTCTGGCTGGAGAAGGTGGACGACGCCATCGCGGCGGCGCTGGCGCCTACGGACGATCGGGACGAACGCGAGATTTCCGGCCGCGCCGCATCGGACCGCCAGGCCGCACGCGCCCGTTGAGCGCCCGCTTGGCCATGCGAAGGCGGCCACCCGAGGCGCATGGACCTTTGGCACATATGACGGCCACGTCGGGATGCGCCGGCCGGCGCGTGCGGCGCAAGTCCGGTAGAAACCCGGTGAGGCCAGGGAACCGGTCGTCTCGTCAGCCGTTTTTCCGCCAAATCACCCCGCCTTGCCCAAGGAGCGCGCGTGTCAGTCGAATTCAACCACACCATCGTAGCGGCCCGTGATAGCCGCAAGTCGGCAACCTTCCTGGCCGATCTTCTGTCTCTCCCCGCGCCGAAAAAATGGGGGCCGTTTTGGATGGTCGTCACCGACAACGGCGCCAACATCGACTTCATGAACACGGACGACGAGATTACTCCGCAACACTATGCCTTTCTCGTCAGCGACTCGGAGTTCGATGCAATCTTCGGCCGCATCCGCGACAAGAAACTCACCTACTGGGCCGATCCTGCACAAACCAAGGTGAACGAGACCAATCACCACGACGGTGGACGTGGTCTCTATTTCCAAGACCCCGACGGGCATCTCCTCGAGGTCATCACGCGGCCCTACGGCAGCGGCGGTTGGAATCCTTAAACTTCCCGCATCCTGATCGGAAGCGCGGCCAGAGCGCGCCGTCATTGCGAGCGAAGCGAAGATTCCATGGGGAGTGGATAGCAGCCGAGTCCAGGTCCAGACTGAGGTTGCTTCAACCCACTCAACCTGGAGGACGACCGATGTTGCTCGCTGATCGTATCGCTGACACTGAACCGACCGCTATCCGAACGCATCTTGGCGCAATTTTTGTTTCGTTGGAACTGAGCCGTTCGACTTGGTTGATCACTTCGCTGTCGCCGGGCAACGGCGAAAAGATGTCGAAGCACGGCGTTGCGGCGGGAGATCTCGTGGCGCTGCTGGCGAAGTTTGCGCAGCTGCAGCGCAAGGCGTTTGCGCGCACCGGCAAGAACTATCCGATCATTACGATCCAGGAGGCGGGGCTGGACGGGTTCTCGCTGCACCGCGTGCTGCAGCAGGAGGGGATCGAGAGCCATGTGGTGGACGCCGCCTCGGTTGCGGTGCCGCGCCGGCGGCGGCGGGCGAAGACTGACAAGATCGACGGTGAGGCGCTGTTGCGGGTGCTGCTGGCCTACAAGCGGGGCGAACCGCGGGTGTGCTCGATGGTGGTAGCCCCTTGCGCCGAGGAAGAGGACCGCCGCCGGATCGGCCGTGAGCGCGAGGTCTTGCTCGACGAGCGGATCCGGCATGTCAACCGGATCAAGGGACTTTTGCTGGCGCAAGGGATCTCTGGCTATGCCCCGTTGCGGCGCGATCGACGGGCGCGGCTGGAGGCGCTGCGCACGGCGGACGGGCGTGAGCTGCCCCAGCAGCTGAGGGCGCAGATCGGCCGCGAGCTCGACCGGCTCGAGCTGCTGCTTGTGCAGATCAAGGCGGTCGAGGCGGAGCGGGACGCGATGCTGGCGAGGTTGAGCCAGAGCGTGGACGAGAACACGCGGGAGCATCCGCTGGCGATGCTGCTGGGGGTGAAGGGGATCGGGGAGGAATTTGCGGCTGCGCTTTGGTTCGAGTGCTTTTACCGGAGCTTTGCCAATCGCCGGCAGATCGCCGCCTATGCGGGCTTGGCGGCGACGCCGTGGCAGAGCGGGTCGGTCGCGCATGAGCAAGGCGTGTCCAAGGCCGGCAATGCGCGCCTGCGCAAGAAGCTGGTGCAGCTCGCCTGGCTCTGGCTGCGCCATCAACCGGGGTCGGCACTGGCGCGCTGGTTCCATGCGCAAGCCCATCGCAAGGTCGCCATCGTCGCACTGGCGCGCAAGCTGCTGGTCGCCTTGTGGAAGTATGTCACCGCCGGCGTCGTGATCGAAGGTGCGGCGCTCAAGGGCGCTGCCTAGGCGGCAAGCCAGGCGTCTCGTCAGGCGAGCCACCTCACCCACAGTTGAGCAGCAACAGCACCATGACCAATCCGCCGAGACCCGATCAGTCTCGGCCGATCCGGGCGGACGAACCGATGGATTGCATGGCTTCAAAAGCCGTAGCGAAGAATGGCTTCGTCCTCTCGAGCCGCCCGCCGCAAGCGGAATCCTGGTACGGCACGCTCGTGCGGCCGACCGAATGTGAGTTTGATCTGGCGTCAAACCTGATCGCGAAACCGGCTCGACCTCGATCGTAGAAAAACTGCAAATGGTCCTCCTTGCATCATGAACCGCTCTTCGTCCCGACCGCTGGAGCCTGATGGCGTGCTCGATCGCGTCAAGGCCAAGCCGCTGCGCGGCGGCCCTGCGGGCCGACCTTGACCCGATCTGCGCGCGCCATCTTCAAAACTCCACGCTCGGGACGAAGAGGTGCTCCTCGCTCGAACAAAGAGGTGACCCCAAGTGTGAGAGACCTTGACTCGGTGTGAGAGACCTTGACTCGGCACATCCCCATGTGAGCAATCCAGGCGGCAGTGCCGTTTCTGGATTGCTTCGTCGCTGACGCTCGTAGGAAGAAACGGAATGCGGAGGCGAGCGGCGGATGGGTTTCGGGCGCCCCCACGCCGTCATCCTGAGGTGCCTGAGCGAAGCGAGGGCCTCGAAGGATGCTGCTCTGCCGTGCAGCGGCTATGTTGTGCGTCCTTCGAGGATCGCCCGACTTCGTCGGGCGAGCGCCTAACAAGAAACGATCGACATATAGAGTGAACGCTGCAGAACACCCTCAATACATAGATCGTTTCATCCGCGGCGGGTCGAGCGGGCCTCGGTGGGGAACTCAGGATGACGAGTCAGAACAAGCGTTGCCGCCCACAACACCGTCATTCTGATCAGGGTGAGGGATTGCCCAAGTTTCATCGAGGTGGATCGGCCGTCGGGCCGGTGTGCAACTCGCAATGACGGCTTCGTCATTGCGAGCGAAGCGAAGCAATCCAGGCTGAATTGCGGTTTTATTGTTGCTGAGAGCACGCGCGTCATTGACACGAAATAGGCGTCAGGCTATATAGCCATGAGGCTATATGGATGCCTTGAACCGTGCGTTTTGCAGATGAATTCGAACAGGAGTTTCTTGCTCTTCAGCAAGGGGTTCAGGACGAGCTATTGGCTACCGCGAGGATTCTTGCCGAATGCGGACCTCAGCTCGGACGGCCCTAGTGGATACGCTAAAGGGATCGAAGCATTCGAACATGAAGGAGCTTCGATTCGATGCAGGAGGCGGAGTTCTGGATGTCTCCGCGAGGAGAGGGTGATCAAATGGGCCGAACACTCGGTGAAGTGATTGATGCTCTTCCGAAGCAGCGCCGCGCGCGCATCGACGCGCGGGATCGCGAGATCAAGGAGGATGTCGAGAGCCTCCGGGAGCTTCGCAAGGCAGCGGGCAAGGCGCAGGCGGAGATTGCGGCAACCCTGAGGATCAAGCAGCCATCGGTCTCCAAGATCGAGAGGCAGACCGACATGTATCTGTCGACTCTTCGCAGCTATGTCGAAGCGATTGGCGGCGAGCTTGATCTGGTGGTCCGGCTACCGCCCCGTCGAGCGATGCGGCTGCACCGATTGGGCGAGGTGTTGAGCGGGCCGGCAAAGCCGAGATCCCGGCCGGGCGTTGCACAATCCTCGCCCGCCAAGAAGCCGCGCAGACGCGCGGTGCGCACAGGCTAAGCCGCACCGTCGTTCGTCCGAGAAGCCGGATGCTGCGGCCGAACCACGCCCTCGGATGCCGCTGCGGTCGTGGGCGCAATCGCGCCGAAACGACCCGGCTTGCGGCCCGCCCCTTTCTGCGCTGACGGCCACGTAGGGATGCACCGGCCGGCGCCAGCGCACAGCCGGTTATTGCACCAGCGTGATGATGGGTTGGCCCTTCTCCCCAACAAGGAATACCAACACCTTCGCCTGTTCGGTATTGCTGGCGTTCCTGGCCTTATGGATATGCTTGAACGGAAGGTGCGCACTGTCGCCGGCCTTGAGCGTCACCGGCGGATGCCCGTCGGTCTCGAGGATCACTGCACCTTCCAGGACGTAAAGCAGTTCAGGTCCGGGGTGAAAGTGTCTGCCCAGAGCCCCGCCGGGAACGAAATCCGCCCGATACATCATGACCTCTCGCCCGTCGGCCCCCTCCAGATCTTTCTGTTGGAGGATTGTGCGGGTTAGCGGCGCCGGCTGGGCCGTGAGAACTTGCGCCCACATTGCTCCGGCCGCGACTCCCGAAGCCAAGGCCGAGGTCAACACCAAAGTCATTCGCCTCATGGATGAGCTCCCCTCTAAACCGACCCTCCAGATAATCGTGGGCTTCAGCGAGCCCGGCCGCCATCACGCTGTCTCGTAGAGCGCGTTCGCCTCCTCGAACATCCGCATGGTCTTGTCCACGTCGTAGCGACCTTCTTCCAGACTCTCCGGATTCCATTCGCTGCGTTCGATGCCGAAGAAGTCTCCTCCGTAGACGTGGATGGCGGCCGTCAGCCGCGGTATCGGATTGGTCACGGAGTGGATGACGTTGTGCCCGAGCGGCTCGGCGTCTTTCGCGCAGAGCGCCTTCGCGCCCGCGGCTTCGAGCTTCCCACCCTTGTCGCCGGGTATCCGACGCCAAAAGATGTTGTCCTCGCGACCCGTGTAGATGCCGATCACCGCCCACATTCGATGATTGTGGGGCATGATCGTCATGCGCGGTGCCCAGATCACATTGAGAACGGTGAGATCAGGCGCGTGGTACAGCTTTTGGACTTCGGCGCGCTTTGGTTCGCCCACTCCCTTGAGCACCGACGCGGGCTCGGATACCGCGCGGGCGACAACCTCGCGCACGAACCTGTGCGACTTCTCCTCCGCAAGCGCTTCGCGGCAATCAGCGACGAATCTGATCAAGGTCGAACATCGTACGCCTCCCCCGCGATCTTGACCTGGGTTATGGCGGCTCGGTGTCGCCACCGGCCCATGGCCGTCTTGCGCCGCGACCATGTGTTGGGCAGCAGCGCCTTGAACAACAAGACGTGGCCGAAGGTCGCAATGATCACGAACACAATGATGAAAATATTGGCCAACAGCTCGATCAGCATGCTCATCCCCTCGGGTCAGACCATCGGCTGATGCAGGAGCCCTCGAGGGCCAGATGTCACAAGACGCTACGGGTCGCGCATCCTTGTGTCCAATGCAATTGTCGATCATAATTCATTGCAAGATTTGCAAGTACGGCCATGAACCTCCGTCAGCTTCGCACCTTCATCACCATCGCCGATGCCGGAGGTTTGGCGCGAGCCGAGGGTCGGTTGCAGTTGAGCCAGCCGGCCGCCTCCCGCCAGATTCAGGGGCTCGAAGCCGAGCTCGGCGTGCCCTTGTTCAATCGGATTGGCCGCCGCATGCAACTCACCTCGGAAGGCGAGGACCTGCTCCGCCGCAGTCGCCGTCTGCTGCAGGACGCCGACTCGATCGGCGAGCGCGCGCGGGCGCTCAAGGGCGGGCAAACGGGAATCCTACGCGTGGGCGCCACAACCCAAACGATCGAGAGCACGTTGGCGGTGTTCTTGACGGCCTACCGGCGGCGTCACCCGGGCATCGAAGTGTCCCTCGTGGAAGACGGCACCGTGCGGCTGCCGGACCGGCTCGATCATGGCGATATTCACCTGGCGATCATTCCGCCTCATGAACGCTTCCAGTGTCGGGCGATCTATCCGGTGTGCGCGTTGGCCGTGCTGGCGGAGAACCACCGGCTCAGCGGCCGCCGCACGCTCGATGTTGCGGAGTTGGCGGACGAGCCATTGCTGCTGCTGCACACCAGCTTTGGCTCGCGAGTATGGTTCGATGGCGCCTGTCACGTCGCGCATATTCGCCCGCGCGTGCTCCTGGAAAGCGCGGCCCCGCACACGATCATTGCGTTGGCCCGGGAAGGACATGGCGTCGCCGTGATCCCTTCCACCGCACTGGTTCCACGTGAGGGCGTCCGTGCCGCGCCTCTGGTTCAACGCGGCGCGGTGATCGGGCGATGGCTGACGGCCGCCTGGGAGCCGCAGCGATTCCTCGCCCCCTATGCCGAGCAATTCGTGGCGGAGCTGGTCGCGCATACTCGGCGCGACTATCCCGGCCGCGCGTTCGTACGGCGCGCGCCGCCCCCACCGCGACCGAGGGAGCCGGCTTGGCCGCAACCCTGAGCAGCTGAGTAGCGGCAGGCCTGGGCCGCTCGCTCGACCCAACACCGTAGGGCAAACCAAGGTTGCCAGTCCCCACACAACCAATTGGACGATGCCGCTGCGCTCGCCCGACTTCTTCGGGCGAGCGCCTCATGATGACGAGGCAGAACAAGCGTTGCCCCGACAACACCGTCATCCTGATCAGGATGAGGGATTGCCCAGGTTTCATCCAGGTGGATCGGCCGTCAGTCGGTGTGCAACTCGCAATGACGGGATCGTCATTGCGAGCGAAGCGAAGCAATCCGGGCTGCTGTGCCGTTTCTGGATTGCTTCGTCGCTGACGCTCCTCGCGGTGACGAGATAGTCATTGCGAGCGCTTGCGCCTTGCGCAGAATGCAGACCGGATGGCCAAGGCAATAGAGCTTCCCGCTTGCCGGCAGGCGGTTTCTGCGCCATCTCACCCGGCATGAGGCTCGAAACCCGCGCCGGACCCGTCACCGGGCCCGCCGCGCCGCTGTCGCGGCGCTTCTGCGTGGCGCCGATGATGGAATGGACGGACCGGCACTGCCGGTACTTCCACCGCCTGCTCACCCGGCGCACGCTGCTCTACACCGAGATGATCACCACCGGCGCGGTCATCCGCGGCGACCGCGGACGGCTGCTCGGCTTCGATTCGGCCGAGCAGCCGATCGCGGTGCAGCTCGGCGGCTGCGACCCGCGCGCGCTCGCCGAGAGCGCGCGCATCTGCGCCGATCTCGGCTACGACGAGATCAATCTCAATATCGGTTGCCCCTCGGATCGCGTGCAGGAGGGGCGCTTCGGCGCCTGCCTGATGGCGGAGCCGGAGCTGGTCGGCGCCTGCGTCGGCGCGATGAAGGCGGCGGTTGCGGTGCCGGTCACCGTCAAGTGCCGCCTCGGCATCGACGACCAGGATCCCGAGCACGCGCTCGCAGCGCTCGCCGCCGCCGTCGAGGCCGCAGGCGTCGATGCCTTGATCGTGCATGCGCGCAAGGCGTGGCTGACCGGGTTGGACCCGAAGCAGAACCGCGAGATCCCGCCGCTCGACTACCACCGTGTCTATCGGCTCAAGCTCGCCCACCCGCGACTGGAGATCCTGCTCAATGGCGGGATCGAGACGCTCGAGCACGCCGAGCGCCATCTCGCCCATGTCGACGGCGCGATGATGGGGCGCGCCGCCTATCGTGAGCCATGGCGTCTGCTCGACGTCGACCCGCTGCTGTTCGACACTGCCGCTCCGTTCGCTACCCCGAAAGCCGCCGCTGCGGCGCTCATCCCCTACATCGAGCGCGCGCTTGCGCGCGGCGCGCGGCTGCATTCGATCGTGCGCCACCTGCACGGCCTGTTCCATGCCGTCCCGGGGGCGCGCGCCTTCCGCCGCCATCTCGCGACCGCGGCGGTCAAGCCCGGGGCGGGGGCCGAAGTGCTCGAGGACGCGCTCGCGATGGTCGTCGACGTGCCGGGCGAGCCCGCGCGCACGGCCGCGGCCTAAGCATGGGGCTCGACGTTCCCGCCGGCGAGCTGGCGTTGCTGGCGGTCGCGATCATGGCCGGAGGCGTCGTCACCGGTCTCCTGGCCGGGCTGTTCGGCATCGGCGGCGGTGCCGTGATCGTGCCGGTGCTCTATGAAGTGTTCGGCATCCTCGGCGTTGCCGACGGGGTGCGCATGCAGCTCTGCGTCGGCACCTCGCTCGCGATCATCGTGCCGACCACGGTGCGCTCCTATCTCGCCCATCGCGCCAAGGGCGCGGTGCTCCCGCGCATCGTGCGGGTTTGGGCGCTGCCGGCGGTTGCCGGCGTTGCGGTCGGATCGCTGGCGGCGGCGTTGGCGCCGGGCGCGCTGCTCAAGCTGGCGTTCGTGCTGGTCGCCGGCGTCATTGCCGCCAAGCTCTTGCTCGGCCGCGAGAGCTGGCGGATCGCAAGCGAGCTTCCGGGCCGCGTCGCCATGGCGGCCTACGGCTTCCTGATCGGGCTTTCGTCTTCGATGATGGGGGTGAGCGGCGGCTCGATCTCCAGCATGGTGCTCACCCTCTACGGCAAGCCGATCCATGCGGCGGTGGCGACCTCGGCCGGCGTCGGCGTGCCGATCACGGTCGCCGGCACGCTCGGCTACGTGCTCGCCGGCCTGCCGCATCAGCCATCGTTGCCGTCGCTTTCGATCGGATTCGTGTCGCTGATCGGCGTCGCCCTGATGGCGCCGATCAGCGCTGCGACCGCGCCGCTCGGGGCGCGGCTGGCGCACGCGCTGCCGCGCCGGCAGTTGGAGATCGCGTTCGGCATGTTCCTGCTCGCGGTCGGCCTGCGCTTTCTGGCGAGCCTGGTGTGGTAGTCCGTCATGGCCGGGCGAGCAATCGCCACAGCGATTGCGAGGGTTGTCCCGGCCATCAACATCTTGCTCGTGCCGATGCGAACAGAAGAAAGACGTGGATGCCCGGCAAAAGGCTGGTCAAGCCCGCCCATGCCGAGTGAGAGTCAAGAGCCGTCGATCGGCGGGACAGCGACGCGGCAGCCTAGCGAACGATCGTCATTGCCGGGCTTGACCCGGCAATCCATCTCTTCAACAAAACTCTTGCGAAGAATGATGGATGCCCGGGTCAAGCCCGGGCATGACGAGTGAGAGTCAAGAGCCGTCGATCGGCGAGACATCGACGCGGCAGCCTAGCGAACGATCGTCATTGCCGGGCTTGACCCGGCAATCCATCTCTTCAACAAAACTCTTGCGAAGAATGATGGATGCCCGGGTCAAGCCCGGGCATGACGAGTCAGAATCTGGCGCCACCGCAAGCGTTACGGATACCCGCGCAGGATCAGCTTGTCGCCACGCACCTCCCAGCCCTGCAGGCGGGTGAGGAAGCTCATGCCGAGCAGGCTGGTTCGCAACTGCCCCGGTTGCGCGACCAGCGCCGGCACCGCCCGCTCGACGATCGGCCCGACCGACACGCGATCGAGCGTGACCGGAGCGGCGCGGGTGCGGCCGTTCGCGGTCTCGACGTTGACGCTGTAGCTCAGGACCTCGAGCGGCAGGCCGGCGGCCTTTGCCGCCTCCTGGGTCAGCACCACCGCGCTTGCTCCGGTGTCGAGCACGGTCGAGATGCGGGAGCCGTTGATCTCCGCGACCACCTGGAACTCGCCGCGCTGGGCGCGCGCGATCTCGACCGTCCTGCCCCGCACCGAAGCCCGACCGGGCACCAGCTCCGCCATGATGCGGTCGGCGAGATCGCGCAGGTCGTGGCGGTAGGTGTAGCCCGCGGCGAGTACGAGCCCGACCAGCAGCCAGAAGATGAGCGCCTCGATCGCCGCCGAAAGCCGGTGGCGAAACAGCGCGAACACCGCCCCGGCAAAAAACACCAGCAACGCGACCCGGATCACCAGGCTGCCGAAATCGTCGATGCCGAGGCCCGCGACCATCCCCTGGTCGTGACGCGCGACCAGGATGAGAAGGCCGAGCCCGAGGCCGATCATCAAGCCCCAGAACAGCCGGCGGTGAGTTGCGGGAGGGCTGCTCACCCGACCTCGGCCTCCGCCACCGGTTTGCGGTCACGACGCGCCATCCGCGCCGGCAACTCGGCCATGATGCGGCGGCGATCGCTCGCGATCAACGCCGCCCATTGTGCGATCTCGCTCAGCGTGCGTCCGCAGCCGATGCACAGCCCGGATGCCGGATCGATCGTGCAGATCTTGGTGCAGGGCGAATCGACAGGGACCATGTTCGTGGCGCGTTGGCGGTGAGCCCCAACATAGGGCGCATCGCGACGAACGCAACGACGATCCCCTTCAAACCGGAGGCACGAAAGCGTGCGTCAGGTGCCGGTCCTCGACAGGGGCTGCGCCGGTGCGTCGGCGCCTCCCAAGGCCGCACCGGCCTGCGGCGCGATCGGAGGCGCCGCCACCGCCAGCGGCCCGAGCGCCGACATGACGCGTCCGGCGGGAAGGTGACGATCACCTCGGTGCCCTCGCGCAGCTTGGATTTCAGCGTGAGGCTGCCGCCGTGCAGGTCGACAAGACCCTTGACGATCGGCAGGCCGAGCCCGGCACCTTGCTCCGCCGACTTGATGGCGTTGGTGCCTTGCCCGAACGAGGCAAGCACGATCGGGATTTCGTCCTCGGCAATGCCGGAGCCGTTGTCCTTGACGGTCACGTACTGACCGGCCGAGGCGGTCCAGCCCACCTTCAGCCAGACTTCGCCGCCTTGCGGCGTGAACTTGATGGCGTTGGACAACAGATTGAGGCAGATCTGGCGCACCGCGCGTTCGTCCGCCCATAGGCGCGGCAGATCCGGCTCGAACGCCTGGTAGATCGTGATGTCGCGGTTCCTGGCGCGCAGATCGAGCAGGTGGTGGCAATCCTCCGCCACCGCCGTCAACGCCACCGGTTCCTCGTTGAGCTCGTAGCGTCCGGCTTCGATCCGCGACAGATCGAGGATTTCATTGATCAGGTTGAGCAGGTGCACGCCGGACGAATGGATGTCGCCCGCATACTCCTTGTACGTCAGGATCGCATGCGGTCCGAACACCTCGCTTTTCATCACCTCGGAAAATCCCAGGATGGCGTTGAGCGGCGTTCGCAGCTCGTGGCTCATCTGCGCCAGGAAACGTGATTTGGCGAGGTTGGCGGCTTCGGCGCGTCTCCTCGCTTCGTCGGAGTTCGCGTTCGCGTGTTCGAGCTCGCCGATCAGCGCATCCTTTTCGGCGCGCGCCTCCAGCGTTGCGAGCGTGGTCGAATAGAGGCGATGGGCGAGCAGGGCGAAATAGGCCTGGGCGGTCACCGCCATCGCGACCAGAATATAGCTGTGGATGTCGCCCCGCAGAATGAAATCGAACACGACCGCGGCGGTCACCGGCACCGTGGTGGCGAACACCGCCATCGGAAGCGTCGACGCCAGCATGCTCGACACCGCCACCACCAGTAGCATGATGAACAGCACGAAAGTGCCGGCGTCGGCGCGGCCGTTGACCACCATCGCGACGTTGAACATCCAGCCGATGCCGAACAGAAGATCGAGCAGCAGGAAGCGGATGCGCCACGCCCGGGTGTTGATGCTCCCCGGCGGCTCATTGAGGAAGTGACGGCACTGCTGGGCGATCGCAGAATGGATGAGGAGGACGATCACGGTCCAGAGCGCGGCCCGGAACGGATCGGTCCACAGTCCGGACAGAAACCCGACCGCCGCGATCAACAGCATGACCGCGAACGGGGCGGAGATCCGGTTCTGCGCGAATTGACGCAGCAGCTCGTAGTCGAAGGCGGGCCGCGTCCCGCTGCTCGAGGTCAGGCGGTCGCGCGCCTCCCGGACGCGCTGCGCGGTCACGCGGCGCCAGGCGGTCTCGGCGTTGCTTGGAGAAAGAGCGGCCTTGCCCTCGTCGTTTACCATGGCGGTCACGGGCGCTTGCGGATCATGCCGCTATAGCGACCGAAAGTAGCTTATAAACCTTAAAGCCGGACTGAGACGGGTGGTTAACGTCCCGTTCGGACTTGCGGCAAAGATCGGGCGGGATCGATATCGATGGTCGAGGTGATGACCCGCCGCGCGCGCGTGTTCCTGTTGTGCGCCATGCTGGCAGGCGGGCTCGCGGCGGCCGGGTGGTTCATCGATCGTCAGACTGCCGCCATCGTCGGCTCCGCGCAGGTGATCGACGGCGACAGCCTGATCGTCGCCGGCACCGAGATCAGGCTTTACGGCATCGACGCTCCCGAACTGAAGCAAAGCTGCCTGCGCGGCGGCATGCCTTGGAACTGCGGCGCCGAGGCCGCCGGCGCGCTGCGCGCCGCCGCTGCCGGGCGCGAGACCGTCTGCCGCCCGCGCGACCGCGACCGCTACGGGCGCGCGGTCGCGGTCTGCCTGGCCGGCGGCGTCGACCTCGGCGCCGCCATGGTCAGAGGCGGGCTGGCGGTGTCGCTCGGCGCCTACGCGGCCGACGAGCGCGATGCGCGCGATGCGCGCCGCGGCCTCTGGTCGTCTTCGTTCGAAAGTCCGGCCGCCTGGCCGCGCCAAACATCCGCGCACGTCGCCGTAAGGCGCGGTTGCCGCGCGCAAATTATTCTGTGAACATCCGAGTGCCGCGGGCGCGATCCGCACCTTGCCGGATAGTCCCGAACCGGTAACGAAACCTTTGAGGCCGATATGAAGCTTTTCTACGATGCCGGGCGGGCGCCGAACCCGCGGCGCGTGCGCGTGTTCATGGCCGAGAAGGGCCTCGCGGTGCCGACCGAGCTCGTCGATCTCGGCGCGCTGCAGCACAAGTCCCCGGAATACACCGCCATCAATCCGATGCAGCGGCTGCCGGCGCTCGTGCTCGACGACGGGACGGTGATTGCGGAATCGATCGCCATCTGCCGCTACTTCGAGAGCCTGCGCCCGGAGCCGCCGCTGTTCGGGCGTAGTCCCAAGGATGCCGCGTTGGTCGAGATGTGGCAGCGGCGCACCGAGTTTCATCTCCTCGCCGCGGTCGCGTCGGTGTTCCGTCACCTGCATCCTGCGATGAAGGAGATGGAAGTTCCGCAGGTCGCCGAGTGGGGCGAGGCCAACAAGCCGCGCGTCGCCGAGTTTCTCGAATTCCTCGACCGCGAGCTCAAGGACCGGCTGTTCGTCGTCGACGACCACTACTCGGTCGCCGATATCACGACGCTGGTCGCGATCGATTTCATGAAGCCCGCCAAGCTGACCGTGCCCGAGGGGCTCACGAACCTCCGGCGCTGGCACGCGCAGGTCTCCGAGCGGCCGAGCGCGAAGGCATGAACATGACCCTGACCACGTCCTTGACGACCGTTCGCTACGACACGAGCGACGGCGTTGCCACCGTCGCGCTTTCCCGACCGGAAAAGCTCAACGCCTTCACCGCCGAAATGCATGCCGACCTGCGCGCGGCGCTCGATGCGGCGGAGCAGGACGCCGCCGTGCGCTGCGTTCTCATCACCGGCGAGGGCCGCGGTTTCTCGGCCGGTCAGGACTTGAACGAGGTCCGGCCGCCCGGGCCGGGCGGCGAGATCGACGTCGGCGCACGGCTCGAGAGCGACTACAACCCGCTGGTCAAGCGGCTCTATGCATTCCCGAAGCTCACGATCGCTGCGCTCAACGGCCCGGCTGCCGGCGCCGCCGCCAACATCGCCATGGCCTGCGACATCGTGATCGCGGCGCGCTCCGCCTACATCCAGGAGGCGTTCGCGCGTATCGCCCTGGTGCCCGATGCCGGCGGCACCTGGTTCCTGCCGCGCATCGTCGGGCAGAAGCGGGCGCTGGCGCTGATGCTCACCGCCGACCAGGTCAAAGCCGACGAGCTGCGTGAGATGGGGCTCGTCTACAAGGTGTTCGACGATGCCGCCTTCGCGGACGAGGCGGCGGCGTTCGCCAAACGGCTGGCGGCGGGCCCGGGCGCGACCTATCGGCTGATCAAGGAGGCCGCGCGCGCGAGCGTCGACAACGATCTAGGCGCGCAACTCGACTTCGAGCGCGACCAGCAGCGCAAGGCCGGCAAGACCCGCGACTTCCAGGAGGGCGTGGCGGCCTTCAAGGAGAAGCGGCCGCCGAAGTTCGAGGGGCGGTGAAGTCGAGCTCCCGCGCACTCGCTTCGCCGCCGTCATTGCGAGCCGAAGGCGAAGCAATCCAGGCTGCAATGCCATTCGTGGATTGCTTCGTCGCTGACGCTCCTCGCAATGACGAGGCCGTCATTGCAAGCGCGGCGAAGATTCCAGGCCGCAGTGCCGTTTCTGGATTGCTTCGTCGCTGACGCTCCTCGCAACGACGGAGCCGTCATTGCGAGGCCGTAGGGTGCGCAAAGCGCCGCGAACGCGGCGCGTGCGCACGTCTTTCCGGGTGGTTCACACGTGCGCACGGCGCGGTTCCCGCGCCTTTGCGCACCCTACAAGAATTGTCGCTTCGCTCCTTGCAATGACGAAACGGGTCACCGCTCCAGCCGCGCAAACAGGCTCGACGTGTCCCAGCGGCCGCCGCCCATCTTCTGCACCTCGGCGTAGAACTGGTCGACCAGCGCCGCGACCGGCAGGTTGGCGCCGTTGCGGCGCGCCTCGGCGAGGCAGATCGACAGGTCCTTGCGCATCCAGTCGACCGCGAAGCCGAAGTCGAATTTTCCCGCCATCATGGCCTTGTAGCGGTTCTCCATCTGCCAGGACTGCGCCGCGCCTTTCGAGATGGTGTCGATCAGCGCCTCGATGTCGAGCCCGGCGCGCCGCGCGAAGTGGATGCCCTCCGAGAGCCCCTGCACCAGCCCGGCGATGCAGATCTGGTTGACCATCTTGGCGAGCTGGCCGGATCCGGCGGGGCCGAGCAGCCGGCACATGCGGGCATAGGCGGCGATCACCTTCTCGGCCCGCCCGAACGGCTCCTGCTCGCCGCCGCACATCACCGTCAACACGCCGTTCTGCGCGCCGGCTTCGCCGCCCGAGACCGGCGCGTCGATCGCCTCGAAGCCGCCCTGCTTGGCGGCCGCGTAGAGCTCGCGCGCAACCTCGGCCGACGCGGTGGTGTGGTCGACGAACACCTGGCCTTTCCCCATGCCGGAGAACGCTCCGTCCTCGCCGAGCGCGACCGCGCGCACGTCGTGGTCGTTGCCGACGCACATCATCACGAAGTCCTGGCCCGCGGCGGCCTCGCGCGGGGTCTTGGCGGCGCGCCCGCCGTGCTCGGCCGCCCACTTCTCGGCCTTGGCGAAGGTGCGGTTGTAAACCGTCACGTCGTGCCCGCCCTTCTTCTTCAGATGCCCCGCCATCGGATAACCCATCACCCCGAGGCCGAGAAACGCCACCTTCGCCATCGTGTCCCTCCCTTTGCCCCGCGCGCGCTCATCCATACATCCGGGGCTGGCCGAACGTCATTGCGTCAGCTCCGCGCCCGCGTCAACTGAGCGAAGCCATGGGGTTCCGTCTTGACGGGACGGTGCACAAGACCCCCAAGCGCATTGCTTTCCCCGATCCTGAATGACTCAGCGTCTCTCAAACGGAGATGCCCCTTGTGAGTTGTTCGCACCTTGATCCATTTGGCGGGCCGCGCGCGGTAGGCAGCCACCCGTTCCGTTCTCAGGGTGAACCGCATGAGGACTGTTCTGCATCGCGAGGTAGCGGTGCTTTACCGCGGGCGGAATCCTGTGCGTGAGATCCGGATAAAACGCCCAACAAGCACGCGACGCGTTCTGGTTTGCAGATGGCGAGCGGGGTACCAAGATTTCACGCCATAGTTGCGCGAATGTCACAGCATTCTCGCCTCATGGGCGTATCATCAAGCGGGAGTGGTACTAAGGGGGGAGCAATGTCCGTTCGTTTTGTCGCAATGTTAGCAGCTGTGCCGCTGTTTGCAGGTTGCGCGATCCATCCTGTGCCTGAGGACGTGACTGGCGTCGATACCCCCGACATCGTGAAACAAATACGCTGCGAGACGCGAGAGGCCCTGACCGATATCATCAAGGACAAGCTCAAGGACTGGGCCGAGCGCGGCAGTGCCGAGGCGGGGGTACTTTTAAGCCAATACGACAGCGACCCCGACTTGATCTCCGACTTTCACCCGCGCCTATTCCCCGGACCAAGGTACGTCGAGGTTCGGCGCCTAATTAACTTATTCGCCGAGACCGCCATAGCTTACAATTTCGATCTTCAGATGACCGAAAAGAACGATCTCACCACCGACATCAACCTGGTGAAGACGTTCACAACACCCAGATTGACGTTCGGAGTCAATGCCGGCGCACTACGCACGCGGGCCAATGAGCGGACGTTCACCAGCACCGACACGTTTGGCTTCTTGGTCACGCAGCTGAACAGGCCCAACCGCTATGGCGAGCGCTACTGCGACGGAAGGATAGTCTGGAAGAACTACATCTATCCGATCGCGGGCCGTGTGGGCGTCGCCAAAACAGTCAGAACTTTTATTGAACTCACCGTGTTTGGCGGCCTAGGGGGCCCGGCCGCGCAGCAAGGCAGGGGGCCGCCCACGATGGTGGACAAGTTGACGTTCACCACGGCGGTTAACATTTCCGCCAACCCCAGGGTCGAATTCACTCCCATCAACGACCGCTTTCAGTTCGCGAACGCCAACCTGAAGGCCAGCGCGGACCGCATCGACAGGCATGGGGTGGCGATTGGCTTGGCAATCGCCGGGATTGGCGTCGACGAGGTCGCCCCGATCCGGCGCTTCGGATTTTCGCCTGATCGGGGGCCAGGAACAATAGTCCCCCCTCGCGGTCGTGGGGCGCGTTACGGATTGTACCTGGGAGCGCGCGTCACCGGGAGTGGCACACCCGCCGAACGGCTAGCCGTCGAGGCCATCGATCAGGTCAAGAGCCGCGAAGTGCAACTGATCCCGTCGCAATAACCGAAGGAGCAAGCCCATGGCGAAGAAGGCATCAAAGTCGAAGAAATCAGCCGCGAAGAAAGCGGCAAAAAGGAGAGCGAAGAAGCCGGCTGGGATGAGGTTGACGGTGGAGATTTTCGATCCGTTCGGGCCTGGCTTCAGGGTACTCAGGCGCAGCACAGAGCCTTTCGATCCGTTCGGGCGTGGCTTCAGGGTATTCAAGAAGGGCGAGAGGGTACTCAAGAAGGGCGAGCGTCAATAGGTCCGGTCACATAGGGCGCGCGCTATGGACCACCAGGCAGCGTTCCATTTTGGGTAGGCCCGATGCGTTGGCCAGCTTGCGCAGATTACTATCGGAGCACGCGTTTCCGAGGGTCACGGCCAGATGAAGCCCGAGCAGGCCGAGACCGCGCGGCTGAAGTGGCACCGAGGATCTGGCCGGTGGACTGGTTGACCGGGGCACCCGCCTGCGCGTGAAACCCTGGCCGATCCGCGCGACCGCCGCCGGTGGCATCAACACCTCAATTGCGAGCCTCGCGAACTGGCTTCGTCTGCATCTCGACAAGGGCGAGTTCGAGGGACAACGGCTACTGTCGCCGACCTTGATACAGCAACTTCAGACGCCGCGCGTTATATCGAGGCATCCGAATTCGCCGAGTACGGCGATACGCATTAAGGCCTCGGCTTCCGCTTGCGTTCCCTCCGGTGCGGTCTACAAGTTAAAATCCGAGCAAGATCATTGCATCGGTTTGCAGACGAGCTTGCTGCACAAGCATCTTGCGGCGAAAGCCTTCAAGGCGCATGTGCGATCTGCCCCGACTTGTGGAGAGACGGTGATGGCGTCGAAGGACGAGGTCCTCGCGAGCCTCGCGAACGTGCAGGGACCCGACGGCACGCCGCTGCCGCAGGCCGGCGTGCTGTCGGAGATCGTGGTCAGCGACGGCAAGGTGTTCTTTTCGATCGGCGTCGAGGCGGATGCGGTTCCCCGCTGGGAACCGGTGCGCAAGGCCGCGGAAGCCGCCGTTCGCGCGCTGCCCGGCATCAAATCCGCCATGGTCGCGCTCACCGCCGAGCGTCCGGCCTCCAGCGGGGCGGCAGCTCGTCCGGCCCAACGGGGCGCCGCCCGCCCAGGCGCCGGCAGCGGGCCGGCCGCGACCGGCGTTCCCGGCGTCAAGGCCATTATCGCGGTGGCATCCGGCAAGGGCGGCGTCGGCAAGTCGACCACGGCCGTCAACCTGGCGCTCGGCCTGCGCGATCTCGGCCTCAAGGTCGGCGTGCTCGATGCCGATATCTACGGCCCCTCGATGCCGAAGCTGCTGGCGGTGCGCGAGCGCCCGCAGACCATCGGCGGGACGCGGCTCAAGCCGATCACCAGCTACGGTCTCACCGTGATGTCGATCGGGTTCCTGATCGAGGAGGAGACCCCGATGATCTGGCGCGGCCCGATGGTGATGTCGGCGCTTACCCAGATGCTGCGCGAAGTCGAATGGGGCGCGCTCGACGTCATGGTGGTCGACATGCCGCCCGGCACCGGCGACGCCCAGCTCACCATGGCGCAGCAGGTGCCGCTCGCCGGCGCCGTCATCGTCTCGACGCCGCAGGACCTCGCGCTGATCGATGCGCGGCGCGGCATCGCCATGTTCAAGCGCGTCGACGTGCCGGTGCTCGGGATCGTCGAGAACATGAGCTACTTCGTGTGCCCGCGTTGCGGCGAGCGCGCGGACGTGTTCGGTCATGGCGGCGCGCGCCGCGAGGCCGAGCGGCTGGGCGTGCCGTTCCTCGGCGAGGTTCCGCTCGACCTCAAGATCCGCGAGACCTCCGACGCCGGCCGCCCGGTGGTGGCGACCGATCCGGACGGGCCGCAGGCGGCAGCCTATCGGGCGATCGCGCGCGCCGTGCGCGAGCAGCTCGGCGGCACGCAGGCCGGGGCGCGGCCGGCGCCGCGGATCGTGATCGAGGCCTAGAGATCGGCAGGCGGCGCCGGCGACGCCGCATCCTCGCGGGCTGGCCCGATCGCGGACGCCGAAAGCGGCAGCGAGGTCGGCCGGCATCGCACTGGATTTCTGCCGCCTGCTCCGCCATAACCGCCCGATCAATCGATCACGGGCTGATCTCGAAGGGGGCTGGCCGGTCAACGGACCGGCACAGACCAAGGAGTTTTGCCGATGAAGCGTCGTGAATTGCTCAAGGCGGCGGGCGGCGGGCTGGCGGCCGCGGCGATCGCCAAGCCGGCGATCGCGCAGTCGCTGCCGGAAACCAAATGGCGGCTGACGTCGAGCTTTCCGAAGTCGCTCGACACCCTCTACGGCGCCGCCGAGGTGTTCGCCAAGGCGGTCGCGGAAGCGACCGACAACAGGTTTCAGATCACCGTGTTCGCCGCCAGCGAGATCGTGCCCGGCCTGCAGGCCGCCGACGCGGTATCGAACGGCACCGTCGAGATGTGCCACACCGCATCGTACTACTACGTCGGCAAGGATCCGACGTTCGCATTCGGGACCGCTATACCGTTCGGCCTCAACCAGCGCATGATCGACGCCTGGATGTTTTCCGGCGGCGGCATGGAGCTGATGAACGACTTCTATCGCAAGCACAACATCTACGGCATTCCGGCCGGCAATACCGGCGCGCAGATGGGCGGCTGGTTCCGCAAGGAGATCAGGGAAGTTGCCGATCTTACCGGATTGAAGATGCGGATCGGCGGCTTTGCCGGCCGCGTGCTCGGCAAGCTCGGCCTGGTGCCGCAGCAGCTTGCCGGCGGCGACATCTATCCGGCGCTGGAGAAGGGCACGCTCGACGCCGCCGAATGGGTCGGCCCCTACGACGACGAGAAGCTCGGGTTCCACAAGGTCGCGCAGTACTACTATTACCCGGGTTGGTGGGAAGGCGGCCCGATGCTGCACAACTTCATCAACCTGGCGAAGTGGAACGAGCTGCCGAAGACCTATCAGTCGATCGTGGGCTCCGCCTCGCATGTCGCCAATACCTGGATGCAGGCGAGATACGATGCCGGCAATCCGGCGGCGCTGCGCCGCCTGGTCGGCGGCGGCGCGCAGCTGCGGCCGTTCAGCCAGCCCGTGCTGGAGGCCTGCTACCGTGCCGCCAACGAGGTCTATGCCGAGACCTCGGCCGCCAATGCGGACTTCAAGAAGGTCTATGACGCGATGCTCCCGTTCCGCAACGACCAGTATCTGTGGTGGCAGGTCGCCGAATACACCTATGACACCTTCATGATCCGCGCTCGTACGCGCGCTTGAGGGCCCAATTCCGTTCACGTCGCATCACTAGAGCGCATTCCGATAATGGTGCACAGCGGCGCCGCTGTTTCACCTCTCCCCGGCGGGGAGAGGTCGGATTCCGCGCGCCAGCGCGGAATCCGGGTGAGGGGGCGCTTTAGGCGGCGAAGCTTTAACCCCTCACCCGCCCGCGCTTCGCCACGCTCAGCGCGGTCGACCTCTCCCGCTGGGAGAGGTGAAGCAGAGCCGGCGGCACGGAACGGCAAACCAACTCGAACGAAATACGGTCAAGCGCGCCGCGCAAAACATGCGTTGGAGTGCGACGGCAATGGTCGCGCCTTGACCCACGTGATCGCGGGCCTGTGAACGGTTGGGCGCAGGGTCTTAAGGGCTTTTTTGTTTCGCCGGATGCGATTGTCTCCTATAGGATCGGTCGCAACGGCGGGCGCCACCGCTTTGTCCAACGACAACGGCTAAACGCCTAAGGAGAGATGTCCATGAAACGTCGCGAGTTCCTCAAAGCGGCCGGCGTCGGCCTGGCCGCGTCCGCCGTCGCCGCGCCCGCGGTTGCGCAATCGATGCGCGAGATCAAATGGCGGCTGACCTCGAGCTTCCCCAAGTCGCTCGACACGCTCTGGGGCGCGTCCGATACGTTCTCGAAATACGTCGCGGAATCGACCGACAACAAGTTCCAGATCACGCCGTTCGCGGCCGGCGAGATCGTGCCGGGGCTGCAGGCGCTCGACGCGGTGAGCAACGGCAGCGTGGAGATGTGCCATACCGCGGCCTATTACTACAATGGCAAGGATCCGACCTTCTCGTTGTTCTGCGCGGTGCCGTTCGGCCTCAACACCCGGCAGCAGAACGCCTGGTTCTACGACGGCGGCGCGCAGAAGCTGATGGACGAGTTCACCAAGAAATTCAACATCGTCAGCCTGCTCGGCGGCAACACCGGCGCCCAGATGGGCGGCTGGTTCCGCAAGGAGGTCAAGGAGCCCGGCGATCTCAACGGTCTCAAGATCCGCATCGCCGGACAGGCCGGGCAGGTGTTCCAGAAGCTCGGCGCGGTGCCGCAGGTGCTCGCCGGCGGCGAGATCTATCCGGCGCTGGAGAAGGGAACCGTGGACGCGGCCGAATGGGTCGGCCCCTACGACGACGAGAAGCTCGGGTTCCATAAGGTCGCGCAGTACTACTACTACCCGGGCTGGTGGGAAGGCGGCACCACCCAGCACTTCATGTTCAACTCGGCGAAGTGGAACGAGCTGCCGAAGAGCTATCAGGCAGTCGTCACCGCCGCCGCCGGCTACGCCAACGTCGAGGAGACCGCCAGGTACGACGCGCGCAATCCGCAGGCGCTCAAGCGGCTGGTGGCGAGCGGCGCGCAGCTGCGGCCGTACAGCCAGGCGATGCTGGAGGCCTTCTACAAGGCGGCGCTCGAGGTCTACGCGGAGACCTCCGGCAAGAATCCCGACTTCAAGAAGGTCTACGACAACATGGTTGCGTTCCGCGGCGACGAGTATTTGTGGTGGCAGGTGGCCGAGTATACCTACGACACCTTCATGATCCGCACCCGCGCACGCGGCTGACCTTCGGCCGGCGCTGCCAAAGGCCCCGGAGCCGTATGGCTCCGGGGCCTTTCCCGGCCCGCCAGCTTGACACTGCAGGACAATTTCAGGCTCTTCGCCGAGCGGCAGGCAGCTCCTTCGCACACCGCCGGATGTCTTCTACGTGCTATCCGTCCTCGCGCGCACTCGGCGTGCGATTGGCCACAGCGATTGCCATAACGACCAGGCAGAGCCCGACAACCAGGATCGCGGGTACGCTCTCACCGAGCATCAGATTGCCGAGCGCCATTGCGGTGATCGGGTTGAGCGTCAGAAAGATGGCAACTCGGCTCGGCGACAACCAGCGCAGCGCCCACGTGTACAACGTGAATTGCAGCGCGCCGCCGATCGTGCCGAGAAAGAGCAGCGCAAGCCAGCCTTTCGGGCTGAATTGCGGCATGCCCGCCAAAGCGCCGTTCGCGGCGGCCAGCGGAGTCAGCGCCAAGACGCCGAACATCATCGCCAGTGTCATCACGAACAGCGGACCGTGTCGGCCAAGCACCGGTCGGCCGAACGCGGAGTAGATCGCGGCACTCAAGGCGCCCAGCAGCATCAGGCTGTCGCCGATCGCGTAGTTCGACATTTCGGCGTTGTATGCCTCGGGACCGAAAACAGCTGCGATTCCGGCGAATGCCAGGCCCACGCTGAGCACCTTGAATGCCGTCAATTGCTCGCGGCCGAATATTGCCGCAACGATCAGCGTCTGGATCGGGATGGTCGCGAGACCGATCGCGCCTCGCGCGGCGGTCGTGTATTGCAGCGCCGCGCTGAATGCCCAGGTAAAGAAACCGAAGAACAGCGTGCCGAGCATCGCGATCTTGACGATCTCGGCGAGCGATAGGCGATGGCGCGGCCAGACAAATGGCAGTAACGGCGCGAGGCAAAGCACGGCAATGACGTACCGGTAGAAGGCGAGCGTGGCGGGAGCGGTCTCGCCGACCACGAACCGTGTCGCCACGACGCTGACGCCGGCGCTCAATGACGCACCGAGCGCAGCCAGGTTCGCGAGCAAGACTTCAACTCATTGCGGACAGTCACTTTAAAAGAGCAAGTTAGTATTGACGACTAGCTTTCAAATTGCAAGCCTCTCGCCGAATCGGAGGCGCTGGCGGATCCCGTGACCCCAAGATTGACCCCAAAACGCGGCACCTTTCGCTCGCGCTGTTCCATCGCGCGCACGCTCGACATTGTCGGGGACAAGTGGACCTTGCTGATCGTTCGCGATCTGATGTGGCACGGCCGGTACACCTTCCAGGCCTTGCAGGCGAGCGACGAAAGAATCCCGACCAACATTCTGGCGGAGCGGCTGCGGCGCTTGATGAGCTACGGCTTGGCGCGTCGCCGGCCGTACCAGCGGCATCCCGTCCGCTATTCTTACTATCTCACCGACGCCGGCCGCACGCTCGAACCCGTGCTGTTGCAGATCATGCAGTGGGGACACCAGCGCCTCAACGGCGGGATCTTCGACCCCTCCAAGCTCAAGCCGAAAGCGCCCGAACGCCGCGCAGGCCGATGATTTGGCGAGGGCTCACGCGACGCACATCGCGACTTCCCGTTCACATTCGTTTCCCGGGCGATTGGCTCGCTTGCTTCACCCAAGCGGCGAACGGAGCCTGGTCGAGCTCATCAAGCAATCCGACGGCACTTACCGGTCCGGGTTGTTTTGCTTGCGCTCGCGAATGACGCGCGCGGCAAAATGCTCTAGGATGGCCGGCAGAGCCGGCAGCTGCGGAGCCCCGGTCGTTGCCAACCTCCTCATGCTGAGAGCCTGCCCCGGACTTGATCCGGGGCGCTTTCCCGGACGAAGTCCGGGAAAGCCTCGAAGCACGCACAGCAGCGGCGCTGCTTGCGACTTCTGAAGCATTCCTCGGATCAAGTCCGAGAACACGCTCTTCGAGACGCGGTCCTTCGGACCGCTCCTTAAGGATGAGGCCGGAGTTTTCGGCCAGGGCCCCTCAGGTCGGCGCCCCGACGACAAGAACGAGGGAAACGTCATGAAACGTCGCGAGTTTCTCACGGCTGTGGCCGCCGGGGCCGCGACGGCAGCGGTCGCCGCGCCCGCCGTCGCGCAATCGATGCCGGAAGTGCAGTGGCGGTTGACGTCGAGCTTCCCGAGAACGCTCGACACGCAGTTCGGCGCCGCCGAGGCGTTCGCCGCCATGGTCGCGGAGGCGACCGACAACCGGTTCCAGATCCAATGCTTCGCGGCCGGCGAGATCGCACCCGCCCTGCAGGCCGCCGACGCGGTGATCAACGGCACGGTCGAGTGCTGCCACACCGCCTCGCACTACTACATCGGCCGCGACATCACCTTCGCGCTCAGTTGCGCGGTGCCGTTCGGGCTCAACAGCCGCATGCAGAACGCCTGGATGTATCACGGCGGCGGCAACGAGCTGATGAACGAGTTCTACAAGAGCCACAATCTCTACGGCCTGCCGTCCGGCAACACGAACTGCCAGATGGGCGGCTGGTTCCGCCGCGAGATCAAGGACGTTTCGGATCTCAACGGCCTGAAATTCCGCATCGGAGGCGTTGCCGGACAGGTGCTCTCGAAGCTCGGCGTCATCCCGCAGCAGATTGCCGCCGGTGAGATCTATCCGGCACTGGAGAACGGCACCATCGACGCCGCCGAGTGGGTCGGCCCCTACGACGACGAGAAGCTCGGCTTCCACAAGGTCGCCCAGTACTACTATTACCCGGGCTGGTGGGAAGGCGGCACCATGGGCCACTTCTTCTTCAACCTCGGCAAGTTTAACGAGCTGCCCAGGCTCTATGCATCGGTGCTGCACATCGCCGCGCAGGCGACCTGCCTTTGGAGCATGTCGAAGTACGATGCGGTCAATCCCGCCGCGCTGAAGCGCCTGGTAACCGGGGGCACGCAGCTGCGGCCCTATTCGCAGGCGATCATGGAGGCCTGCTACCGGGCCGCGAGCGAGCTTTACGCGGAAACCTCCGCCAAGAACCCGCAGTTCAAGAAGATCTTCGATGCGATGGTGGCGCTCCGCAGCGACCAGTATCTGTGGTGGCAGGTCGCCGAGCACAGCTACGACACGTTCATGATCCGGATGCGGGCGCGGGCCTGACCGCGCATGGAGACGAATTAACCTTCGCGGCCGAGTCCCCGGGGGTTTTTTGTTTTCCTCACATGGGATTTTGGCCTATACACCGCGCCGTCGGCGCACGGGTGATATGTCGCACTTGTCGGTGCGGCTCCCCTGGTCGGCGGATCGACGAACATAGAGGGAGAGCTGATGAAACGTCGTGAATTCTTGAAAGCCGCGGGCGTCGGTGTTGCGGCATCCGCGGTCGCCGCGCCGGCCATTGCGCAGTCGACGCCGGAGATCAAGTGGCGCAATACGGCGAGCTGGCCGAAGTCGCTCGATACGCTCTACGGCGGGGTCGAGTTCTTCTGCAAGCGCATTGCCGAGATCACCGACAACAAGTTCCAGATCCAGCCGTTCGCGGCGGGCGAGATCGTGCCGGGGCTGCAGGTGCTCGATGCGGTGCAGAACGGCACCGTCGAGATGGGCAATACCGCGATGTACTACTATTGGGGCAAGGACCCGGCGTTCACCTTCGGCACCGCGGTGCCGTTCGGCCTCAACAGCCGGCAGATGTACGCGTGGCTGCACCATGGCGGCGGCAACGAGCTGCTCAACGAGGTGCTGGCGAAATACAACTGCTTCGGCACGGCGGCCGGCAATACCGGCGCGCAGATGGGCGGCTGGTTCCGCAAGGAGATCAAGTCGCTCGACGACCTCAAGGGGCTCAAGTTCCGGATCGGCGGGTTTGCCGGCACCATCGTCGCCAAGCTCGGCGTGGTGCCGCAGCAGCTCGCCGGCGGCGACATCTACCCGGCGCTGGAGAAGGGCACGATCGACGCTGCCGAGTGGGTCGGACCCTACGACGACGAGAAGCTTGGGTTCCAGAAAGTCGCCCGCTATTACTACTACCCGGGTTGGTGGGAAGGTTGCGGGCAGGCTTTCAACATCGTCAACCTCGCCAAGTGGAACGAGCTGCCGAAGCACTATCAGGCCGCCTTTCTCGCCGCTTCGCACGAGTCCTGGGGCTGGGTGCTCGGCAAGTACGATGCCGGCAACCCGCCGGCATTGCGGCGGTTGGTCGCGAACGGGGCGGTGTTGCGCGCCTTCCCGCAAGACGTGATGGAGGCGTGCTACAAGCAGGCCAACGACATCTACGCCGATCTGGCCAAGACCAACCCGCTGTTCAAGAAGCTGCTCGACAGCGTTATGGCGTTCCGCAACGACAGCTATGGCTGGATGCAGGTCGGCGAGCTCAGCTACGACAGCTTCATGATCCGCATGCGCGCGCGAACCTGACGCGCCCGCGGCGCCGCAAGGTCGAAGCCCCGGAGCTCTCGCTCCGGGGCTTTCGTTTGCAATGACCCGTCATGCCCGGCCTGTGCGGGGCCTCCACGTCTTTTTCCTTCATCGCCTTGCAAGCAAGACGTGGATGGCCGGGACAAGCCGGCTTGTCCCGGCCATGACGGGCGGATAGCTCAACAGCCTACCCACCAGCGCCAAGGCGTCTGTCACTGGATCTTCGGCGGCTGACTGAAGTCGATCGGCGGCGGCAATTCCGGCTGCTCGATCTGGATGTTGACCTTGGACGGGTCCATCCCGGGTCCCCGGCTGATCCAGTAGGTCACCGAGCCGGGCCAGAAGATCACGATGACGACCAGGATGACCTGCAGGAACACCCAGGGAATCGCTCCCCAGTAGATCTCCGTGCTCTTGATCGAGGCTGGAGCGATGCCGCGCAGGTAGAACAGCGCGAACCCGAACGGCGGGTGCATGAAGCTCGTCTGCACGTTGGCGCAGACCAGGACGCCGAACCAGATCAGGTCGATGCCGAGCTTGTCGGCGACCGGCGCCAGCAGTGGGATGATGATGAAGGCGATCTCGAAGAAGTCGAGGAAGAACGCGACCACGAAAATGAAGATGTTGACGAAGATCAGGAAGCCGAGCTGCCCGCCGGGCAGCGACGTCAGCAGGTGCTCGATCCATTCCTTGCCGCCGACTCCCTGGAACACCAGGCTGAACACGCGCGCGCCGATCAGGATGAACACCACCATGGCGGTGATGCGCATCGTTGACGCCATGCCCTGGTAGACCAGCGGCCACGTCAGCGTGCGGTTGAAGGCGGCGAGCGCGAGCGAGCCGACCGCCCCCATGGCCCCGGCCTCGGTCGGGGTCGCGAGCCCCATGAAGATCGTGCCGAGCACCAGGAAGATCAGCCCGAGCGAGGGAATGATGCCGCGCATGCATTTGATGAACAACGCCCAGCCGCGCAGCGTGCGCGCCTCCGGCGGCAGCGCCGGCACTTCCTGCGGCCAGACGAGGCTGATGAAGAACACCCAGGCGCAGAACAGGGCGATCTGGATCAGGCTCGGCCCGATCGCGCCGGCATACATGTCGCCGACCGAGCGGCCGAGCTGATCGGCCAGCACCACCAGAACCAGCGAAGGCGGAATGAGCTGCGTGATCGTGCCCGAGGCCGCGATCACGCCCATCGTGTGGCGGGTCGAATAGCCGTTCCGCAGCATCGCCGGCATCGCGATCACGCCCATGGCGATCACCGAGGCGGCGACGGTGCCGGTGATGGCGCCGAGGATGGCGCCGACGAAGATCACCGCGTAGGACATGCCGCCGCGGATGGGGCCGAACAGCTGCCCGATCGAGTTCGAGCAGGTCCTCGGCCAGGCCGCAGCGCTCGAGGATCGCGCCCATGAACGTGAAGAACGGGATCGCCAGCAAGAGCTCGTTCGAGATGATGCCGTAGAGCTGGTAGGTCAGGTTGCCGAGGAAGTCCGGGCGAATGAGACCGAGCTCGATGCCGATGAAGCCGAAGAACAGGCCGGTCGCGGCCAGCGAGAACGCCGCCGGATAGCCGATCAGCATGAACAGGATCATGCCCCCGAACATCAGCGGCGCCATGTTGTCGCGCACGAAGGCGATCATTGCAGCGGCTTCTCGTACTTGAAATCGGCCTCGATCACGTGCTCGAGCGCCGCGATGCGCTTGATGATTTCCGAGATCCCCTGCAGCGCCATCAAGAAGAAACCGACGGGCAGCATCGAGCTTGACCGGCCAGCGCAGCAGGCCGCCGGCGTTGGACGAGACTTCACCGATCCTCCAGGATTCGACGAACCACGGCCAGGTGAAGTAGGTCAGGATCACGCAGATCGGCAGCAGGAACAAAAAGCCGCAGATGATGTCGATCCAGATCCGCGTGCGTTCCGAGACCATGCCGTAGATGAGGTCGACGCGCACGTGCTCGTTCATCTTGAGCGTATAGGGGGCGCCGAGCAGCACCATGCCGGCGAACATGTACCACTGGATTTCGAGCCAGGCGTTCGAGCTCGCGCTGAACAGGTAGCGGCTGGCCGCATTGCCCGCGCTGATCAGGCAGGCGAACAACACCAGCCAGTTGGCAATCATGCCGAATTCCGCGTTCAGCCGGTCGATACCCCGGCTGAGCATCAATAGGCCTTTCACAATCTAGTCCCCCGCACGGTCGCGGCAATTCGACCGGGTGTTGTTCCGGCGACCCCCATGCCTGAGAGGGGACGATCCCCGGCCGCTCCCCCTGCAAGGCCCGACAGCTTAAGCCGAACCGCCAGCGGGCCGTCAATCAAAACTTCCGGATGGCCGGGACGCAGGTTCGGGAAGGCCGGCGCATCTGGGCACCTGCCGGACTCACGTTCCCGGCGTCGCCCGGCTTGCCACCTCGCGCCCGCGCACCGCCTCCCGGTGCAGCGCATAGACGCCGCTGCCGACGATCAGCGCGGCGCCGGTCAGCGACCAGCGGTCCGGGACCTCGCCGAATACGATGAAGCCCGCGATTCCCGCCCACAGCAGGATGCTGTAGCGGAAGGGCGCGACGACGGAGATCTCGGGGCCGCGGAACGCGATCACCACCAAGAAATTGCCGGTCGCCAGCAGAACCGCCGCCACGGCGAGAAGGCCGACCTCGGCGGGCTGCAGCGCCCGCCAGGATTCCCACAGGCCGAGCAGGGCGCCGGCGATCGTCGCCGCCACCGCGGCCATGAACGAGACCACGATCGTCGGGATGCGGGGATCGAGGCGCCGCGTCAGCAGGTCGCGCGAGGCCGACGCGAAGGCGCACAGGATGCCGAGCAGCGCCCAGGCATCGAATGCCGACGGGGTCGGCTTGACCACGCACAGCACGCCCGCGAAGCCGACCGCGATCGCGGTCCAGCGGCGCCAGTACACGATCTCTCCCAACAACAGCACCGAGAGCGCCGTGATGACGAGCGGCGAGATCAGGACGATCGTCGAGAGCTCCGCGAGCGGCATGTGGATGAGCGCCGTGGTGAACAGGATCGCCGCCAGCGCTTCGCAGCCGGAGCGCATCACCACCACGGCGCCGAGCCCCGCGCGCAGTGCCGATAAATATCCGAGGCTTGCCAACACCGCGCCGACCAGCAGGCAGGTGATCAGCCCGCGCACGAACAAGACCTCGCCCAGCGGACAGGTGCGGGCGATGATCTTCACGATGGTGTCGTTGGCCGTGAAGGTCGCGGTGGCGGCGACAATCGCAAGGATGCCGCGGCGATTGGCGCGCGAGGACGACAACGGCGAGCTCCCGGGGAATCACACGAGCGAAACGAGATTCTGCCTCGTCATGCCCGCACTTGTCGCGCATTGTGCCGGGCGTCCACGTCTTTCTGAGCCAACGCCGTCATTGCGAGCGGAAGGCGAAGCAATCCAGACTGCGGTGCGGTTGCTGGATTGCTCTGTCGCTTGCGCTCCTCGCAATGACGAAGGGCCGTCATTGCGAGCCGAAGGCGAAGCAATCCAGACTGCGGTGCGGTTGCTGGATTGCTTCGTCGCTTGCGCTCCTCGCAATGACGGCACCGTCATTGCGAGCCGAAGGCGAAGCAATCCAGACTGCAGTGCCGTTTCTGGATTGCTTCGTCGCTGCGCTCCTCGCAATGACGAAGGGCCGTCATTGCGAGCCGAAGGCGAAGCAATCCAGACTGCAGTGCCGTTTCCGCAATGACAGCGGAACGAACTCAGCCGCCGGTCACGCTCATATGGCGGGCCAGGGCAGGGCGCTGGTGGCGGCGGTCGATGATGAAGTCGTGGCCCTTGGGCTTGCGCGCGATCGCGTCGTCGATGGCGGCGTAGAGGAGCGTCGTTGGCTTCCGACGCGCGCAGCGGCGCGCGCAGGTCCGCGGCATCCTCCTGGCCGAGGCACATGTAGAGCGTGCCGGTGCAGGTCAGCCGCACGCGGTTGCAGGCTCTCGCAGAAGTTGTGCGTCAGCGGCGTGATGAAGCCGAGCCGCCCGCCGGTCTCCTTGACGCTGACGTAGCGCGCCGGGCCGCCGGTGCGGTAGTCGATCTCCTCGAGCGTGAAGCGCTCGGCGAGCCGCGCGCGCACCATCGACAGCGGCAGATACTGGTCGAGCCGGCCTTCGCCGATGTCGCCGAGCGGCATCACCTCGATGATGGTGAGATCCATGCCGCGGCCGTGCGCCCATTCGACCAGAGGTCGGCAAGCTCGTCCTCGTTGACGCCGCTTGCAGCGCCACGGCGTTGATCTTGACCTTCAGTCCCGCCGCCTGCGCGGCATCGATGCCGGCCAGCACCTTGTCGAGCTCGCCCCAGCGGGTGATGGCGCGGAACTTGTCCGGGTCGAGCGTGTCGAGCGAGACGTTGATGCGCTCGACGCCGTAGCCCTTCAGCTCGGCGGCGTATTTCGGCAGCTGCGAGCCGTTGGTGGTCAGCGTCAGCTCGTCGAGCGCGCCGGAGTCGCAGATGGCGCGACGAGCGACCGCGACCAGCGTCATGATGCCGCGCCGCACCAGCGGCTCGCCGCCGGTCAGGCGGAGCTTGCGCACGCCGCTGGCGACGAAGGCGGAGCACACCCGGTCGAGCTCCTCGAGCGTCAGCAGGTCCGCCTTGGCAGGAACGCCATGTTCTCCGCCATGCAATAGACGCAGCGGAAATCGCAGCGGTCGGTCACCGACACCCGCAGATAGGTGATCGCGCGGCCGAACGGGTCGATCAGAGGGGTCGGCCGCACCGAGGCCGCGCGCTCGAAGTCCATCAGCATGGTTCCCGCAGGTATCCCTGTAGCCTGGCCGGATTGCCGCCCGCGCCCTCCAATATGAAAGCCGCTAGCCGAAAATGGAAGGGGTTCAATCTGAGTCGGTCGAGGTCGGAGGTCGGAGGTCGGAGGCCGGGGGTCAGCGGCCAGAAGTCGTGTATGATCTTGATCTCTGACCTCTGACCTCTGACCTCTGGGATGAGCGACAAGACAGGCCTGCGAGCGGCCGCGCCCTGGCCGACCGAAATCGGCTGCGCAAGGACCGCAAGACGCTCACCGTCACGTTCGACAACGGCGAGAGCATGCGCTCGCGGCCGAATACCTTCGGGTCAAGAGCCCGAGCGCCGAGGTGCAGGGCCATTCGCCCCGGACGAGCGCAAGACCGTGCCCGGCAAGCGCAATGTGGCGATCCTCGAGGTGCACCCGATCGGCAACTACGCGGTGCGCCTGGTGTTCGACGACCTGCACTCGACCGGCATCTACAGCTGGGACTACTTCGCTCGAGCTCGGCCGCAACCGCGATGCGCTCTGGCAGGACTATCTCGACGAGCTCGCCGCCAAGGGGCTTACGCGCGGATGACGGACGATGACGACGGCGACGACGCAGCGAAGTCGAGGAAACCCGCTTCCGTCCTCCGTCCTCCGTCCTCTGTCCTCCGTCTACCGCGCACGATCACCTTGGTGCCGATGCGCACGCGGTTGTAGAGATCCACCACGTCGTCGTTGGTCATGCGGAAGCAGCCCGACGACACCGCCTGGCCGATGGTGTCGGGCTCGTTCGAGCCGTGGATGCGGTAGAGCGTGGCGCCGAGATAGAGCGCGCGCGCGCCGAGCGGATTTTCGAGGCCACCCTTCATGTGGCGCGGCAGGTCGGGCCGGCGCCGAGCATCTGCGCCGGCGGCGTCCAGGCCGGCCATTCCTTCTTGCCGAGACCTGCGCACGCCCTCCCAGGTGAAGCCGATGCGGCCGACGCCGATGCCGTATCGCAGGCCCTGCCCGTCCGCCTGCACGAGGTAGAGCCGCCGCTCGGAGGTGTTGATGATGATCGTGCCGGGCGCGTGGCTGCCCGTGATGCTCACGGTCGAACGGGAAATCGGCCCCGAGCCGAAGCCCGAGAACCCGGAGAAGCCCCCGGAGCCCCAGCTGCCCTGTCCGCTCATAGCCCCGCCGCCGGTATAGCGCTCATCCCAGCTCGCGGTGGCGGGGCTGGCGAATGGGAAGGCTGCGAGCACCCCAGCCGAAAGTGCAAACGCAGCGATCACGCGAACAAGCATGGGCGGTCCCTCGTGCCGTTGGTCGTCACGTCGACGAATCACAACCACCGCCCGTGTCGGCGGGGCGACCCCCAGAAAAGCCACAATTGGCCTCGTCCGACAATGCGAAACGGCGTGAGGATCGGCGCTGCGGCGCCGGTTTTGACGCGAGTGTGGCCGCTGCGTCACACCGTCTGTGGCGCTGTGACATGAGGTTCGGAGCATTGTCGATGGTGGAATCGCGCGCATGGGCCTCTCAGCGTCATGCCCGGGCTTGACCCGGGCATCCATCATCCTTCGCAAGAGTTGTTCTAAGGGATGGATTGCCGGGTCAAGCCCGGCAATGACGAGTCACAGCTTGTTGCTGCTGGTTTGAGCAAACCGCGGATCGTTGAGGTTTCCCGGTGGCGTTGAGTGCACGGCGACGCCGTTGCGCCCCTTTTCCCCGTGCGGGAGAGGTCGGCGCGCGCAGCGCGGAATCCGGGCAAGGGGCTTCTGCTGCTCCCTGGCAAGCTTCAGACCCACCGGAAGACGGCGCCGGCGAACAGGACCGTGGCAATTGCGGCGCCCCACAGGGGCGTTCCCAGCAAGCCAAGCCAAGCGAGATGGATGTAGGCGCCGCCCAGCAGAGCGATGAAGAGCCGATCGCCGCGCGTCGTCTCGATGGCGAGAATTCCGCGCCGGCGCGCGCCGCCAGGCGAAACCAGTTCCCAGATGGTCATGCCGACGAGCATGCAGGCGACTGCGGAGAAGAAGATCGCCGTTTCCGCAGTCCAGGCCATCCAAGAGAGCGCCGACATGCTGTTCCTCCTCGCCTTGCGCTGCTCACACGCGGCCGAGGGCAAAGCCCTTGGCGATGTAGTTGCGCACGAAATAGATCACGAACGCGCCGGGGATGATGGTGAGGGTTCCGGCCGCCGCCAGCAGGCCGAGCTCGTAGCCCGAGCTCGAGGCGGTCCGGGTCATCGTCGCGGCGATCGGCTTGGCGGCAACCGAGGTGAGCGTCTTGGCGAGCAAGAGCTCGACCCAGGAGAACATGAAGCAGAAGAAGGCCGCGACGCCGATTCCCGCCGCGATCGTCGGGATGAAGATGCGCAGGAAGAAGCGCCAGAAGCCATAGCCGTCGAGGTAGGCGGTCTCGTCGAGCTGTTTCGGCACGCTCGACATGAAACCTTCGAGGATCCACACCGCGAGCGGGATGTTGAACAGGCAGTGTGCAAGCGCGACCGCGATGTGGGTGTCGAACAGCCCGATCGCCGAATAGAGCTGGAAGAAGGGAAGCGCGAACACCGCCGCCGGCGCCATGCGATTGGTCAACAGCCAGAAGAACAGATGCTTGTCGCCGAGAAAGCGGAAGCGGGAGAACGCATAGGCCGCGGGCAACGCGACGGTGACCGAAATCACCGTATTGATCACGACGTAGATCACCGAATTGCGGTAGCCGCTGTACCAGGTCGAGTCGGTGAAGATCTTGTAATAGTTGTCGAGCGTGAATCGGTGCGGCCACAGCGTGAACGAGCCGAGAATCTCGTTCGTCGTCTTGAACGACATGCTCACCAGCCAATAGATCGGCAGCAGTAGAAACAGAATGTACAGCGTCGGCACCAGCCAGGTGAGCCTTCTCATCGCTGTTCCTCGCCTCGCGTCATCACGGTATAGAAGATCCACGACAACAGCAGGATGATGAGGAAGTAGATCAGCGACATCGCCGCCGCCGGGCCAAGGTCGAACTGGCCGAGCGCGATCTTGACCAGGTCGATCGAAAGCAACGTCGTTGCGTTGCCGGGGCCGCCGCCGGTCAGCACGAACGGCTCGGTGTAGATGTTGAAGGAGTCCATGAAGCGCAGCAGCACCGCGATCGTCAGCACGCGCTTCATCTTCGGCAGCTGGATGTAGCGGAAGACCGCCCACGAGGAGGCGCCGTCGATCTTGGCGGCCTGGTAATAGGCTTCCGGGATCGCACTCAGGCCCGCATAGGCGAGCAGCACGACCAGCGACGTCCAGTGCCACACGTCCATGGCGATCAGCGTCGCCCATGCGGAGATCGGCTGTTGCGTGTAGTTGTAGTTCAAGCCGAGCCGATTGAGCGTGCGGCCGAGCATGCCGATGTCGGGGAGCGCGAAGATATTCCACATCGCGCCGACGACGTTCCACGGGATCAGGAGCGGCAGGGCCATCAGCACGAGGCAGACCGAGACCCATGGGCCCTTGCGCGGCATCGCCAGCGCGATCGCGACGCCGAGCGGCACCTCGATCGCCAGGATGATGCCCGTGAAGGCGAGCTGGCGCAGCAGCGATGCGTGGAAGCGGTCCGAATGCAGCACCTGCTCGAACCACTTTACGCCCTCGAAGAAGAAGATGTTGTTCCCGAAGGTCTCCTGCACCGAATAGTTCACCACCGCCATCAGCGGGATGACGGCGTTGAACGCGACCAGCAGCACGACCGGCAGAACGTAGAGCCACCCCAGCTGGTTTTCGGTCTTGGCGTACATGGCTCACTCTACCAGCCAGCCGTCGGCGTAGAGCCGCGTGTAGGCGGGATCGAAGCGCAGCCGCGCGCCCTCGCTCGGCATCGCCGCGCCATCGCCGATCAGCACGTTGATCCGGCTCTTGCCGCGCCGCGCCTCGACGATGCGATAGCGCCCGGCATCGCTCACCTTCACGATCTCGACCGGAAAACCGTTGCTGTCGAAGCTGACGAACTCCGGCCGCACGCCGATCTCCGCGCGGGCGCCGCTGAGCGCGGTGGCCGGCGGGTTCTGCACGGTGATCGTCTGTCCGTCGAGCAGAACCGCGCGATCGCGTACCTCGCAGGGCAGCACATTCATGCCCGGCGAGCCGATGAAGTGGCCGACGAAGGTGTGGCGCGGGCGCTCGAAGAGCTCGACCGGAGAGCCGATCTGCACCACCGCTCCCTCGTGCATCACCACGACTTTATCGGCGAAGGTCAGTGCTTCGGTCTGGTCGTGCGTGACATAGATCATCGTGCGCGCGGTGCGCTGGTGCAGCTCCTTGAGCTTGGAGCGGAGCTGCCACTTCAGATGCGGATCGATGACGGTCAGCGGCTCGTCGAACATGATGACATTGACGTCGGAGCGCACGAGCCCGCGGCCGAGCGAGATCTTCTGCTTGCCGTCCGCGGTCAGGCCGGCGGCGGGCCGCCGCAGCGTGCTCTGAAGATCGAGCATGCGCGCAATCTCGTTGACCCGCGCGTCCACGTCGGCTTCGCGAACGCCGCGATTGCGCAGCGGAAAGGCCAGATTGTCGTAGACCGTCATCGTGTCGTAGACGACAGGGAACTGAAACACTTGCGCGATCTGCCGCTTGTCCGTCGGCACCTCGGTCAAGTCGACATCATCGAACAGGACGCGGCCTTCGGTCGGCCGCACCAGACCCGAAATGATGTTGAGCAGGGTGGTCTTGCCGCAGCCCGAAGGCCCGAGCAGCGCATAGGCGCCGCCGTCCGACCACTCGATGTCGAGCCGCTTCAAGGCCCAATCCGCGTCGCTGCGCGGCCGCGGGTGATAGCTGTGCTTCAGGCCCTTGAGCGTGATCTTTGCCATCAGCGCAATCCTCGCGCTGGGGGGCGCGCGCTTCCTCGCGGCGATTTGCGGTCACGCCTCATGACTCGATCAGCCTTCCGTCGGCATCGAAGTACATGCACTCGCCGGCGTCCATGTAGAAGCTGCTGGTCGCGCCGACCTCGATCGCATGCACACCGTGCGACTGCGACACCCAGGTCAGCGGTCCATGCGCGAAGTGGATGACGCTCTCCGAGCCGCTCAGCTCGGCGATCAGGACTTTTCCTCCCATTTCGACGGAGCCGCGGCCGTTGGCGGCCGGGCCGATATGGTGTGGCCGGATAGCGACCGTATAGCGCCCGTCGGGGCGCTGCCGCATCGTCGTGTTGGCCGCCCACCGCACGGTGTCGCTCAAGACGATGCTGTCGCTTTCCTTCATCACCGGGGCGACGTTGATCGGCGGATTGGAGAACACCTGTGCCGTCAACAGATCCGCCGGCCGGCGGTAAACCTTCGCGGTCGGCCCGAATTGCGTGATCCTGCCCTCGTGCAGCGTTGCCGTGTGCCCGCCGAGGAGCAGCGCTTCGGTCGGATCGGATGTGGCGAACACGACGGTGCACTGCCGGCCGGTGAACAGCTTCGGAAGCTCATCGCGCAGCTCCTCGCGCAGCTTGAAATCGAGATTGGCGAACGGCTCGTCGAGCAGGACCAGCGTGGCGCCCTTGACCAGCGCGCGGGCGAGCGCGGTGCGCTGCTGCTGCCCGCCGGAAAGCTCGGCCGGCCGGCGATCGAGCAGCGGCGTCAGGCGCAACAGTTCCGCCATGCGATGGACGCGCTCGCTGATTTCGGCCTGCTGCATGCGCGCGACGCGCAGGGGCGACGCGATGTTCTCGAACACCGAGAAATTCGGATAGTTGATGAACTGCTGATAGACCATCGAGACGTTGCGCTTCTGCACGGCAACGCCGGTCACGTTGTGGCCGTCGAACCAGACTTCGCCCGCGGTCGGTCGTTCGAGCCCCGCCATGAGCTGCATCAGCGTGGTCTTGCCCGACAGCGTCGTCCCGAGAAGGATGTTGAAGCCGTCCTCCGCGAGCCGCACGCTCGTTTCGTGAATGTGCGTGTCGGCGCCAACCCGCTTGACGACGCTTCTCAACTCGAGGGTCACGTCATTGGTCCCTGGTGCGTTCTCTGCCGGCCGGCCGCGTTGAGCGGGGCCACCGTCCAGGACCGAAAGTATCGATCAAGACCCCCACGACGAGAAGCGAGGCGCGCTGCCGCACGCGCCTCGCTCAAGTCGTGGCCATGGCAAGCGGGGGTGTCTTGCCGATAGCGGAGCCTTACTTCCAGCGCTTCACGAGTTCGTCGTAGTCGACCGTCTGGCCGCGCGGCTTCTCGTTCGCGAGCTTGGCCTTCGGGCCGTCCGGCTTGCCGAGCCATTCGTTCGGATTCTTCTCCGCATTGAGGCGCGGGCCGCAACCGCCGTAGACATTGGCCTTCTTGTCGACCTCCTCCATCCGCGCCATCACCTGATCCATCTCCTTGGCGAGACGGTCCATGGCCTGCTGCGGCGTGAAGGCGCCTGAGTTCACGTCACCGATATTCTGCCACCAGAGCTGCGCCAGCTTCGGATAGTCCGGCACGTTCACGCCGGTCGGGGTCCAGCGCACGCGGTCGGGCGAGCGGTAGAACTCGACGAGCCCGCCGAGCTTCGGCGCGCGCTCGCTGAAGGAGGCGTGGCGGATGTCGCTGTCACGGATAATGGTCAGCCCGACGTGGCTCTTCTTCAACGACACGCTCTTGGAGACCGTGAACTGCGCGTAGAGCCAAGCTGCCTTGCGGCGCGCGAGCGGCGTCGACTTGAACAGCGTCCACGAGCCGGCGTCCTGGTAACCGAGCTTCATGCCCTCTTCCCAGTATGGACCCTTCGGTGACGGAGCCATGCGCCAGAGCGGATTGCCGGCGTTGTCGACGGTGTTGTTGCCTTCGCTCTTCGGCTTCACCATCTCGGCCGTGAACGCCGTATACCAGAAGATCTGCTGGGCGACGTTGCCCTGCGAGAGCGACGGCAGCGATTGATAGAAGTCATAGTCTGCGGCGCCCGGAGGCGCGAACTTGCGCAGCCATTCGTCCCATTTGCGGATCGCATAGACCGAGGCCGGGCCATTCGCCTCGCCGCCGCGGCTGACTGACGCACCCGCGGGATTGCACGAGCCCGGCTCCATGCGGATGCCCCATTCGTCGATCGGGCGTCCGTTGGGCAGCCCCTTCGAGCTGGCGCCGGCCATCGAGAGCCAGGCATCGGTCATGCGCCAGCCGAGATCGGGCGCGCGCTTGCCGTAGTCCATGTGGCCGTAGATGCGGACGCCGTCGATCTCCTTGACGTGCACCGAGAAGAATTCGGCGATGTCCTCATAGGCCGACCAGTCGAGCGGAACGCCGAGGTCATAGCCGTAGATATCCTTGAAGCGCTTCTTCAGGTCGTCGCGCTTGAACCAGTCGTAGCGGAACCAATAGAGGTTGGCGAACTGCTGGTCGGGCAGCTGCCAGAGCTTGCCGTCGGGACCGGTGGTGAAGGACTTGCCGATGAAGTCGTCGACGTCGAGCGTCGGCAGCGTCACGTCCTTGCCTTCGCCGGCCATCCAGTCGGTCAGATTGACCGCCAGCTGCAGCCGCGAGTGCGTTCCGATCAGATCCGAGTCGTTGATGTAAGCGTCGTAGAGGTTGCGGTTGGTCTGCATCTGCGTCTGCACCGCCTGGACGACTTCGCCTTCGCCCAGCAGCTGGTGGTTGACCTTGATGCCGGTGATCTCCTCGAACGCCTTGGTGAGCGTCTTCGATTCATATTCGTGAGTCGGGATCGTCTCCGACAGCACGTTGACCTCCAGGCCACGGAATGGCGTCGCCGCCTTCACGAACCATTCCATCTCGGCAAGCTGCTGCTCCTTGGTGAGCACGGAGGGCTGGAACTCGCGGTCCACCCACCTTCTTGCTTCATCCATGCCCGCGAGGGCCTGGCCGACACCGATCGCGATCGCCGCCAGTGCGACGGCGGCCATCAAACGTCCCTTCATTGGAAGATCCTCCCCCAATATCTTGCGACTACAGAGATGGATCTTGAAACGCTACATACGAACGAAAACGAATGTCAATTGAAAAGCCTTGTTGCGGCTTCGGCCGGCTACATTTTCGATATGTGGGCATATGCGGGGTTCCGCCTTGCAGAACGGCCTAAATCGCTCTAAAAAGAAAAAAACGTTACGACTCAAAGGTGAAGGGCGGGCATGGACGTCTGGACGCCCCGGCAGGCCGATATCGTCGCGCTCGCCAGGACGGAGGGCCGGGTCAGCGTTGAAGATCTCGCTGAACGCTTCAACGTGACGCCGCAGACGATCCGCAAAGACCTGAACGATCTGTGCGACAGTGGCCTGCTGCAGCGCTTCCATGGTGGCGCGGTGCTCGCGTCGGGCGTTGCGAATTTCGGCTACGAGGCGCGCCGCAAGCTCGCGACCGACGAGAAGCGCCGCATCGGCGTCAGGGCCGCCTCCCTGATCCCCGACAGTTCTTCGCTTCTGATCAATATCGGCACCACGACCGAGCAGGTCGCGACCGCCCTGCGGGGCCGTGGCGGACTGATGGTCATCACAAATAATATCAATGTTGTGAATATCTTACAGGGGTACGACGCGATCGAAGTCATTGTCGCAGGGGGGGTCGTGCGGCACTCGGACGGTGGTGTCGTCGGCGAGGCCGCGGTCGACTTCATCCGCCAGTTCAAGGCCGACTACGCCATCATCGGCACCTCGGCGATCGACGAGGACGGTGCCCTGCTCGACTTCGATTATCGCGAGGTCAAGGTCGCCAAGGCGATCATGGACTGCGCCCGCAAGTCCATTCTGGTCGCCGACAGCATGAAGTTGGAGCGCACTGCGCCGGTTCGCATCGGCCACATTTCGCAGCTCGATTACTTCGTGACCGACGCGCCACCCCCCGCGCGCCTGCGCGACATTTGCCGAGACCACGACGTCCAGATCGAGGTGGCAGAGGACGCTTGATATTTCGAAAAAGTTCGACAATCTTCGTTTCACCGAAGAACGAATTCATGCGAGCGCCCCGATCGTCGGTGGCGTGGCTATTCGGAGCAACTCCCAGGACCCACGAGCGGCGCAATGTACGACATCGCCATCATCGGCGGGGGCGTGAACGGTTGCGGAGTTGCGCGCGACGCCGCTGGGCGGGGACTGTCGGTGTTCCTCGCCGAGAAGGACGACCTGGCGAGCGGCACCTCGTCGGCCTCGACCAAGCTCATTCACGGCGGCCTGCGCTATCTCGAGCATTACGAGTTTCGCCTCGTCCGCGAGTCGCTCAAGGAGCGCGAGGTGCTGATGCGGATGGCGCCGCACATCGTGCGGCCGTTGCGCTTCGTGCTGCCGCATCATCGCGCCCTGCGGCCCGCGTGGCTGATCCGGCTCGGGCTCTTCCTCTACGACCATCTCGGCGGGCGCGAGATCCTACCCCCGTCCCGCGCGATCGACCTCACGCGCGCGCCGGCCGGCATCCCGCTCAAGCCCGGGTATACGCGCGGCTTCGAATATTCCGACTGCTGGGTGGACGACGCGCGCCTCGTCGTCCTCAACGCCATCGACGCCGCAAGGCGCGGGGCGAAAATCCGCGTGCGCACGGAAGTCGTCTCGGCGCGGCGCAGCGGGGACCACTGGGTGATCCAGTGCAAGGACGTGCGCACCGGCGGCCATGAAACGATCGCAGCGCGTGCACTCGTGAATGCGGCGGGGCCGTGGATCTCCGAAGTGATGGCGCGCCGGGTGGGCGCAAACGCGCGCGCTCCGCTTCGGCTCGTGAAGGGCAGCCACATCGCGGTGACCAGGCTGTTCGAGCACGACAGCGCCTACATTTTCCAGAATGCCGACGGGCGCATCGTCTTTGCGATTCCATACGAGCGGGATTTCACCCTGATCGGCACGACCGATGTGGATTTCGAAGGCGATGTCGACCGGGTTGAGGCGTCGCCCGAGGAGGTGTCGTATCTCTGCCGCGCGGCGAGCGAATATTTTGTCCGGCCGATCGCGCCTTCGGACGTGGTCTGGTCCTACGCGGGGGTCCGGCCACTCTATGACGAGGGCGACGTTTCGGCCCACGAGGCGACACGCGACTTCGTGCTCGAATTGGAAGGTCGTGAGGGTGAGCCGCCATTGCTCAACATCATCGGCGGCAAGATCACCACGTTTCGGCGCCTCGCCGAGGAAGCCCTGAAGAAGCTTGGCCCGTCGTTTCCGAATGCGGGCGAGCCCTGGACGCGTGGCGCGGTGCTGCCCGGCGGCGATTTTCCCGTTGATGGGCGTGACCAGCTGGTTCGCGATCTCGTGGCGACATTTCCGTTTCTCGACGCCGACCTCGGTCGCCGCCTTGTCGCGACCTACGGGACCACGGCCCAAGTCGTTCTTTCCGGCGCGGCCGGCGCGAATGACCTTGGCATCCACTTCGGCCATGGGCTCTACGAGCGCGAGGTCAAACATCTCATCCGCAACGAATGGGCAGGCTCTGCGGAGGACATTCTGTGGCGACGGACCAAGCTCGGGCTGCGCCTTAGCGATGCGGAGCGCGGTCGGCTTTCCGAGTGGTTGGCGGCCGGCGCGGCCCCTGTCGCCTCGGCGGTGTACTGCGGGACGTAGCCCCGCCAATTCTCGCTTGCGCCGTCAGCGGCGCTCGGGTGCGGTGGGCTGGTCACGTAAGGCGGGCACGGCCTCGTGCTCCCTCCCCCGCAAGGGGGGAGGGAACGCTGGAGCGACGGTTCCGCGAGAACGCAAGCGCAATTTCAGCTCGGCGCTCAGCTGTGTGCACGCCTTAGCCTTCTCTGCAGCGCGGCACCTGACGCCAACTCACTGCCGCAGCGCGAACACCCAGACGACGCCACCCTGCGGCACGTCCGGCAGGACCCCGATGTTGAGCTTGGCAAGCGAATCTGGATTCGCTGCCCGTCCACGCCCCAGCCGGACTGCACGGCGATGTACTGCACGCCATCGACCTCAAAAGCGACCGGGTTGCCCATGATGCCCGAGTTGGTCTTGTGCTGCCACAACAGCTCCCCGGTCTTGGCGTTGAACGCGCGGAAGTAGCGATCACTGGTGCCGCCGACGAATACCAGATCGCCGGCGGTCGAGAGCACCGACGCGAACAGCTGCGCCGGGAACTTGTGCGACCACACCTTCTTCCCGCCCGCGACGTCCCACGCCTGCAGTTCCCCGAGATGCGGGACTGGGCGCGGCACGCTCAGGTCGAGCTTCTCGATGTCGGCACCGAGCCACAGCTGGCCCTCGATCAAGGGCTTCTTCTCGCCGGTGAGCGAGCCGCACATGTTGTCGATCGCCGGGATATAGAGCAGTCCCGTGCTCGCGCTGTAGGACGCCGACGGCCAGTCCTTGCCGCCCCACAGCGAGGGGCAGAAGGTCACCGTCTTGCCTACCGCCGGAACCTTGTCCGGATTGTATTCCGGCCGGCCGGTCTTTGGATCGATGCGCTTGAAGACGTCCTGATGGACGAACGGCACCGCGTCGACAAACTTGATGGCATCGGCGCCGCGTTCGAGCGTCCACAGATAGCCGTTGCGGCCGGGGTCGAACATCACCCCGTTGTTGATGATCGGCGGCGCCTCATGTCCCTCGGTCACGCCGGTGGAGAACGTCCACACCGGCGTCAGCTCCTTGACATTGCCGGCGTTGATCTTGTTGAGGGGGCTGTAGTTCGCACCATCGTAGGTGCGCCGGTACATCAGCCAGTTGCCTGGCTCCGGATTGGCCAGCCGCTGGTCGGTGACCGGCGAATAGCTTGTGATCTCTCGCGCTGCAGCCTCGCCGGACAGCAGCAAGACCGGCAAGGCCAGAACGCACCATCCTAGTCGTAGCTTCTGCATGGGACCTCCTCCTGTTGTGGATCGAGTTCCCCTCCGGCGGGCGCTTTTTTTGTTAGTCTCAGGTGGAATGCCCAACCCTCCCGAGAAAAGTGCCAGCGGCGGCGAGGGCGCGGTCAGCGATCTTGAGCGGCAGCGCCGGCAGCGGCCGCGGCGCTGGTCCGAACACGACGTACCCGCCTTGGCGAGGATCGAACTCCGAGTTGTGGCACGGACACCAGAGAATTCTGCCGCTCGGCTTTCCATCCGGTCACCGGGCACAGCGCGTGCGTGCAGTTTGCGGAGTAGGCGACGACGCCATCGGCCGCGCGCTCGCGCGTCTTGTCGTCGAGCGCGTCGGCGTCGAGACGGACCAACAGAATTTGATTGAGCCGCGATCCGTCGCGTACCGTCTTGCTGGAAGGCTCCATGGGCCAGGCGAAAAGCGGGACGCCCCCGGCCGGCACGTCCGCGGGGGCGATCACGGCTCCTTCCTTGTCGCCCCGCACGTAGACGAACACATCGCCTGGCTGCGGCCGAGCGGCCTTCGGATTGTTGGCAAGCGCCGTTTCGGTGAAAGGCAGGGCCAGGCCCGCCGCAAGCCCGCCCTTGAGCAGCACGCGCCGCGCCAACTTCAGTCGTTCGCCATGAAGATTTTCCGCGTCAGCCGATGCTGCGCAATGGCATGGTCGAGAAACCGGAAGTGGTGCCGGCATACTCGGCTCCTTTGCGAAGCCGCGCGCTTGTCGACCCTGCCCCGCCACGAACCTTAGCGCGGTGGCCGGCGGCGGTGCAAGACGTCACAACCACGCAACCTTTGCCCCGCAAACGGTGTAGCGCGAAACGCGCGTCGCGCTTGGTGCTGAGTGCCCATGGACTCACACCCAAGCCTCTGTGCTATCGAGACCAGCAATTCCACTGCGCCAATATGCCGCCGGGGAGTCCATCGCGGGAACCGCATCGGCGTGCTTGCGTTTCCACGAACCCCGAGGAGACCTGATGTTCATCCGCCATTTTTCGCGCCGGAGACGAGCGGTCGGGAAAGGCCGCGCCGCTGGGTTTCAGGCCATCGTGGCGGGCATCGCATGCCTATTGGCCCAAACAGCTTTCGCGGCCGATACCATTCGATTAGCCGTTCAGAAGACCGGGACCCTGGCGTGGGAGATCGCGGTCATCCGCGCTCATGGCCTGGACCGGAAGGCTGGCTTGACCATCAGAGCAATCGAGCTCGCAATGCCGGAAGCCGGCAAGATTGCATTGCGCGGTGGTTCCGCCGACGTCATCGTTTCGGATTGGCTATGGGTCTCGCGCGAGCGCCATCTCGGCGCCAAGCTCGTGTTCCATCCCTATTCCAGCGCCCTCGGCGCCCTGATGGTACCTCGTTCTTCTTCGGTCCGGACGCTCGCCGACCTCAAGGGCAAGAAGCTGGCCGTTGCCGGCGGCCCGCTCGACAAGAATTGGCTTCTCCTGCAAGGCGCGATGAGACAGGAGGGTATCGACCTGAAGGCGCAAGCCGACATCGTGTATGGCGCGCCGGCGCTGCTGGCCGAGAAGACGTTGCAAGGCGAGATGGATGCCACGCTCAATTACTGGAACTTCGGCGCGGCGCTCGAGGCCAAGGGCTTGCGGCGCGTCGCCGGTATCGAAGATGTGTTGCCGAAGCTCGGCGCCAACGGCCGTCCGGCGATGATCGGCTATGTGTTCGACGAGGGCTGGGCCGCGAAGAACCGCGATGCGCTTGCACGCTTTCTGGCCATGACGCGCGAGGCCAAGGAAATTCTCGCACAGTCCGATGCGGAATGGGACCGCATCGCCCCGCTGATTGGGGCCACCGATCCCGCGACGTTGAAAGTCTTTCGTGAGCGCTACCGCGAGGGCATTCCGCGCCGTCCGCTCGCCGACGAGCAAGCCGACGCCGAAGCTCTCTATCACGTTCTCGCCAGGCTGGGAGGTGCGGAGTTGGTCGGCCCGGGCAGCGCGCTTGCGCCCGGCACCTTCTATTCCGCACCGCCCGGGAACTGACGCGGCCATGCTGCGATTGGCTTCGCTTGCGCTGCTTCTCGCAGTCTGGTGGCTGGGCGCGCTGTACGCCGGCGAGCAAATGCTGCCGGGGCCCGTAACGGTGCTCGAAGCCATTGTCGCCGAAGCCCGCTCGGGTGAGCTCTTTCTGAATTTGGGAGCGACGCTGCTGCGCGTTGCGCTCGCATTTGCGCTGGCGATGGCGGCCGGCACGGCGATTGGTCTCCTGATGGGGCGTGTGGTGTTCGCTGACCGCGTCGGTGACCCGTGGCTGGTCGTGCTGCTCAATCTGCCGGCACTGGTCATCATCGTGTTGGCCTACGTGTGGGGCGGATTGACCGAAACGGCGGCGATTGCCGCCGTTGCCATCAATAAGCTTCCGAACGCGATCGTCACGGTGCGGGAGGGCGCGCGTGCCCTCGACCCCGGGCTCGACGAGATGGCGCGCGTTTTTGGCATGGCGCGCACGACCGTACTCCGCCACGTGGTGCTGCCTCAGCTCGCGCCCTTTCTGGCCGCCGCCGCACGCTCCGGCTTGGCGTTGGTGTGGAAGATCGTGCTGGTCGTCGAGCTGTTGGGCCGGCCGAATGGTGTCGGATTTCAGATCGGCGTTGCCTTCCAGCTGTTCGACGTGACCCGTATTCTCGCCTATGCGCTGGCGTTCGTCGGCGTGATGTTGACGATCGAGAACCTGTTGGTGCAGCCGCTTGAACGACGTGTCTCCCGCTGGCGCAACCGCGTTGCTTGAGGTGCAGATCGCGCACAAGGCCTTCCTGACGGCCTCCGGCGCGCGCCTCGTCGTGCTTCGCGACCTCGCCTTCACGCTCAATCCGGGGGAACTGGGCGCATTCGTCGGTCCATCCGGCTGCGGCAAGACCACCATGCTCAAGATCGTTGCCGGCCTCGATGCCGACTACCGCGGGCGCGTGGCGCTGCCCGTCGGCGCCAAGCTCGGCATGGTTTTTCAGGAGCCGCGGCTGCTGCACTGGCGGACGGTCGAACAGAACGTAAGGCTGGTCGCCGCGGCGGCAACCGACGAGCGGCTGGCGGAACTCTTTCACATGCTCGGGCTTTGGGAGCACCGCACGCACTATCCCGGTGAGCTCTCGGTCGGGCTGGCGCGGCGCGTGGCGCTGGCGCGGGCGCTCGCGATCGAGCCGGATCTTCTCATTCTCGACGAGCCGTTCGCGTCTCTCGATGCGCCCCTGGCGAAGCGCCTGCGCGACGAGCTCGCGACCTTGGTCGATCGCCTGAAAATTACGACCATACTGGTCACCCACGACGTGGAGGAGGCCATCGGGCTGGCCGATCGGCTGTTCCTGCTTTCGGCGTGCCCGGCGCACATCCTCGCCGAGATTCCAATTGTCATGCGCCGCAGCGAGCGCTCCCCGCACGAAATCGCGTCGATCAAGGATGAAATTGCCAGGCAACTGCGGCCGCTTGCGACCTGATAGTGCCTCTCAAGAGATCTGGCACCCTGAATTTAATGGTGGGCGCTGTAGTGATTGAATCGGAAGGGAAGCAGCGATCGGTGCCCTGAGGCGGATCGATCGCCGCGGTTACGTCGAAAAAACGCGGGCGAATTTGATGCGAGCGGCAACGATGATGACCTATCCGATCGTCATGGCCGGGCTTGTCCTGGCTTGTCCCGGCCATCCACGTCTTTATCTCTCGCCGTCATTGCGAGTTGCGGACCGGCCTGGCGGCCGATCGACCTGGATGAAACTTGGGCAATCCCTCATCCTGATCAAGATAACGGTGTTGTGGGAGCAACGCTTGTTCTGACTCTGTCCATCCTGAGGCGCTCGCCCGACGAAGTCGGGCGAGCCTCGAAGGACGCACAACATGGCAGCTGCACGGCAGAGCAGCATCCTTCGAGGCCCTCGCTTCGCTCGGGCACCTCAGGATGACGGCGTGGGGGCCCGAAACCCATCGGCCTCCATCGTTTCGAGGCGTTTCCCCTCCGTTTCTTCCGAGGCGCGTAGCGACGAAGCAATCCATGCTCTGCCACCCTACTGGATTGCTTCGCCTTCGGCTCGCAATGACGGTGACGTGGATGCTCGCGACAAGCGTGGGCATGACGAGTCGGCACTTGATGCCGCGGGTATGAGACGCTTCCAACGCGCGCCCGGCCATGCAAAGGTTTGCCGGTATTGGCGGCAATTGGTTTGATGAATAGACGGCAGTTGCTGATTGCAAGCATGCCACTCGGAGCCGCGCTCGCCGCCCCGGCGACCGGCGGCGCGGCGGCGCGGGCGGACCACGCGCTACGCGATTTCGAGCACGGCCACGCCCAAGGCGACGGGGTGCGGCTGTTCTTCATCCGGGCGGGCGACGGGCCACTGATGCTGTTTCTGCACGGCGTACCGGACAGCGCGGCGCTCTACGCGGCGCAGGTTCGTGAGTTCCGCGGCGATCACCTGGCGGTGGCGCCGAACCTGCGGGGTTTCTCGCCGTCCGACGCCCCGGATGCGGTCGATGCCTACCGCATGCCGCGCTTGCTCGGCGACGTGCACGGCCTGCTCGACCATTTCGACCGCGAGCGCTGCGTTCTCGTCGGCAACGATTGGGGCGGCTACGTTGCCTGGGTGTTCGCGTCGGCCTATCCGACGCGCGTCGAGCGTTTGATCATTCTCAACGCGCCGCACCCTGCCATTCATCTGCGCGAGGTGCGCGAGAGCCCGGCGCAGAACCGCGCATCGCAGTACGAGCGCGATTTTCACGACGCCGCGGCGCCCTATCCGCCCTGGTACAACTACTATCGTGCGGACCCGATCAAGGTGCCGGCCTCGGTCGCGGAGAGCGCCGCCATGCCGGTGCCGGATCTCGCCGCGCACTTCTTCGCCGGCGCCGCCAAGCCGCCCGTGACCACATCGCTGCGCGTCGCCGTGCCGACGCTGGTGATCTGGGGAATGCGCGATCATGCCATGCTGCCGGGGCAGCTCGACGGTCTTGAAGCCTACGTGGCGGACCTGACCGTGCGGCGGATTGCGGATGCCGGCCATTACCCGATGCGCTCCCACCCCGACCTGGTGAATGAGGCGATCGGAGATTTTCTGCGGCGCGCTAGGTGACTCCCTGTTCCCCAGGTCGCGCGGCGCGCATGCGAACCGCTGAGTTCAATGGTGGGCGCTGTAGGGATTGAACCTACGACCTCTCCCGTGTGAAGGGAACGCAACCCTTGGAAAGCCTTCGACATTTCGCCCTCTACACAGATTTTACCCGGCCTTGCGTTGCGGCTCGGGCACCGGCAACAGATCGGCCCGCCGCGCCATTTCATGCACCACGACGTGCGCGTAGCGGTCGGCGGAACCAACGTCGGCCCAGCGCCCGGTCCGCAGCAAGTCTTGCGTATCCAGCCCCGCGATCCGCCGCATCCAGGTCGCCCAGGTGTGACAGAACACGTGGAACGCCACGCGCGGCGGCAGTGTAACGCCAGCGCCCTCCATCGTCATCGCCAGCAGATCGCGCAGCCGTCCGCCGTTGTGGGGTCGGAACACGCGACCGGCGCGATCGCCACTATGGTAATGATGCCGCAATTGCTCGATCAGCACCGGCGGCAAGTGCGCCAGCCTTGGCTCGCCGTTCTTGGTGATCGGCAGATGCGCAGTCGCGGACGCCAGATCGATGCGGTCCCAGGTGAGTCCGAGCGCATCGCCGAGCCGCATGCCGGTGTAGCAGAGCGTCACCAGCAGCAGGCGGAATTCCGCCTGCGTTGCGGCCGGGGCGGCAATGCCATCGGTCGCGGCGAAGGCGGCGAAGGCTTGCTCCGGTGTCAGCCACGTCGTCAGCTTGCGCCCGCGCCAGCCCTTCGGGCGCTTGATCTTGCGCTCGACACCCGCGTGCTTGAGCACGGCAGAAATCGGCGTGTAGACCTGCCGATTGAGCGTTGCGGCCGATCCGTTGGGGTAGAGGCTGCGGGCAACGTTGTCGATTGTGACCTGGTCGATGTCGCCGATTGGCGTGTGCTGCAATCGCTTGATCAGCGGTGCGAGGAATCGGCGGTCGCCGCCCGCCTTCATGTACGCGGTCGCCGCCGCCGCGAAGCCGTGGCCGGACGCGCCGGCAAAGGCACCACGTTGAATGTCTTGCTCGACGTGCTTGCGGATTTTCTCGGCAAGCCGGCGGTCGCCAGTGCCAGTGCTTCGCTCAACGTAGCATCCGAGATAGGTGCCCCGGACCCAATAGTACGGCGTGCGGCCCGGTTTGGGCGCAACGAGCTTGATCGGCATGTGATCTGATCTCTCAACGTGTTGGCAATGCGGGAAGGTCGGAAGGCGTGAACAGCTTGTCGCGACCGGCCGGTGTGTAGAACGGAATGCCGGCGGCGTCGGCGGGATTGGCGCGCAGCCAATCGGTCAGCCAGCGCGGTGATTTGCGCAAGCGCGCTGCCGCGTCGGCAACGTCCAGAGTCTTTCATGCTCACGATCAAAGCGGGCACGCAGGACGGCCGCGCTCGGTGTGCGATGCCGATAGACGCGTTTCTCGGGCGGCAGGGGCGAAGCGGCGATCATGAGCGTGCGTAGCTGTTCGTCGGTCAGCGCCAGAGCTCGGACCAGAGCTCGCGGGTTGGGGCGCGATCTCATGGCGCGAGCTCGCGCCGCAGCTCGAGCGCCAGCCGCCTGGACGAGCTTGAGCGCGCCTAGGCGAGACCGCGAGCTCACGACGCCACCCCAGCTTGCGCAGCCACGGCCGCCTCCAGCAGGCGCCGCAAGCCAAGGACCTTCTGCCACTCCAGCAGCCGGTGCGGTTCCTCCGCCACCTCGAACGGCACCGGACCGTCGCGAACGTCGAAAATCTGCGGCTCCCACGGACGCAACCCCAACGCCACATGCAGCGACAGCGCCAGCGCGCGATATTCATCGCGGCGGCGGCCCCTGCTGGCCTGCAGCGCGCGCTGGTACAGGCTGATCGCCTCGGCAGTGACATGCGCCTGCGTCGGGCGATTGATCGGTATGCGCCGCACCGGCATCACGGCACCCAATTCAGGTTGAATCCAGGGCGGCCTGGATTCCGCGCCAACGGCTCGGTGGTGATACCCAAGCGCGACAACGAGCGGGCGATGAAGGAACGCAACTGGGTTTCCTGCCGCAGCAAGGGATGTGGCGTAATGCCGGAGCGGCTCTTGATCGCCTCACCATTCGCGTCAATCTGCTCCCTGATCGCCTCGCACCGATCAACGGCACCGCAAATCTGCGCCAGAAGCTCGATCCCGCCGCTATCGGTGATGGCGTATTCGGCCTGTACGCGATCCCAAACAGCACGGCCGTGGTGACCAAGCGGTCGCGGCGGTTGCGCACCCGGTGGCACCCCGGTCGCATCGGGTTGGACAAGGGTCAGCGGCGGTTTGCCCGTGGTCATCGGCACATCACGGTATGCGTTTCACGCATTGCTTTCTACCAGAAAAACCCCCGTCGGGGGCGGAAATACTTAATATTGTGGCAAGGAGTTTAGCTGTGCGGCCGTCGTGCCGATCCGGTCGAAATTTTATTCGCCCCCCCGGGCCCATTCAGGATGCGTGGCATCCCGAAGGGGTTGCAAGCGCATATTCCGATTATGGCCGCACCCCGCGCATCCGTCCCGCCTTATCAGATCAAGGTACGGCGCTGCACAATTCATGTTGGCCGATTTCGTTGGGACATCCTCGAAAACGGCAGGCCCTTGGAGTCGTCTCCGGATTCGTACTTTTCTCGACGGGAAGCAAAAGCTGATGGACTCGCTAGGCTGGAAGAACTCGTGACCGCACGAGGCCGCTCTGATTAGTCAGAGGCGACTTCCGCCCGTCTAGTGAAACGCGTCAGTTCGGCTGACCTCCGTGCTCCTGCAACTGCTCGATGGCGGTTAGGCCTCCATGGTCACGGCCGGGGGCGGGCTCTCCGCGCTGATGGCGTCGCCATAGCGCCTTTCGCGCTCGATCGAGGCTTGCAGGATGCGGAAGTAGTTGGTGCCGTCGGACCAGATAGATGCGCGCACCGGGAAAACCCGGGATGATCGCCGCTTCCGCATTCTCTGCGGGAACCGCATCGAGGCGCGTCGGGCCGGCGCAGCCGACGAGCAGCGTGCTCAGCAGCAGCAGAATGACCCGTGCGCGACGTGCCATCGCCCCCGAACCCCTGATGAGTGTTCAGATGCCCCCGCGACACATACCGCAGCCGCGGCAACTTCATGGCCCCCGGGGCGATTGCGCTACGGTCATACCGCGAGTGGAGGTATTGCGCCCTTCCCGCGCGCGGCGCTCTGCCATGCCATGCCGGCGCGGCAGAGCAGGGCTTCCTCGAAATGGCGACCCACGATCTGGAAGCCGAGCGGCGAGCCGTTGGCGTCGAGGCCGGCCGGAAGGGTGATGGTCGGCTGACCGGTCGTGTCGTACGGGCAGGTGAAGTGGATCAGCTTGTTCAGTCCGTCGGGGCTCTCGCACAAGGCATTGAACTCGGCCACGGACGGATTGAGCCAGGGCGTGATCGGGACGACCATGATGTCGATATCCGTGAATAATTGCTGCATCGCGCCGCGCAGGTTACGCCGTGCAATTGCGGCGCGGCCGTAGTCGAGACCGGGCACCGCGCGTCCGCTGTCGAGGAAGCCCGAGAACACGGGTCCGTATCCGTCCTTCCGCGACGGGTAGGTCGCGGTGTGGCCCAGAGCGGCCTCGACGGCACAGATCGAGACCCAGCCGGCGACGATGCCCTCCGTCGACGGCATTTTCACCGCCTTTACGGTGGCCCCGGCCTTCTTCAGAACGGATACGGCCTTCTTCAGGGTCGCGACGATCGCCGGGTCGACGTCGGCGCTGCAGTATTTCTCGTCGAAGCCGAGCGTGACGCTCTTCAAGCCCTTGCCGATTCCGGCGAGATAGTTGGGCACCGGCTCGGAGGAACTCGACGGATCATTGTCGTCGCGGCCGGCGATCGCGCCGAGCATGGCCGCGGCATCTTCCACCCGGCGCGTGATCGGGCCGATATGGTCCAGCGTTTCCGACAGCGGAAAGACGCCGTAGCGGCTGACGCGGCCCCAGGTTGGTTTCAACCCGACGCAGCCATTAGCAAGGGACGGGAATCGGATCGAGCCACCGGTGTCGCTGCCGAGCGAGCCGTAGCAGAGGCCCGCTGCCGTCGCCACGCCGGAGCCGGAGGAGGAGGCACCGGACCAGCGGTCCTGTCGCCACGGATTCACCGGCGGCGGAACATCCGGATGATGCAGCGCGAGCGCCCCTTCGGTGAGTTGCAGCTTGCCCAGGATCACCGCGCCGGCGGCCTTGAGCCGGGCCGCCACGGTGGCGGTTCGTTTCGCGACATTCGACCGGAACATCGGGATGCCGGATGCCGTCGGCACGCCCTCGATATCGCAGAGGTCCTTGATGCCCAGGGGCACGCCATGCAGCGGTCCGCGGACCTTCTTGGCCTTGATCTCGCGGTCCGCCTTCCGAGCATCGGACAACGCCTGTTCCGCCATCACCAGCTCGTAGCATTTGAGGCTGCCGTTGAGGCGCTCGATGCGCTCCAGCATGGCACGGGTGGCGTCCGCCGACGTGACGGCGCCGCGCGCGATGTTCTTGCCAAGCTCGAGCGCTCCCATGAAGGCGTGATCGTTTGTCATTCGTGGCCCCTCTCGACTTGCGGTTTTCTGGATTGAAAGCCTTTCGCATTTTGACCCAGACTCGGAAGTGCTGGGCCCGACGCACAAACGTCCGCTCCTACTCCCAGCAAAGGACATTCAACAGGACGCGGCGCTTCGCCCGCCTGGTGCCAAAAGCGGCTGTGAGCAATCGCAGCAAACCAACTCTCTATTCGATCACCTCGTCGGCGCGGGCAAGCAGGGTAAGTGGGATTTCGAGGCCGAGCGCCTTCGCGGTCCTCTTGTTGATGACCAGCTCGAACTTGGTTGGCGCCTGAACTGGCAACTCACCGGGGTTCTCACCGCGCAGAATGCGATCGACATAGGAGGCCGCACGCTGGAACACGTCGGCATAGTCCATGCCGTAGGACATGAGACCGCTGCTGCTCGTCAGGTAGAAACGATACGGGTGGACCGCGGGCAGACGATAGCGAGCAGCGAGTGCGACAATGAGCCCGCGATGTTGATTGGTGACGTTGTCCGGCGGCGTGACGAGTCCGCCACCGGGCTCGCGCCCAAACGCCTCCAGCGCCCACTCGATATCGCCGGCGCTTTGGACCAGCAATCGGACCGGTTGCTTGCCCAGCGCCACTGCCGCGGCCTCCGCCGGCTCAACAAAATATAGTCCACCGCCGGCCCCCGGCCGGGGATTGAACATGATCGCCACCCGCTTTACGCCGGGCGCGATCTCGTTGAGCAGCTCGATCCATTTGGCGGCGAACGATGGCTCGAGGAAATTGGTGAACCCGGTAAGATTGCCGCCGGGATGGGCGAAGCTTTTGACAAAGCCGCTGCCCAGTGGATCGGAAACGACCGTGAATACGACCGGGACAGTTCGCGTTTGCTGCTTCAGCACCGCGGTGATGGCCGTCCCGTGCGTGAGGACGACGTCCGGCGGCAAGGCCAGGATGTCCGCCACCGCTGCGCTTATGCTGCCAGGCTCGTTGGCCCCCAAACGATAGTCGATCTTCACATTGCGGTCGTCTTCAAGACCGAGCGCGAGGAGCCCTTGCCGAAAGGCGTCAGCATTGAGCTGCGCCTGCGGATCAGCTTCGCGCATCGCCATAATGACCCCAATGCGCCGCAAGCGCTCGCCCTGTGCGCGCGCAGCGAGCGGCCACGCCGCCGCGCCGCCGAGGAGCGTCATGAACTCGCGCCGCCTCATTCGATCACCTCGTCAGCGCGGGCAAGGATGGCGGGCGGGATGACGAGGCCCAGCAAATTCGCGGTCTTGAGGTTGATGACCAGCTCGAAATGGGTTGGCTGCTGCACCGGAAGGTCGGCCGGTTTGGCGCCCGCGAGGATCTTGCCGTGTAAGTTCCGAGCAAGCGAAGCGCGGCCCGGAGGTTCACGCCATAACTGATGAGACCGCCGGCGGCGGCAAACTCCGACCAGTCGTAGATGGCCGGTAACGCGTTCCGCGCCGCCAGCGCCACGATCAGCGCGCGCTGGTTGACGAAGAACACATCGGCCGCGACGAGCAGGGTATGCGGCCGCCGATCAGCCAGGTTGTTGAGGGCGCCCTGGATGTCGTCCGCGGTACGGGCTTCGAGGACCCACAGGTCAACCCCCAACAGCTGCGCCGCCGCTTGCACGTCCCGCAACTGTGACGCTGCGGTGGGATGTCCGGGGTTTACGAGAAAAGCGACCGACCGCACGTGGGGAAGAAGCTCGCGCAACAATTCTAGACGCTTGGGCATCAAGTCGGCGGAATAGTTGAAGACGCCGGTGGCATTGCCGCCGGGCCGACCGAGGCTGGCGACCAGTCCATGCTCGACTGGATCGGCAGCGCTGAAGAATGCGATCGGGATCGTCTGAGTAGCCTGCCGGGCGGCCACGGCCGCCGGCGCACTGGGCGCCACGAGCACCGCAACCTTGAGCGAAATCAGTTCGGCGGCGAGCGCCGGCAGCCGGTCGTGCCGTCCTTCCGCCCATCTGAACTCGGTCGCGACGTTGCGGCCCTCGACATAGCCGTTCTCCTTCAAACCGGCATGAAACGCGGGCAGGAAGGGTATCGCCACGTCGAGCGTGCCCGCGGCCAGGTAGCCGATCACCGGCCTCGCCGGCTGCTGCGCGCGCGCGGCGAGCGGCCACGCCGCCGCCGTGCTACCAAGCAGCGTGATGAACTCGCGCCGGTTCACTGCGGTCCCCCCCGTGCTTCCAACCGAAAGGATAGCACACCTCGGTACGGCGAGAGACTGCTGCGCTGCGGGATTTCGATCCAGCTTATGTCGCAGATGGGTCAACAGCGACGGATTGGTCGCACTGGTAGCAGTTCCGCTCATCCCCCCAATGCCATCAGGGATGCCCCTTAGCGCCGAGGCGGCGGCGTGCGGCCCAAGACTTTTTCGATCGCGAGCCCGAGCGCGAGCAGGCGCTCGTCGCTGCCGCGGGGTCCGTCGAGCGAGAGGCCGACCGGCAGTCCCGTGCCGGGCCCCAGTCCGGCGGGGATCGTCAATCCCGGGACGCCGGCGTTGCTTCCCGGATCGGTGTTGCGAATGAACAGCAGGAACGTCTCCAGGCTGCTCGCCTCGGGGCCCTGCGCGACCGCGACCGCCGGCGTGGTCGGCCCGACCAGCGCTTCGACACCGTAGCGGGCAAACGTGTCGGCGAAGTGCTTGAGCAGCGCCGGCCGCGCTTGCGCCATCGCGGCCGTGTAGGCGGGCTCCGCGTCGACCACGGCGTTGTTGGGCGCCGGCAGCTTGCGCGGCACCACGAGCCCGTCGTAGGTGCCCTTGACGTCCTTGCTCGCGATCTGCGCCGCCACCTGCTCCACGCTCACGCCGGTGCGATAACGCTCGAGGTAGGCTTTCAGGTCGTCGTAGGCCTCGTAGAGCGCCACCGGGAAGCTGGCGGCGTCGTTGAGCTTCTGGAGATCGGGCATGTCGACCTCGACGATGGTGACGCCGGCCTGCTTCAGCTTCTCGAGGGCGGCATTGATGACGGCCGTGGTGTCGGGGTCGAGGTCCTTGAAGAAGTAATCGCGGTAGACGCCGAGCTTCACGTCGCTCAGCGACGCGGACGACGGCAGAGCGCCCGCGGTGATGACCGAATCGATCAGCGCGACGTCGGCCACCGTCTGCGCCATCGGGCCGACGGTGTCGCGCGAGTGCGCAATCGGTGTGACGCCCTCCTGGCTGTACCGCAGGATCGTCGGCCGCAGACCCGCCCCGCCGGTGAGCGCAGCAGGGATGCGGACCGATCCGCCGGTGTCGCTGCCGAGACCACCCGGCGCCAACCGTCCGCCGACGGCCGCGCCGGTGCCGCTCGAGCTGCCGCCGGCGATGCGCGCGCGGTCGTAGGGATTGCGCGTCCCGATCGGCTGGGCCGTGAAGAACGCCTCGTTGTAACCCGAGATGCCGAAGGCGAGCTCGTGCATGTTGGTCTTGCCCAGGATGATCGCTCCGGCGTCCACGAGCTTCTGCACGGTCGGCGCGTTCTCGCGCGGCACAAAGGCGCGCAGCGCCGGTGTCGCCGCGCTGTTCGGCATCCCGGCCACGTGCGTGTTGTCCTTCACGACCAGTGGCACGCCGTGCAAGGCACCCTTGACACGACCGGCGGCGAGCTCGGCATCGGCCCTCTGCGCCGCCGCCATCGCGCCGGCGCGGTCGAGCGTGATGAATGCGTTAAGGTCGCCGTTGGCCTCAGCCCGCGCGAGATAAGCCGCGGTGAGCTCGGCGCTGGTGACCTTGCGGTCGCGGATGAGCTCGGCCGCATCGACGACGCTCAGCTCCGTCAGGTCGGCCGGGCGTTCGACCGCGGTGGCGCTCCCGCCAAAAGCGAAGATGAGCGCGCACATGACGCCTGTCGCGCGTATGATCATAAGTGCCTCCTCGACTCGCGGGCCGTTTGTGGCAACAACGCCGCGTCTAAGTCTTGTCCGTCTCATGCTACAGGCAGATTCGACCGGCGTTCTTGAGCTTATGTGACCTTGTACTTCGCCAACTGCACCACCGCGCGTGTCAGAGTGCTATCGGGAGCCCTGAGCTCATCCAGGATCGTGAAGTGGTTTGCCTTTGCGATCGGGATCAGGTCGCCCGGGAGATGAGCCTGTGATCGGTAAGCATGATAGTCCCGGCTGCTCGCGATCATCGCCGGCAACTCGCCGGTGCCATACGCAATGGAAAGCACCTTGTTGACGCTCGGCCGCCGCATGGGCGACAGGGTTTCGACCTCGACTTCGGTCAATTTGACTTTGTCGTTGACCTGCGGGGAGTCGCGCAGCGGAGCGAGCTCAAACACCCCCGAGATCGACAGGCCGGCAGCCACTTTCGGATGGTCCAAAAGAAATGCCGTCAGATGTCCGCCCGCCGACCAGCCGGTGACGATGACGGGCCCCAAAATACCGTGGTCGGCGGCCTTGGCGTTGAGCCAGTCGAATGCTGCACGCAGCTCGCTGGTGATCTGTGTCAGGCTCGCTTCAGGGGCAAGGGTGTAGCCTGGCAGCGCTGCCGACCATCCGTTTGCCAAAGGCGCCCTCGGCCAGACAGGCAAATATCTCCTTGCTGCCGCGCTGCCAGTAACCCCCGTGAATGTGCACGAAGCAAGGTGCCTGAGGGTCGGCAGCCGGATAGAGGTCCCACTTCGTCCGTTCTCCGGAACCATAAGCCAAATTCAGATGCTTCGGGTGCTGTTCGCGCAGCAGTTTCGAAGCTGCAGCCCAGCCTTCGGTCTTCTGTCGCGCGAATTCTGCTCCGACATGCGCCACGTTGAAGTAGGCCAGGTTGCGGGCCTCAAGCGACATCGTCATCCAGTCCATGCCGGCTGCCGGGCATTCCTTGGCACGCGCGACCGCGGGAGCAACGACACCGGCCACGGTCGCGGCCACAAGAGCGCGACGATCGAGCGCCGCCATGATGACCTCCCCTGGTGAGAACTGCGGCGGCAAGTCTACGCCGCCGTTGGCGGCGCAATGATGCACCTTATCCTACGCCAACGTCACCGTGATTAAGGGTCAACTCCACTGACCCAACTCGGCCGACATGCGCGAAACGGGCCGAGCCTCGGTCTCATGTCCGTTTCGGGGTCAAAACCGGTAGAGCTCAGAGCGAGCATATCTTTTCCGTAGCTGACCTAGCCGAGCCGCGCAGCATCGTCCGGGTCGTGCCAGGACCTGACTCATACGCTGCAGCAACGAGCATCTTTATTCGATCACCTCGTCGGCGACGGCCTGCACGCTGGCCGGTACGCTGAGATCAAGCGCCTTCGCAGTCTTGAGATTGATGACGAACTCAAAGCGCGTGGGCTGTTCGATAGGCAGATCGCCCGCATTGGCGCCCTTTAGAATTTTGTCCACGTACCACGCAGCACGCCGATGTTGCTCGCGAAGATTCGCTCCATAGGAAATCAGACCACCCACCTCAGCGAATTCTCGAAAACCAAATATCGCGGGAAGCCGGTGCTGCAATGCGAGGTCTGCTAGCTTCTTTTCATGGAAGACCATGAGCGGATCAGCGAGAATAACCAGCCCCTGAGCATGCTCGCCGGTTATTCCAGCGAAAGCTCTATCAATCTCGGCTGCTGAGCGTGCCTCGAAGGCATGCACCGTCAGCTGCAGGCTGGTGGCCGTTTCTTGAATTTGCTTGTACTCCGCTGCCTTGTTGCGATCCTCTGGATTGAAGAGCACCGCGACGCGGGCGAGCGCGGGAACAAGGTCCTTGAGCAACTGAAGCCGTTTGCTCGCCAGATCGGAAGAAATGCAGGTCAGCCCAGTCGCCTTGCCGCCGGGTCGCGCGATGCTGGCGACGAGGCTGTCGAGCGGGTCACACGCTATCACAACGATGGGTATTGTGGTGGTTGCCTCCTTGGCCGCCCGCAGCCCCTGATCGCCGGCAACAAACATCACGTTCACATTAAGACGGGCAAGCTCGCGTGCGAACTCCGGCAGTAGATCGAGGTTTCCCTCGGCCCATCTGGCTTCGATGGTGATGTTCTTACCCTCGGCATACCCCAATTCACGCAGCCCTTGGCGAAACCCATCATAGTGAGGCGCCGTCGCGGTAAGATTTCCGAGCCAGCCAAGACGAAACGATTTATCTGGCTGCTGCCCATGGGCAGCGAGTGACACCCAAGTAAGTGACGCCACGGCGCCGACAACCAACATGAAATCGCGCCATCGCATGTGGTTCTCTTTCAGCAAGCCTCAGGACTAATCCAAGCAAAGCCAAAACATACTACAGTGCGACGCCGCAGTCTGGGGTGTCGAACGGCCTCACTTGCCCGGTTAAACCGGCACGGTCGTTCGACGACCGCTTCTGGCCGAAGGCGAAGTCAGGGCACGTCCGCTTGCATGTCGGCTATTGGGGGATGAGCGGAATTGTTTCAAGTGGGACCAATTCGTCGCTGTTGGACCCATTGCGCATCTGCCGCCAATTTTGCTGTGATGCACAACGCGGCATTTTCTACAACGATGTGGTAGGGTCCGATCCTCGGACTAAGGGGGAGCACATGAGGCGGCGCGAGTTCATCACGCTGGTCGGCGGTTCAGCGGTGGCGTGGCCGTTTGCAGCGCGCGCAGCAGCCCGCGTTGCAAGTGATCGGATTCCTCAACAGCAGTTCGCCCAGCGGACTTGCGCCAATGGTGGTGGCATTCCGAGAAGGATTAAACGAAGCCGGTTACATTGTGAGGGTCGAAACGTCACAATTGAATATCGCTGGGCGGAGGGACAGAACACGTTGGGTAACGCTCCACTTGATCGTTGTTTTCTATCTACCTGCCCACCGATCGTTAATCTGTTTCCAGGTCCCGTCGGCCCGAATTGCGGCGATGCCCTTGTTCAGCTTGCTCAGAAGGGGTCCATTTTTCCCTTTCGCAACCGCCACCGCCAATGGCAACTCCAGGAACATCTTCTGCGACCGAGATATTAAGCCAGGATATAGGCGGTCTACGAAGCGTTGGCCCACATGATAACTTAGAACTGCCGCGTCGGCCTCGCCGCGAACGAGGCGTCCGAGGCTATCCTCGTAATCGACTGTCACGACCAGCTGCACGGTTGGCGCTGTTCTCCTTACAAAGGCAGCGAAGGGACCTGTCTGCGGTGTGACCACAACTTTGCCAGCGAGCGCATCAAGCGCGTCGGGTGGCACATCGGGAGCGCGCACAAACACAGAGCCGCCCGTGAGAATGAGCACTTCACTGAAATCAAAGGACTGGAGGCGTTCCGGGATGATCGCAAGCGGAAAATATGCTTCGGCGCGCCGGTTCTCCAGAGTCGCTTGCCTCTGATCAAAAGGCACCGGCACAAAGATCATCTCGACCCCCACGCGCGCGGCGGCGGCGCGAAGGACGTCCACGGCAATTCCTTCCGAGTTGCCGTCGTTAGACATAGAGAAAGGAGCAAAGTTCTCATCGTGAGCTATCCGCACTGGCTCTGCCACGGCTTGACTAAGAATTCCGCAAACCAATGACAAGCTGACTGCGCGCCCAAGCATTTTCGTCTCCTCCCCTTCGGCCCAAATATTACGCAACGCTCAGACCAATTATGCCGCTAAAGCTCGGACGAACTCAGCCGCGATCTCGCCGAAACGCTTCGCTGCGTCCCTCCACCCACCGGTCCTCGATTGCAACGGTGCGGCTCTCGATCCAACCGAGTTCGCGCAGGCGCTGCACAAGAGCGGCGGTCCGAGGGGCCCAGGCCGCGACCGAGGCACCGCCGATACGGGCAATGAACTCCCGCCGTCACACTCGCGCCCCTCACCTACGATGACGAGGCAAGACTATCAGATGATCTCACACATGGCGCTCTGGCAATTGCTGCATTGCGATTGCGAGTTCCGAAGTGGGTCAACAGCGACGGATTGGTCCCACTTGTAACAGTTCCGCTCATCCCCCCGATAGCCGAATGCAAGCGGACATGCGCTGACTTCGCCTTCGGGCCTAACCGGCCGTGAGCAGGTGCGGCAAATAGAGCCGCTATTCGATCACCTCGTCGGCGCGGGCGAGCAAGTTCGGTGGCACGTCAAGACCGAGCGCCTTGGCGGTCTTGAGATTGATGACTAGGTCGAATTTCGTCGGCTGCTGAACCGGAAGTTCGCTAACCTTGGCTCCCTTCAAAATACGGTCGACGTAAGCAGCAGCGTTGCGATGGAGTTGCGGAGTGTGCACAGCAAAAGCCATTAAGCCGGCGGCGTCGGTTACTGGCAACAGGAATGGGTATATCGCAGGTAGCTTATACCGAGCAGCGAATTCGGTCAGTCGAGAGCGATGCACAATGAACATGCTCTCTTCCGTTACGAGAACGCCTTCAGTACGCGCTCGACTTCCTGTCTCGTATGCAGCCGGAATGTCGTCGGCTGTCCGTATGTCTTGGACTTGAAGAGTGACGCCAAGGCTCCGGGCTGCCTCTTCCATCGCTTTCACCTGTATGGGGGCAATTGGGTCGGCAAGAAACGACAGCACAAGTACCCGCGAGATTCCGGGTACAAGTTCTCTAAGTAGCTCAAGTCTCTTGACCGCCATCTCAGGCACCATCAGCGACATCCCAGTGATGTTTTCCGAGGGTCTTGAAAGGCTATCAACCAGTCCTGTCCCGAGAGGGTCGCCTAGAGCAACCATGACAATGGGGATGTCGCGGGTCGCTTTCTTCAATAGGTGCGCCGCTGGCGTTGTCGTGACAGCGATAATGTCTGGCTTGAGACTTAAGCACTCGTCAATCAATGCGGGAAACCGATCGCCATTGTTATCAGCGGAAAGGTAACTGATTTCGATATTGCGCGCATTTACATACCCGAGGTCCTGAAGACCTTGGAAGAATCCATCAAACCGCGGCGATCGTGTCCGTAAGGTACCTGGATCGAAAGTCAGAAAGCAGAGCCGCGGGATCCGCTTTTGCTGCGCTCGCACCGCGAACGGCCACGCCGCCGCCGCGCCGCCGAGTAGCGTGATGAAGTCGCGTCGCCTCATGGGGCCTCCTCAGGCTTCGGGCCGCACATTACCACGCCGTTGCGGAAGAACGCCGCTGTGCATCACAGCAAAAATTGCGCGCTGATGTCGCAGATGGGTCAAACTGAGAAGAGCTCAACCTGAGCATATCTCTTCCGGTTTGCCCCCGAAAGCGGACTCTGATCTGCGGACAAAGCTTCGGAAGCAAGGCACCTAGATGCGCGTCAGCCGGGACGCTTCAAATGAGCGGCGCAATAGCGCGAACGCGCTGCCGCCCGTGATCGCGCCCAGCGCATAGAAGCCCGCTGCGACCAGCGCTAAGGGCGCGCGGATGCCGAACCCGAGAAACGTCATCGTGACGCTCCCGCGATTCTGGATGACGAAAACAATCATTACGGCGACGAACAGCACGACGATGGTCAAGTGAACCCAACGCATAACGGGCCTCCTCTGCGCTGGAATGCCGGCGGCTTGCTGCGATGCATTCCCCCGTGGAGCACCGCAATCTAGCAGGATTCAGAAAGACGATTAAGGACTTAGATCATCGCACTGAAGTCATGTCCGATCGTATCGGAACTAGCGAGAGACAAATCTCTACGTCCCGGACGCGCAATAAGCATGCGCGGGGCAACGACCGGCCGGAGGCAATCGAGGCCGGCGTGATTGAGTTCCTCAACAGCAAAACGGTGCTGGGCTGGGCCGAAGTGACGCTCGGGCTATAGGGGCCCAAGCGCCAGCGACACTATCGCCCCCCCGCACGGGGTGGATTCCGCAGGAGCGAAGTCGGGTTGCGCGTTTTGCCCCGATGGCTTCTCGTGAGGCAGGGTTTGGACATGAGGCGGCGCGAATTGCCGCTGTGATTGTGCGGTGCCGCAACGGTCGAGTCGTGCCATGACCGCGGCGTATCCTTACTGTAAACATGGCCGAGCGAGTGAAATTAGGCGAAAGCTGCAATCTTCCGGCGGCGACAGGGCCATGCGCAACGTCATCTTCTTTGTCCTCGGCAATTTCACGCTGACCCTCCTGATCATCGGACTGATCTTTTCAGCTATCGACATCGCCCGCGCGCAGCGCCCGCTGACGGCGCCGGTTGTTGTCGAAAACCTGTTCTTCTGGTTCATTTTTTTCTCGATTGGGGTCGCCTACCTCTACAATGGCTTCTTCCACACGGTTATGCATGAGATGTCGGCCAAGATGATCGGCTGGGAGGACAGTCCGTTCCAGATCGAACTCGGGTTTGCCAGCGCCGGCCTCGGCCTTGTCGGCCTCATCGCACCGTGGAAGAGTTTCCACATGCGCTTTGCCGTCATATTGCCGATCGCTTGCTTTCTTTGGGGAGCCGCGGGTGTCCACATCCACAGCATGATCGCAGAGCAGAATTTTGCGCCCGGCAATGCCGGCATCATCTTCTTGACCGACATCATTGTGCCGCTCATCGGGCTGATC
>CAWBFP010000017.1:0-16820 GCA_963788095.1 uncultured Alphaproteobacteria bacterium | reverse complement strand
TCGCTTCGCTCGCAATGACGGCACCGATGAAACCGCGCGGCTGAGGCTGCGGCATCACGCGCGGCTTGTTGCGACCCGCAACAGGATGCCGATCCGGCGACGCTCTCGTACTCGTCGTGGCGCTTCACCCAGTCCATGATCTCCACCTCGTTGCGGCCTTTCGGCGTGATGTCGAGGTAGATGAACGCGCCGATCACCTCCTCATTGCCGCGCGCGTAACTCGAATAGGTATGGAACACCTCGCCGGCTTCGTTCTTGTAGAACACGCTCAAGCCCGGGAGCTCGTCGAAGCCATCCTCGACCATGGCATAGTTGTAGTAGATCTTGCCCGTCGCCAGCTCCTCCTTGGTGAAGGAGACATGGAAGTCGTAGTTGAAGTCGCTGCCGTAGGACGACACCCATTTGGCTTTCCAGCCCATGCGCCTCTTGTAGGCTTCGAGCTTGTCCAGCGGCGCGCGCGAGACGCGCACGTAGCTGACATCGTGATTTTCCAGGTGCACGATCGCGCCTTCGGCATGGTCGGCCTCCAGCGAGCAGCTCGCGCATCCCATGTCCAGGTCCCAGCGCCACATGAAGTGATGCACGATCAGCTGGCTGTTGCGTCCGAACAGGTCGGCGAGCCGCAGCTTTCCCTCCGGGGCGTCGAACACGTAGTCCTTCTCGATCCTGACCCACGGCAATGTGCGCCGCTCGGCGCTCGACGAGATCGCGCATCCGCGTGAGCGCCTTCTCGTTCCTGAGGTGCGCCCTGCGGGCAGCGAGCCATTCTTCGCGCGAAACGATCTCTGGGTGCTTGCATCGTCGACTCCTCTCTTCAGCGCCCCCGGCGGACGCCCGGTTGACGTCAACCGCGGCGCCACATACGCCTGGCGAGTGATCGCGCAACCGGTTCTCGGAGGGAATCACGCGCTCGGCACACGTGCTCAAGCTGCGGCCTTGGTTGCGGTTGGAAATGGCTCGCGCCAGGCCGGAAGCTCGTTGAGCCGGGCATGCCAGCGCTCGATCTCGGGGAACTCGCGCACCGGCAGGTTCGCTCTGTCGGCATCGGGAAGCGCCGCCGCGACGGAAAAATCCGCGATGGTGAGGGTATCGCCCAACAGGTACCGGCGCCCATGCAGGTGCTCGTTGAGCACCTGCGCAAACTGCCGGAAGAAGGCGGTTGCCTCCTCGACCGCTTTGGCATCGGGCGGCATGCCGAGGAAGTTCGGCTTGATAATGTTCTGGAATATGAGCGTACCGGCGTGGCGGGTGAAATGCTCCGAGCTCCAGCTCAGCCACCGCATCGCTTCGATCTGGCGCTCATCGGCGGGCCACAGGTCGGAACCCATGTGGCGGGCGAGGTAGGCCATGATCGCATGCGATTCCCAGACCTTGGTATCACCGTCGGTCAGCGTCGGCACCTTGCCGTTGGGATTGATGGCGAGGTAGGCGGGGCTCTTGTGCTCGCCCTTGCTCGACGTCCACCCGAACAAAGTCGACCGGGGCATCGAGATATTTTGCGACCGCGCACGCCTTCCGCGGATTGAGCGTTTCGGCATAGTAGAGCTTCATCTCGGGATCCTTATCGTTAGTCCTATGAGAATTGCCGTCGCCCCCATGCGCCCGTTAGTGGCGAACACCCGCGGGCGCCGGGCGCGGCGCGATCAGTTGGCCGGCGTCATCCACCCGATGCCGGCACCGCCGGGCTCCATCAGGATCGCGATGCGGCCGACGTTCGGCACGTCGAAGATCGGTTTCATCAGCCGCGCGCCGGCCTTGGTGGCCTTCTTGACGCGCGCGTCGACGTCGTCGACCGCAAGATACGACATCCAGCTTTCGGGCACTCCGTCGTACTCGGGAGCGCTGATCGAGAAGATCCCGGCGACCGGCCTGCCATCCAGCATGGCGCACCAGTAGGTGCCGCCGTCCGGCATCGGCATCGGGTCGAAGCTCCACCCGATGGTTTCACCATAGAAGCGCTTGGCGCGCTCGACGTCGCGGGTCATCAGCTCGTTCCAATAGAATGTTGCGTGCGTCCAGCGCGCCGGTTCCGCCTGCGTGCGTGTTGTCTCAACCGTTTTCGCTTGTGCCATGGCTTGTTCCTTTCGTTGTCATGCCAAGTACGTTTGGAGCTTGTCGAGCGTCCCGAGTCCAGCCGCGCTCGTGCCCGTCGCGCGCCGCCTGATCGAAGAATTGCTCGTGGTGGAGCGTGAGCAACGTGCCGTCGCCGTCGGCCTTGAGGTCAACGGCGACCAGCGACTCGCGTTCCGGCGTCGAGTGCCATGCCCAGCTGAACACCAGGCGCTGGCCCGGCGCCACTTCCCGATAGACGCCGCCGACCTCATGGTATTCGCCGTCGCCGGACTTGAAGGCGATGCGAAAGCGGCCGCCGACGCGCACATCCATCTCGGCGCGCACCGAGCCGGGCGCGGTTTCCGCCGGCCCCCACCAGCGGGCTATTTTTTCCGGATCCGTCCAGGCCGCATAGACTTTTTCCGGCCGGGCATTGAGACGACGTTTGAGCGTGAGGCTCGGCTTGGCGGCGAAGTTTTGCTGGGGCGTGGGCATCCGTCCTCCTCCACAAACTGGGCCAGACGATCGAGTTGCTCGGACCAGAACTGTGCGTAGCGATTGAGCCAGTTCATCGCCTGCTCCATCGGCGCCGCGGTCAACCGGCATGCGACGGTGCGCCCGCTCTTCGCGCGCGCGATCAGGCCGGCGTCGGCGAGCACGTCCAGATGTTTCATGATCGCCGGCAGCGACACCGCAAACGGCCGTGCCAACTCGCTGACCGAGAGGTCCGGCTGCTGGCTCAGCCGCGCCAGCAGGGCGCGCCGGGTCGGATCGGCAAGCGCTCCGAACGTGCGGTCGAGCGCGGTGTCTTGATACTTAACCATACGGTTAACTGTAGGGTCGTCCCGCGGCGGTGTCAAGCGGGTCTTCGCCAAAGGCGCCGATTCGGATCCGGCGTTCAGAACCCGGTGAACAGCAGATCGAGCGCGGCGATGACGGCATCGCGCTGCTCGACAATCGACGCCACTGGCCGGCGCAGCATGCGTCTGTCCATCGCAAAAAGTTCATGCATCGCCAGCCAGTACTCCTGCCCCTCGACGTTCACCAACGGGTTGAGGCGACGCGCACCCGTCATGCGCGCGCGCGGAACCAAGGGTGCGACGACCGTCGATGTGAGGTCGGAGATCAGGTCGGACTGCAGCACGACGACGTATGGCCGATCGGCCACATCGGTCAGGTCTGGATTCGCGACTACGTCGAACTGGCGGATCATTCGCGGTCGGCACGGTAGCGGAGCCGGCTGGCCAGCAGACCGTGCTTCTCGATGAAAGCATTCATCGATGCGATGGCCTCGCGATTCTCCTCCAACCAGCGCTTTTCCTGCTCCGCCCGCACCATCATGCGCAGGCGGCGCTCCAGCGTTTCCGACAGGTTGATGCGCATACGGCGTGCTTCGTCGATCAGCTCGGTGTCGACGAAGACGTTGACGGCCCGTTTCTTCGGCAGCGGTTTGGTCAGCATGGCCGCGCCCTCCTGGTTCCTGCGCAATGATAATGCGCATGATCGAGTGACGCAAGGGCGGGAACGCAAGCCAAACTCCATTGCGTGCCGGCCGCACCATGAACCCCCGCATGCGCAGGCCAGCCGCGGCCCACCTAGGGCGGACGCCCGTTGCCATCGCGCCGGACGCGGCAACTCGGCAGCAGCGCAGGAGCTAACGAGCGATCCTGAAAAGCCGGAACGGGGTTTCCGGGAAAATCATCCCGTGCCGCCGACCGTGATGCGGTCGATGCGCAAGGTGGGCTGGCCGACGCCGACCGGCACGCCCTGGCCGTTCTTGCCGCAGGTGCCGATGCCGGTGTCGAGCGCAAGGTCGTTGCCGACCAGGCTGACGCGGTGCAGGTCGGTCGGACCGTTGCCGATCAGCATCGCGCCCTTCAGCGGTGCGCCGATCCTGCCGTTTTCGATGCGGTAGGTCTCGGTGCACTGGAACACGTACTTGCCAGACGTGATGTCGACCTGCCCGCCGCCGAAATTGACCGCGTAGATGCCGTCCTTCACCGAGGCGATGATCTCGGCCGGATCGTGCGTGCCGGCGAGCATGAAGGTGTTGGTCATGCGCGGCATCGGTACATGCGCGTAGCTTTCGCGCCGTCCATTGCCGGTCGCGCGCATCCCCATCAGGCGCGCATTCTGCCGATCCTGCATGTAGCCGACCAGGATGCCGTCCTCGATCAGCACCGTGCGGTTGGTCGGCGTGCCCTCGTCGTCGATCGAGAGCGAGCCGCGGCGGCTCGCAAGGGTGCCGTCGTCGACCACGGTGACGCCGGGAGCGGCGACGCGCTCGCCCATCAGCCCGGCGAACGCCGATGTCTTCTTGCGGTTGAAGTCGCCTTCGAGCCCATGACCGACGGCTTCATGCAGCATCACGCCGGGCCAGCCGGGGCCGAGCACCACGTCCATCTCGCCGGCCGGCGCCGGCACCGATTCCAGATTGACCAGCGCCTGGCGCACCGCCTGGTCGGCGGCATCGCGCCATTGCGTGAGGTCGAGAAAGCGCCCGAAGCTCTCGCGACCGCCGTAGCCGTGGCTGCCGGATTCCTGCCGGTCACCGGAGCCGGCGACCACCGAGACGTTGACGCGCACCAGTGGCCGCACGTCGCGATAGGTCGAGCCATCCGCGCGCACGATCTCGACCACCTGCCAGCTCGCCCCGAAACTGACCGAAACCTGCTGCACGCGGCCATCCTTGGCCCGCGCGTAGGCGTCGATCTCCTGCAACAGCCTGACCTTGCTCTCGAAGCTCGGCGCGTCGAGCGGATTGTTGTCGGCGTAGAGACGCACGTTGGTGCGCGGCGGCGGTTCCGAATAGCGACCCGAATAGCCTCCCTGCACGGCCCGCACCGCATCGGCGGCGCGCCGCAGCGACGGCTCGGAGAGATCCGAGGCATGCGCGTAGCCGACGGCCTCGCCCTTGACGGCGCGCAGCCCGAACCCCTGCGCGGTGTCATACGTTGCCTGCTTGAGCCGCCCGTTGTCGAACAGCAGCATCTCCGACTGGCGGTATTCGAGGTAAAGCTCGCCATCGTCGGCGCCGGCGAGCCCATCGCGGATGGTGCGGTCGACCGCGGCACGGTCGAGCTCGGCGCGATCGATGAGGGAAGAGATTTGAGAATTCATGGGTCACCTGCGTGGCTCATGCGGAACATAGGCGGGGATCGCCGCAAGCGCGAGACCCAGATGGAAGGGCAATTGAAAAGCAGTCTGCGGCAAAGGCCGAGGGGTGGCTCCCGTTCCGCTTCGGGAATATCGAATGGCCGGGCTCGCCCGGCCATTCCCCTTTGTGACGCCCGGCCCGCGGGCGCTCACGGCAAGCGGGCATATCCCTCGCTGAAGCCTTTGAGGCTCATCGGAATGCCGATGCCTTCCTCCGGCGTCTGGAAGATGATGAAAGTGGCGGACTGGCCGGTGCTCAGCTGCTTGATCAGATTGTCGTCCATCAGCACCTCGGCGACGCAGCCGTTCGGCAGGCAGCGGGTGAACCCGGCCTTGCCGATGTCGGTAGTGTCGATCTTGAGGCCGAGGCCGGAAGGCAGCAGCACGCCGAGCGGCGCGAGCACGCGCAACAGCCGGCTCTTCTGATCGGCAGTCTTGAGCACGATCACAGTTAGCCCGACATTCGGGCGATCCTCGGCGGTGACGCTCTGGATCAGCGCGCACTGCTCGCTTTGCGCACCCGGCGGGGTGTCGCAGCGCACCTGCCAGTCGGCATGCACGGATTTCACCGTGCCCTGCGCGCGTACGGCCGAACCGGAGGCCAAGAAACCGGCAAGAATTGCCACCGAGAGCGTCAATCGCTGCGCGATCTCTCGCGGCCGGCGGCGGCGCAAAGTATCCATGCTCGTCAATCCCCAGCGGGACGTCCCACCGGTGCCGCTATGCGACCGAATCGCGGCCCTACCGTGGCAGGCACGCGACGTTGGGTGCCAGCGTTGGTGCCGTCAAGGAGCAGCACCGGCGCTCGCCGCGAGCGCTCGCGCCACAAGCCCGCGGTCGGTTGCGAAAGCTTTCGATCTGCCAGCGCGCCGGGGCGCGCGCGTCAGCGGAGCAGCCGCCCGGCCCGCGGTGCATACGGGTCCGTTTCACACGTTGCGGCTGGTGCGGAATTGTGGTTTGAGAGGCCTCAAACGATCTCTTCTGTCGCCTTGGCGAGCCGACCGCTCGACCGGCGGCGTGCCCGCACCGAGAATGTCGGTCTTGTTTTCCAAGTCTGCGGTTGGCGGGTGGTGAGGGGGACACGGCCTCGGCCGAAGCGCGAAGGAGCTCAAACGTCGATGCACACGCGGTTGATTGCGATCGGGATTGTGCTTGCGGCGGCAGTCGCCGGCGGCGGTGTCGCGCTCGCGGGAGTGGGACAGCCCAGCCCGTGGCAACTGGGATTGCAAGGCTCCGCATCGCCGAACATGGATCACATCTACTGGTTCCATAATTTGGTGATGTACATCATCACCGCGATCACGTTGTTCGTGCTGGCGCTGTTGGTGATCGTGATCGTCAAGTTCAACGCGCGCGCCAACCCGGTCCCGACCAAGACCACGCACAATACCGCGCTCGAAGTCGCCTGGACGCTGGTTCCGGTGCTGATTCTGGTGACGATCGCCATCCCGTCGTTCCGGCTGTTGTTCTACCAGCAGAACATTCCGCCAAGCGACGTCACCGTGAAGGCGATCGGCAAGCAATGGTTCTGGAGCTACAATTATCCCGATCACGGCAAGTTTGAATTCGATTCCTTGCTGGTGCGGGACAACCTCAAGCCCGATCAGCCGCGCCTGCTGGCGGCCGACAACCCGATGGTGGTTCCGGTAAACAAGGTCGTCCGGCTGCAGGCGACGGCGGCCGACGTCATCCACGCGTGGACCATACCCTCCTTCGGCGTCAAGATCGACGCCGTACCCGGCCGTCTCAACGAGGTCTGGTTCAAGGCGACGCGCGAGGGGGTCTACTACGGGCAGTGCTCCGAGCTCTGCGGCAAGGACCACGCCTTCATGCCGATCGAGGTGCACGTAGTGAGCGAGCAGGCGTTCGCGGCCTGGGTGGACGAGGCGAAGAAGAAATACGCCGGCGACGGGCGGGCGGCGCCGACCACGCTTGCTGCCGCCCGCTAAGCGGCAACGCCACGGGCGTAAGAACGAGACCGAGGCGGGCGCGAGGACGAGACCGAGGACGAAGGATCATGGCAACGACGACAACCGTTCATCACGGCCCGCATGACCCGCACGCCCACGGCCATGATGCGCACGAGCATCATCCGACCGGATGGCGGCGTTTCGTCTATTCCACCAACCACAAGGACATCGGCACGATGTACCTTGTGTTCGCCATCGTCGCGGGCCTGATCGGCATGGCGCTCTCGATCGGCATCCGGCTCGAGCTGCAGCAGCCCGGAATGCAGATCTTCCACGATCCGCACACCTTCAACGTCTTCACCACCGGCCATGGCCTCATCATGGTGTTCTTCCTGGTGATGCCGGCGATGATCGGCGGGTTCGGCAATTGGATCGTGCCGCTGATGATCGGGGCGCCCGACATGGCGTTCCCGCGCATGAACAACATCTCGTTCTGGCTGTTGCCGGCCTCCTTCGCCCTGCTGCTCATTTCGATGTTCGTCGAGGGCGAATCGGGCGGCAACGGCGTCGGCGCCGGGTGGACGATCTATGCCCCGCTGTCGACTTCGGGGCATCCCGGTCCGGCCGTCGACTTCGCGATCCTGTCGCTGCACCTCGCCGGCGCCTCGTCGATTCTCGGCGCCATCAACTTCATCACCACGATCTTCAACATGCGCGCGCCCGGCATGACGCTGCACAAGATGCCGCTGTTCGTGTGGTCGATCCTGGTGACGGTGTTCCTGCTGTTGCTGGCGCTGCCGGTGCTGGCCGGCGCGATCACCATGCTTTTGACCGACCGCAACTTCGGCACCACGTTCTTTTCGGCCGAAGGCGGCGGCGATCCGATCCTCTACCAGCACCTGTTCTGGTTTTTTGGCCACCCGGAGGTGTACATCCTGATCCTTCCGGGCTTCGGCATGGTCAGCCAGGTGGTGGCGACGTTCAGCCGCAAGCCGGTATTCGGCTATCTCGGCATGGCCTACGCCATGGTGGCGATCGGCGGCATCGGCTTCATCGTGTGGGCCCACCACATGTACACGGTGGGGCTGTCGACCGCCACGCAGGCCTATTTCGTGGTCGCCACGATGGTGATCGCGGTGCCGACCGGCATCAAGATCTTCTCCTGGATCGCGACCATGTGGGGCGGCTCGATCGAGTTCAAGACCCCAATGTTGTGGGCGGTCGGCTTCATCTTCCTGTTCACTGTCGGCGGCGTGACCGGCGTGATGCTGGCCAATGCCGGCGTCGACCGGGTGATGCAGGACACCTACTACGTCGTCGCGCACTTCCACTACGTGCTCTCGCTCGGCGCGGTGTTCGCGATCTTCGCCGGCTGGTACTATTGGTTCCCGAAGATCACCGGCTGCATGTACAACGAGACGCTCGGCAAGATTCACTTCTGGATCACCTTCGTCGGCGTCAACCTGACGTTCTTCCCGCAGCATTTCCTCGGCCTTGCCGGGATGCCGCGCCGCTATGCCGACTATCCCGACGCCTTCGCGGGCTGGAACATGGTGTCCTCGTACGGCTCCTACATCTCGGCCGCCGGAATGCTGCTGTTCCTGTTCGCCATGGCGCAAGCCTTGCTGCGCAAGGAGAAGGCGGCGGACAATCCCTGGGGCGTCGGTGCGACCACGCTGGAATGGACCCTGCCCTCGCCGCCGCCGTTCCATCAGTTCGAAGTGCTGCCGCGCATCAGGTGAGAGAGTGGCAGCGGCGGCAGCGTGACGGGTTTGGTATCGGCGCCAATGCGATGATCCGCACAACGGCAGGTGATTGAGAAAATGTCGGCTGTCGGCGATAGCCAGGATGCCCGCATCCCGTTCGCAGGCGGTGTCCACACCGCGGAGCCGAGCCTCGCCACGGTCGGCGACTATCTCGCCCTGCTCAAGCCGCGGGTGATGTCGCTCGTGATCTTCACGGCCCTCGTCGGCCTGGTGATCGCGCCCGGGCACATTCACCCGGTGCTGGGATTGGTCGCGCTCATCTGTATCGCGGTCGGCGCCGGCGCGGCCGGCGCGCTCAACATGTGGTATGACGCCGACATCGACGCGCTGATGGCGCGCACCGCGCGCCGCCCGATCCCCGCCGGACGCATTGCCGCCGGCGAGGCACTCGCGTTCGGCATCGTGCTGGCCGTCGGCTCGGTGGCGGTGCTCGGCTTGCTGGTGAACGTGCTGGCGGCCGGGCTGCTCGCGTTCACGATCTTCTTCTACGCCGTCGTCTACACGATGTGGCTCAAGCGCGCGACGTCGCAGAACATCGTGATCGGTGGCGCGGCCGGCGCGCTGCCCCCGGTGATCGGCTGGGCGGCCAAGACCGGCGGGCTCGAATTCGAGCCGATCCTGCTGTTCTTGATCATCTTCTTCTGGACGCCGCCGCACTTCTGGGCGCTGTCGCTGTCGCGCGTGCAGGACTATGCGCGCGCCGGTGTGCCGATGCTTCCGGTGACCGCCGGCGAGGCGGTCACCCGCAAGCAGATCCTGTTCTATACCCTGCTGCTGGCGCCGCTCGGGGTGACGCCGTATGCGTTCGGGCGGGCCGGGCTGATCTACGGCGTGACCGCGATCGTCAGCGGCGTTGCCATGTTGGTGCTGGCGTTTCGCGTCTGCTGGCCGCGCTCGCACGACTTGCGCAACGCCGCGGGCCGGCGCCTGTTCGGCTTTTCGATCCTCTACTTGTTTCTGCTGTTTGCCGCCTTGCTGGTTGAGCACGCGCTGCGCGGCATCCTGGCTTGAGGCGGCGAGATGGACGCATCTCATGAGCGAGCAACCTCCGCGTCCCGGCATCGTGCTGACCGACGAGCAGAAGCGCCGGCGCCGCGCGCGCTCGATCGCGATCGCCCTGGCATTGGGGGCGTTGGTGCTGCTGTTCTACGTCGCAACCATCGTCAAGCTCGGACCCGGCGTTCTCAACCGACCGCTGTGAGCAGGACGGATCGATGGGCACGAACGTGACACGCGGCAGGGAAACGCGAGCGCGCCGCCGCGACCGCGCAGTCGCCGGCGCGTGCGCGGCGTTCGTGGCGCTGATGGTGGGCGCCGCCTATGCGGCGGTCCCGCTCTACGACTGGTTCTGCCGCACCACCGGCTTCGGCGGACGGCCGCAGGTCGCGGTGGCTGGGCCTGCGGGCGTCATCGACCGCAAAGTCACCGTGCGCTTCGATGCCAATGTCGGGCCCGGATTGCCGTGGAGGTTCGAACCGGAGCAAACCACGGTCGAGGCGAGGATCGGCGAGGTCGTCACCGTGCTTTACCACGTCACCAACCAGGCGGCGCGCGAGACGGTCGGCCAGGCGGCCTACAATGTGACGCCGCCCACGACCGGGGCGTACTTCCAGAAGATCAACTGCTTCTGCTTCACGGACCAGCGTCTCAAGCCGGGCGAGAAGCGCGAAATGCCGGTCGTGTTCTACCTCGATCCGGCGCTGGCGCAGGATGTCGAACACAACCGGCTGAACACGATCACGCTGTCATACACGTTCTATGCGGTGCGCGAGCCGGCGCGGCCGGTCGCTTTAGGCGCCGGCTTGGCGCCGGCAAGCCCGCAAGCGGAACCGATTGGCGAGAACGCCGTCGTCCGGCGCTGGTCACTGAATTGAACGGAGCATAGGCAACGATGGCGCAGGCGCATACCAATCAGCACGACTACCACCTGGTCGATCCGTCGCCGTGGCCGATCATCGGCGCGGTTTCGGCATTCGTGCTGGCGGTCGGCTTGATCGCGTGGATGAAAAGCATGTTCCCCGGCGCTCCGATCGTGTTCGCGGTCGGCGCGCTCGGCGTTGCCTACACCATGGTCGGCTGGTGGCGGGACGTGATCCGCGAGGCCGAACACGACGGTTATCACACCCGCGTGGTGCAGATCTCGCACCGCTACGGGATGATTTTGTTCATCGCCTCCGAGGTGATGTTCTTCGTCGCGTGGTTCTGGGCCTATTTCAATACGGCCTTGTTTCCGGCCTCCGTGCCGGAGTTCGCGCGCACCGAGCTCCTCGGCGGAGTGTGGCCGCCGAAGGGCATCGAGACCTTCGATCCGTGGCACCTGCCGCTGCTCAATACGCTGATCCTATTGACGTCGGGAACGACGGTGACGTGGGCGCACCACGCGTTGCTGCACGATGATCGCAAGGGCCTCAAGATGGGCCTGTGGTGCACGATCATTCTGGGTGCGCTGTTCACCTGCGTGCAGGCCTACGAGTACACCCACGCCGGCTTCAACTTCAAAGGCAATATCTACGGCGCCACGTTCTTCATGGCGACCGGGTTCCACGGCGCGCACGTCATCATCGGCACCATTTTCCTCGCCGTCTGCCTGGCCCGCGCCTATGCCGGGCACTTCACACCCAAGCAGCATCTCGGTTTCGAGTTCGCCGCCTGGTACTGGCATTTTGTCGACGTGGTCTGGCTGTTCCTGTTCGCCTGCATCTACGTGTACGGCGCAGGACCTGGCGGCGCCGCCGGCGCGCACTAGGTCTCGACCAACCTGACAGCGGAGGGGCGGCCGCGGCCGCCCCTTCATGCTTGGGCAGGGGCAACCGAAGGATCGCCGCGGATGGCCGCGTACGCGCCCTCGACGCTCGGCTCAGCCTTCGCGCGCGGGCTCGGCGGCCGTTGCCCGCGTTGCGGTGGCGACAGGCTGTTCGACGGCTTGCTCAAGGTACGCGCGTGCTGCGACGCGTGCGGCCTCGACTTCGCATTCGCCGATGCCGGCGACGGGCCGGCGGTGTTCGTCATCCTGATTGCCGGGTTCATCGTAGCCGGCTCGGCGTTGCTGGTGGAGTTCGCCTACCAGCCGCCCTTCTGGCTGCACGCGCTGCTGTGGGTTCCGCTTGCGATCGTGGTCTGCGTCGCACCGCTGCGGCCGCTGAAGGGTCTTCTGATCGCGCTGCAGTATCACTTCCAGGCGGCAGAAGGCCGGATCGATCCCCCGGGCCGCGGAGGTGGCGCGTGACTGCGGTCGGCGGGAGGCCTCGGGGCCGTGGCGCGCGCGCCGGCGGCGTGCTGCTGGCGGGCCTGCTGAGTTTGGCCGGGATCGCCGTCTTGATCGCGCTCGGGGTCTGGCAGCTCGAGCGCAAGACCTTAAAGGAAGACCTGATCGCCACCCTCACGGAGCGCACCGCGGCGGCGCCGCGCCCCATCCCGCCGCGCGAGTCGTGGGATCGGCTCCGCCCGGCGGATCTCGAGTTCCGTCGCGTGGCGTTCCCGGCCGAATTCCTGCATGAACACGAGGCGCTCGTTCACAGCTCCGGCTCCGCGTTCAGGCCCGATGTCTCGGGTCCGGGCTATTGGGTGTTCACCCCGGCGCGGCTCGCCGGAGGGAGCCTGGTCATCGTCAACCGCGGGTTCGTGCCAGAGGGCCGTCAGGATGCGCCCACCCGCGCGCAGGGCCAGGTCAAGGGTTCGGTCGAGATCGTCGGCGCGATACGCTGGCCGGAGCCGCGCGGGCAATTCACGCCGGCGGACAATCCGGGCGGCAATATCTGGTACGTCCGCGACCACGTGGCGATCGCGGGCGCCAAGGCCCTCGGGACTGTTGCGCCCTTTTATATCGAGCTGGAAGCGCCGCCTGCCCCAGGCGGGTTTCCGCGCGCCGGCAAGCTGGCCGTGAGCCTCGCCAACAACCACTTTCAGTACGCCCTGACCTGGTTTGGGCTCGCCGCCGGCCTGTTTGCGGTATTCGCGATCTGGGCGGCTGGGCGGCTCCGAAGCGGCCGGGCGTAGGCGTGTTTGCCTTCCTTGTGTCGGGCCGCACGGACCACTAGTGTCCGGCCGACCCTAAGGATCCCACGTGCGCTATGTTTCCACCCGGGGTGAAGCCCCGACGCTCGATTTCGTTGACGCGATGCTGGCTGGCCTGGCGCGCGATGGCGGCCTCTATGTACCTGAATCCTGGCCGATTTTCGCCTCGGAGCGGATCGCCGGCTTGGCCGGGCGGCCGTACCCCGAGGTCGCGTCGAGGTGATCCGGCCGTTCGTCGGCGACGCGGTATCGGAGGGCGACCTCGCCCGCATGGCGCGCGAGGCCTACGATACCTTCCGGCACCCGGCGGTCGCACCGCTGGTCCAGGTCGGCCCTGGGTCTTCCTGCTGGAGCTCTTTCATGGCCCGACGCTCGCCTTCAAGGACCTGGCGATGCAGTTCCTGGCGCGGCTGATGGATCATGCCTTGGAGCGGCGCGGGGAACGCTCGACGGTCGTGGTGGCCACGTCGGGCGATACCGGCGGGGCAGCGGTCGAGGCGTTTCGCGGGCGCCGCGCGTCGATCTGGTCGTGCTCTATCCGAGCGGCCGCATCTCGGAGGTGCAACGGCGGATGATGACGACGCCGGGCGACGCCAACGTACATGCGGTCGCGATCGAGGGCACTTTCGACGATTGCCAGGCGCTGGTGAAGGGCTTGTTCAACCACCACGCGTTCCGCGACCACGTCCGGCTGTCGGGGGTGAACTCGATCAACTGGGCCGGGTGCTGGCGCAGGTGGTGTACTACTTCACCGCCGCCGCCGCCCTCGGCGCGCCCGCACCGCCGCGTCGCCTTCACGGTTCCGACCGGCAATTTCGGCGACGTCTTCGCCGGCTATGTGGCGATGCGCATGGGCCTGCCGGTCGATCGGCTGGTCATCGCCACCAATGTCAACGATATCCTGGCGCGCACGCTCGCGACCGGCATCTACGAGGTTCGCGACGTGATCGCGACCTCTTCGCCCTCGATGGACATCCAGGTCTCGTCCAATTTCGAGCGGCTGCTGTTCGATGCCTGCGGCCGCGATGCGGGCGCGGTGCGCGCGTTGATGGGCTCGCTTGCGCAGTCGCGTCGCTTCGCCATCCCGCCCGCCGCGCTCGCGGAGATCCGCGGCCATTTTCCGGCGGAACGCGCCGGCGAAGAGGAAACCGCGGCGACGATCCGCATGTTGCGCAAGGAGACCGGCTACCTGTGCGATCCGCACACCGCCGTTGCGGTCGCGGTGGCCGAGAAGGAAGCAACGATCCGGCCGTTCCCGATGGTCGTGCTGTCGACCGCGCATCCGGCGAAATTCCCGGATGCGGTCGAGGCGGCGTGCGGCGTACGCCCGGCGCTGCCGGATTGGCTTGCCGATCTGCCGCGACGGCGCGAGCGGATCACCGCGCTTGCGGCCGACCAGGGCGCGGTCGAACGGTTCATTCTGGCGGCAAGCCGCGCCGCCCAAGAGGAGCTGCCGCATGAGCGTCGAAGTGACGCGCCTCCCATCCGGCTTGACGGTCGTCACCGACGCCATGCCGCATCTGAGACCGCCTCGCTCGGGGTCTGGGTCGGGGACGGGCAGCCGCGACGAGCAGCCGGACGAGCACGGCATCTCGCACCTGCTCGAGCATATGGCGTTCAAGGGCACGCCGCGGCGCACCGCGCGCCAGATCGCCGAGGAGATCGAGGCGGTCGGCGGCGATATCAACGCCGCCACCAGCGTCGAGAGCACCGCCTACTATGCCCGCGTGCTGCGAGACGACGTGCCGCTGGCGCTCGACGTGCTGTCCGACATCCTGGCCGACCCGCGTTCGACCCCGAGGAACTGGCGCGCGAGCAGAACGTGATCGTGCAGGAGATCGGCGCATGCGAGGACACGCCCGACGATCTGGTGTTCGATTTCCTGCAGGCGACGGCCTTTCCCGGACCAGCCGGTCGGGCGCTCGATTCTCGGCACGCCGCAGACGGTGCGCTCGTTCAACGCGCCGCGACTGCGCACCTATCTGGGCCGCAATACCGCGGCCCCGACATGGTGGTTGCGGCCGCTGGCGCGGTCGAGCACGCGGCCATCCTCGACGAGGTCGAGCGGCGCTTCGCGAGCTTCGCGCGGCCCGCGTGCGCCGCTGCCGGAGCCGGCGCGCTATGGCGGCGGCGCGCGGCTGGAGCCGCGCGAGCTCGAGCAGGTGCATGTGCGCTTCGCGATTCGAAGGCGTGTCCGCAGCGCGACCCCGACGCTTTACAGCCTGCAGGTCTTCACCAACGTGCTGGGCGGCGGAATGTCCTCGCGCCTGTTCCAGGAGGTGCGCGAGGTGCGCGGCCTTTGCTACGCGATCTACGCTTCCACTGGCCTATTCGGACACCGGCCTGTTTGGCCTCTATGCCGGCACCGACGCGGCCGACGCCCCCGAACTGATGCGGGTCGTGGTCGACGAGATCGCCGCGCGGCCGAGACCATCACCGAGGCCGAGGTCAATCGCGCCAAGGCGCAGATGAAGGCCGGCCTGTTGATGGCGCTCGAAAGCTCGGGCGCGCGCGCCGAGCAGCTGGCGCGCCAGATGCTGGTCTACGGTCGTCCGATCTCGACTCGCCGAGATCTCGCCAAGGTCGATGCCGTGACGGTCGAGAGCGCGCGCGCCGCTGGCCGCGCCCTGATGGCGCGCAGCCGGCCGGCGATCGCCGCGCTCGGGCCAGGCCCGGGCTTGAAAGGGCGGCGATGATCGCTGAAAGTCTGGGCCGCCGCGCCGCATAGCTTGCGCGACGCGGCGGAGCCTCGGTTCGCACGCGTCGAGCCCCGTCCATGGCGTTCTTTCGCACGGTGAGCTTTCCGAGTCGCTGCCGCCATCGACGGCGACGGCGTGAGCTTGCGCGCGCCGCAGATGGCCGACTTCGCCGAGTGGGCCGCTTTGCGCGAGCTCAGCCGCGATTTCCTCACGCCGTGGGAGCCGACCTGGCCGGCGGACGATCTCACTCGCGGCGGCCTTCCGCGCCGCCTGCGCCGCTATGCCGATGACCTGCGCACCGACCAGGCCTATGCGTTCTTCATTTTTCGCAAGACCGACAATGCCCTGATCGGTGGACTCACGCTCGCCAACGTGCGGCGTGGCGTCGCGCAGGCCGGCAGCCTCGGCTACTGGATGGGCGAGCCCTATGCCGGGAGCGGCCATATGACGGCGGCGGTGCGCGCGCTTATGCCTTCGCCTTCGGCCCGCTGCGCTTGCATCGGCTGGAGGCGGCTTGCATCCCGAGCAATGTCGCTTCGATCCGATTGCTGGAGAAGACCGGCTTCGTGCGCGAGGGCGTGGCGCGGCAGTATCTGTGCATCAACGGGCTATGGCAGGACCATCTGCTCTATGCGCTGCTCAGCGGCGACATTCGGCATTGAGGCCTTGCCTTGGGCGCGCCATGGTTCGCCTGCTATAACGTGACGGGGAGCGCGGTGAGACTTCGTTTGAGCGAGGGGGGAAAGGCGTGCGAGCGAAGGTCCTAGTCGGCAGGGTGTTCGAGCTGTGTGTCGCCAACTGCGACCGCGCGCCGGCGATGATCGCTTGCCTGGTTGCGGCAGTCGCCGGCCTCGCACCGGTCGGTCGCGCGGTCGCGCAACCGGCGGAATCGCCGGGCGTCACGGACCGCATCAAGAATTTCTTCCTTGGAACCCCTGCCGCGCCGCAGCAGCGCCCGGCCAACGCCCCCCGCGAGGAGCTTGAATGCCCGGCCATGGAGGTGCGCAGCGGCGCCTCTACCATCACGGTTCACGGCCCCGGCGACGCGGTCGCGACCAACGTTCGCTACCAGGCCACGATCGCCCAGACCGCGCGTGAATGCGTTCCGCTCGGCGCCAACATCACCATGAAGGTCGGGGTGCAGGGCCGCATCATCCTTGGTCCGTTGGGTGGGCCCGGCCAGTTGGACGTTCCGGTGCGCATGGCGCTGGTGAAGGAGGGTC
>CAWBFP010000016.1:0-69292 GCA_963788095.1 uncultured Alphaproteobacteria bacterium | reverse complement strand
GCACTCACATTGTTTCTCGTCGGATGCTGGATCGACTTGGTCTTGTTGGGACGCCCTAATCAGCATCGCCTTGTTTTTTCTGCTTGCGTCGGAGTCTTGTCCACGGTTTATTATCTCACACGAGAGGAAGGAATTTGGATCCTGCCATCTCTTACAATTATCGCCCTCGGCAGTCTTGCAAGTCTCGCCCCTATCGCTTCAATGCCCATGCGGACTCGGGTCTGGCGCCTATGTTCACGCCTGCTGGTTGTTGCGTTATTCGCTTCGTTGACGGCCGGCGGCATTGGTTTGCTCAACAGGGCCTTCTATGGACGCTTCGTAGTCATCGAAATGAGTGACGCCGATTTTCAGAAGTCTATGGCAGCCCTGCAAAGAGTGGGAGCGCCGTACGAGCGTCCCTACCTGCCACTCCCGCGTGAGGCACGACAGCCCCTTTATGCCGAGAGCCCGTTATTCGCGAGCCTCAAGAGCGTCTTGGACCCACGCGAGAGCGAGAATCCGTGGAACAACGTGGCTTGCCGAATTCTGCCATCCACGTGCGGTGACATCGGCGGGGGATGGTTTATGTGGGCTCTGCGTGATGCGGCTGGCAAAGTCGGTATGCATGAGACGCCGCAAAAGGCTGCAGTGTTCTACAGAACTTTGGCAAGCGAGGTAGGATCCGCATGCGAGACGGCCCGCCTAGGATGCTCTGCCGGGCTTCCCGCGCTGATACCTGCAATTCCGACTAGTCAATGGGAAAAACTGCCAGGGGCTTTCCTCAAAGCTGTTTCTCTACCACTGTTTTGGCTCCCCCCGCCAATACCGCCAATACCGCCGGTAAGCGATCTTGCTTCTTCGGATGCGTCGGAGGCACTTGAATTTCTCAATCGACCTTACCACGTCCTAGCGGATCCAGATGCCCCGCCGCAAGCGAAAGCTTTGATCAGAGCGGCTGCGCTTCAGGTACTCCAGGCGGCAGTCAAGATCTATGCCCTCGTGACCGCTGCGGGCATTCTTTCATTCTTGTTGGCGGTCGGATTTTGGCCCCGAAGGCTGATGAAGGACCCGATATTCATTATTGTCACAGCCTTGATCATTGCGGTTCTGGCGCGATCCTTCCTGCTTGCCCTAATCCACATATCATCGTTTCCGACTATATTTCATGTGCGGATGTTGCCCGCGGAACCGCTCGCCATCTGTGCCGCCCTTCTGGCCATCTATCTGTTCATCTCTCTTGCTAGTACTACTAAGTCAGAACGCCGCACCCTGCTGGTGTGAAAATCAATTATTGGAGGCGCTCCCCACGTGGCAGGGAGGTCGGGATGGGTGTTCACCGAGCGGCAGATATTGAACGACGTTTTGCGAGTTATATCGAGGGTCTTGTGAGCGTGATCGGACACCGGGATCGGGCCGGGCCGTTATGCGACTATTGCGTGGGCTTGGTGATGCCGGGTGCACGCAAGAGCGTGGAGCCGATGGCGGCGCTCACGGCGCCTGAGCGGACGGCGGCACAGCATCAGTCGTTGCTGCACTTTGTCGGCCAAGGGCCGTGGTCGGACGAGAAGGTCTTGGCGAAAGTTCGTGAGATGGTGTTGCCTCGGAGGAAGATTCTTATCGACAGCGAGCCTGCCGTGGCCTGCGTATGCTTGGCGCCCGATCACGAAGGCGCGAAGGCACGAACGAATGGCTATCGTCACGCTTTGCCCGGTTACGTATTTGCGTGGCGTCGCGGGATGGTCAGAAGTCGACCAAAGAATGGCTGCTGATCGAGTGGCCCGAGGGTGAGAAGGAGCCAACCAAATACTGGCTCTCCACCTTGCCAAAAAGGACCCGCTTCCGCGATCTCGTCGAGCGCGCCAAACTGCGCTGGCGCATCGAGCGCGATTATCAGGAGCTCAAGCAGGAGGTCGGGCTCGGGCATTTTGAAGGGCGTGGATGGCGCGGCTTCCATCACCACGCCACACTGTGCATTGCGGCCTATGGCTTCCTGGCCTCCGAAAGGGAGACAATTCCCCCCTCAGGACCTCGTTCCACCGCGCTGTTCCCGCGACTTGCCCTACCCAACGGTTACCGACCCAGAGGATCCGCCATTGCGGCCTGAGCGGCACATCCCAAACTCAATCGCAACTATGCGACTACGCTTGATCGATGCGATCGCCAGGAGCTTGCCACGATGTCCATGCTGTGGGGCCCGCTATGCCAACCGCATCCGGCAATATTGTGACGCAGTAGTCTTAGGAAGACTTGGTTTCACCCTTCCACCAGCTCCTGAACACCCGCCAAACTTGCTGAGCATAGCAGGCGTGTGTTAAGCCATTGAGTGTACGCTGCAAGCTCGCAATCTTGGAAGCTGCAGCTAACAAACGCGCGCTACAGCTCAAAATTCCCCGTATTTTCCCAGTTGTCAGGGATTTCGCGGGCGTGCGCTTGCGCGCAAGGATCAAATTGCTGTTGAGACCGAGCAGACGAAAACCGTATCGCGAAGCGCCAGTCTGGATGGCGGCGGGCAATATTCATGAGGCTCTTCGTCAAGAGGTTGAGATTCGCAGTCGGCGAAATCGAACCCTATCGCCCGATAGATCGGGCGATAGATGTCGTTGGGAAGCAATGAAGCAGCGCGAGCTCGGTGTGGAATTCGACCGGGAGCCACCGATTGGGAGTGGTCAGAAAGATTCCCCGGCCCGCAACCCGGAGGCAATCCGCTACGATGCGCGTTTGAAACTCCTGCGAGCCAACATTTTCCAGAACGGCCGTCCGACCTGACGCCGACGTCGAGCACGATCTCGTCCGGGTGGGCCGGAACTCGGCCATGAAGGCGGCGAACATTTGTCGGCGCACACGGGCAGCGATATGCGCCGCGAGCCGATTCTGGCGCGGCTATTACGCGTTGGGAGCGCGAGCCGTCGCCATCAGTTGCTTCTGCAAGGGAATCGCGACGATGCTGGCGAGAAATGCGCTGAAAACCAGCTGAACGCCAGCGGCGACGGCCGTGAGCGAGAGCATCAGCACGCGTAGAAGAAAGACGCCCCTGATCGGTCCGAATCCTCCCGATGCCCAAACGCTCAAGCACCAACCAACCCCGATCACCCCAAGCACGCCGACCACAACGGCGGCGATCAGCAGTCGCTCGAGGGTTAGCGCTTCGAGAATGGATGCATAGCGCGGGGAGGGGGGAATGAGGCCGTGTGACGTGGCATAGCGGCGCGAGATGGCCGCGAAAGTAATACTTTGCAGCCCAAGCAGAATACAGACGCAGGAAACCAGAAAGGTGTGCACGTCGATACTGACATCGCCGATCTTGACCGGACCTAGCAACAACAGGCCCGCGCCTGCGAGCCCCAAGCCGAACAGCCCGATGCCTGGATAGAGAAACAGCCACCTGGGGCTGTACATCAGGAGAAACCGGAGATGGCGCCAGCCGTCCTGCCAGGTCCGCAAGTGCGGCGGCCGCGAGCGGCCGTCTTTCCGGAGCGTCGTCGGGACCTCGGTGATTTTGTATCCGGTGAGTGCCGCGCGCACCACCATTTCGCTGGCAAATTCCATGCCGGTCGTTCGCAGTTCCAGCGCACGGATTCGTGCGGTATTGAAGCCGCGCAGGCCGCAGTGAAAATCGTGTATGTCGATCGAGAAGAACAAACGGCCAAGGAAGCTTAGCGTCGGATTGCCGAGATACTTGTGGAGCATCGGCATCGCTCCCTCGGCGATGCCGCCGCCAAACCTGTTCCCCATCACGAGGTCGACGCCATCGCGCAGCTTGTCGACGAAGGGCTGTAACGCCGAAAAGTCATAGGAATCGTCTGCGTCCCCCATGATGATGAATCGCCCGCGGGCGGCCGCAATGCCCCCCAGCAGCGCAGCCCCGTATCCGCTCGCAGGCACCTCAACGAGGCGCGCGCCCTCTGCTACGGCAATCTCTTGGGATCCGTCCACGCTCCCGTTGTCGGCGATCAACACCTCGCCCCTGATATTCGATGCCATCAGGAAAGAGCGCGCCTTGCGAATGCATGTCGCCAGCGTTTCCCGTTCGTTGAGGCAGGGCATGAGAATCGTAAGCTCGATCTCGCCTGGCTCGACGTTGCATGCCGGCGCGGATGTGGCTTGTTCATTCATTCGCGGTCATCGGCTCCGTAGGTATGATACCATATCCATCGGCTTGCGCGGGTCGTCCCGGCGGACTTCATGCCCCAAGCTACGCTCCTCGCACGATTGACTTGCACAATTCGCGCAAGGCTGGCGCAGCCCGCTCTGCGGTCGTATATTGTGCAAGGGGATGCCCCTCGCAGGCCCCACAAGGGGCTGGGCTGTGGCACGGGAACCAGCCACATTTCCGACCCCTTGCCTGCTTAGAAGCCGGGCTGCCTGAATGGAGTATGCAATGGCGCGCACGCGATGCGCTGCGTTCATCGTAATGGCGGTGACCATCTCGTGTGCGGTATCCGAGGCGATCGAGTTTCGCCTTCCTATCAACTGCGAGATCGGCCGGACCTGCGAGATTCAAAACTACGTGGACCTCGATCCATCGGGCGGGGTTCGTGACTACCAGTGCGGACAGCGAACCTACAATGCCCACAAGGGCATTGATTTTCGCCTGCCTTCGCTACGCGCCCAACGCGCAGGCGTCGATGTCCTCGCCGCGGCGGCCGGCCGTGTCCTCAGGGTGCGCGATGCAGTCCCTGACGTCTCGGTTCGCGAGCGCGGGATTGGCACCGTCGAGGGCCGCGAGTGCGGCAATGGCGTCGTCATCGATCATGGGGACGGCTGGAATACGCAATACTGTCACATGGCGCAGGGCAGTGTGACAGTGAAGCCGGGAGAGGTCATTCAAGCATCCCAGCGGTTGGGCCGGGTCGGGATGAGCGGTCTAACCGAGTATCCGCATCTGCACTTCGGGGTGACGTTCCGGGGGCACCTGGTGGAGCCGTTCGCGTTCGAAGCCCCGCAGGGGAGTTGCGGCGCTGGGCGCTCGTTGTGGGAGCCCTCGCTGCAGGCAGCGCTCGCCTACAAGCCGCGCACGCTGCTCAATACCGGCTTCACCGATCGGTCGGTGGAAATGCAGGCGATTGAGAACGAAGAGCTCGTTGCACCGACCCGAGAGAGCCCGCTGGTCGCTTACGTCCGTGCCATCGGGGCGAAGGCGGGCGATATTCAGAGAACTCGCCATAACGGGACCGGACGGTCGCATCGTCGCCGAAAACAGTGCCAAGCCGCTCGACCGCGACAAGGCTCAGGTCATGGTGTTCGTCGGAAGGAAGCCGCCCGCGGGCGAGTGGCCGCAGGGGATCTATCGCGCGATGTACACCATCACGGCCGGCGGCAACGTCGTTCTCGAACGAGCCTTCACCATGGAATGGTAGGCAAATCGGCTGGGGTTATGGTAGTCGAATCACCGGCTTTTCACCTCGCAAGATGATCGCCGTCGCTTTCGGCGGCGAACCGGCAGAAGCGGTGGGATCCATGCAGTCATCAAGACGGTGCAGGATCATGCCGCGCCTTTGCGCGTTCTCGAAACCGTCCTTGCCGTCAACAACGTGCGCAAGCGCGCCATGGCGCGCAAGGTGGCTGCCGCGTTGGGAGGCAGCGTGCGGAACAAGACGGTGGCGGTGCCCGGCCTCACCTTCAAACCGGACGATATGCGCGAAACTCCGTCGATTGCGCTCATCACGGCGCTGCACGAGCTCGGCGCACGCGGCGGGCCTACGATCCGGTTGGAATGGAGCAGGCCAAGTTGGTGATAACGCAGTCACCTATTGCGATGGACCCTATGTATGCGACCGAGAAGGCCGATGCCCTGGTCATCGGCACCGAATGGGAGCAGTTCAGGGCGCTGGATTTCGACCGTCTGAAGCAAGTCATGGCGCGGCCGGTGCGAGCGAACTCCGGAACATCTATAGGCCCGAGGAGGCGGCGCGCCACGTTTCGTCTATGACAGTATCGGCCGTGCGGCTTCTTTGATCTTAATTACATTGAGCCTCATCGAAGAGCACGCCGTCAGCCGCTGCCACACGCCGCGCTGTGGTCGCTGCTGTTCCTTAGTGTGGGTCCAGCAACAGCGCCAGACGGCTGCCACTGTGTCAATGGGATTATTGAAAAGCCTGCTCCTGTGTCCCCCCGCAGATCGGTTTTTGAGGCGCGCATTCAATGTCTAAACTCCTCGTCACCGGCTCGTCCGGTCTGATTGGTTCCGAAGTCGTAGATTATTTCTGCAAACTGGGTTGGAAAGTCGATGGTGTTGATAACAATATGCGGGCGGATTTCTTCGGCGCCGCTGGCGACAACCGGCGGAACCAGCGCCGGCTCCAGGCCAGGCACAAGAATTTCAAACATCATGAACTCGATATACGCGACCGCCGTAGCGTGGACGCGCTCATGGAAACGCTCCAGCCCGCGCTGATCGTTCATGCCGCCGCCCAACCCAGTCATGACCTGGCTGCTTTGCGGCCTTTCGATGATTTCGACGTCAATGCCGGCGGCACTCTGAACCTTCTAGAAGCGACCCGCCGGCGTTGCCCGCAGGCCGTGTTTGTTCACATGAGCACCAATAAGGTCTACGGAGACCGGCCCAACAGCATCCGCCTGAAGGAGCTAGCGACGCGCTGGGACTACGATGACCCGGCGTTCAACGACGGCATCCGTGAAGACTGCGCCATCGACCAGAGTAAGCACAGTCTCTTCGGTGTTTCGAAAGTTGCCGCAGATGTGATGGTGCAGGAATACGGTCGCTATTTTGGCATGCATACCTGCTGCCTGCGTGGCGGCTGTCTGACGGGCCCGAACCACAGCGGCGTGGAATTGCACGGCTTCCTCAGCTATCTGGTCAAGTGCAATGTCGAAGGCCGCGGTTACAAGGTTTATGGTTATAAGGGCAAGCAAGTTCGCGACAACATCCATTCTCTGGATGTCGCGCGGTTCATTCACGCCTTCTATGAAAAGCCGCGCTCAGGCGAGGTCTACAATATCGGCGGCGGCCGCCGGAACAGTCTTTCGATCCTTGAGGCGTTCGACCGCGTTGCCGCGCTCAGCCGGCAGCCGATGCAATGGGAATATACGGACAAGAACCGGGAAGGCGATCACATCTGCTACATCAGCGATCTTGCAAAGATGCGGGCGCACTATCCAGGCTGGGACATCAGCAAGTCGCTTGATGATATTTTCTCGGAACTTTACGAAGCTACCGTCTCGGGCAACTGAGGAGGCGAACATTTCAATATGCGAATTTTGATCACCGGCGGCGCCGGCTTTGTTGGAGCAAATCTGGCCGTCGCTTTGAAAGACCACTCTCCCGGGGCGGAAGTGGTCTGTTTGGACAATCTTTACCGGCGCGGTTCGGAGCTGAATCTCCCCCGATTGAAAGCCCATGGCGCGCAGTTTCACCACGGCGACGTGCGCGAGCCGGGCACTTTTCCGCCCGGCCCATTTGATTTGCTGCTCGAATGCTCGGCAGAGCCTTCGGTCCTGGCCGGCATCGACCATTCGCCCGATTACCTCATGCAGAGCAATTTGCTGGGCACCTATCATTGTCTGGAAAAAGCACGCCTGTGGAAGAGCGGGTTCCTGTTTCTTTCGACCAGCCGAGTTTATCCGATACGGCAACTGGAATCCCACCCCTGGCGGGAAGTGGACACCCGTTTTTGTTGGGAGGATCGGGGGACGGTGGGAATTACCTCTACAGGCGTCAGCGAAATCATCGACATGGCAGGCGCGCGTTCGCTCTATGGCTATACCAAATATGCGGCCGAGCAACTCATCGAAGAATACCGCGCGGCTTTCGGCCTCAAAGCGGTGGTCAATCGCTGTGGCGTCATTGCCGGGCCATGGCAATTCGGAAAGGTTGATCAGGGAGTCGTCGCTCTCTGGGTACTTGCCCATCACTTTCGGCGGTCGCTGGCTTATATCGGCTATGGCGGCTTGGGTAAGCAGGTGCGGGATTTCCTGCACATCGATGATCTTTGCGACCTCGTCATCGAACAACTCTATGCCTTTGATGATTGGGACGGCTGGGTCGGCAACGTGGCCGGCGGGGTGTCGAATGCGGCGTCGTTGTGTGAACTCAGCAGCCTTTGCCGCGAAAGCGTGGGCTGCGAAATTCCGATTCGTCCGGTGCCGGCGACGCGTCCGGCCGATCTGCGCATCTACATCGGCGATTGCACACGGCTGTTTGCGCGCACGGCCTGGCGGCCCCGGCGCGATGTACGCCGGATTGTCCAGGACATCGCGGCGTGGGCGCGGGAACACGCCACCGCTCTGCAGGGGCTTTGATCAGAGAGTAGACGATGGAGGCCATTCGGAAAGATCACTCTCCAGACGAGCTTGAGACGCTTACGACAAGCGTTTTTCCGGCAGGGAAGCGTATCGGCGCAACGTCTGGCGCGTTCTCACACCCGATTGCGCTGGCCGCTTCATTCTTGCCGGTGGCGCGGTGTTGGATTTATACCGCGCGTGGCAGCACGTCGACCCGGAGGTGTGTCTGTTTCAACAGGACTGGTCGATGTGCTGGCCGTTGCCTGATCAGGCGCTTGACCTCGTCTTTACCAGCAATTTCTTCGAGCATCTGTCGAACACAGCGACCGCGGCGGCAACGCTCGGCGAGGCTTATCGTTGTCTCCGGCCCGGCGGGCGGCTGGTCGCCTTAGGCCCCAATATCAAGTATCCTTCCGGCGCTTTACTGGGATTCTGGGATCACCATCTGCCGCTCACTAAGGCAGTCTGGCTGAAGGGCCGCAGGCCGTCGGTTTCCAGTTGGAGCGGGTGGTGCCTCGCCTTTCTGCGCTATACGATGGCGCAGGGACCGCGCTACCCCTTGTTTTCTTACGCGCTTACATGCCATGCCTCCTCGCATGGCGGCTTTTTGCCCGGCAGTTTCTTGTGGTTGCAAAGAGGTGAGCCAGGCATGAATTTTGATGCTCTGAAATTGCTCAGCGTCGTGATTCCCGCCCGTGATGAGGAAGGATGTATCGCGGGGACGGTCGAACATCTGCACCTGGAATTAACGTTGAATCATGTTCCCCATGAAATCGTCGTCGTCGATGACGGCAGCAGTGATCGCACATGGGCGATTTTGGAGGAACTGTCCGGCCGGAATTCTGCGCTGCGGCCGATACGCAACGACGGCGCGCGCGGGTTTGGTAAAGCGGTCGTTAAAGGCATAGATTCCGCGCAGGGCGACGCGGTGGTCATCATGATGGCCGATGAGTTGGATGATTGCCGGGATGTGGTGCGCTACTGGCGGCTGTTGAACGATGGGTGGGATTGCGTCTTTGGCAGCCGGTTTATCAAGGGCGGCGGCGTGATCGACTATCCGTGGCTCAAACTGCGCCTCAATCGCCTGGCCAACATGTTCATCCGCCTGCTGTTCAGAATCCCGTTCAACGACACGACCAATGCCTTCAAGGCGTATCGGAGGACGGCTCTCGATGGTTGCCGGCCCTTTCTGTCGCAACATTTCAACCTTACGGTAGAACTTCCCTTGAAAGCTGTGGTCCGGGGATATTCGTGGACGAGTATGGCCATCACCTGGCGCAACCGTCGCACCGGCATCCCTAAACTGAAGATCAAGGAAATGGGAAGCCGCTACTTCTTTATCGTGGCTTACATCTGGTTGGAAAAGTATTTCAGCCGCGGTGACTATCAGAAATCCATCGTCGAGACCGCCTCTCCCATCGCCACAGACGCCCGATCAGAAGAGCAGGTTTTGCCTCAATCCCATCTCTGAAACCGGCTGTCGACAGTGACTTCAACGTCTAACCCGTCTACGGCCATGAACTAGACTAATGCGCGCCGGCGCGCCCGGAACCCGCTGTATGTCGATCGCCGTGCTCGTCGCGGGCGAGTTGCTCCAGTTCGTGGTTTATCGAAATCCGCTGCGCTTCATGTTGCAGTGAGAGGCCAACTGTGACCGGCAGAACTTCAGCCACCGTCATCCAGTCGATGCCATCCATGAAGTTCGTCAGGTTCATGAACCAGAGGCTGAACAGCGCCAGTCAAACAATGTATCTGCATTTCGCCAGGGACCGCTATATGGAATTGCGCCAAACGGGCAGCACTTCAAGGCGGCGGGCGACTGAAGCGTAGAACAATCGTAGATTGCGTCGCAATGAGCCTTGGTTTATTCGGCCGCGCGGGCGGGATGCAGGCCCCACGCCTGCTGGGCGCCTGGTTCGACAGCGAACGCAGCGGGTGGCGCATGGATCCTGCTCGGGCTTTTGGTCGTCGTCTCGGCCATGTGACCTGCACCGGCTCTCGGGCGACTGCTTTCTGCGCTCGCGGGCGGCGCCAGCCTATGTGATAAGCATGGTGGATTCCTGCTCCGACCTCGCCGAGCTTGTGCTTGATGAGGCGTCGCTTCTCTTCCAGCATCGGCCGCCGTGCTAGAGCGGCTCGAGGTTGCGATCGAGGAACTGCGCCGATCGCAATTCCGCACTCGGATCCGGCTTGACGAACGCATGGCGACGGCGGCGCTCGAGCGGGCGCGCTATTTCGTGGCCTATGGCGAACCGGGCCCGCAATTGTTGGAGCCCGAGCCGATCATCGCGCTTGCGTGCCGATACCGGCTCGATCTCAATTGGCTCATTCAAGGCCAGCTCAAAGGGGCGTGATCGGCGAGCGCGGCCTCGGCGAGACCTACCGCTCCCAGGATGGCCGCGGCAGCCTCGCTGGCGTCCGCTGCGGACTTGAGGGGCGGAAGCTCAAAATTGGATGCGCCAGTCTCGTCGGGGCGATTTGAGCCGATCATAACAGAGACGGGTTGTGGGCCATGTCGCCCGACTTGGCTAAGCGACGCGGCCGACGGAGGCAAGGTGAGAGACGAATTCACGGTAACCACTTTGCCGGCCACATCATCGCGAGCTCCACCGGCACGGTAACGAGATCAAGTGGTGGGAGGCGGTTGGTGTGGACCCGCTTCGAGCCGCCCGCAAACTGTGGACACACACGCACCCGGCGCTGAAAACAGCCGAAGAGATGCGCCCGCACCACTGCCGTCATCGGACAAGCCAGATACCGGGCGCGTGGTAGCCCAAACGGTCGCCGGGGAAAGTCCTCTACGAAACGAACCCAATCTAGCCCGTGTCATGACATCCACCAGGCAGATTGAAGCCAATCGCCGAAACGCTCTCAAGAGCACCGGTCCACTGACCCAGGATGGCAAGATGAACTCCCGCCAGAATGCCATCCGGCATGGCCTGACTGCCGAAACCGTGGTCCTACCGATCGAGGATGCTGAGGATTACAAGAGCTTCGAAGCATCGATCGTCCTCGATTACGACGCGCAGTCGGCAGTCGAGCGTGAACTGGTGCTCGGGCTTGCAAGTCTGCTCTGGCGGCTTCGCCGCGCAACCGCGATCGAAACCAGGCTGTTCGAACTTGTCAGTGAAGGGCCGAACGAATCCGAGCCGGAGAGGAACGAGGGCGATTTTCTTGAGATCTTCGGCCCATCTCGCAATCAAATGATCGCGCGCTGCTTCTTGCGGGTGGCACGCCTAGAAGATGGCGTTTTCGACCGTCTGAGCCGCTATGAAGCGGCACTCTGGCGCCAGGTGGGGCAAACGCTCTTCAGGCTTGAATCCTTGGAACGACGAAAACCGCAGGAAAGAAGTGCGGATACGGTGGCGAATTGGGCCACACATAAATTGGGCTCATGACGGGGCAGATGGGTCGGAGAAGTGACCGCATATCCCAGCCAGCGCCAAGTCCTTCATCGCGAGTCAAGAACTATGGCAGCCCGAGTGCCGATGTTATGGAGCCTCGCTGCCACTTGCCCATGGAGAACAGTGGAATGGCCGACTGCCGAGTCATTCAACAGCTTGCAGTAGCTTTCTCGATTCACGCAGGAGCTCCCGAAGTTGTTGGCGCTCACGGATTGCCGCTCTGGTAAAGAGTCCATGCTTGAGCGCGTTTTGGTTGCCTTTTGGCGCTCCGGAACCCGGTGCCCCGCCATGCATTCGGCAGCGCTTCTTTCCTTGCACAGCCGGCGACCTACATGCTGAACCCGATCGCGTCTTGGCGCCGCAGCGCGGGCTGGTCAGCATTGCGCGGGTGCTGCGCGGGTGCGTGCCGGTCACCTTTTCACCTTGCGGTAAAAGGGGACAGCAGTGCGCGCCGGCTTGCTGATAATCTCCATGGGAGCCGTCTTCGACTCGGCGAGCAGGCGCGGCGACGCTGGGGGATTATCTGTCACCGCTTTCGACCTGCGTCACGTTGCCGACGATCGCTTGTCCACCCTCCTGAACGGAAACGTGCTGAACCGTGACTTTCTGCTCCCCTCCCGTGCGATATCGCTTGAGCGTCTCCATTTGCATCGCGAACGTGCGCGCGAGCTTGTTTAGGGCGCGCTCTGCGCTGTCCTGCTGAGGAATGTTGTCGACGTTTGCAAGTCGTCGAGCGAAGGTCATCGTAGCGGCATGAACAGCCGCCATTTGAGCAGCGAGCATCGTCTCTGTCTGATCCCTTGGTTTGATGCCCCTCACCACTGACAGCATGAAGTTCAAAGTACCCTCATCAACCTTGCGCCCCGTCGACCCTGCGTTAGCTTTAGCTAGCTGGCTCAAAAGGCCTGTCAGGAAAGCCGGTTCGGTGGTTCCGAGCTGCTCCATAAGCAGTATCTTCCCCACGGCTTGGTCCGCATGATTAAGCGAAATCTGCTGCGATCCGTTTTGATCGACCACCTTCATCGTCGGTTTCGAGCCGGCGATTTGTGGGACCACCTTCTTGATCACCGCGCATTCATGCTCGGTGGGGCTGTACTCTGACGCTGTGGCCGTCCGCCCAGCTTTTGTAACGCTCATGTTTCGATCACTCACATTCGACTGCGTTGACCGTACCCGTCACGCACCTGCGATTCGGGGGCACCGCCGATTTAAGATAAATATAGCGCAAAAAGGCAGCACTATCATGCCTTAAATGCTACTTTGCCTGAGGTTGTTTTACGATTTTTTCAAGTAGCCCCCTCCTCCCCCTTGGGTCCGGGGAAAACGCGCCGACCGACTGAGGTCCACTATGCCAGGGCGCTGCACCAGCAGACCGCGTATCGCGATTGCCCGATTGCCGGTAACGGGCTTCCGGTCTGCGAGGCGCTGGTGCGAGAGGTGATCAGCCTGCCGATGCACGCCTATCTGGCGCCTGGCGTGCAGGACCGGATCGTCGACGCGGTGCGCCGCGCGTTGCGCTAGACACCGCTGTCGCGGGCGCAACGCCGCGTCCTGGCTCCGCTACCGGCAGCGCTTCTCCTCGATCGCCTCGTCGAGGATGCGTCGTTCCGCGCGCGCCTGCGCCAAGCGTCGGACCGTAGACGGCGGGACCGATCAGGCGGCCCGCGGCCTCCTGCTCGGCCTTGCGCGATCAGCGCGGTGAGCTCATCGATGCGGCTCGAGGTCGATTTATGCTCCGCCAACAGTTGGGCGCAGGTCTTGTGCCCATGCTTGCCGTGCACCGTGGTGGCGCGCGCGCCGACGTACGACTCACAGCCGCCGAGCAGCAGCGCGCAGCACAATGCCACGCCGGCGCGCACGATCGTCGCCCTTTCGGCCGCGCGCGCGACTGCAACGGTGCTGCTTGCGGCAGCGCAGGACAGGCCAAGTCTCATCCGGGCAACATATCCGTTAGCGGCGCAACCTGGCCAGCGCCGACGCGACGCCATGACAGGGTCACCTCGCCTACCGTGGACCCATCGCCTTGCGAATTCGGAACACCAGCAGGTCGGCGTCCTGCCGCGACTCCTCGAGCACATCGCCGGTCTCCCGCAGCAGGTTCGGGATATCGATCGCCGACAGGGGATCCGTGCACTCCGCGACCAGAACCTCGCCGCGCGCCAGCCGCGTCAGGGCTTTGCGCACTTTCAGCGCCGGCAACGGACATTTGAGTCCGCGCAGGTTCAACGTGGTTTCGGTCATCGCGGGCATTTGGCCATCATCACGACCTAGTGAATGATCTGGCCGCGGTCCGTCAAGCCGCCGAGGTGCTTGACCCGGCCCGTTCACCTTCGGCACAGAGAAGCGATGAGCCAAGCGATCGCCGCGCCGCAGCGCATTGCGCGCCTCGCCCCCGTGCGGGACGTTCATGGCGTCCTCGACCGGCTGGCGACGCCGGTGAGGCCGCGCCGGATCGCGCTTGCTGACGCGCTCGGCCGCGTGCTGGCAGCCGATGCGACCGTCGGCACCGTGCAGCCGGTTGCCGCCACGGCACAGCGCGACGGTTGGGCGGTCGAGGCCGCCGCGCTGGCGGACGCCGGAGCGTATGCGCCGGTGCCGCTGTCCGCCGCCGCCGCGTGGGTCGATGCCGGAGACCCGATGCCCGCCGGCGCCGACGCCGTGGTGCCGCCCGATGCGGTCGTGCCAAGCGCCGGGACGCAGGAGGTGATCGCGTCGGTCTCTCCGGGCGAAGGGATCGTGCCGGCCGGCGCGGATTTTCTTCCCCATCAGCCGATTCGGCGCGCCGGCGAGGCGCTGCGGGCGAGCGACGTCGCGGTGCTGGCGCTGGCCGGCCTCGCGCATGTCGAGGTGCGCGCGCCTCGCCTCTACGTCGTCAGCACCGACGCGACGGTCGACGCCGCGCGCGACCATGTCGCGCCTGTGCTTGCCGCGGCGGTGGCGGCAGCCGGTGGCGAGGTCGAGATCTCGCGCGCGTCGGACCAACGCGACGCGCTCGAGCGCGCGCTCGCCGACGATGATGTCGATGGCGTGATCGCGATCGGCGGCACCGGCGCGGGCCGCAACGACCGGGCGGTGCGCGTGCTTGCCGGCATGGGGCAGGTGCACGTCCATGGCATGGGGATCCGCCCGGGCGACACCGCGGCACTGGGATCGGTCGGCGAACGCCCGGTGCTGCTGGTGCCGGGCCGCTTCGATGCCGCACTTGCGACGTGGCTCCTGGTCGGCCGCCGCCTGCTCGAACGGTTGACCGGCGCGACCGCGCGCGAGGACTGTGCGTCCGGCATGCTCGGCCGCAAGATCGTCTCGACCATCGGCATTGCCGAGATGGTGCTGGTGCGGGCGACCGCGGCGGGGCTCGATCCGATCGGCGGCACATCGCTGCCTCTGCGCGCCTTCGCGCAGGCTGCCGGCTGGGTGCTGGTGCCGCCGGACAGCGAAGGGTATCCGGCCGGGGCGATCGTCGACGTAAGGCCGCTGCCGTGACCCTTGCGCGCGCTCCGACGCCGGCCATCGGCGCCGATCTCATCGAGGCCGTGCGCCGGGCGGCGCGGCAGGAGCAGTTTCTCGAGGTCGTCTCGGCGGACGAGGCGCGGTCGCGTTTCGAGCGGCATCTGGCGCTGGCGCCGCTCGGCGCGGAGGCCGTGTCGCTCGCGGACGCGCTCGGGCGCGTGCTTGCGACGGACGTGTCGGCATCGAGCGACGCGCCGCCATTCGATCGCGCGAACGTCGACGGTTTTGCAGTGCGGGCCGCCGACACCTACGGCGCAACCGACGCCGCGCCGCGCCGCCTGCGGCTCAACCCGGAAATTCTGGTGTGTGGGCGCGGTCCCGAGCTCGGGGTCGAGCCCGGTAGCGCAACCACGATCGCGACCGGCGGCATGATGCCGCGCGGCGCCGACGCCGTGGTGATGATCGAATGGACCGAGCTGATCGAGAGTAGCGAGGGTCCCGCAATCGACCTGCGGCGAGCGGTCAATCCCGGCCAGTTCGTCTCGTATGCGGGCTCCGACATCGCGCGCGGCGAAACGGTGCTGCGGCGCGGCACCCGACTCGGCTCGCGCGAGATCGGGCTGCTGGCGGCCTGCGGGCTTGCCGATGTCAAAGTGGTGCGCCGGCCACGGGTCGCGGTGCTCTCGACCGGCGATGAACTGGTCGCGCCCGGTCAGCCGTTGCGGCCGGGTGCCGTGTACGACAGCAACGGGGCGATCCTGGCGGCTGCGGTCGCGGAGGCGGGCGGCGAGGCGGTGTCGTTCGGCGCGGTGGCGGACGACGAGGCGGCACTGGCATCCGCGCTGACGCGAGCGCTCGATGACTGCGATGCGGTGGTGCTCAGCGGTGGCACCTCCAAGGGGGCCGGCGATCTCTCGCATCGCGTGGTCGCACGGCTCGGCGCGCCCGGCATCGTGGTGCATGGCGTGGCCCTCAAGCCCGGCAAACCCCTCTGCCTCGCCGTCGTCGGCGCCAAGCCGGTCGCGGTGTTGCCCGGGTTCCCGACCTCGGCGATCTTCACCTTTCACGCCTTCATCGCACCGGTGATACGCGCGCTCGCTGGCGTTCCGGCCGAGGCGGCGCCCACTGTCGAGGCCACGGTTCCGGTTCGAGTGTCCTCCGAGCTCGGTCGCAAGGAATTCGTGCTGGTCTCGCTGGTCGAGGGCAGCGAGGGGACGATTGCATTCCCGTCGCCCAAGGGCTCGGGCGCGGTGACGGCGTTCTCGCAAGCGGACGGCTTCCTCGAGATCGACGCGCTGGCGCCGGCGCTCGATGCTGGCACGCGAGCCCGCGTGACGCTGATCGGCAGCGCCGCGCGCGCGCCCGATCTGGTCGTGGCTGGCAGTCACTGCATCGGGCTCGACGTCGTGCTGGGTGCGCTGGCGGAACGCGGCCTCAGCGCGCGCACCCTCGTTGTCGGCAGCCTCGGCGGCGTGGCGGCGGCGCGGCGTGGCGAGTGCGATATCGCGCCGCTGCATCTGCTCGATCCCGCAACCGGCGTCTACAACGCGCACTACGTCGACGACGGGTTGGCGCTCGTGCCGGGCTGGCGGCGGATGCAGGGCATCCTGTTCCGGCCCGGCGACGCGCGGTTCGAGGGCCGCAGCGCGGACGATGCGTTGGCGGCCGCGCTCGCCGACCCGGCCGCCCTGATGGTCAACCGCAACGCCGGCTCCGGCACCCGCGTCCTTGTGGACGCCTTGCTGCGCGAGCGCCGGCCTGCGGGCTACGGCAACCAGCCGCGCTCGCACAATGCGGTGGCGGCGGCGATCGCGCAGGGCCGTGCCGATTGGGGGGTCGCGATCGAGTTGGTCGCGCGCATGTACGGCCTGGGCTTCCTGCCGTTGGCGCCCGAGCACTACGACTTCCTGGTGGTCGCGAGCCGACGGGCGCGCGCGCCGGTGCAGGCGTTCCTGGCGACGCTCACCGAGGCCGATACGCGCCGGCGCATCGAGGCGCTCGGCATGCGCCTTGCCGATGCCTGATTTGCGCTCCAGGGGTGCGCGCTCGCGCGCGAGACCGACGCCGATGTTCAAGCATTGCTTGCGGCCGCTTTTTGCCCTGCTGCTGGTTCTGTGTGCTTCGGGCGCCGACGCGCAGCTGCGCGGGCATGGCGGGCCGGTCAAGGCGGTCGCGGTGTCGCGCGACGGTGCGCGCGCGGTCTCCGGCAGCTTCGACCAATCGGCGATCCGCTGGTCGCTCACCACCAACACCGCCGAGCAGGTGCTCCGCTTCCACGACGGTGCGGTCAACGCCGTCGCGCTCCTGCCGGACGGACGCGCCCTGACCGGCGGCGAGGACGGCCGCATCGCGGTGTGGAGTCCTGGCGCGCAACGTCCCGACGCGGTGCTCGAAGGTCATCAGGCGCCGGTGGCGGCGCTCGCGGTCGCGCCCGACGGGACGGCGCTTGCCTCCGCGTCGTGGGACCACACCGTCCGGCTGTGGCCGCTCAACGGCGGCGAGCCGCGCGTACTCGAAGGCCACCGACAGAACGTCAACGCCGTCGCGTACGCGCCCGATGGCCGGGCGGTGGTGAGCGCGGGCTACGACGCCACCATCCGCATCTGGCCGCTTGCGGGCGGCGGGGCGCCCGCGATCGCCACCTTGGCGACGCCGTTCAACGCCGTCGCGGTTGCGCCCGACGGCGAGATCGCCGCCGGCGGCGCCGACGGCAAGGTCTGGTTCCTGTCGCCGACGGGCGAGCCGCGCGGCAGCGTCGAGGCCGGACCGACGCCGGTGATCGCGGTCGCGATCTCGGGCGACGGTGCGCTGGTGGCGGCCGCCGGCATCCGCGGTGCGATCGCGATCATCGACCGGCGCGCGCGTATGGTCGCGCGCACACTGGTCGGTCCTGGGCTGCCGGTCTGGTCGCTCGCGTTTGCGCCCGATCACCGCACGCTGGTGACCGGCGGCACCGACCGCATGGTGCGGCGCTGGGACGCGACCACCGGCGACCATGTGGGATCGGTGGCGATGGGTGGCCCGGAGGACCCGCTCGCGGCCTACGCCGGCGACCGCGGCGCGGAGGTCTACCGCGCCTGCGTCGCCTGCCACACGCTCGGTGCCGACGAGGGCAACCGCGCCGGCCCGACGCTCCACCGCATTTTCGGGCGCCGGATCGCGTCGCTGCCGGGCTACAATTTCTCCGAGCCGCTGCGCCGCATGGACATCGTCTGGACTCCCGAGACGGTGGCCAAGCTGTTCGAGGTCGGCCCTGCCGCCTATACGCCCGGCACCAAGATGCCGGAGCAGCGCATCACCTCGCCCGGGGACCGCGAGGCCTTGGTGCGGTTCCTGGAGCGGGTGACGGCGCGCTAGCGTGCAGGCTCTGCGCTTCGGCTCGCTGTGCCGCGAGGACTTGACAGTGCGGACGATGCGCCAATATTTGCGCACCACGCCGAGGCGCGATGCCGAAACCAAGGCTGCAGCTCGACAGGAACAAGGTTGCGGCGCGCCTTGCGCGGGAAGGTTGGGAAATGCGGCATGGCGGTGACCATGACGTCTACAAACATCCGCTCAAGCCGGGTCGCATCGTGCTGCCCCGTCACCGCATATTGTCGTGGGGCGCAGCTCGCGCTGTCGCCAAAGCTGCGGGGTGGCTGGAATGAGGAGTAGAGCTCCAACGCGTTACGTCGCATTGATCGACGGCCGACCAGGCGCCTATGGCGTGGTGGTGCCTGATCTCCCGGGCTGCACCTCGGCGGCCGCAACTACTGACTTGGCGCTGCGGCGCGCCGTAGAAGCGGTGCGGCTGTGGGCCGAGGATGCGATCGCCGACGGCGAAAAGCTGCCGAAACCGCGCAGTGCCGAAGCTGTACGCCGCGATCCGGAGGTTGCGGCAGCGCTTGCACGCGGAGCTGTACTTGCCTTCGTGCCGTTGCTACGCGACGCGGGGCGCCCCGCCAAGGTCAACTTGTCGATCGACGAGGGGCTGCGTGACGCGATCGATGCCGCTGCGGAAGCGCATGGTCTCACTCGCTCGGCTTTTCTATCGAGCGCCGCCCGCGAGAAGATCGTGAACCAAGGATAGGGTGAGCGCTGTCGGAGTCAGGCGCGTCCATGCCTCTGCGCATCTACGGCATTGCCCGCACGCGCGCATTTCGCGCGCTGTGGATGGCGCATGAGCTCGGCCTCGAATACGAGCACCTGCCGATCGAGATCCGCGGCGCCAATCCCGATACCGAGACCTACCTCGAGCTCAACCCGAACGGTCGGCTGCCGACGATCGAGGACGACGGTTTCATCCTCTGGGAGTCGCTCGCGATCAACCTCTATCTCGCCAAGAAGCATGCGCTCGGCACGCTCTATCCGACGAGCCTCGAGGACGAGGCGCATACCTGGAAATGGTGCCTGTGGGCGGCGAACGAGGTCGAGCGCGGCGTCAACATTTGGTCGCTGCACGCGGTGCGCCTGCCGCCGGCGGAGCGCAACCCGGCGGCACTCGCCGACGCCATCAAGGTGTTGCAACCGCCGTTCAGGGTGCTCGATGCGGCGCTTGCCGGCCGGCCGTATCTCCTCGGCGAGGATTTCTCGGTTGCCGATCTCAACGTCGCCGCCGTCATGTCGCGCGCGCTCGACATGGATCTCGCCGCAACGCCGAACCTTAAGGCCTGGCTCGCGCGTTGCCTCGAACGGCCGGCGGCGCTCAAAGCGCGCGCGCTGCGCGATGCCGCCGATGCGGCGACGCCGCCCGAGGTGACGCGCATGATCGTCGCGCGCAATCGGTTGTAGAGTAGTAGATGTAGGGTGCGCAAAGGCGCGGGAACCGCGCCGTGCGCACGCGTGATCCTCGCCGCCGATCGTGCGCACGCGCCGCTGCGCGGCGCTTTTGCGCACCCTACAGAGGCACGGGCGCGGCTTAGCTCTTCGGCGCGTCGGGATCCGCTTCCAATGCACGCTCGCGCAGGTAATCCTCGGTCGTGCGCGGCGGCGGGCGCGCCGGCGCTCCATAAGGGTCGAAATCCTGTTCGCTCACGGTCGCGACGCGACAGTCCTCGCACATGCGGATGATGTCCATGCGGCCGGCGCGGCCCGCATACATCCAATGCTTGCCCTCGAGCTTGGCGGCGACGCGCTCGATCGTGCTCCGCGTGCCGAACGGCTTGTTGCAGCGGATGCAGTGGAACGGCTCTTCCTGCTTGAGCACGCGGGCCGGCGCGGCGGTGGCGCGAAAATCGAGCTGCGGGACGAGCGTGATCACCTGCTCGGGACAGGTCGCTTGGCACAGGCCGCATTGCACGCAGGCGTCCTCCGCGAAGCGGAGCGTCGGCCGCTCCGGATCGTCGCCGAGCGCGCCGGTCGGGCAGGCGGATACGCAGGCGAGGCAGAGCGTGCAGCCGGCGACGTCGATCTCGACCGCGCCGAACGGCGCGCCTTGCGGCAGCGGCACGACGTCGATCGGCTGCGGGGCGGCGAGATGGAGCTCACGCAACGCCTGGCGCAGCACGTCGCGCTTGCCCCCGGCGGGCTGGAAGCTCGCCGGCCGTGGCGCCGGATCGGCGGCCTCGATCGACTGCAGCGTCTCGCCGAGCGCGAACGGATCGTCGGTCTCGATCGTCGCGGCGCGCCCGCTGCCGAAGCCAAGGCCGGCAAGGATCGGCTCGGCGAGCGCAAGCGTTTGCGTCAGCCCGCTGATGTCGTGATGCGGGCGCGCCCGCATCAGCAGCCGCACGGCGGCGGCGCCGTAGGCGAACGCCGCCGCGATCGTTTCGAGCCCGACCTGCGTGACCTCGTTGACCGCGACGGGCAGGACGTTCGCCGGCAGGCCGTCGCCGTGCCGCGCCAGCGCGTCGATCAGCGGCAGGCCGTGCGCCTCATCGTGCATCAGCAGAATCGGATGCGTGCCGCCGGCCTGGCGGTAGACCGCAAGCAGCGTGCGCAATTTGCCGATCAGCGCGTCGGAGGAGGGAAGCGCGTAGGCGGCCGCGCCGGTCGGACAGGCGGCCGCGCAACTGCCGCAGCCGGCGCAGACATAGGCGTCGATCGCGACATGATTGCCGGCCGGCGTGATCGCGCCGGTCGGGCAGAGATCGAGGCAGCGCCGGCAGCCGACGATCTTCGAGCGCGAATGCGCACACAGGTGCTCGGAGAATTCGATGTAGCGCGGCTTGTCGAAGGTACCGGCGAGATCGGCGGCGCGCATCACCGCGCGCAGCACGCCGGCCGCATCGTCGGGATCGGCGCGCAGGTAGCCGTCGCGTAGGTCGTGCGCCGGGAACAGCGGCGCGCCGCCGGACAGGTCGAGGACGATGTCGCAGCGTGAGGTCGCGCCGTCGCGCCCGGCGCTGAACGCGAGCTTCGCGCGCGAGGAGGGCGCCGGCTGCGCATAGTCGTCGACCGTGAGCTCGAAGGCGCCGAGATATCCTCGAGCCGAGCGGATCGTGCCCTTGACCACCGGGAACTCGGTGACGCGCGGCGCCGGTACGTCGTCCGGCCGCGTCAGCATCACGGTGACGTCGAGCTTGTCCTTGAGCAGTGCCGCGGCCTCGATCGCGCGCTCATCGCGACCGTAGATGAGGATCACGCCGTCGCTGTCGAGGCTGACGAACGGCACCGGCGGCATCGGCTCGGCCGCGGCCGCGAGCAGCGCGGCGATCTTCGGCCCGGCCGCGGTCGCGTCCGCCGACCAGCCGGCGGTCTCGCGGATATTGGCGAAGGCGACCCGCGGCGCGGCGGACAGTTCGCCGGCGACCTCCGCGAACAGCGGCGCTTCCTGGGTGCAACCGACCGTCACGGGCCCGCCCGCCGCCGCGGCGGCGCGGAACCGTTCGAGCTCGACGCGGCAAAGCTGATGCGCGGTGATTACGCTGGCGCCGCGGCAGCCGCGCGCAATCGCGTCGGGGTCGAGCGCAATCGTATCCTCGCAGGTGCACGCGATGATCGTGCGTTGATCAGCCATCAACTTTCCGGGTTTGGGCTACGCCCGGTCTGGCCGGGACTGGCCGCGGCGCGACCGACGTTATAGTTAGTCCAATGTCAAGTTAATGTTTCGCGAGGCGAAATGCCATCCGAGGCGCGCCCCCGCGTCCGCTCGCCACATGCGCCGGCGCTCGATCTGCCTCCCCTGTTCAGGCTGGTCAGCCTGCGCGAAGTGGGCGATGCGTTCGCGCATGCGCAATCGATCGCGGCTGCCGAAGGCGCCGGTACGCTGGTCTGGGTCGGGCGCTTCGACCTGGTCGAGTTCGCGCTGGTGCTCGAGCCGGATGAGCCGTTGCGCAGCGCGCGGCGCGCACTCTATGCCGGCATGGCGGCGCTCGGCGATGCGCTTGCGGTGCATGCACCGCCCGAGAAGCCGATCGCGTTCGACTGGCCGGACGCGATCCGCATCGACGGCGGCCTGGTCGGCGGCGGTCGGCTGGCCTGGCCGGCGGGAGCGCCCGAGCAGGAGCCGCCGCCGTGGCTGGTGTTCGGCGCCACCGTCCGCACCGTCGCCATGGGCGAGGGCGAGGCAGGCTTGAGGCCGCTCGCCGCGGCGCTCGAAGACGAGGGCTTTGACGACCTCGGCTCGGGACGGCTGATCGAGAGCTTTGCCCGGCATTTCATGGTCGCAGTCGACGCCTGGCAGCAGGAAGGGTTCGCGTCCGTTGCGCGCGACTATATCGCCAGGCTTCCGACCGAGCCGGGGGTGCGCCGCCGGATCGACGAGAACGGCGACCTCTTGGCGCGCCGCGTCGGCAAGGCCGAGGCGGAGCGCCGGCGTCTACTGCCGGCGCTGGGCGCGCCCGCGTGGCTCGATCCCGACACCGGAGGCCCGCGCGCGTGAAGCTGTTGCGCACCATCCGCCTCGATCCGTCCGATACGTTCGTGTTCGAACTTGCGGCCGAGCCGGGCGAATGGGCCGTGTCCGGCGCGTTCGCATTCTGGAACGCCGAGCCGGATCGGCTCGAAGGCAAGGCGCGCTCGGCGTTCCGCGGCGGCTTCCTGGGCGTCGATTCGCTTGGACGGTCGACGCTGGTACAGGTGGTGGAAGCATCCGAGGCCGACCGCGCGGCATTGGTCGAAGCCCTTGCGCAGCGCCTGGTCGGCGAGTTCGGCGCGCCCGATCTGGTTACGGCGCGTGCGGCGGCCGAAGAGGAAGTCGCGTTTGCGGCTTCGCTCTGCGATCATGCGAACGACACGCTGATCGCCGTGCATCGCACGTTCGAGGATGGCTCGGTACGCGAGACGTTTCGCACGCTGCGACCGCGCGCAGGCCCGCGGCCGCTGCGCGCATTCGCTTTCCTCGACGTGGAGGGCGAGGACGAGGTACCTGCCGAAGCGGTCGATCTGGCGGCGCTCGCCGGGAAGACGCCGCGATGAAAGATTTCTGGCTCTCCTGCGGGCATCACCTGCTCGACCGCGACGTCGGCGGCGGGCTGAAGGTGACCGACGATTTTCTCAAAGCCTATCTGGCGCGGCCGGAGCTCGCGCCGCCGCCGGAGGCGTGCGTGGTCGAGCGCACGCTGCATGCGGCGCTGCTGGCCGAGCCGCGGCGTCCCGTGAGCGCGGAGGAGATCGCGGCCATCGCCGACCCGGACGCGCGCGAGAACTGGCAGCTGATGATCGGTTATCGCGATCATCTGGTGCGGCATCGGACGCTGGAAGCGGCCTATCTGGCGCTGGTGCGCCAGGGCGTCGGGCGCACCCCGCCGCTGTTCCTCAACCAGGCGGTCCAACTGATCCTGCGCAACGCCCTCGACGACTGCGAGGATCCGATCGTTCTGCGCGCGGCGGAGCTGTTCTTTCGCGCGCAGCTGCTCACCGTCCATGAGGGCTCGCTGATTGCGGCCGACGAGGAAACGATCGCGGGCGCCAACGACGTGCACATCTCGCCGCTGGTCGCAATGATGGGCCTGCCGGCGTCCGGTGAGATCGAGGTCATTGCGGAGGGGAATGCCCAGAGCTATTTCGAGCGCAGCGACCGTTTCGACATGGCGATCGATCTCACGGCCGGGCGGGCCGGTCAGGCGGCGCTGGCGCAGGCGATCGCCCGCTGGATCCGCCATTTGCTCGCGGTCGACGTTACCGTCGAGCCGTTGGCCGAGCTGCGCGAGGTGAGCTTCACCTGGTATGTCGGGCTCGATGCGGAGGGCACCGCGATCGGCAACGCGCTGTGGAATGGCGAGGAGCTCGACCATGCCGCGGCCGAGCGCGTCGTCGGCCTCTACCGGCTTGCGTTCCGCGATCCGGTAATAGCCGCCGCGGCAGTTGAGGGAGAGGCGGTCTATCTCATCCTCGCGATCACGCCCGACCGTCGCCTGCGCATAAAGCCGCAGAACCTGGTGGTCGGATTGCCGGCCACGCACCTGGAGGCAGTGAGTTGAGCTACGCAACTCCGCTCGGACGCATTCCGGTCAGCGTTCTGGTCGAGCGCCGCAAGGCGTCGAGCCCCTGGATCGATTACGTCTGGACGCCGAGCGCGGTGCTCACGGGCGTGCCGGAGACCGCGCCGTGGACACAAATCTCGCAGACGGCCGATGTCGCGACATTCTATGCCGGCGCGGCCGAGATCGCGCTCTACCGGACCGAGACCGGCAACTATCGCGACAATCTCGCCACCGGCGAGCCCAAGCTGTGGATCCTGCTGCGGCCGACCGGCGTCGAGCCGGCCTACGATCTGCTGGCGGTGACGGCCGACCCCGCGGAGGGCGAGTCCTTCACCGAGGCCGGCAACGACCTCGTTGAGATGGTGCCGATGCCGGAGCCGATCCGGGAAGCCGTCGCAGCATTCGTCAACGAGCATCATGTCGAGCGGCCGGTGTTCAAGCGCAGGCGCGATCGCGCCGACCCGGAAGCGCTCGGGCGGCGTCCGCGCGCGAGCGAGGACAAATAGCTCGGATGAGCGAGAACGAACCCTTTCTGACGCGCTGGTCGCGGCTCAAGCAGGAGACCGCCAAGGGCGCGCCGGCGCCGAGCGCGGAGGATCAGTCGCCGCCCGCGCGTACGGCGCCCGACCACGAGGCATCTCGCGCGGCACCATCAGCGTCCGACAGCGAGCCAACGGCGACGGAGACGTTCGATCCTGCCAGCCTGCCGCCGCTCGACTCGATCGCAGCCGGGACCGATATCCGCGCGTTCCTGGCGCGCGGCGTGCCGCCGGAATTGACGCGGGCGGCGCTGCGCCGCGCCTGGGCGGCCGACCCCGCCATTCGCGACTTCATCGGCCTGTCCGAAAACTCGTGGGACTTCACCGCACCCGATGGTGTCCCGGGCTTCGGGCCCATGCGTGCGACCGACGATCTTCGCGAGCTCCTGGCGCAGGTCGGCAGGCAAGGACCTGGGCCCGCGCCGGCGTCGAATGCCGAATCGGGCAGCGTGCCGCGTCCAGACGCAGTCGCTTCGCAGCACGAGGCCGCCGCGAGCCCGGGCAGCGACGAGCTGCCACGGGGCGACACACACGAGCTTGTGAAGGGGGGCGAGGAGGCGGAGACAGCCGCCGATCAATCCGCCGGCATGCAAAGCCCAAATATAGACAACAAGAAGCAAGATGTTGCGGCGCGAAATACAAGCAATGCCAAGGATTTGTCGCCGTCGGCCCGGCCGCGCGGCCATGGCGGCGCGCTGCCGCGCTAGCTGCCTCGCCATAGCCTCAGGCTATTGACCTCACCCCTCTGAGGGGCCTATTTTTTTCTTTAGGGGCATTCGAAAGAACAAGAAAAAACTCCAGGGCGGGAATGCGAGACCAAGGATTGAGCGAGGCCCTTCGCGCGGCAGGCGGCATCAGCGAGCTTGCCCGGAGATTGGGCATTGCCCAGCCATCGGTTTCCAACTGGGTGCGTGTTCCATCCGAACGGGTGCTTGCGGTCGAAGTCCGCAACCGGCGTCCGCAGGGAGGTTCTGCGGCCTGACCTCTATCGACCGCGGACCGTGGCTCCCATGGACGTCGACGACGTCGAGAGCGCGCGTGCGCAGGAATACGCCCTGATCGCGCTGTTGCTGTCACGCGCCCCCACCGATGATCTGCTGCAGCGGCTTGCGCGGCTGCAGGTCGACGCCAGCCCGCTCGGGCTTGCACATGCGGCGCTGGCCGACGCCGCCCGCGCAACGGACGCCGAGCAAGTCGGCCGCGAATATTTCGACCTCTTCATCGGCCTCGGCCGCGGCGAGCTCTTGCCGTATGGTTCGTACTACCTCACCGGCTTCCTGCACGAGCGCCCCTTAGCGCGGCTGCGCGGCGACCTTGCCGCCATCGGCATTGCGCGCGCCGAAGACAATCCCGAGCCGGAAGACCATGCGGCCATCCTGTGCGAGATCATGTCGGGCTTGATCAGCGGCGACTTTCCGGCGCCTGCGGGCAGCGACCGGCAACTGTTCGACAAGCACATGGCGCCCTGGATCGGCCGCTTCTTCGCCGATCTGGAGCGCGCCGAAGCGGCGAAGTTCTATCGCGCGGTCGGCGCGCTCGGCCGCACGTTCATCGAAATCGAAACCCAGGCCTTCGCGTTGCCCTCCTGACGGACGGCGCGAAGCAGAAGCTACCGGAGGAGACGGCGATGAAGCAGAAAGCAGACAGGGCGGTGGGCCGTCGCGACTTCTTGCGCGCGCTCGGCGCCGGCGGTCGCAGCCACGACGACGGTGCCGCTCGCGACCGGTGCGGCCGCCGCCGAGAGCGAGGGCGACAAGAAGAAGGCCCGCTATCGCGAGACCGATCACGTCAAGGCGTTCTACCGCGTCAACCGTTATCCGACGAAGTGAAGGAGGCGAGCCGTGCTGATCAAGAGGACCGAACGCGAAGCGCGTCGCGGCACCTTGGTTGCCGCATTCGCCGGTAAGGCCGACGGCGGGCTCGACCGCCGCAGCTTCCTGCGCCGCTCCGGCCTGGTGGCCGGCGGCCTGGCGACGCTGGGCGCGCTCCCGCTCACCAGCGTGCGCAAGGCCGACGCCGGACCGGTGCCGCAGGCCGGCGTGCCGATCCAGATCCGCAAGAACATCTGCACCCATTGCTCGGTCGGCTGCACGGTCGTGGCCGAAGTGCAGAACGGCGTGTGGATCGGGCAGGAGCCCGGCTGGGAGAGCCCGCTCAATCGCGGCTCGCACTGCGCCAAAGGCGCGGCGGTGCGCGAGCTCGTGCACGGCGATCGCCGGCTGCGCTACCCGCTCAAGATGGTGAACGGCCAGTGGACCCGCCTGTCGTGGGACCAGGCGATCAACGAGATCGGCGACAAGCTGATGGAGATCCGCCAGAAGTCCGGACCGGAGTTCGGTGTATTTTCTCGGCTCGGCGAAGTTCACCAACGAGGGCGCCTACCTCAACCGCAAGTTCGCGGCGTTCTGGGGAACCAACAACTCGGATCACCAGGCGCGCATCTGTCACTCGACCACCGTCGCGGGCGTGGCCAATACCTGGGGCTACGGCGCGATGACCAATTCCTACAACGACATCCGCAACTCCAAGACGCTGATGTTCCTGGGCGGCAATCCGGCCGAGGCGCATCCGGTGTCGTTGCAGCACCTGCTCGAGGGCAAGGAGCTCAACCGCGCCAACTACATCGTGGCCGACCCGCGGCTCACCCGCACGGCGGCGCACGCCACCGAATACGTCCGCATCCGGCCCGGCACCGACATCCCGATCCTCTGGGGCATGCTGTGGCACATCTTCGAAAACGGATGGGAGGACAAGGAGTTCATCCGTCAGCGCGTCTACGGCATGGACGAGATCCGCAAGGAGGTCGCCAAGTATACGCCCGACGAGGTGGAGCGGCTCACCGGGGTCCCGCCCGCGCAGCTCAAGCGCGTCGCCGAGATGTTCGCCAAGGACCGGCCGTCGACCCTGATCTGGGCCATGGGCCAGACCCAGCACACCGTCGGCACCGCCAACGTGCGCGCCAGCTGCGTGCTGCTGCTGGCGACCGGCAATGTCGGCGGCTACGGCAACGGCGCCAACATCTTCCGCGGCCATTGCAACGTGCAGGGCGCGACCGATCTCGGGCTCGATATCGTGACCTTGCCGCTCTACTACGGCCTCGCCGAGGGCGGCTGGAAGCATTGGTGCCGCGTCTGGGAGGTCGACTACGACTGGATGCTCTCCCGCTTCGAACTCGAAACAGATGATGGAGACGCCCGGCATTCCTTCGACCCGTTGGTTCGACGCGACGCTGCTGCCGAAGGACCAGGTCAGCCAGAAGGATACCCTCAAGTGCATGTTCGTGATGGGCCATGGCGGCAATACCGTCACGCGCATGCCGGAGGCGGCGAAAGGCCTCGAGAAACTCGAGCTGCTGGTCGTCTGCGATCCGCACCCAACCACCTGGTCGGTGCTCTCCGAGCGCAAGAACGGCACCTACTTGCTGCCGGTCTGCACCAGCTTCGAGATCGAACGGCTCGCGCACTGCGTCGAACCGTTCGCTCCAATGGGGCGAGCAGATCGTCAAACCGCTCTTCGAATCCAAGAACGATAACGAAGTCATGTACCTGTTGGCGAAGAAGCTCGGCTTCGCCGACAAGATGTTCAAGAACATCAAGGTTGAGAACAACCTGCCGGTGGCGGAGGACCTGCTCCGCGAGATCAATCGCGGCGGCTGGTCGACCGGCTATTGCGGCCAGTCTCCGGAGCGGCTGAAGGCGCACATGAAGAACCAGGCGAAGTTCGACCTGGTCAGCTTGCGCGCGCCCAAGGACGATCCGGAAGTGGGCGGCGACTACTACGGCCTGCCGTGGCCATGCTGGGGCACCCCGGAGCTGCGGCATCCCGGCTCGCCGGTGCTCTACAACACCAATCTGCCGATCATGGATGGCGGCGGCACCTTCCGCGCCCGCTTCGGCGTGGAGCGGGTGGTCAAGACCAAGGATGCCGCGGGCCAGGAGGTCGAGCAGAAGCACAACCTGCTGGCCGAGGGCTCCTATTCCAAGGACTCCGAGATCAAGGACGGCTATCCCGAGTTCACGCTCGGGGTGCTCAAGAAGCTCGGTTGGGATGGCGAGCTCACGCCGGAGGAGCTCGCAGTGATCCAGCGGGTGGGCGGCAACAACGCCGACACGGTGTCGTGGGCCACCGACCTGTCGGGCGGCATCCAACGGGTCGCGATGAAGCACGGCTGTATCCACTACGGAAACGGCAAGGCCCGCGCGATCGCGTGGAACCTGCCGGACGCGATCCCGACCCACCGGGAGCCGATCTACACGCCGCGGCCGGAATTCGTGGCCAAGTATCCCACCCTGCCGGATGCGCGGCAGTTCCGGGTGCCGAACATCGGCTTCACGGTGCAGAAGGCGGCGGTCGAGAAGGGCATCGCCAAGCAGTTCCCGATCGTCCTGAGCTCCGGCCGCCTGGTCGAGTACGAGGGCGGCGGCGAGGAGACCCGTTCCAACAAGTGGCTCGCCGAGCTGCAACAGGACGCGTTCATCGAGATCAACCCGGCGGACGCGGCCGAACGCGGCATCAAGGACGGCGGCTGGGTCTGGGTCACCGGCGCCGAGAACAGCGCCAAGGCCAAGGTCAAAGCCCTGGTCACGGAGCGCGTCGGCAAGGGCGTGGCTTGGATGCCGTTCCACTTCGCCGGCTGGTTCCAGGGCGTCGATCAGCGCAGCAAGTATCCGAAAGGCGCCGATCCGATCGTGCTCGGCGAGAGCGTGAACACGGTCACCACCTACGGCTACGACCCGGTGACCGGCATGCAGGAACCAAAGGCAACTCTCTGCCAGATCGCGGCAGCGTAGGGAGGACTCGACAATGGCTCGGATGAAATTTCTCTGCGACGCCGACCGTTGCATCGAGTGCAACGCTTGCGTCACCGCCTGCAAGAACGAGCACGACGTGCCGTGGGGCATCAACCGCCGGCGCGTCGTCACCATCAACGACGGCAAGCCGGGCGAGCGCTCGGTCTCCATGGCGTGCATGCACTGCACCGACGCGCCGTGCGCGGCGGTGTGCCCGGTGAACTGCTTCTACACCACGGCCGACGCGGTGGTGCTGCACTCCAAGGAGCTGTGCATCGGCTGCGGCTATTGCTTCTACGCCTGTCCGTTCGGCGCGCCGCAATATCCGCGGGTCGGCAATTTCGGTTCGCGCGGCAAGATGGACAAGTGCACCTACTGCGCCGGCGGACCGGAGGCCGACAACACGCCGGCCGAGTACGCGAGCTACGGCGCCAATCGCCTGGCGGAGGGCAAGCTGCCGCTCTGCGCCGAGATGTGCTCGACCAAGTCGCTGCTCGCCGGTGACGGCGAGATCATCGCGCAGATCTACAAGGAGCGCGTGACCAAACGCGGCTATGGCTCGGGCGCCTGGGGCTGGATGACCGCCTACCGCGAAACGATCGCGACCTGATCGCGCGAAACGGTCGCGTGGGCTCGGAGAGCTCCACGCGACCGAAGGCCCCGACAAGAACACGGGAGGAAAGACGAATGGTAAAGCTGCTGGCCCGTCTGCGCCCCATCATTCCGGCTCTGGGGCTTGTGGCGCTGCTCGCGCTGACGCTGCCTGCGGCGGCGCAGCAGCCGACCTCGGTCAACCCAACCGCGAGCTCGGTGAACGAGCGCAAGCTGTTGCAGGAGGTTGACCGGATTACCGGCCGTTGCACCATCCCCGATCAGAAGGCCTGCACGATCGAGCAGCCGACCGGGCGCGACTGGCGCCAGTTCCATCAGGTGACGCTGCGCTGGATCGGTGCCATCGTGATCGTGGGCATGCTGGCCGTGCTGGTCGTGTTCTACCTGTGGCGCGGAATGGTGAAGATCGAAGCCGGCCGGTCCGGGCGAACCATCGTGCGGTTCAGCGCGCTCGAACGGTTCGTGCACTGGATGACCGCGGTCTGCTTCATCATCCTGGCGATCACCGGCCTCAACATCACGTTCGGCAAGAACCTGCTGCTGCCGTTGATCGGGCCGGAGGCGTTCACCGCGTTCTCGCAATGGGGCAAATACGCCCACAACTACTTGAGTTTCCCGTTCACCATCGGGGTGGTCCTGATCTTCCTGATGTGGATCGGGGGGAACATCCCCAACCGGACCGACGTCGAATGGATGAAGCGCGGCGGCGGCCTCGTGGGCCACGATCATCCGCCGGCGTATCGCTTCAATGCCGGGCAGAAGCTGATCTATTGGTTCGTGGTGCTCGGCGGCCTGGCCGTGGCCATCAGCGGCTACCTGCTGATGTTCCCGTTCTACACCACCAATATCGTCGGCATGCAGGTGGCCCAGATCGTCCACGCCATCGTCGCCGTGATCTTCGTTGCGGTCATGCTGGCCCACATCTACATCGGCACCATTGGAATGGAGGGTGCGTTCGAAGCGATGGGCAACGGCCAGGTCGACGTCAACTGGGCCAGGGAACACCACCGGCTCTGGCTCGATGAGGAGATGGGCAGGACGGGCCCTGCCCAATCGCAAGCCCAGCCGCACGCGACCCCGGCCGAATAGCCGATTTTCTGCGAGTTGCGAGGTGCGGCGCCCGGCGGTTATTCCGCCGGGCGCTTTGCTATAGTGGCGGCGACAACGCCCGGCAGCCGTGGCCAGCGAAGACGTGGCTGGCCGGACAAGCCCGGCCATGACGGTCTTGAGCAACGGCTGGAACCATCAAACGTGCGGATCATCGGCTTGGCGGGCTGGAGCGGGGCGGGCAAGACCACGCTTGTTGCGAAGATCCTGCCGCGGATCCTCGGGCGCGGCCTGCGCGTGTCGACCGTGAAGCATGCCCATCATTCCTTCGACATGGATCAGCCGGGCAAGGACTCCCACACCCACCGCCTTGCCGGCGCGACCGAGGTGCTGGTTTCGTCGGCGAGCCGGTGGGCGCTGGTGCACGAGCTGCGCGGCGACCATGAGCCGGCGCTCGGCGCCCTGCTCGCCAAGCTCACCCCGGTCGATATCGTGCTGGTCGAGGGGTTCAAGCGCGGCCGCCATCCGAAGATCGAGATCTATCGCGCCGCGGTCGGCAAGCCCTTGCTGCATCCGGACGATCCGCACATCGTCGCCGTCGTGTCCGACGTCGCGCTACCGGCCGCGCCGGTCCCGGTGCTCGGATTCGGCGACGTCGAGGCGATCGTCGATCTCCTGCTCGCCAACGCAGTGCCCCTGGGCGCGATCGCGCGGGCGGAGCGAGGGCCCTGATGGCGCAGCTTTCCGACGACTGTTTCGCCTTCTCCGGGCCGCTCATGCCGGTCGACGAGGTCGAGCGGTTGATCGCGGCGCGGATCGTGCCGGTCGACGGGATCGAGGAGGTAGCGCTGCCGGCCGCCCTTGGTCGCGTGCTCGCCGCCGACGTGGCCGCGTCGGTCGACCTGCCGCCGTTCGCCAATTCGGCCGTGGACGGCTACGCCGTGCGCCACGCCGACCTCGACCCGCACGGCGAGACGCGGCTACGGATCGCGGATCGCGTGACCGCCGGCCGCGCCGCCGGGACGCCGCTGGCCGCCGGTCAGGCCATCCGCATCTTTACCGGCGCGCCGATGCCGGACGGCGCCGACACCGTCTTCATGCAGGAGGATACGCGGATCGAGGACGACTGCGTCGTGGTGCCGGCTGGGCTCAAGCTCGGCGCCAACCGTCGCCTCGCCGGCGAGGACGTCACCGCCGGCAGCGTAGCGCTGCGCGCCGGCTGCCGATTGTCGCCGTCGCACGTCGCGCTTGCCGCTGCGCTCGGGATCGCCGCGCTCGCGGTGCGGCCGCGGGTTCGCGTTGCGCTGTTCTCGACCGGCGACGAGATCAGCGAGCCGGGGACGCCGCTCGCGCCGGCGCACGTCTACGATGCCAACCGGCAGCTGGTGATCGGCCTGCTGCAGCGGCTCGGCGGCGCGGTGACGGACCTCGGCATCCTGAGCGACCAGCCGGAACGGCTGGCGACCGCCCTGCGCGCCGCCGCGACCGATCACGACCTCGTCCTGACCACCGGCGGGGTCTCGACCGGCGAAGCCGACTACGTGCGCGACGCAGTCGCGCAGGTCGGCCGCCTGGTGTTCTGGCGCGTCGCCATCAAGCCCGGTCGACCGGTGGCGATGGGCGTCATCCGTGGACCGTGCGGAGATGCCGGCGCCGCCTTCGTCGGGCTGCCCGGCAACCCGGTCGCGGTGTTCGTCACCTTCGTCCGCGTGGTGCGGCCGTTGCTGCTGCGGCTAGCCGGAGCCGAGCCGGAACCGCTGATCGCGCTGCCGGTAAAGGCCGCGTTCTCCTACCGGAAAAAAAAGGGGCGGCGCGAATACGTGCGGGTCACGCTGGCGGCGGCCGGCGAGGATGGCGTGGCGGCGCAAAAATACCCGCGCGAGGGTGCGGGCGTCCTCAGCTCGCTCACCGAGACCGACGGGCTGGCGGAGCTCGGCGAGGATGTGACCACGATCGAGCCCGGCGCGACGATCGGCTTCCTGCCGTACGCCGTACTGACCGGCTGACCGTGCCACTCGGCGGCGCCTTGCGCGTCCGAGACGCTAAGCAGAGTGGCAGAGCTTGGCTGCGGAACGGTGAATGGGAATATGGACGGTTCGGCGCCGAAGGCACTCTCACGACCACCGCCAACTACAAGGCGTGCTTTGAGTGCCACAAGCCCAAGAGCAGCCAGGATTTCGTATTCTCGATGCCTCAGCTCCTGAAAGCTGCTCGGTAAGCAGAGGTCGGTTCAGCAATTCAAGTGACAACGTGTTGATCACGGCTATGAAGGGCTGAGCCTGCCGCCTGCATGCCAGTGTCATCGCCGCCTGTGCGGCGTTCCGCTCTCCAGCTCAATGAAGCACGCCGATCTCACCAGGACCGTGAACAAATCTATTTCGAATGTGGCTTCCAAATCCTGTCCGAACTGTCGAAGCCAGGCATCCTGTGCCAGGTAGGCCGGCTTTTCGCGGGCGTCGCGGCATGCGTATTTAACACCGCCAACGTCCTGCAGATAATGAACCATCTCGTGGACGAGGATCGATGTCTCGGCCGGAGTTTCGCCGCTCCATCCTTCTGGCAGATAAATCGTCGTCTTTGAGCTGTCGTAGAGGGCAAGCGGTGGGTGTGGTGGATTAGGCTCGGTTGTCGAGGACTGGCTCGACGCCACGCCACCAAGTCGGAGCACCGCCAGCTTCGCCGCTGATGCGAACTCCACGCCCGGGAGTTCATCGACCGCCGGCAATTCAAAATTGGCCGACAGCCAAGTCGCGATCTCGGTCATCAGCGTTGGGCTGGGCAAAGTCCCCGCGGTGCCATGTCGATGGAACCTCGATGGACCGACGCCAGCGGGCTCGTGTCGCGCACCCTCGAACGCAAGGTGGCCGAAGGTGTCATCGTGGCTACCAGCTATCGTCGCCGGAGTGGCATGTTCCATGGGGCCGCTCAGAGGCACGAAGGCAAAGCTGGGGGGTACGATCGCGCAATAGGTCACACGCAAAGGGTAGGGGTTGTGCCCCGTCCCGCCCCGGCTCCAATCAGTCGCCCCGCACCAGTGACCGCCGCGCGTCTCGCCCCTATCACCCATGAGATTGCGATATACAACCAGATCGTCCGGCACGCGGAGCCAACTTCCTTCCACCAACATGGAAACACCTGCAGGCGAAACCCGGAAGTGCGCAGGCCGGCAGTCATGCTTGTTGCAGCAGAGCTTTCCGTTCTTGTCTGCGAGATTTGAGTAGATGTCATGCGAAAGGACCGGCGCCGACCAGATCGCGCCGAAAACTGCCCCCGCCAGCGACAGCTGGGTCAAGGACGGTGAAGCAAACGCCAGGGGAGCGAGCATCATCCCGAACTCCGAACAGCATCTTCCTCATCGTTACCTCCCAGCAGGGCGGTGGGTGGCCGCCATAGGCGGAACGGTTGCGCCGCGCCCCGTGTCGATCAGTCGTGCATTGGCCGAACCGCTTCGGCGTAGTTGACGTGGAACTCGGGGCTGACCTCCCAGTTTGGCGGCGGAACCAGACCAGTAGCCTTCTCGACTTGGCAGCGGTCACATTACTGGCTGCAGGATGAAGGCAGCCTCGCCTCGCAAGAGGCCCCGCAGATGAGCGCACTCATCGGCCGCAGCCTTGAAGTGGTGGTATGCACGCGCGGCAAAGAGGTAGGGGTCGAACAAGAGAAGTACATCATTGAACAGCATCGAACCGGCGTCGGTTGCGGCTTGGTCGAAGGACCGCAAGAACTCGTCCCGCGCGTCCGGATCGAGCAATTCGATCTGGAGCGCGTAGGCCGAGTACTCATACGCCGCTTGGCTGGTCGAGGGCCGCTTCAGGTTCTGATGCATGACGGCATGGACCACTTCATGCACGATTACGCTGCGGTAGAAGTCGCGTTGCGGCAGCTTGGCGTACGGCGTGTCTTTGACCAGTAACGGGGCGGTGCGTTCGTGCGTGACGAGAGCCGTCTCCCGCTTCGCGTCCAGCAGTCCGAAGATGGCGCCGCCGCGTGGATGCCGGACCTCGCCCATGATCTGAACCGTAATGGGCCTGCGTGGCGAGATCCCGCAACGCCCGAGCCGCCGAATGGCATGGCCGGCGGCGGAACAAGCGAGAAGCTGTTCTTCCGATGAGTCCGCGATCACATCGACCTGCGCCTCGGCGCACCGATGCGGTTGATAGCGGCCCGGATGGTCGTAAGGGTCACCCGCCCCGGTCGAGGGCCATCTGCTTGGCTCGGGATCGATCCAATCAGGTGGTTTCGGAGGCGGCGCATAGGGCCGGTAGGCGGCCCACGGACCGCTTGAACCAAACGATTGCAGCGCATCGCGCTCGTGGGATGGTGCGGGTGAGCGCGGTCGCAGGCCGCTCACATTTCGGCAATTCTTCGCCGAACCAGGCGAAGTGACGAGTTCCCGGCTGCATGATCGTCACGCTCCCGGGACCGAAAGCGCGAGTCTGAGCGGCGGTTGAAGCGGAGCGGGCCCCGATGCGACAAACGCGACCAGCCGTTCACAGTGTTAGGCTGGCGTTTTCGGAAGTCCTGACAGAGCGCCGACAGTAAGATGACATTCGGGTGACTTTTCACGTATAGTTAAAGCATCTGCCAAGGCTTAAGCCCCGGCGAAGCGCCGATGGACCAATTCGTCCCGCATGTGCTGCAGTTCGATCGTTTTGCGCTCGATCTGACACGTGGGTGCCTGCGGTCGGGTGACCGCAATGTCGACCTGCGCCCCAAGGCATTCGAGGTCCTGCGCCTGCTGGTGGAGAACGCCGGGCGACCGGTTTCGAAACAGGAGCTTTACGACGCCGTATGGCCGCGCGTGACCGTAACCGATGACGTGCTGATCCAGTGCATCCGCGAGCTGCGCCAGCTCCTCGGCGACCACGACCACAGCCTGATCAAGACAGTCTCCCGCCGCGGCTATCTGCTCGACGCCACCGTCACCAGGACGGCATCGCAGGATCGGGACGTGCCGATCGTTGCGCAGGAATCGTCGGTCGCAATGTCCCGCGGCAACTTGCCGGTCGGATTGCAAGGCCGACACTGGAGGGTCATCGGTTTGACCGCCTTGCCGCTCGCGACGCTCTTGGTAGCCGGCGTCATGTGGACAACGATGCGGGCAAACGCACCAACGTCGCGCGAGAACCCCGTCGCGGCGCCCGGGCACGATCTTGCCTTCGTCGTCCTGCCGTTTCAAAGCCTCAGCGCGGATCCCGAACACGAGCACTTGGCCGACGGCATCACCGACGACCTCATAGAAGGCTTGTCGCGGCTGGGCGGAACAGTGATCGCGCGGGGCACCGCTTTTACCTACAAGGGCAAGCCGATCGATATTCGCCAAGTCGGTCGTGAGCTTGGCGTTCGCTATGTGTTGGACGGCACGGTTCGCCGTTCCGGCAACGATGTTCGGGTGTCCGCCCGACTCGGTGATGCGGCCACGGCGGCCAACGTTTGGACCGAAACGTTCGATGTCGATCGGCGCGAGCTTGTGGCGCTGCGTGAGGACGTCACGGATCGCCTTGCCCGCATCCTGGGCATCGAGGTTCCATACGCTGGGAACCCGCGATCTATCCGCCAGCGCGTATACAATGATCCCGAAGCTGTGGACCTGATGGTGCGGGCAAAGGCGCTCTTGCTGCGCACACCGAGAGGGCAGGAGCTCTCCGAGGTCCGAGCTCTTTTCCGCGAGGCGTTGCGGCGTGACGAGTCGTTGGCCGGTGCCTGGAGTGGACTGTCGTTTACGTACCTCCGCAATCTGCGTTTCAGCGTCACTCCCGGGCAAGACCTCGCGCACGCCGCCGAAGCAGCCGAGCGTGCGGTCGCCATCGACCCGCACGCGGCCATCGCGCACGTTGCCCTCGGCTCGGTTCGCTTGGGACAGAAGCGGATCGACCAGGCGCTCGCCGCCTTCGAGCACGCGGCCCAACTCGATCCCAACGAGCCGCACGCGCACAGTGGGATCGCGGCCGCCAACAGGGCTCTTGGTCGACCCGAAGGCGCATTGGAGCCTATGCAAAAGGCCCTGCGGCTGAGCCCGCGGGACCCCTGGCTCCCGGTGTGGCAAATGTTGCTCGGCGCAACTCATCTCCAGCTCGCGCGCGATGCCGAGGCGCTCCATTGGTTGAACAAATCGTTGGCCGTGGACCCCAGCGATCGGGGTACGCGTGCGCTGTTGGCAAGCGCGTTGGCGCTATCCGGCCGTGAAGCCGAGGCCAAGCTTGAGATCGCGGCATTGCGGTATCCGAAACTGACCCTTAGCGCATTTCAGGCCTATGAGCCTTCCAACGAGCCGGCATTTCGAGCACGGCAGGAGCGGATCTACGAGGGGCTGCGGCTCGCCGGATTGCCCGACTAAGCGCGCCGAAATTCGGTAAGCTCATCGCCGATATCGAGATTTTGGTCACCGCGGCGCGAAGCAACAGGCCAAAGGATCTGCGCGCGGTGTAGTAGCCGTGCGGCCGATCGAATTCTCTTCAGTTAGAAAATAGTCTCTACCGTACGCCGGCCCCTGGAGTACGCGGCGCCGCCATCACGGGGCCGGCATCCGAAAACCTTCACAAAAGCTGACGCCGCGTCCCCGGGCATCCGTTGGTCAACTGACCGAAACCTGCTTAGATCCGGACGCCGGTCGTCGAGTGGTAGGCGACGTCGGCGCTATGCTGCGCCGAATTGAGCGCGACGGCGCCAATCACCGCGATCACGATGGCGGCGGCGACTGCGATGAGGAATGCGCGCATCCCCGATGTCCTCCCAGATTTCTGGTCGATTTTCCTGCAGGTTACGACAACGAACGGCGGGATCAAGTGATCATGCTGCCGCATCCGCCGCGGCGAGCCGCGTCGCCTGCGCGACGTCCTCCGGCCTATTGACGTTGAAGAACGGGTCGACCGGCTCGGCCGGCCAGTCGGCCACCGCAACCCCGTGCCGGGCCGTCCACGCCTCGATCTTGCGCAAGCCGTCCTCGACCAGCGCCGAGCGCAGGTCGTGCCGCAATGCCACCGGCCAGAGGCCCGCCACCGGGTGCCGCCATTCGCCGGAGCGCGCGCAGGCGAGGGGGAGACCGGCGTCCGCGCGCGCTTGATGTAGCCGCGCGATCAGATCGCGCGGCAGGAACGGGCAGTCGCCCGGCACGCTGACAATCCATTCGATGTCGGATCGGTGCTCAGCCGCCCAATCGAGCCCGGCCAGAATGCCGGCTAGCGGGCCGGGAAACTCGGCCACGCTGTCAGGCACCACTGGCAGGCCGGTTTGCGCGAAGCGCGCCGGGTCGCCGTTCGCGTTGATGATCATGCCCGCGCAGTGCGGGCTCAGCCGCGCCAGCACGCGCTCCAGGATGGTCGCCCCGCCGATGCGGATGAATGCCTTGTCGCCGCCGCCCATCCGGCGCGCCAGCCCGCCGGCGAGGACGAGGCCCAAGGTGATAGGCACCGTCACGGTCAAGCCCTGCGCGCACGCGAGCTGAACGTCGCCTCGATCGCGGCTCGCAGCAGTTGCTCCACCTTCGCGGCATCCGCAATGCCGATAAATCCTTCGCCGCGCGGACCCCAGCCGTCGAGACTTGGGCGCATCGTCTCTTGGACCACGATGTCGCCCAAGCCGTTGGCCGCTGGACGAAGGTCGATAAAGCGAACGTGCTCCAGCCGAATGCTGGTGCGCCTTGGGCGCGGACCCGCGGTGTCGATGACGACGCGCTGATCGGTCAGCGCGTAGGTCGTTTGTCGCGCGCGAAACCAGAGCCAGACAGGGGCGAGGGCGAGAACGAGCCCGCCGAGGCCGAAAATCGCGCCCATGAACCCGAACTGCAGGTTCATGAGAAAACTAACTCGGTTGAACGAGGCATCCTCAGGACCCCTGAGCGGAGGGCGGGTCAAATCGATCCACCCCATGCCGAGCACGAAGGCGGCCATGCTCAGAAGGAAAATCCCCAACAGAAACGGCCATAGCCCGCGTTTGATGGCAAGACGCCAGAAACTCGGTCTGCCGGACCAGACGATCCCCTCGCCGGCCTCGAGCCACGGAAACTCAGTCGTCATGCGTGGCCGCTTTGCGCCGGTGCTTAGCGCTCTCCTCCTCGACGTAACGCAGGTCCTGGTCGAACACGATCCGGTCCTCGCCCGAGAGCGCGACGAAACGCTTGCCGCGTGCCCGCCCGATCAGCGTCAGCCCGGCCTTGCGGGCCAGCTCGACTCCCCAGGCCGTGAAGCCGGAACGCGAGACCAGGATCGGGATGCCCATGCGCACGGTCTTGATCACCATTTCGGAGGTCAGCCGGCCGGTGGTGTAGAAGATCTTGTCGTGCGCCGGCACGCGGTGCTGGAACATCCAGCCGGCGATCTTGTCGACGGCGTTGTGGCGGCCGACGTCCTCCATGTAGACCAGCGGGCGATCTTGCCGCGCCAGCACCGCGCCGTGAATGGCGCCGGCTTCGAGATAGAGCGACGGCGTGATGTTGATCGTGCCGGTCAGCCGATAGAGCCACGAGGTGCGGAATTCGGCCGGCGGCAGCGCGGCGTTCTCGATCACCTCCATCAGGTCGCCGAACACCGTGCCCTGGGCGCAGCCGGAGGTCTGCACCTTCTTCTTGAGCTTATGCTCGTAGTCGGTGCTGCGCTCGGTGCGCACCACCGCGACCGCCAGATCCTCGTCATAGTCGACGGCGGTCACGACGTCGTCCGGCCGCAGCATGTTCTGGTTCAGCAGAAAGCCGACCGCGAGGTACTCGGGATAGTCGCCGATCGTCATCGCCGTCACGATCTCCTGCCCGTTGAGGAAGATCGTCAAGGCGCGCTCGACCGTGACCGAGGTGTCGACCGGCTGGCCCGACTGGTCGACGCCGGACACGCGCACGGTCAGGCGCGGGTCGGCCGGATCCGGCCGCACCAGGTAGTCGTCCTTGGGAGGGGCCGCCACGTTGGCCATCGCGCGACCTATGATGGGGATGGACGGCGACTTTGCAACCCGTGCGGCCCGGCGGACCGCGCCGAAACGCCCGGCGGCCGAGAGGTTTAGGCGGCCGTCGCCGCCTTGACCCAGAAACCGTAAGTGGGGGTTGGTGTCAGCGGCCGGTCCCGGCGGCGTAGGCGTGTTTCTCGCGCCACTTCGGCCCGGGGCCGCGCATGTAGTGGCGTTCCGGCCGGTAGGGATCGAACAGGTCCTTCATCAGACCCGCCCAGAACCGGGCAAGGGGGCGGCCGGCGGGGAACGCGGCAGGGGCGGTCTTTCCGCCGCTCGTGCTGTCCTTTGCCATGCTGCCTCCGGTCGATTGCGCCGGCCTCTTCGGCCTTCCCCATTAGTCGGGCCGAGCGGCCATTCGGTTCATCGCCAGTCTCGCACCGTGCCCGTAAAGGATCGGTTTGCAGAAAGGCTTAGCGATTCCTTTCAGCATTCTCGGTTTGAGGCGTCGGCACCCCTTCGGCCGACGGCCGAAATAGGCATCGCATTCCCATGCGACGCCACCGATCCGATCGATTGCGGCCAAAGGACCAGGCTTTGCCGGAACTTATGGCCGCAGAACTACGTTTGCCCTTCGTTCCGGTGGTCGGAGGCTGCAAGAATGAAAATCGCGCAAATTGCGCCGCTCATGGAGAGCGTGCCACCTCGCCTGTATGGCGGTACCGAACGGATCGTGTTCTACTTGACCGAGGAGCTGGTGCGGCAGGGCCACAAGGTGACCCTGTTCGCGACCGCGGATTCGGTTACGTCGGCCGAGCTGGTCGCATGCGCGCGGGGCGCGCTGCGCCTCGATCCCAACGTGCGCGACCCGGTGCCGTACTACATGCTCATGCTCGACCGTGTGCGCGCCCGCGCCGCCGAGTTCGACATCCTGCATTTCCACATCGATGCCTACCATTTTCCCCTGTTTCGCGACCTGGCCGGCCGCACCGTGACGACCTTGCACGGCCGCCAAGATCTTTTCGACATGCACCCGCTCTACCTCGGATTCGCGGAAATGCCGCTGGTCTCCATTTCGGACGCGCAGCGCAAGCCGATTCCGAACGCGAATTTCGTGGCCACCATCCACCACGGCCGGCCGCTCGATCCGCACCGGCCGCTGCACGAGCCGCGCGGTGGATACGTCGCATTCTTGGGCCGGATCTCGCCCGAAAAGCGGGCCGATCGGGCGATCGAGATCGCCCGCGCCCTCGGCGTGCCGTTGAAGATCGCCGCCAAGGTCGATCGCGTCGACGAGCACTATTTCCGCGAAACGATCGAGCCGCTGCTGGGCGGCCCCGGGATCGAGTTCCTGGGGGAGCTTAACGAGGCCCACAAGATGGAGCTTCTCAGCGAAGCGTCGGCGCTGCTGTTCCCGATCGATTGGCCGGAACCGTTCGGGCTGGTTATGATCGAGGCCATGTCGCGCGGTACGCCGGTGCTCGCCTTTCGGCACGGCTCGGTGCCCGAAATCATCGACGACGGCGTGACCGGGCGGATCGTGGAAAGCATGGAGGAGGCGATCGTGGCGCTCCCCGAAGTGATGGCACTCGATCGGCGGGCGGTGCGGCGGCGCTTCGAGGAGCGTTTTTCGGTGACGCGCATGGCCAAGGACTATGTCGGCGTCTACCGCTCGCTGCTGCGGCGAAATCGCCCCGAGCATCGGGAAGCGCGGCAGCTGTCGCTGCCGCGTCCCGAGGCCACCGGGGTGATAACCAAGAGGCTTTATGTCGACTGAACGGGCGCCGCAAACGACCGAGTCGCTCGTCGATCTGATCCCCGAAGCTCCGTTCTACATTCCGGCGACCGGGCCGACCTCTCGCCCGCGCCGGACGCTCAAGCACGGCGACTGCTTCGCGGTACTCGACAGCCACGGCGATATCGGTGCGACCGCCGGCGGTCCCGACGGCGTGTTCTACACCGACACGCGCTTCATTTCCCGGCTCGAGATGCACCTCGACGGCATGCAGCTGCTGCTGCTCGGCTCGAGCGTCCGTGACGACAACATGGTGCTCACCGTCGACCTCACCAATCCCGACATGTATTTCGAAAAGCGGCTGCTGCTGCCCAAGGACACGCTGCACATCGTGCGCAGCGTGTTCCTGTGGCACGCGACCGCCTATCAGCGGCTGGCGCTCCGCAATCACGGGGACCACGACGTCCGCGTCCACCTTTCGCTCACCTTCGGTGGCGACTTCGCCGACATTTTCGAGGTGCGCGGCATCCGCCGCCAGCGGCGCGGCGCCAGGCGCGACGAGGTGGTCGGCCCGAGGGAAGTTTTGCTGAGCTACGAGGGGCTCGACGGCCAGACGCGCCGTGCCGCGTTCTGCTTCGAGCCCGCGCCGACGCAGTTGACGGCAAGCTCCGCCTCGTTCCGGCTCGACCTCGAGCCGGGCGAACGCGTGAACCTGTTCGTCTCGATCTCCTGCAATCAAAGCCACCGGCCGCTCGGGTTCTACAAGGGCCTGCTCGCCGCCAATCGCGACCTCAAGCGCTCGACCCGCGGGGTCGCCACCGTCACCACCTCCAACGCGCTGTTCAACGAGATCCTGTGCCGCTCGATGTCGGATCTCTACATGCTCACGACCGAGACGGTGCAAGGACCTTATCCGTACGCCGGCACGCCCTGGTATTCGACCACGTTCGGTCGCGACGGCATCATTACCGCGATGCAGATGCTGTGGTTCGACCCGCGCGTTGCGCGCGGCGTGCTGAGCCGGCTGGCGCACTACCAGGCCAAGGACTACGTGAGCGAGGCCGATGCCGAGCCCGGCAAGATCCTGCACGAGATGCGCGAAGGCGAGATGGCGGCGCTGCGCGAAGTGCCGTTCGGCCTCTACTACGGCAGCGTCGATTCGACCCCGTTGTTCGTGCTGCTGGCCGGCCTCTACGCACAACGAACCGGCGATTGGGAGTTCGTGCAGGCGCTGTGGCCGGCGATCGAGGCGGCGTTGTCGTGGATCGACGGGCCCGGCGATCCCGACCGCGACGGCTTCGTCGAGTACCACCGCGCGACCGACGAGGGGCTGATCAATCAAGGCTGGAAGGATTCGGTCGACGCGGTGTTCCATGCCGACGGCCATCTTGCCCGCGGCCCGATCGCGCTCGCCGAGGTGCAAGGATACGTCTACGCCGCAAAGTCGGTCGCGGCGAAGTGCGCGCGCCTGCTCGGCCACAACGAGCACGCCGCGGCGCTCGATGCGCAGGCTGCGCGCCTCGCTGCGCAATTCGAGGCGGCGTTCTGGTGCCCCGAGATCGGAACCTATGCACTGGCGCTCGACGGCGAGAAGCAGCCGTGCCGGGTGCGCACGTCCAATGCCGGGCAGGTGCTATTCACCGGCATCGCGCCGCCGGAGCGCGCGCGCGCGGTCGGACGCGGCTTGCTGCGGCCGCAATTCTTCTCCGGCTGGGGCGTGCGTACGGTGTCGAGCGAGGAGCGGCGCTACAATCCGATGTCGTATCACAACGGCTCGGTCTGGCCGCACGACAACGCGCTGATCGCGCTCGGGCTTGCCAAGTACGGACTGAAGGCGGAGCTCGACCGGGTGTTCGGCGGACTGTTCGCCGCGGCGAGCTACATGGATCTGCGCCGGCTGCCGGAATTGTTCTGCGGCTTCCAGCGCCGGCGCTCGCGCGGGCCGACGCTCTATCCGGTCGCCTGCTCGCCGCAAGCCTGGGCGAGCGGTACGCCGTTCACGCTGATCCAGGCCTCGCTCGGGCTCGAATTCGAGCCGGCCTTGCGCGAGATCCATTTCCGCGATCCGCGGCTGCCGCCGTTCCTGCGGGACGTCACGCTCCGCGACCTGCGGCTGGGGGATTCGACCGTCGACCTGATCGTGCGGCGGCACGACGCCGACGTCTCGATCCAGGTGCTGCAGAGCCAAGGGTCGATCCGCGTCTCGACCATCTTCTCCTGACGGGATCGAAGCGGCGCGCGAACCGCTTGCCCTTTGCCCTTGGCGCCGCTACATCACCGCCCACTTTCCGAACATCCGGTGCCCCAAGCGGCGCCCAACAACAGGCAGGGCGGCGATGGCCCGTCAGTTCGTCTATCACATGCAGGGTTTGTCCAAGACCTATCCTGGCAACCGCAAGGTTCTGGAGAACGTCAACCTGTCGTTCTACCCGGACGCCAAGATCGGCGTGCTCGGCCTCAACGGCTCGGGCAAGTCGACGCTGTTGCGCATCATGGCCGGGCTCGACAGCGAATTCGTCGGCGAGGCATGGGCGGCCGAGGGCGCGCGCGTCGGCTTCCTGCCGCAGGAGCCGACGCTCGATCCGGCCAAGAGCGTGCGCGAGAACGTGATGGAGGGCGTCGCCGACAAGCGCGCGCTGATCGAGCGCTACAACGAGATCGCCGCCAACTATTCCGACGAGACCGCCGAGGAGATGGCGAAGCTGCAGGACGAGATCGACAGCCGCAACCTGTGGGACCTCGACTCGCAAGTCGACCAGGCGATGGACGCGCTACGCTGCCCGGCCGACGACGCCGCGGTCGAGACGCTGTCGGGCGGCGAGCGCCGACGCGTCGCGCTCTGCCGGCTGCTGCTCGAGGCCCCCGAACTGTTGCTGCTCGATGAGCCGACCAACCATCTCGACGCCGAGACGGTGGCGTGGCTCGAGGGACATCTGCGCAACTATCCGGGCGCGATCCTGATCGTCACCCACGATCGCTACTTCCTCGACAACGTCACCGGCTGGATCCTCGAGCTCGACCGCGGCCGTGGCATCCCCTACCAGGGCAACTACACCTCCTGGCTGGGACAGAAGCAGAAGCGGCTGCAGCAGGAAGGCAGAGAGGAAGAAGCGCGTCAGCGCACGCTTGCGGCCGAGCGGGAGTGGATCTCAGCGAGCCCGCGCGCGCGCCAGGCCAAATCGAAGGCGCGCTACCAACGCTACGAGGAGCTGCTGCAGAAGGCGGCCGAAAAGACCACGCAGACCGCGCAGATCGTCATCCCGGTGACGGAGCGGCTGGGGCAGAACGTGATCGAGTTCGAGGGCCTGACCAAGGGTTTCGGCGGCAATCTCTTGATCGATGACCTGACATTCAAGCTGCCGCCCGGCGGCATCGTCGGCGTGATCGGCCCGAACGGCGCCGGCAAGACCACGCTGTTCCGCATGATCACGGCGCAGGACAAGCCGGACGAGGGGACCATCACGATCGGCGATTCGGTGAAGCTCGGCTACGTCGACCAGTCGCGCGACACTCTCGACGGGTCGAAGACCGTCTGGGAGGAAATCTCGGGCGGCCTCGACCAGCTCCAGCTCGGCAAGCGCGAGGTCAATTCGCGCGCCTACTGCGCGGCCTTCAATTTCAAGGGCGGCGATCAGCAGAAGAAGGTCGGCGCGCTCTCGGGCGGCGAGCGCAACCGCGTGCATCTGGCCAAGATGCTCAAGTCGGGCGCCAACGTGCTGCTGCTCGACGAGCCGACCAACGACCTCGACGTCGACACCCTGCGCGCGCTCGAGGAGGCGCTGGAGGATTTCGCCGGCTGCGCCGTGATCATCTCGCACGACCGCTGGTTCCTCGACCGCATCGCCACCCACATGCTCGCCTTCGAGGGCGACAGCCACGTTGAATGGTTCGAGGGCAACTTTGCCGACTACGAGGAGGACAAGAAACGGCGTCTGGGCGTCGATTCCACGATCCCGACACGGATCAAGTACAAGAAGTTCGCCCGCTGAATAGCGCCTCAACCCTCGGGCGTGATCAGTTCGACCTCGGGGAAATAGCTTCGATAGCGCCGGGGATCGCGCGTCAGCAGCCGCAGGCCGCTTACCTGCGCGTGCGCGCCGATGAAGAAGTCGGGAAGCACGCTGGTCCGAAGCCCTCCGGCGCGGCGGTAGCTCCGGAATGCCCGACCCGCATTGAACAGTGCCTGCACCGGTGTGCGCGCGAGCCGAAGTCTCAGTTCACCCAAGACGAATTGCAAGTCTGCCTCCGTCTCGATGTGAGCGGCGAGCTCGGCATAGACTATCTCGTTGATCCACAACTGGCTCGACGCGCCGGCGCGGTCCAGTTGCTCGGCGGACCACCTCAGCCACGTGGGATTCTTGGCGACAACGTCGATCACGACATTGGTGTCGACGAGGGTCATTTCCTCTTGACCGCTGGGGGATCCTCCGCCGGATCGCCTCGCGTCATCTTCATGAGGTCTTCGGTAGTGCCGCGGATCAACCTGCGCTCCGCCAGCGCGTAGAGCCTTGCCTTGTAGTCTTCTGCGGTGTCGGCCTTCCTGATGATCACCGTGCCTGCGGCGGTCGCCTGCATTTCGACCCGATCGCCCGGCTTAATCCCCGCCGCCTCGCGAACCTGCTTCGGCAGGGTGACTTGGCCTTTGACAGTGACGGTGGTAGCCATGCGCCTCTCGGTATTACCGTCACGCAAAAGTAATACCGCCCTTGCGGCCGGTCAAGGATCATGGTCCGACGCGCCATCGCCCAGGTGCTCCTGTGGCTCGCTGTGATGAACCCCTCGCAGGCGAGCGATGCGGCGTTTCGCGGCTTCCTCGATCAGCTCTGGCCGGAGGCGCAGGCGCTCGGCGTCTCGCGCGCGACCTTCGAGGCGGCGACCCGCGGGCTCGAGCCCGACCTCACGCTGCCCGATCTGGTGATCCCGGGCCGGCCGGAACGGCCGCGCGGTGAGCAGGCGGAGTTCGTGCAGACGCCGGCCGACTATCTCAAAGAGGCTGCGCTCGCCCGCCTTGCCGCGCAGGGGCGCAAGCTTCTGGCCGAGCACCGCGCGACGCTCGCGGCGATCGAGCAACAGTTCGGCGTCCCAGGCGCGGTGGTGCTGGCGGTGTGGGGACGCGAGACCGGGTACGGCGCCGCCAAGCTGCCGCACGGCGCCATCCGGGCGCTGGCGACGCAGGCCTACCTCGGGCGCCGCAAGGAGCAATTCCGGGCCGAGCTTCTGCTGGCGCTCAAGATGCTCGAGGAGGGGCACGTCGCACTTGCCGCCATGCGCAGCTCGTGGGCCGGCGCGATGGGTCAGCCGCAGCTTCTGCCTTCCGGCTTCTACAAGCATGCGGTCGATTTCGACGGCGACGGCCGCCGCGACATCTTCGGGTCGGTCCCGGATTCGCTCGCCACCATCGCCAAGCATCTCGCCGACCTCGGTTGGCAGCGGGGCCAGCGCTGGGCCTACGAGGTGCGCGCGCCACAGACCGTCGACTGCACCATCGCGGAGCCCGCAACGCAGCTGCCGGTCGCCGAGTGGATCAAGCGCGGCTACGCACCGGCCGACGGCCGCGCGCCTGCGCGCGACGGCGCCGCGCCGGCCTCTTTGTTGCTGCCCGAGGGCATCTATGGTCCGGCATTCCTCACGTTGAAGAACTACTACGTGCTCAAGGACTACAATTTCTCGGACCTGTACGTTTTGTTTGTCGGCAATCTCGCCGACCGGATCGCGGGCGCGGGGCCGTTTGCCACGCCATGGAGCCAGGCTGCGCAGCTGCGGACGGAGGAGGTCGAGGCGATCCAGCGTCACCTCACGGCGCGCGCGTTCTATGCCGACAGGATCGACGGCAAGGCCGGCATGCTGACGCGGGCCGCCCTCGGCGCGTATCAGAAGGCGCATGGGCTCAAGCTCGATTGCTGGCCGACGCGCGCCGTGCTCGATCATATGCGCGCGGCCGAGCAATCATTGCCGCCGCGCGCGAGATGATGGCCCTCGTTCACGCCTGCACCGCCCAGCGTGAGGCGCCGGCCAAATGCGACCGGCTCGGCTGGGTCGTATCCCGGGCGGTGAGGTCCGGCAGAAGAGCTGATACTTAGCCTAGCCCGAAATCAGCAGGGGACGGGCACGTTGCGCCAGACGTACTCGCCGCGACGGTTCGACCAGACCCACTGCGGCTGCACGCACGCCGCCGGTGCGGGCGCCACGTATGCCGGCGCAGGCCCCACATACGCCGGTGCAGGCTCGACGTAGCGGGGCGCGAGCGCCGAGCCGATGATGGCGCCGGCCGCGAGCCCGCCGATGACGCCGGCCGCGACCGCGCCGCCGTGGCCGTAGCCGCGATGCCACGCGTTCGCGTCGGTCGGCGCCGCGACCGAGACGACCGCGAGCGCACCGGCGGCAGCAAGAACTGTCAGGGTCTTCTTCATTCCCATCCTCCATGGAGCGCCAGGCAGGCGCCGCTGATGAACCGATCCAGGCGCGAACCGGATGTGCCAATAGGCGCGTCCAATTTGGCCTAAATGTGAAACCCGGTCGGCTTTAGCGATTGAATACAATCATTTAGCTTCCAAAGTGTTTCGTTTGACCGGCACACCCGTTTCTTGCGCTCCGATCTGACGCCTTGCCCACCTCGGCCAAGATGAACGTCTGTTCAGACTCGGACTGCTCCCAGGCACGGATCGCGGCACCGGCCGCGGCCCGACTCGGGCGTGCGGCGAGCGATCCGGAACTCCGACTCTGCGCGTCTTGGGCGCCGGGCGGAAGATTGAGGGAAATGCAATCGGCGCTGAGCCGAGCCTTAAGGCGATCCGAGGAATGCCGTCGCGTCGATCTCCACCAGGCAGTCCGGAGAGCCGAGCCCGCTGACGATGCACGATACCCGGTGCGGGGGATCGTCGCAGAAATTGGCGAAGTAGACCTCGTTCATCGGCTGCCAATCGCCGCGGTTGGTGACATAGACGGTGCACTTGACGACGTCGGTCATGCTGCCGCCGGCCTCCTCCAACAGCGCGCGGATGTTATCGAGCGCAGCTTGCGTCTGCGCGCGCACATCGCCGATCGCAAACCGCCCCTCACGGTCGCATCCGACGCAGCAGACGAACATGAAGCCGCCGGCGACCGTCGCCTGCGCGAACGGTAACGAACTCTTGAACACGCGGTCCGACGCGATTGCGCGTTTTGGCATGGCGGCGGCGCTCCGTGCTGGTTGCAATAGGCCCACCGCTCAGGATGCGCCGATACCGATGGTGAAGTAAAATGCCGACGGAGGCGGCGCGCGCCAAGGAGGACAAGATGTCGACGTCGAAGACCGATCCGACCAAGCTTGATCGCAGAGGTGTCATCCTCGCGGGTACGGCGCTCCTCGGCGCCGCGGCACTGCCTTGCTCCGCCGCGCTTGCGGCCGCGGACGCGCTCGCGCCCGCCGCCGATCTGCTCGCCGCAACGCGCAAGTTTCTCGCCGCGCTCGAGCCCGACAAGAGAAAGGCCGCGTCATTTGCCTGGGGCGGTCCGGAATGGAGGAGCTGGAACTACTTCGGGATTGGCGGCTTCATCAAACCGGGCCTGCGGCTTGAGCAGATGAACGCGAGCGAGAAGGCCGCAGCCTGGGACCTTCTCGCCACCGCGCTTTCGCCTGCGGGCCTGCGCAAAGCCAAAAACGTCATGCTGTTGCAGGACGTGCTCGCCGCGATGGGCAATGCCGCGGGACAGCGCTCCTCGGAGCGATTCTCATTGTCCGTCTTCGGGCAGCCGGCGGAGACCGGCGCCTGGGGCTTCCGGCTCGAAGGCCATCACCTGACTCAATCCGTTGCGGTACGCGACAATGGAATCGTCGCGGTGACGCCGTCCTCGTTCTCGTCCTATCCCAACCGCGTCACGGCAGGGCCGCACGCCGGGCTCAATACGCTCAAGGAGGAGGAAGCGCTGGCGCGGCGGCTGGTCGGCGACCTCTCGCCGGCACTGCAGGCCAAGGCGCGAGTATCGGAGAGCGCATTGCGCAACATCGTCTCGTACGCCGGACGCGAGCGCGCAAACGCGCAAAAGGCTGGGCTTGCGGCGGTGGCGCTGAGCTCGCCGCAGCGCGACCTGCTGTGGCAACTGATTGAGGTCTACGCGGTCGAGCATTTCCCCGCGACCCTCAGCGACGTGCAGCGCGCGCGCCTGCGCGCCGGCGACCGCGAGGCGGTGCACTTCGCCTGGCATGGCCCCAACACGCCGGAGAAAGCGTTCGGCTATCGCGTGATCGGCGACGGCTTTGTGATCGAGCTCGGATCGGTCGATCCGGAAGCGCAGCACCTGCACACGATCTACAACGATCTCGGCAACGTGCTCGGCACCGGCTGAGGCTTCGGTCCGCGAATTTTGCTCGCGGCGAGCTGATTGGAACTGGCGGTGTGGTCGGGCCTGCGCCGGCGACCCTCGTCTCTTGATCCTACTGACGAAGAAGGGCGGCCTCGCGGCCGCCCTTCTGCACTGTGTGCGGTCGGCGTGTTGCGCGATCAGCCGGCCGGCGTGAACGCGTAGCCGTTGCCGTCCTTGGCGATGGTGCCGACGTTGGGCAGGCCCCAGTGATAGCCGGCTACCATGGCCTTGTCGGCGACCGCGCGCTCGAACAGCTTCTTGCGCGTCTCGACCGCCTGTTCGGGCACGTGGTCGAACGCCGCCGTCCAGTCCGGGTTCTTGACGAACAGCGAGTAGATGTTGGTGGCGTCGGCAGTCGCGAGCAGCTGCTGGCCGCCTGAGCTGATCAGATGGACGGTGTGGCCTTGGGTGTGGCCGTGCGCCGGGATCGCACGAATGCCGGGTGCCACCTCGGCCTCGCCGTCAACCTGCTTGACATTCTTCCACGTCGGCAACGTGGCCTGGATGCGCTGTGCCGCGCCCCGGCGCGGCTGCGCGATCGAGTCGAGCGGCTGCGTCCACCATTTCAATTCCGCAGCCGATACGACGATCTCGGCGTCCGGGAACGTCTGCGCGTTGGTGTCCTTCGCCATCAGGCCCGAGATGTGGTCGCCGTGGAAGTGCGAGATCACGATGGTCTTGACGTTCTTGGGGTCGACGCCGGCGGCCGCCATGCTCGCCGCCAGCTTGCCGGCCTTCGGCCCGCCCGCCTGCCCGCCGCCGGTGCCGGAATCGATCAGCACCAGCCGGCCGCCGGTGTTGACAGCGAGGACCGTGAACGGGATCGGCACGTGCGCGTCGGTGAGGCCGGCCGCCTTGAGCGCGGCCTTGGTCTGCTCGACGTTGACGCCCTTGATGAAGTTCTCGTCGTGGGGCTTTTCCCACACGCCGTCATAGAGCGCGATGACCTCGATATCTCCGACCTTGTATTTCTTGAACGCGGCGTCCGCCGGCGCCGTCTGCGCCTCGGCGGCGCCGATGAACGCGATCGGCTTGGCGAGCCCGAACGCCGCATAGGCGCCGGCCGCGCTCAGCACGAGGTCGCGGCGTGAAATTTCGAACATTGGGTTCCTCCCGGTCCGTTGGCATAGGTTGGCAGATGCCTTCTGCCAAGCCGGGCGGAGGTTACTCCGGATCGGCCGCGGGACGGCGACGGCAGCGGCCTTTCACGCGGATTTGATGGCTTGAGCGACCGCTGCCAGCAGATTGGCGTCGCGCGCGAGCAGCCAGCGGCCGCCGGTTTGCTTGCGTCGGTGGGCCGTGATCAGCGCCCGGCACGCGCCGTCTGGTCGGCGCCGCTCAGCGATTCCATGAAAGCAATGAGATCGCGCCCCTCCTGCTCGGTCAATTCGATCGGCATCATCAACGGCGAGCGGCTTTGACGATCGATGCCGCCCTTTTCGTACAGCTTCGAGACCTCGTGCAGGTTCGCCTGCGAGCCGTTGTGCATGTAAGGCGGGCGCAGCGCTACCGAACGCAGCGTCGGCGTTTTGAAGGCGAATTGCATCAACGGGTCATCCTTGTCGACGCGAGCGCGGCCGGGGTCGGTGGTGGTCGTCCCGATGTCATGGAATTTGTCGTCGGTGAAACGCCACCCGCTGTGGCAGGCAAAGCAGTTGGCCTTGCCATTGAACAGCACGAATCCGCGCTTGGCCGAGTCCGAGATCGCCTGCGCATCGCCCTCGACCCAACGGTCGAACGGCGCGATCCCGGGCTCCAGCGTGCGCTCGAACGCCGCGATCGCCTTGGCGATCGAATTGATGTTGATCGGCGCGCCCGGCAGCGCGGCCGCAAATTTGGAGACGTAGGCCGGATCCGACCTGAACCGCTCCTCGATGACCTCGAGCCTGACCGGCGTCGGCGTCTCCCGCATCGACATCGAGCCGGTCGCAACCGACGATTTGGCCTGCGCCTCCAGCGTTGGACTACGGCCGTCCCACCCGAACGGCGCGTTGGCGTAGCCGATCCCGACGAGCGGCTGCGACGCGCGCGAAGTGAGATTGCCGGAATCGTTGCGGCCGCGGGGACCGGTCATGCCCCAACCAAGCTCGGGAAAATGGCAGCTCGCGCACGCGGTCTTGCCGGAGGCGGAGAGCTGCGGGTCGAAGAACAGGTCACGCCCCAGCTCGACCAGCGCCTGGTTTTCGATCGGCGGCGGAGCCGGGCGCCGGTACTCGCGCTGCATCGCCGCAATCTGCGCTGGCGACACGTCCTGCGCCTGGGCGGACGCCAGAACGCCGCTCGCGAGCAGGCCAAGCGCGGCAGAGTGCGTCAACTTCGCGAAGGTGCGAGGCGTAGATCGCATCCGGACCTCCCGTGATTTAGCTCATCGTCGAGCCAAGTCGAGGCAATTCCTGGCAGTTCGTTTCACTTCCGACTATCCGGCAATCGCACGGGTTCACTGCGGCGCAGCCGGCTCGACGCCCATCGCTTTGAGCACCGGCGCCGCGGCCGGCGCGCTCAGGAGCACGAACGCGCGCGCCGCCTCCGGCTCCCGGGCGGCGGCGCCGACCGCCGCCGCGAAGCCGATCGAGGTCTGCAGCTCGGCGGGAATCGGCCCGACCAGCTCGACGCCGGGCACGCCAACCATGCGCGAGGCCACCACGATAACGAGATCCGCCTCGCCGCGCGCCACCACCTCGACGGTATCCTCCGCCGGCATCGGGCGCAGCTTCGGCCGCATCTCCGCCGCGATGCCGAGGCGATCGAGCAGGTTGACGAAGTAGACGCCGCTCGCGCCCTCGCCCGGGTAGGCAACGGAACGGGCGCCGAGCAGGGTATCCCGAAAGGCCCCGACCGAGCCGACATCGGGCCGCGGCCTGCCTGCGCGGATGCCGATGCCTAGTCCGGCGCGGCCGATGTCGGCGCGGGTGCCGGCGTCGAGCCGGCCCTGCCGGATGAGCTCGTCGAGCACCGGCGGATTGAGCACGACGGCATCGAAGGCTTCGCCGGCCTCGATCTTGCGCTTCAACGCGGCGTTGACCTCGAAGTGGATCGCGACGCGATGGCCGCTGGCGCGCTCGAACTGTGCGGCAAGCTCGCGCACCGCCGCTCGCGCCCCGTTGCCGCTCAGGACCTTGATCTCGGCCGCCTGGCTTCCAGTCAGCGGCACGATCAGCGCAGCCACAAGGGCGATCGCCATCAAGACCTGCATGCCGTCAGCTCCTGCAAGGATCCTGCCTCGGAAGTGGAGAGAGGATATCATCGGGCCGGCCGGAACGTGTAGCATGGCGCCGGCGTTTTCGAACGGGCACCCGGAGGGATGCGACCATGGTTGGAATCCGGCGGCGGAGTTTCTTGCAGGGCGCGGCGGCGGCGTCCGCGTTTACGGGCGGACGCTTCGTCGATACGGCGCTTGCGCAAACCGAGACGTGGCCGGCGCGCCCGATCAAATTCATCGTCCCGCTTGCGGCCGGCGGCGGGCTCGATTTCGTCGCCCGCATCATCGGCGACTATCTCACCCGCGAGCTCGGGCAGCAGATCTATGTCGAGAACCGCACCGGCGCCGGCGGCACCATCGGGATCGACGCCGCGATCAAGAGCCCGCCGGACGGCTATTCGCTGCTGGTCACCAACGACAACGTCGCGAGCGCGCCCTACGTGCTGGCGCTCAACCTCGACTACCTCAAGGATTTGATGCCGGTGGTCGAGCTCGGCCGCCAGCCGCAGTCAGTCGCGGTGCATCCCACGCTCGGCGTCGCCTCGCTCGAGGAGCTCGTCGCGATGGCGAAGCGCACGCCCAACATGGGGGTCGCGACCTCCGGCGTCGGCACCAACCAGCATGTGCTGCTCGAGTGGTTCTCGCGCGAGGCCGGCGTCAAGTTCGACCACGTGCCGTACCGCGGCGCCGGCCAGGCCATCAACGACTTGATCGCCGGCCATGTGAAGATCGGCTTCTTGGGGCCGACCGCGGTGCTGCCGCACTACAAGGCCGGCGGATTGCGCATGCTGGCGCAGTCGGGACCGCGGCGCGGGGCCACGATGCCGGAGGTCCCCACGCTGCGGGAGCTCGGCCACCAGGTCGCGCTCGAATCCTGGTATGCGGTGTTCGCGCCGCTCGGCACGCCGCGAGAGGTGGTGGCGCGGCTCAACGCCGCGATCAACAAGAGCCTGGCCGACGCCGAAACGCAGGAAAAGTTCGGCAAGGGCGCAACCGAGCCCACCGGCGGCACGCCGGAGGAGCTCGCCCGCTTCGCGCGCGAAGACGCGGAGAAATACGCGCGGCTGGTGCGGGAGCTCAACATCAAGACCAGATAGTCGCGTGCGAAGGACACCCTTTGGCAGAGCTGTCGAAATCTTCGACCAGCCGATTTCACTCCCGCTTGGTTTGGAGATAGCCTTCTCGCAGGCGCAAGGTGTCGAAGCGGGGGCACGCCATGACTACGCGTCGTCGGCTGCTGACAGGCTCTGCCATGGCGGCGGTTGCCGCCGGCTGCTGCCGCGCACGGCGCGCGCGCAGGGGACCGCGCCGCAGTGGCCGACGCGCTTCGTGCGGCTGATCGTACCGTTCCCGCCCGGCGGCGGCACCGACGCGGTCGCGCGCATTCTCACCCACCGCCTGTCCGAGATGTGGGGGCAACAGGTCGTGATCGAGAACCGCGGCGGGGCCGGCAGCAACATCGGCAACGAGGCGGCCGCGCGCGCCGAGCCTGACGGTTACACCATCCTGTTCGCGACCGTGGCGCTCGCCATCAACCGCTACATGTATGCGTCGCTGCCCTACGACCCGATCGCGGATTTCGCGCCGATCACCGTGCTCTGCGACTATCCGAACGTGATGGTCGTGCCGAACACCTCCCCGGCGCGATCGGTGACGGAGTTCATCGCGCTCGCCAAGGCCAAGCCCGGGATGACGTTCGGCTCCTCCGGCGTCGGCACGACGCCGCACCTGTCGGGCGAGCTGTTCAAGCGCATGGCCGGCCTCGAGATGATGCACGTGCCCTATCGCGGCGCGGGGCCGGCGCTCAACGACCTCATTCCGGGCCGCATCGACATGATGTTCAACACCATCGGGGCAACCCTGACGCAGGTGCGCGGCGGGCATATCCGCGCGCTCGCGGTGACCTCGCCCGAGCGCTTCCTTACCGCGCCCGAGCTGCCGACGGTCGCGGAGTCCGGCGTGCCGGGGTTCGACGTCACCGGCTGGTACGCGCTCGCCGCGCCGGCGCGCATGCCGGTCGAGATCGTGCGCCGGATCAGCGCCGACACGCTTTCGGCGTTGCGCGAGCCGGCGGTGAAGAAGCGGCTCGAGGATCTCGGCGTTCGGGTCATCGGCTCGAGCCCGGCCGCGATGGCGGATCTGATCGGCGCCGAGATGCGCAAGTGGGAGCCGATCATCCGGGCGGCAGGGATCGCGCCGACCTGAGGCCTGTCCACGCGAACCGGCCATCGGCTCGTGTGTACACGATGCGCCCCAAGTGCGCGGGCCGGCGATCCCGGATTGCGCTTCGCGCCATCCGGGCTACGCTATCGCACTAGCGCCTTCAGTCAGGGAGGACGGCGCCAATGGCGACAGGCGGGAACGCAATGGCTCGGCTGGCAATGGTGGTCGCGGCCTTGGTGCTGCTGTCCACGTCGAGCGAGGCTCAGGAGCAGTATCCCTCCAAGCCGGTGCGCATCGTGGTGTCGTTCGCGGCCGGCGGCCCGACCGACATCGTCGCGCGCGTCATGGGCGCCAAGATGGGCGACCTGCTGGGCCAGCAGTTCATCGTCGAGAACAGGGCGGGGGCAGGGGGCAACACCGGCGCGGACATGGCCGCCAAGTCGGCGCCGGACGGCTACACGCTGCTGATGGCGACGGTGTCGACCCACGCCATCAATCCCGGCCTCTACAGCAAGATGCCGTACGACCCCGTGCGTGATTTCACGCCGGTCGGGCAGGTCGGCGTGACGCCGATCCTGTTGGCGGTGCATCCGTCGGTCCCCGCGACCGACGTCAGAGAGTCTCATCGCCCTGGTGAAGGCCAATCCGGCCAAGTACACCTACGGCTCGTCCGGCGTCGGCTCGATCCTCCACCTCTGCGGCGAGCAGTTCAAGGCGGGTGCGGGCGGCCTCGACATCGTGCACGTGCCCTACCGCGGCTCGGCGCCGATGATGGCCGATCTGGTCGGCGGGCAGATCTCCATGGCCTTCGACGCGACCCCGAGCGCCGGCCCGCAGGTCGCGACCGGCGCGATCCGCGCGCTCGGCGGGGGGACGGCGGAGCGCCTGCGCACCATGCCGGAGCTGCCGACCTTGCAGGAGCAGGGGATCAAAGGGTTCGAGTGCTACACCTGGAACGCGATCCTGGCGCCGGCCGGCACGCCGGCACCGATCGTGGAGCGGCTCAACGCCGCGATGCAGAAGGCGATGAGCGACCCCGCGGTGATCAAGCGCCTGCAGGAGGTCGGCATCGATCCGACGCCGGGCCGCGGCCCCAAGGAGACCGCCGATTTCATCAAGGCGGAGCTCGCCAAATGGGCCCCGATCATCAAGGCGTCGGGCGCGGTGGTGAATTGAGCTATTAGAGCAATCGTTGCTTGCGCTAAATCACCTCTCCCCGACGGGGAGAGGTCGACCGCGGTGAGCGAAAGCGAAGCGCGGGCGGGTGAGGGGGAATCTGCGCCAAGGTCGTTCAAGCAGCCCCTCACCCGTCGCGCTTCGCGCGCCGACCTCTCCCCAGTGGGGAGAGGTGGCGCAGCGGCGCTGGTGCACCATCACCATCGGGAAATCCGCTAGACCGTGCGGTAGCCGCCGTCGGCCATGACGACCGCGCCGGTGACGTAGGCCGAAAGGTCGGAGGCAAGGAAGATCGCTGGGCCGACGATGTCCTCCGGCTTGCCGGCGCGCCCAAGCGGGGTGTGGTCGAGAAAGATCTTCATCAGGTCGGGGTTGTTGGCACGGACGGCCGCGTTGAGCGGCGTTTCGATCAGGCCCGGGCCGATGGCGTTGACCCGCACGCCGTCGCGGCCGAGTTCGGCTGCGAGCGCGCGCGTGAAGCCGAGCACGCCATGCTTCGAGGTGGTGTAGGCCGGCGAGTTCGGCGTGCGCACGTGCATGAACGACTGGATCGAGCCGATGTTGACGATCCGCCCCTTGGTGGCGCGCAATGGCTCCAGGAAGGCATGCGTGACGTTGAATACGCCGTTGAGGTTGACCGCCATGATGTCGGCCCAGTCCTTGATCACCGCGTCGGTGGCAAACGCGTTGCGGCGGTTGATGCCGGCGTTGTTCACCAGGATCGAAATCGGGCCGATCTTGTCTCCCACCTCGGCGGCGACCGCGCGGCATGCCTCGCGGTCGGTGACGTCGAGCACGAACTGCTGCGCCTTGCCTCCGCCATTCAGAATTTGCTGAACCGTCTCGACCGCGGGGTCGCCATTGATGTCGAGGACGGCGACACGTGCGCCTTCGCGCGAATAGCCGAGTGCGATCGCGCGACCTATCCCGGAGCCGGCTCCGGTGACGACCGCGATGTGTCCGTCGAGAAGCCCGCTCATTCTATTCTCCCCGTGTGCCGATCCCGGATGTACGTAGCCTGGATTGGGCGCAAGCGAAATCCGGGAAACGGCTGCGAGGCAAGACATCGACCCCGGATGTCGTTGCGAGCCAAAGGCGAGCGATCCAGAGGCACGGAGTCGGGATCAATAGAAGAAGCGCTCTTCCACGATCTTGCCGTCACGCACGGTGTAGAGGCCGACCTCGTCCATCTGGGTGCGCTGGCCGCTCGCCTTCGGCGTGACGTCGATCTTGAAGCGCAGGGCGAATTGATCGCCGTTCACGTAGGGGCCGAAGGTCTCGAAACTGTGCACGTCGTGATTGGCGGTCCACCATTCGGCCTTGGCGTGAACGTTGGCGCGCCCGCGTGCTTCCTGCATCGGCCCCGCCTGCGCCTCGAAGCTCACCACGTCGTCGGACCAGAAGCGCTCAGCCCCCTCGAAGTTTCCGGCTTTGAGCGCAGCAGTGAATTTCTGGGCGATATCGGCCGTGTTCATGATCGCTCTCCTTTCCGTCTCGGCTAGAACATATAGAGAACAGATTAGCCACGAGGTCAAGACGCGCGGCGCCAAGGGGGCTCCAGCGCTGCACTCGCCCTAACTCCAGGTCCGTCCCGGCATGTGATTGAAGATGCTCTTGGTCACGCCGCCGTCCATGACCAGGTTGGTCGCGGTCACGTAGCGCGCCTCGTCCGACAGCAGGAACAGGATGCCGCCGACGACGTCGTCCACCTGGCCGACGCGCCCGAGCGGAGTGACCTCGGAGCGGCCCTGCTTGATCGCCGGATCCTTCAGGTAGGCAGTGAGCGGCGTCTCGATGTGGCCGGGCGCAACCGCGTTGACCCGAATGCCCTTGCGCGCCCACTCGATGGCGAAGTGGTCGGTCAGCATCAGCACCGCGGCCTTGACCGTCGAGTACGCTCCGGCCGCGCCATAGGGCTGGTAGCCGGCCATCGACGAGAGGTTGACCACCGCGCCGGTCCGCTTCTGCCCGATCACCCAGCGGCCGAATGCCTGCGTCATCAGGAACGTGCCGGTGAGCCCCGTGTCGATCACCGTGCGCCAATCCTCGAGCGAAAGCTCCGCGAGCGGCCCCGGCGCCATCTTGATGGCGCTGTTGACCAGGCAGTCGACGCGCCCGAATGCCGCCACCGCGCGCTCGACCGTCGCCTGGCACTGCGCCGGATCGCGCACGTCGGCCTTGTGGAACACGGCGGCCCGGCCGAGCTGCGCCTCGAGCGTGGTCCCGAGCCCGACGTCGAGATCGGCCAGCACCACCCGGCCGCCGCGCTCAACGAAGGCGCGCGCCACCGCCTCGCCGATGCCGCGCGCGCCGCCGGTGACGATCAAAACCTGTCCGTCGAATTGGGCCATGGGGGTCTCGTAGGGTGGACAGAGCGTAGCGCTCGACCTGTAGCCCGGATTGAGTGAGAGGAGAAATCCTGCAAGTGGCCGCGGGCGTCGGGCCCAAGCAATGGGATCGGGGCTCAGCAGCGCATCACTGGGGGCAACGCTTGTTCTAACTCGTCATCCTGAGGCGCTCGCCCGACGAAGTCGGGCGAGCCTCGAAGGACGCACAACACAGCAGCTGCAGGGCAGAGCAGCATCCTTCGAGGCCCTCGCTTCGCTCAGGCACCTCAGGATGACGGCGTGAGAGGCCCGAAACCCGTCCGCCTGTTTCTTCCTAGTCCTACTGCGTCACAATATTCTCCGGTTGCGGTTGGCATGGCGTGCCCCACAGCATGGACATCGTGGCAAGCTCTTGGCGATCGCATCGATCAAGCGTATTCGCATCGTTGCGATTGAGTTTGGGATGTGCCGCTCAGGCCGCAATGGCGGATCCTCTGGGTCTGTAACCGTTGGGTAGAGCAAGTTGCGCGAATCGCGCGGTGGAACGAGGTCCTGAGGGGGGAATCGTCTCCCTTTCGGAGACCAGGAAGCCATAGGCCGCAATGCACAGTGTGGCGTGGTGATGGAAGCCACGCCATCCACGCCCTTCAAAATGCCCGAGCCCGACCTCCTGCTTGAGCTCCTGATAATCGCGCTCGATGCGCCAGCGCAGTTTGGCGCGCTCGACGAGATCGCGGAAGCGGGTCTTTTTTGGCAAGGTGGAGAGCCAGTATTTGGTTGGCTCCTTCTCACCCTCGGGCCACTCGATCAGCAGCCATTCTTTGCTCGACTTCTCGCCATCCCGCGACGCAACGCAAATTCGCAACCGGGCAAAGCGTGACGATAGCCATTCGTTCGTGCCTTCGCGCCACGTGATCGTGCGCCACGCTTTCCTGCTCAGCCCAACGGCAACCTCCTTGACCGAGAGCGCATCTGGTTCGCGGCGGCGGCCCTTGCGCGGTGCGGGGCCAGGCCGCGGGCCTGGTGCCGAGACCAGCGTCGGCGACTGAATGCCGGCCACATAGGCCAATTTAAGCTCGGTGATGCCCGTGCGCAGCTTCGCATCGTGGCCGTAGCGAGTGTCCATAAGCACGGTCCCGCGCGGAAGCCCGGCCTCACACGCCCAGCCGATCTGCTCCAGCGCGATCTCCGGCTTGGTCTTAAAGCTAATCTGCTGCGGTATCTCCGCTTTGCGCCGCCGCTCACCATCCTGCGCCCAGTCCTTCGGCAAATACAGCCGATAGGCCACCGGCAGGCTCGCGTGCCTGTTGACAATAGACAGCGATACCGCCACCTGGCAGTTCGCCTGCTTGCCAAGCTGGCCGCAATATTGACGTGCTACCCCAACTGAATGCCGTCCCTGCTTGGGGAAGCTCGTGTCGTCGATGATCCAGGCCTCGATCGGCGCGGCACGCTCGATCCGAGGCATCACCAGCTCACGAACCTTCGCCAAGACCTTCTCGTCCGACCACGGCCCTTGGCCGACAAAATGCAGCAACGACTGATGCTGTGCCGCCGTCCGCTCAGGCGCCGTGAGCGCCGCCATCGGCTCCACGCTCTTGCGGGCACCCGGCATCACCAAGCCCACGCAATAGTCGCGTAACGGCCCGGCCCGATCCCGGTGCCCGATCACGCTCACAAGACCCTCGATATAACTCGCAAAACGTCGTTCAATATCGGCCGCCCGGTGAACACCCATCCCAACCTCCCCTGCCGCGTGGGAAGCGCCTCCAATAATTGATTCTTCACACCAGCGGGTGCGGCGTTCTGACTCAGTAGGACTAGGAGCGCAAGCGACGAGGCAATCCAGAAACCGCATGCGCCGCCTGGATTGCTCACATGGGGATGTGCCGAGTCAAGGTCTCACACTTTGGGGTCACCTCTTTGTTCGAGCGAGGAGCACCTCTTCGTCCCGAGCGTGGAGTTTTGAAGATGGCGCGCGCAGATCGGGTCAAGGTCGGCCCGCAGGGCCGCCGCGCAGCGGCTTGGCCTTGACGCGATCGAGCACGCCATCAGGCTCCAGCGGTCGGGACGAAGAGCGGTTCATGATGCAAGGAGGACCATTTGCAGTTTTTCTACGATCGAGGTCGAGCCGGTTTCGCGATCAGGTTTGACGCCAGATCAAACTCACATTCGGTCGGCCGCACGAGCGTGCCGTACCAGGATTCCGCTTGCGGCGGGCGGCTCGAGAGGACGAAGCCATTCTTCGCTACGGCTTTTGAAGCCATGCAATCCATCGGTTCGTCCGCCCGGATCGGCCGAGACTGATCGGGTCTCGGCGGATTGGTCATGGTGCTGTTGCTGCTCAACTGTGGGTGAGGTGGCTCGCCTGACGAGACGCCTGGCTTGCCGCCTAGGCAGCGCCCTTGAGCGCCGCACCTTCGATCACGACGCCGGCGGTGACATACTTCCACAAGGCGACCAGCAGCTTGCGCGCCAGTGCGACGATGGCGACCTTGCGATGGGCTTGCGCATGGAACCAGCGCGCCAGTGCCGACCCCGGTTGATGGCGCAGCCAGAGCCAGGCGAGCTGCACCAGCTTCTTGCGCAGTCGCGCATTGCCGGCCTTGGACACGCCTTGCTCATGCGCGACCGACCCGCTCTGCCACGGCGTCGCCGCCAAGCCCGCATAGGCGGCGATCTGCCGGCGATTGGCAAAGCTCCGGTAAAAGCACTCGAACCAAAGCGCAGCCGCAAATTCCTCCCCGATCCCCTTCACCCCCAGCAGCATCGCCAGCGGATGCTCCCGCGTGTTCTCGTCCACGCTCTGGCTCAACCTCGCCAGCATCGCGTCCCGCTCCGCCTCGACCGCCTTGATCTGCACAAGCAGCAGCTCGAGCCGGTCGAGCTCGCGGCCGATCTGCGCCCTCAGCTGCTGGGGCAGCTCACGCCCGTCCGCCGTGCGCAGCGCCTCCAGCCGCGCCCGTCGATCGCGCCGCAACGGGGCATAGCCAGAGATCCCTTGCGCCAGCAAAAGTCCCTTGATCCGGTTGACATGCCGGATCCGCTCGTCGAGCAAGACCTCGCGCTCACGGCCGATCCGGCGGCGGTCCTCTTCCTCGGCGCAAGGGGCGACCACCATCGAGCACACCCGCGGTTCGCCCCGCTTGTAGGCCAGCAGCACCCGCAACAGCGCCTCACCGTCGATCTTGTCAGTCTTCGCCCGCCGCCGCCGGCGCGGCACCGCAACCGAGGCGGCGTCCACCACATGGCTCTCGATCCCCTCCTGCTGCAGCACGCGGTGCAGCGAGAACCCGTCCAGCCCCGCCTCCTGGATCGTAATGATCGGATAGTTCTTGCCGGTGCGCGCAAACGCCTTGCGCTGCAGCTCCGCAAACTTCGCCAGCAGCGCCACGAGATCTCCCGCCGCAACGCCGTGCTTCGACATCTTTTCGCCGTTGCCCGGCGACAGCGAAGTGATCAACCAAGTCGAACGGCTCAGTTCCAACGAAACAAAAATTGCGCCAAGATGCGTTCGGATAGCGGTCGGTTCAGTGTCAGCGATACGATCAGCGAGCAACATCGGTCGTCCTCCAGGTTGAGTGGGTTGAAGCAACCTCAGTCTGGACCTGGACTCGGCTGCTATCCACTCCCCATGGAATCTTCGCTTCGCTCGCAATGACGAGCGCGCGGCGTGCGCGCATTTGGATTGCGAGGCGTGCGCACGGCACGCTGACACGTGCCTTCTGCGCACCCTGCACACTATTGCGCGACGAACCGCTGGCGGGCGCGATCCCACCGCACGGTCGAGGAGACGTCGCATTCCAGGCAATACATGATCACGATCGTGGAGCCTCCTTGCGCGGCGATCGCGGAGAACCGTTGCTTGGCGGCTTGCGCGTCGAGGAAGCGGACCTTGCGGGTATCGGCATCGAGGATGAGGAAGAAACGGCCCTCTTGGCCGCGGCAGGTCTCGTAAACGCCGACAAGCGCGATCTGTTTCGTGCCCGATCGGTCGAACGAGCCCTCGATCGAGAACGACAGCCCGGCCTCGGCCAACAGGTCCGTTCCGTTCTCGATCAGCAGCTCTTGTGGAAACAGCTCGCGCGAAAACTCCGTCGCCTTGCACCAGTCGCGGCGGATGCTCGCAACCGGAATGCCTCGCACCTCGCGGTGCAGGGCATGGAAGTTCGCGCGCAGCCACCACGCGAGGCCGCTCGGCTCCGGGTTCACCGTGATGAAATTCTGGGCGAGGGCGGCTGTTGTCGAGGCAAGAACGAGAACGGCAAGCGCGATCCGGGTCATCGGTGCTCGACTTTCAGCGAAGCATCACTCAGCCTGGCAACGCTTAGCAGGAGGTTGGCGGGGAAACTGCGAATGCCTAGCACGAGAAGCGCGGTCGACCTGCTCGCTGTCTTCGGCCTTGTGCTGGGTGCCGTGTTCGGCATGGCGGGGACCTTCGTGGCGCAGCCCAATCTGCAAGCGCTGTTGTGGGCGATCGACAGCTCCGGCCTGGTCATGGCGTCGACGCTGCTCGGCTTCAAGTATTTCAGAATGGGCCGCGACCTGGTCGCGGCCGGGTTCCTGGTCTTTGGGCTTGGATCGGCGGTCATGCTGTCGGGGACTGCCGCCGGTCCGGCCGCCAGCGTGCCCGCGTTCGCCGCCGGGACGGCGCTGTGGAGCGTCGGGCTTTTGCTCGTCAGCATTCCGAGCGGGTTCGTATCCCTTATCCGCCTCGTCGGCCTGGCGAGCGCAATCCTTTTTGCGGTGGTCGCCGCAAGAATCTTCTGGGGCGAACCGCTGCTGCCGACCGCGGCGCCGCTGCCGTTCTTCGCCTATCCGGTTCTGGTGATGACCTTCCTCGGCTGGATCTGGAGCGTGCTGCGCGATGGCGACGGGTAGACTACGCGAAGGGAATCCCCATGCCGTCATTGCGAGCCGAAGGCGAAGCAATCCAGCACGGCGCCGTCGCGTCTGGATTGCTTCGTCGCTACGCGCCTCGCAATGACGGCCGATGGATGTTCCGGTCGCCGACGCGCCGTGTCGGGTGTTACGCCTGCTTCTCGCGGATGAAAGTATCCGTCAGCGGCAATAGGGAAGCCGGAAGACTGCCGTCGTCGACGCCGACCACGACGTGCACATACTTGTCGGTGTTCTCCAGCAGCTCGACTTCTACCTGGTAGGTCTTGGCATCGCGCTCGACCTCGTAGGCCTGCACGTCCGAGAGCGCGGCGACGAGCTGCTCGCACGACATCGCCGACCACCGCGCGACCTCGGCGTCGAGGACCTTGCGCCATTGCTGCCGGCAAGTCATGTCAGTAAACGCGAATGAGGATCGGCAATCCAGTTCCGTTCCAGCAAGCATGCAGCACGCAGGTTGACTTGAGGAGCGTAACCGATATGCGCGCTATTGCGCGCTCCTTCGGCGGAATCCGCCCTGTTTGCGCGCCGTCACTTCCTGGAACATGTAAGAATCCCTGACGCGACTGTTGAAGAAGCGGCCTTTCGAAGGCGCTTCCAAGAGCTTGGCGTACACCGCCGAAGGGACACCGAAGTACTGGTACGTCTTGCCGCCGACGAAGGTAACTTCAAGTGTACGCATTACGTTGTCGTAGCGGACATGCGTCATTGTTGATGAGGACACGGAAGTTTTTTGTGGCTTGCTGCGCTCGCGCTCGCGTGCCCCTACATCGTAACTGAACTGCCGCAGCGCCGCAGGGTCGTTTGTCCTCTTAGAGGCATCAAGAATCTCTACGCCCACGATGCGACCTTTGGCATCATAGTCCACGACGATGCCATCAGCTATCTCTTCACTGTTCTTGATGACACGATCTGTCAGGTTGAGATAGACGGCGTCTGCGTCCCGATCTACCCTCACACGCATGGTCTTGTCCTATCGAAATACGCCGTAATCACGTACTCTGGATCGTCCGTCGGCGTGACGAGTTTGTCTGCGAAGCTCGGTGCCTCCCGTGGCCCGCACAGAGAATCGAGCACAACTTCGACCCGGATATCGCAATCACGCCTTGCGCTTCACCAAGTACCCTACCTTCGCTGCACCGCGACGGCCGCCGCGTGTGGATTGCTGCTCCTCCTTCAGCAGAAAACGGCCCGAGCGCTCTTCACGGGTACCATGAATGGCCTTGTATGCCGCCCGTCTGAAGGCAGCTTCCATCTTCGCGAGGTCCAGCTTTTTGCTCATTGTCGCTCCCATGAGCCGACGAGGACAAATCCGCCCTCCCGACTTTCCCAGATGTACCACGTATCCACGATCGGTTTGTAGATTGTCTCCAAATAGGCAATGCTCTTGCTGAAGCGTCGCCTGATCGTTTGGTCCGGGATGCCATGGCCGCCGGCTGCGACGCGCTTGCGAACGCGAGCCATGGACTGGAGACCGAACCAAGGCGCACGTACACCAGCGAAACTATGTAGCCGCGATCACGCCATACCGGGATCTTCTGCGCATACGTGAGGCTCGCGAGCGTCGTCTCGATCGCGAAGTCGACGCCGGCATCGACCAGTTCATCGATGCGGTCGAGCATTATCCTGCCAGCGCGGATGTCGGATGGACGTTGGCTATCGACTTCGTTAATCCATTCGCGGGCGATCTCGTCCGCATTAACGAATTGCAAGCCCTTCTCCTCGGTCGACAGGTACTCGTTCGCGAATGTCGTCTTTCCCGCTCCGTTCGGACCGGCAATGATGATCAAGCACGGCACGCATTCGCTCGGCTATAGCGCGCGATTGCTCTCCCGCACCGCGGCCGCGTCGACGTAGACCTCGCTCCCCATCTCGCGGAATTTTTCCGACATCTCCGCCATGCCGCGCTCGGCCTCATCCTTCGAGACGGCGCTTCGCGCCTCCTCAGGATGAGGGTTGAGGGACGGATCGTTGAGCGTCGCCGCGTAGTCGCGCACGTCCTGCGTGATCTTCATGGAGCAGAATTTCGGCCCGCACATCGAGCAGAAATGCGCGACCTTGTGCGCTTCCTTCGGCAGGGTCTCGTCGTGGTAGGCGATCGCGGTCTCCGGATCGAGCGAGAGGTTGAATTGGTCCATCCATCGGAACTCGAAGCGCGCGCGCGAGAGCGCGTCGTCGCGCGCTTGAGCGGCCGGATGGCCCTTGGCGAGGTCGGCGGCGTGGGCGGCGATCTTGTAGGCGATCACGCCCTGCTTGACGTCGTCGCGGTCGGGCAGGCCGAGGTGCTCCTTGGGCGTGACGTAGCAGAGCATGGCGGTGCCGAACCAGCCGATCATGGCGGCGCCGATCGCCGAGGTGATATGGTCGTAGCCGGGCGCGATGTCGGTGGTGAGCGGCCCGAGCGTGTAGAACGGCGCCTCGCCGCACTCCTTGAGCTGCTTCTCGACGTTGATCTTGATCTTGTGCATCGGCACATGGCCGGGCCCTTCGATCATCACTTGGCAGCCCTTGTCCCACGCCACCTTGGTGAGCTCGCCCAAGGTCTCGAGCTCGGCGAACTGGGCGCGGTCGTTGGCATCGGCGATCGAGCCCGGGCGCAACCCGTCGCCGAGCGAGAACGACACGTCGTACCTGCGCATGATGTCGCAGATGTCGCCGAAGCGCTCGTAGAGGAACGACTCCTTGTGCCGCGACAGGCACCATTTGGCCATGATCGAGCCGCCGCGCGAGACGATGCCGGTAACGCGGTTGGCGGTCAGATGGATGTAGCCGAGCCGCACCCCGGCATGGATGGTGAAGTAGTCGACACCCTGCTCGCACTGCTCGATCAGCGTGTCCTTGTAGACCTCCCAGTCGAGCTTGACCGGGTCGCCGGCGACCTTCTCCAGCGCCTGGTAGATCGGCACGGTGCCGATCGGCACCGGCGCGTTGCGGATGATCCACTCGCGCGTGTTGTGGATGTTGCGCCCGGTCGAGAGGTCCATGACGGTGTCGGCGCCCCAGCGAATCGCCCACACCATCTTCTCGACCTCCTCCTCGACCGAGGAGGTCACCGCCGAGTTGCCGATATTGGCGTTGACCTTGGTCAGGAAATTGCGGCCGATGATCATCGGCTCGAGCTCGGCGTGGTTGATGTTGGACGGGATGATGGCGCGGCCGCGCGCCACCTCGTGGCGCACGAATTCCGGCGTGATGAAGGCCGGGATCGAGGCGCCGAAGCTCTCGCCGTCGGACAGCGCCGCCTCGGCGCGCTCGAGCTTGAGCTTGCGCCCGAGGTTCTCGCGCTCGGCGATATAGACCATCTCCTTGGTGATCACGCCGGCGCGCGCCCATTCGAGCTGGGTGAGGAGGCGCGCCGTTGGTGGCGCTGTCGGGCAGGGCGTATTCGGGAACGCACGCGCGAGGTGCTTGCCCGAAACGTTGCCGTTGTCGACCGGCTGGATCGGCCGGCCCTCGTACTCCTCGACACCGCCGCGCTCGCGCACCCAGGCGCCGCGCGTACGCGCAAGCCCCGCTTGCACGTCGATTGAGGCGCGCTCGTCGGTGTAGGGCCCGGACGTCTCGTAGACCGGCAGCGGCGCTTCGCCGGAAGCCTCCGACAGGACGACCTCGCGCAGCGGCGCCTGCAAGTCGGGCGCGGCCTCGGGCCGGACGAAGACCTTGCGGGAGGCGGGCAGGGGACCAGTAGTCACCTTCGGGGCGGCTATGTTGGAGTCGTGGATGTTCATCGTATTGCTCCCGCTTGCAGGCGATATCGGAACAGCCCGAGGGCCGCGACCCGCGCGACCGGCCCGGTCAACTTGGCAACGAAGGTGGTGGGGTGCACGGCTGTCCTGTCCCTTCGCCGGAATGACCCGGATCAGGTTCAAAGGGTCACCGCGATCAAGCTTTACGCGCGGTATCTCAGCCCCCTTCGGGGCACCCCTTGGAACGGCTGTCATATTAGGATCAGGCGGCCTCAAGTCAACGACCGCGGAGATGGCGGGACGATCATTGGGGCGAGGCCCCGTCAGCGCAGGAAGCTCGACCCAATTAGACAATCTGCCAGTCCGTGGGGATCAGATCGATCCATGCGCCGACCCGATCTGCCCGTCATCCCAGACCGAGACCATGCCATCGGAGCGCCGCCACACGATGTCGTCTCGGCCATTGCCGTTGTAGTCGCCGGTCTTGGCGATCTGCCAGTCCGTGGGGATCAGATCGATCCAGTGCGCCAACCCGATCTGCCCGTCGTCCCAGACCGAGACCATGCCGTCTGAGCGCCGCCACAGGATGTCGTCGCGGCCGTTGCCGTTGAAGTCGGCGGTGTCCGCGATCTGCCGGTCCGTCGGGATCAGGTCGATCCAGTGCGCCAACCCGATCTGTCCGTCATCCCAGACCGAGACCATGCCGTCGGAGCGCGCCACAGGATGTCGTCGCGGCCGTTGCCATTGAAGTCGCCGATGCCGGCGATCTGCCAGTCCGTGGGGATCAGGTCGATCCAGTGCGCCAACCCGATCTGCCCGTCATCCCAGACCGAGACCATGCCGTCGGAGCGCCGCCACAGGATGTCGTCGCGGCCGTTGCCGTTGAAATCGCCGGTGCCGGCGATCTGCCAGTCCGTGGGGATCAGGTCGATCCAGTGCGCCAACCCGATCTGCCCGTCATCCCAGACCGAGACCATGCCGTCGGAGCGCCGCCACAGGATGTCGTCGCGGCCATTGCCGTTGAAGTCGCCGGTGTCGGCGACCTCCCAGTCGGTGGGGATCAGGTGATGCAGTGGGCCGACCCGATCTGCCCGTCGTCCGCACACTGAGCCCATGCCGTCGGCGCGGCCCATAGGATGTCGCTTCTGGCATTGCCGTTGAAGTCGTTGGACGGCTCATAGGCATTGGAAACATTCACCGCGATTGTTTGATCATCGAATAGGCTGCCGTCTGAGGCACGCACCTGCACCAGGTAGCTGTTGTTGCGGTCGGCGTCGGTTGGGTTCTCGAAATTGGGCGCCGTGATGAAGGACAGGCCGCCGGTGGCGCCGTTGATCTGGAACTTGCCGGCATCGGCCCCGCTAACGATCGAATACGTCAGCAGCGAGCCCGCATCCGGATCGATCGCGGCGACGGTCGTCGCCGCACTGTTATTCTCGACTCGAGCCAGCGTTGCGGTATCGCCACCACCGTCGGACGTGACT
>CAWBFP010000015.1:0-174581 GCA_963788095.1 uncultured Alphaproteobacteria bacterium | reverse complement strand
CCGAGAGCGCCGGCTCTTCGTTGACGGAAGTGCGCGTCTGCGCCTCCGCTTCGCTGCGCGTCGGCTTTGCCGGCAACTGCAGTACGGTCGCGTGCTGGCCTTCCCACAGGCTCGTCAGCAACACGACTTCGCCGTCAGGAAATTCGAGCGCATCGCGATGACTGGTACGTCGGTCTTGGTTGATCTGCCGAAACCGCGCCACCTTCGCCTCGATCGTCCGGCGGGGTAGCAATCCGAACCCACGATCGCACTCGACTTCCCGGTCGAAGGCGATCTCCGTGCCAGGAAGCAGGCACACGGCGACGTTCGGCTCGCCGACGGCCGCAAATCCGCGTGTGTAGCGAAAGCTTGTCGTGACCAGCTTGTCTCCGACCTTTGCAGGTCGGTTCGCCACATCGTGCAAACTGTAGTCGCACATGAAAAATATCCTTCTTTGCTGCGAACAGCCGGGACGGTTGTTCTTTCTGGGCCGGAGGGCAGCACATCATCTTGGCAAGCTTGTGTCCGGGCCCCCCGGACACCTTGGGCCCGAATGGCGATGACCGAGTCGTTGAGCGAGACATTTCGTAACGTCGAGCCCCTCACTGTCTCGGAACTCTCGCATCGAAGGATGCGGAACCGGGCAGGTGCGTCAGGCGTTCATTGCCTACTAGGCCCCGTCCCAAATCCACTAGACCCGCCGCACTGCAGAACAAAAACCCCGGCGGCTCCAACCCGCCGGCTCCAAGGTGCAGACCCGGCGGTGGTCCTTGGTGCCGCGGCCAGGAAGTTGCATGACCGAGAATCGGGGAATCGCGTGCTTCGCTTTGCCGATTTCGAGCTCGATGTCGCCCAGCAGGAGCTGCGCCGCGGCGGCGAGATCGTGCACATGGAGCCGCAGGTGTTCAACCTTCTGCTCCACCTGGTTCGCAACCGCGGACGCATCGTCAGCAAGGACGAGCTGATCGAGACGGTCTGGAACGGACGAATCGTTTCGGAGGCGGCGTTGTCGAGCCGCATCAACGCCGCTCGCAAGGCGATCGGCGACACCGGCAACGACCAGCTGTTCATCCGCACGCTGCACAAGCGCGGCTTCCGCTTCGTCGGCGAGGTCAGCGACGGTGCACCCTCGATAGTCGGACCGTCGGAGACCGAGGCGGAGAGCGGGCCGCGGCGCGACGCGGCCGAGCCGGCCGATGCCACGCCCGGGGCATCGGGGCCCTCGATCGCGGTTCTGCCGTTCGACAATTTCGGCGGCAATGCGGAGGGCGATTATTTCAGCTACGGGATGACCGAGGACATCATCCGCCTGCTGGCGCGGAACCGCTGGCTGACCGTGATCTCGCGCCATTCCACCAGCGCGTTCAAGGGCCGTATGGTCGACGTGCGCGAGGTCGGCGCGGGCGCTCGCGGTGCGCTACGTATTGGTCGGCAGTGTGCGCAAAACCAAAGATGCGGTGCGGATCACCGCCGAGCTGGTGCGGGCGGGGGACGGCACCCAGCTGTGGACCGAGACCTACGATCTGCCGCTCGAGGATATTTTCGGCATCCAGGAGGAGATGGCCCGCCAGATCGCTGCGACGATCGAGCCGGAATTGTCTCGCGTCGAGCAACAGCTCGCAGCCCGCAAGCCGCCCGGCAACCTCGATGCCTGGGATTGCTACCAGCGCGGGCTATGGAACTTCTGGGCGTTCACCACCCCCGGCTTCGATCAGGCCGAGGCGCTCTACCGCCGCGCGATCGAGATCGATCCCGGGTTCGCCCGCGCGCATGGCGCGCTCGGCTACGTCAACGTGCAGCGGGCGCTCTACGATGCGCCCGGCGACCGGCAAGCGCATCTCGATGCGGCCCTGCAGCAGGCGCGTACTTCGGTCGCGCTCGACGACCGCGATAGCTTCTGCCGTTGCGTGCTTGGCCGCGCGCTCAGCCTCGTGCACCGCAACGACGAGGCGTCGACCGAGCTTGAACTGGCGATCGAGCTCAATCCGAGCTTCGCGCAGGCTTTCTTTGCACAGGGGTTCAATTTGCTGTGGGCCGGCCGCGCCATTGAGGCGGAGGCGCTGCTGGATCGCGCAACCATGCTCAGCCCGCGCGACAGCCACCTGTGGAGCTTCCATCACGTGCGTTCGTGGGTGCATTTTTTGCTTGCCGAATATGACGTGGCGGCGGACTTCGCACGGCGCGCCACCCGGCAGCCGAACGTCACCTACCGCCCATTCGCGACCCTTGCCGCCGCACTCGGCAATCTCGGCGACAAGGCGGAGGCCCGCGCCGTGGCCGCCGCACTGATCGAGCGCAAGCCGGACTACACGACGAGCACCGCGCGAGACGAGTTGTTCTTCTGCAACGGGCCTGATTTCCCCGACCGATTCGTCGGCGGACTGCGCGCCGCTGGCGTCCCGGGGCGGTGAGCGTTGATGGGTGACGCGAAGAGCAGCGCTCCGTCTGATTCCTCCTCGGCCACATTCCCGCGAACGCGGCATTTGGAAAGCTCATCGTCAGACCTGCGAGAGCTGAGTTGATCTCGCACGTCGGCTCGGGCGCACACTTTGGCATAGGGGGCCGCAGTCGAAGCTCTATCGAGCGTAGTTCATCGGACATCGGAAATTTGTAAAACGCTATCGGCTGCCTATTGGATGCCGGAACCGCGGCCACCCCGTCGCGTTCCTCGTAGTGTCAGCAAAAGGAGGACGGGCTATGAGTGCGACCGGCCTCGCTCAGGTCGGCCGACACCAGTGCCAGAAACTCGTCCAGAATCTTACTGGCGCGGCAACGAGCCGCAAGGTCTATTCCGGCGTGCTGATCGCGTTGGCTTGCTTGGCGACTTCCGCCACAATCGCCGCACGCGAGCAGCCCGCCAGATCAGGAGCCGCCGTCGCACGATCTCGGCCGCTGGCCGACGTCCCCTACCCGCGACCGCGACCGCGCGAACACCCGCCGGCTTCGGCGCCGTCGGCGACGACCAAGGCGAGCCCCGCCGCCGAGGGCCCCTCTCCATGTCTGCAGCGGCTCACCGCCGATGTCGCGCTGGTGCACGCGCTGCCGCCGATCGAGGGACCCGGTGCCTGCGGCGCGACCGACGTGGTGCGGCTCGAGGCGGTCGTCACCCTCGACGGCGGACGCATCGCGCTCAACCCGCCCGCGGTGCTCCGCTGCAGCATGGCGGAGGCGCTCGTGCGCTGGCTGCGCGAGGAGGCAGCGCCGCTGGTCGCAGAGCGCGGCGCGCCGCCGGCGTCGCTCACCACGGCGACGTCGTTCGAGTGCCGCGGCCGCAACCGCGTGGCCGGCGGGAAACCCAGCCAGCATGGCCTGGCGAACGCGCTCGACATTCGCGGATTCATGCTCGCCGACGGCAAGGTCTTGGGGCTCACCGATCCGCAGGTGGCGAAGGACCTGCGCCTGCGCCTGCAGGAGACCGCCTGCGCCCGCTTCACCACGGTTCTCGGCCCAGGCTCCGACGGCTACCACGAGGATCACATCCACCTGGACCTGATCGAGCGGAGCGGCGGCTACCGCCTGTGCCAGTGGGCGGTGCGCGACCCGGCCGAGGTGGCGGCGCTGGCAGCAGCGGCCGCAGCCAAGGCCGATGCCGCCAAGCTGCCGAAATTCAAGCCATTGCCGCATCAGGACGGCGAACCGCCCGGCGCTGCCGCGCTTGTTCCATGATCTGCAAGGATTTTAACAATGTTTGATTTTGGTGGACCGTGGTGGCTCGTTGTCGACCTGATCGCGGTCGCGATCCTGGGCACTGCCATAGCTTATGGCGTCATCTCGTGGCGCAAGCGGCGCAGCGGGGCGCCGCACGGCCCGCCCTGTAGCTTGACGAAGCAACCGAGGCAGCCGTCTGCGCGTTTGAATACTAGGGACCGGTGGAATGGCGCGGCCCCGTTGGGCCCGGGAGGTTTCTCTTATGTCCAAGCTGAAAATCGATCAGGGCGATTGGATTGTAGTTTGTGACGGCGCCAAGGCACTCGTCCTCCAGAATATCGGCGACGGCAAGTTTTTGAACCTAAAGACCAAAGAGGTGTATGAGCAACCCGATCCGAAGACGAGCGAGCAGGGAACCGATGCTCCGGGGCGATCGATCAATTCGGTAGACGCAATGCGCAGTGCAGTCGAGCAAACCGACTGGCACGACGAGACGGAACGTGCGTTTCTCACCAAGCTCGCCGAACGGCTCGACAGTGCGATCAATGCCGGCGAGGCCAAGGGTCTGATCATGATTGCTCCACCGCGTGCGCTCGGCATGATCCGACAAGCCTACACTCAGCACCTGCGCGGGGCGCTGCGCGCCGAGATTGACAAGGATCTCGTCAAGCTTCCGATCCATGAAATCGAGAAGCATCTGGGCGCGTGAGGCGGCCAACGTCGTGCCGCCAGAGCGGTGCTCCGGCGGGCGTCATGCTTCCCGGCTGCCCTCTTCGACGAGAACCACTTCGTACAGATGGGGATCGATGTCGTCCGTCACTTGATCGAAGCGACCCCACTCCTTGCGGAATTCGGGCGACTTGTGGGCCACCTGCAGGAGATCGCGGCTTTGCCATTGGATGTAGTTGACGATGCGCTTGCGATCGAGGCTGCTATGCAGGCTGATGGAGACGAAGCCCGGCTGGCGCGCCATGAAACGCGCCCGCTCAGTCATCACGGCCAACGCCTCGTCCGCCTTGCCGGGCTCGGGCTCAACGACGGTGATCTGGGTGACCGGCTGACGATCGACTTGAATATGTGGCATGGAGGACCCCACTCATACGGTGCAACGGGCCGGCGCCGCCGTTCGCGGCGGCTTCAAGCAGCCAAACTTTGAGCAGCTCGGCAAGGTTCCGTGCCGGCGCGCGCATGCCGGGCGCCGGATCTTGGTCAATAGATCTTCCACAGGCCGGGCGTGGCGAGTTCGAGCAGATGCCCATCGGGATCGCGGAAATAGACGCTGCGCCCACCACGCGGCCAGCTGGTGCGGCCCTCGATCGCAACCTTGCAGCGCGCGAGCTGCGCCTCCCACTCGGCCAGTTGCGGCGCCTTGACGGCGAATGCCACGTGCAACGGGCCGCTGCCGTCGTGCGGCGGAATGGCGCCGCCGCTCATGCGGATCGTTTCGCGCGATGCGCCTCGCTTGAAGATCAGCAACACGCTGCGATCGCCGACCGCAAACGCGCACATTCGGTCGTCGCGGACCAGCACGGAGAGGCCGAGAATCTCCGCGTAGAAGCCGTGCGCGCGGTCGAGGTCATCGACATAGAGCGCCGTTTCAAGAACGCCGTCGAGAGTTGGCATCAAACCACCTGCCTCGTCAGTGACGCTTGAAGTACTGCACAGCGCGCTCGTGCTTTTCGGCCGCCGCGCGCGTCCTGAAGGTGCCAAGATTGCGACGCTTGCCGGTTTTCGGATTGACCTGACGAGAATAGAAGCGATAGCCGCCGGATTTCAGCTTGCGAATCATTGCGAACCTCCATGACCGTTCACTCCTGGGTCCTTGGGACCCTCGTTGTGTAGCAACTCGCGGAGCATGTCCTCGACCGAGCGCGGCGAAATTCCCAGTTCACCGAACCCGGGCATGCCCGGTGATGACGCGGTATCGACCCGCATCAGTCCACCTGGTTCCGCGTGACGGGGGGACTCGGCAGCAGTTCCGCGACCCACGCTAGGGCTTGCCACGCCGCAAACGGCACGGGAATCAGTGTCCGCTTCAGCCCGGCTTCGCGCGCGACGGTTCGGAGCAATTCCTCATACGAATAGACGCGAGGACCGCCGCACTCGAAGATCGTTGGCTGTCTTTCGCTCTGCTGCAGGACCCTTGCGATCGCCTTGGCGACATCTTCCACATACCCAGGCTGCAACCTCGTCAGGCCGTGTCCGAACAGCGGATGGATCGGCAGCCGACGAAGCAGTTCAAGGATGGTGGTGAGGAACGCGTCGTCCGGCCCGAACATCACCACGGGCGTACCAGCATCGCGTTGGCAAATGCACCCAGAACCGCAACCTCGCCCTCGCCGCGCTTTAGGATGTATAGCGATTCCCCCGTTTGATTAATAATCATACAACCGCAAAAATTCTGCGCGTGCCGGCCCGAGCGGTCCAACCCCCCGTAGGTCCCAAGGATTGAGGCCCCCCTGCCCCTACATCGTCGCGCCCGGCTCCAACGACGTGAAGCTTCGGATTTCTGCTCAGGTTCAATGAACCCGCAGCAAAGACCCGCTGGCACATGTTCCATCCTGCCGAGCATGACGGCGAAGGCGGCAAGCTTCGCTGCGTCCTTGCTGCCATACGGCCGCAGGGATGCTCGACGTTTGCCCGTGGTGCGATGTTCGACCTGCGCACCCCGGCCGTCGCCTTGCGAGTAGACGACCACGTTGAAGCCGTCCGCGTTGAGGTAGTCGTTACGCTTCGCCGATACCTGCCACGCGCGATCGAGCCAATGCTTGGCCCTGTAGGGACATGCACATGGCCCTGTAGGGACATGCACATGGCCCTGTAGGGACAACAGGTCCCGTCATTGTCTTTATCTTTGTTCTGTCCTTAAAAACAAACAAAGGGGTCAATCTGAGTTGAATGACACTCGTGGGCTTCTCCTCCCAACCCGCTCCACCCGTATCAAACCGGCTTCCTCTAGCAGCCTCAACGCGCGGTGCTTCTGTTTCCTGGACACACACCACTTAGCCATCTCGACGTTGGTAACCTCGATAGTACGGCGGTGGGTGAGGGCACGTTGGTACTCAAGATACAGCCACACCAGCAGCGGCGTAGAACCCAACGCACGGGCCGCCTTTATGAGAGAGCCGAGAGGCGCGCGGACAAAGTGGTGGGGCTTAGGCATTGTCGCCTCGCGCGAGCCGCACGGCGCGTTCCCACATACGCCTGCCGCGAGGGTCTACGTATCGGTCAGGATAGCGTATGAAGTCCGCGTCCGTTCGAAGTTCGAAACCGTCAAGCACGACGCGCGCGGCCGTCTGCATGCACTCCTGCATCTCGGCAGATGCTACCTCCACCAGGTCGGCCGGCGCCTCAATCAGCACCGCGTCGTGAACGGGCGCACATACCCGAATGCCGCGCTCCGTGGCCAGGCAGCAGGCTAAACGCAGCATCTCCGCGCCGTTGGCTTGCATGGGGAAGTTACGCAATGACCGGGGGTTTACGTCGGGGCCGACCTGTACCTGCCACCCGAAGACGGTGCGTATACGCAGCGTCAGGCACGCCGCGTCGACGATACCCTGCGACCAATCCCAGAATACGGGGTAGGTCTCGCGATGCTTGCGTAGTAGTTCTCGGGCTTCGAGTTCCGAGACGCCGATGCGGCCGGCCAGGGCCGCTGCCTCCATGCCATAACCGACGCCGAGAACTACGGCCTTGTAGACATCGCGCTCGCGTTTGTGCGTGTGTTTTGTGGCATCGAGGGGCACGCCGCCGGCTTGCTTGGCGAATGCGAGGTACGGATCGCCACTGTAGTACGCCTCCTGCATCTGGGCATCGCCGGAGAGGGCGGCCGCGATGCCGAATTCTTGTGAGCTCCAATCGATGTACACCAGCGCGTTGCCTTCGCTCGGTTTAATCAGGCTGCGGAGCCACGCCGATGGGCCGAAGATGTACCGCGAGTTGCTCGGCTGGTTTCTCCCCGTCCGCGCGCGGAAGGCTGAGAGCAGAGTGCGGTTGCGTCCGTCCGAGCCGACCGCCAGCGCCGAAAGTCGCATCTTGGACAGTGCATCACGCAACTCTCGCAGCGGTGCGATCGCCAGATGCGACCGTGCTTGCTCGCGGAAGGTGTCGTCACTCAAATCGAGTTGACCAGACGGCAGTCGGGGCCACGGAATGCCGGAGCGGATTAGGTATTGCTCGAAGCGCCGAAGCTTGAAGGTGCTACCCTCGAAGACGCCATAATCGGCGTCGACCTCGGCAATCAGTTTCGTTTTAATGTCCTCCCAACGGCCGCGCAGTAGGGCCAGGGTGTCGGTGTCGACTGGTATGCCGTTCCACTCGATGCGGGCGGCCGCCTTCATGTAGCGCCCGCGCAGTAGCGCCCGCGGTAGGTCGACGTGCGGCGCGAGCTTCCCAAGCAACCGTTCAAGGGAGCGCACGTCGTCCTCGCAGTAGTCGAGGATCTCTCGCCGCTGCTCTGTGGTCCACGGTCCACCAGTCATCACCAACTCGCGCATCGCCTCTTTCCGGCTGTCGGCCATGGTGCTTAGCCCGAAGTAAGCGAGAGCGCCGAGCAGACGGTAGCCAGCCGGCGTCGTCAGCCCGTTGCGGAAATTCCGAAACTCGGTAAACAGGTCGAGCACATGTTCCGGCATTTGCCAGTTGAGCGCCCGGAAACAGCCTAGCTCGGCGGAGGCGTAGTACGCGACGAACAGTGCTCCCGCCTCGGTGCGGAAGGGTGGTGCGGAGGTGAACTCGCCACGCCACTGGCGTATGGTCCGACCGGTTCGAAGTTCACGCGCCACCAGGCAGACCGGCGCGGGCCGCTCGCCTGGTGGTGCATAGAACTCGAAGTCGGCGGCCCAGATTTCGGGATAGGCCGCCAGGCTGATCATGAGAGGCGGCCGTCGAGCGCCCGCACAACGGGATGGTCGGCACTGCGAATGATCTTGCCGCGATCGTGGAACGCGGTCTTGATCATCTCTTCAAGCGACATATCCGGCCACTTGGGGTCGGGTAGCTGGGCCGGCGTCGTGAAGATTTCGTAGGCGCCGAGAGAAGTGTTGGCAGCTACGCGCACCCAACCCGTAATGGCCTGTGCCGCCGCGATCCGAGCGGAGCGGTGCCATTCCATTTCCCGTCCGTCCGAGCCCGGCAGCCGCAGCGGCCAGATGCGCAGGACGCCAACTCGGTTGATGTACGGGAGCAGCGAGAATGGTGTAAGCTCGCAGGCCAGCGCGGAGACTACCTGCTCTTCCACGATGTAAAGCGCGTCTTCTCCATCCTTGAAGACCAGCCCCATAGTGTCATGACGCAACTCGGGGTGAACCCTGATCCAGTCATGCTTGGGCGGCTTGTGAACCGGGATGGAGAGCACTTGCTTAACCGTCAGGCCCGCGACGACATCGGGAGCAAGACGGAGCTTGGAAAGCGAGAACTCTTCGTTTACAATGTTCGACATGATGTTTGAGCCCTCCTTGGGCTCGGCGTCACTGAAGGGAAGATTGGACTTGGGAATTTTCTAGGCCAGTGGGTGGCAGCCCGCTGGCCTAGTCGTTTGTGGGCCGCTCAAGGCAGGAGAGGTTCTCTCGCGCGGGCGGCTGGACCCTGACAGCCCCCGCGTCGGTCCAGTGCTGTTTGTTGGCTCGCGCAATGCGCGCCGCGGTGTTGGCATCCATCGGCAGCCGCGCTAGCGCCTGCGTCAGCGCCAGTCGTTTCGCATCAGCCAGCGGGACGGGGCGACCGTGGTCGGTGCCGGGGGTCACTCGGACCTGATGGAGGTTGCCGGTCGGGATGAGCCGCACCACCGGCTCGTCATCGCGGTTGAACAACCAGTGCTCACCGCCGAACGCTTCCCAACGCCACCCTCGACCCTCTCTATCGCGCCAAAAGAGGCCCGATTCTATTGGGCTTTTCGAGGGTCGCTTGACGTTTTGGCTACTAGGGTAGCTCCTGAACGTGTAGACGTGCCGAAAGCGCCTATAATCGGCCTTACACGAGGCCCGCTTACACGCCTTCCGATTAGCCGAGCCGGGGCCGAGATCACGCTCGCATACGGCGCAGCGGGACCGGTAGAACGTCCGGTGACAACCAGGGGTGCAAAACGCTTGCCGCTGGTCGTCGACGGGTTCGGCCAGCTTCGTTCGGCAACGTTGGTGGCGGCAGTAGTGGCGCAGCGTGTCGGCCATCACGCCGCCTCCACCGCCGCGCCGTCGCGCTTGGCGATTTGCTCGACGATCCAGCGATCGATCTCGCTTGCGATCCAAGCGTTGCGGCTGCCGATCTTGATCGGCTTCGGGAACCTGCCCTCGCGGACGAGGCGCCACAGTTGAACGCGGCCATGAGGAACGCCGAGGTCCCTCAGCCTATCGAACTCGATCAATTTCATATTCATCTCCCCGAAGCAGGATTGCGTTCGCGGAGCGTCAGGTAATGAAGAAAATTGAGGGTATCAACGCGGAAAATATCCGCTCAACTGTAGAAACCGTGTAGAAAACTGAGTGGAATTTTGTCGGAAATTTCCGCTCAACCGTACCACTCACGCGCCATCGTCTTCCACGCCTTGGCGCTGCATTCGGCGGTGAGGTTACGGCGCAAGGTTTCGGCCTTGGCCTTGTCCTTCACTGCAAGAAAGCAAGCTTGACGCAGACTGTGACCTTTGGCGAGCAACTGAAGCACCTTGTCCTCTGGGCGAGCATTCCGCTTGCGCCCGCGTTTCTTCTTAACGGTCGCCTGTTCCCGCCCGATCTCGATGCCAAGGTCGAACGCGGCCTCTAATTGTTTCTCCAGCGGCAGCTTGCGGATCTCTTTCAGTTTTATATCGCGCCACAGCTTAACGATCAGCTCTCCCAGTGCGGCCTCGTTCGGCACCACAGTGCGCAACCGGGCTATAAGGCGCTGAAGCTCGCGGATAAGCTTTGCCGTCTCGTCGCGGTTCGCCGACATGTCAGCGCGCTCCGAATATCGACACCACGTCGGCGCTCTTGGGCGCCGGCGGCGAGACAATCCCGCGAAGCCGTGCCGACCACGCCGTCAATGCCTCGCGCATTTCGCTGTCGTATCGGTGTTGGTCGTACACGCGCGCAATGCCTTTGCGGCCGTGGCCGACCACCATCTCCGCGACATGATCTTGAATGCGCAGCGCCGCGAGGTGAGTACGCAGCGTTCGCCTTAGGTCATGAATGACCCATCCGCGCAGCTCGACCCGCTTCGGATCTTCGCCGCGCATTCGCGCCATTGCCTTCAACGTGCGCAGCAGTCGCGCATCGAGGTCGGTCTTGACCTTGTCATTAATGCGCGTCGGCTGCACGCCGAAGGTGGTCGAGAACAGGTGATCGCCTTTGCGGAACCGCGGCAGCTCGCCCAGCAGTGCAAGCACGTCATCGGTAAGCGGCACGCGGTGCTCGGCGTCACTCTTGAAGCGCTCGGACGGGATCGTCCACACCTTCGCCTGAAAATCGATCTCACGCCAGCGCGCGCCGCACACTTCCTGATGCCGTTGACCGGTAAGTAGCAGCATGCGCAACAGCTCGCCGTATGGGTACGGCAGTCGTTTCGAGGTGCGCCAGAGCGCCCGGACCTCGTCATCCGTGAGCACCCGCGACCGTGGCTTCTTTTCGCCAATGATGGCCTTGGGCTTCAGGCGGTCGCACGGCGAAATCTCGATCCCATAGACGTGCTGATCGATCGCCCAGCTGAATAGGCGCCGCACATGGCCGAGCGAGTTGTGCGCCTGATACGGGCCGCGGGCCGCGACCACCTTGACGATCTCGCGAACGTCGTGCGGCGTGATCTCCGTTATCGGCTGGCTCGCCCAGCTGGGCATGAAGTCGCGCTTGATGTCGAGCACCACCTTCGCGCCGCGACGTTCGCGGGCCAGCTTCTCGGCCGCGAAGTCCTCGAACACGGCGCCGAATGTGATAGCCCTTTTACGGGCCTCTGCGGCTCGCTGACGCGCTTCCTCATGCGCCGGGTCTTTGCCCTGTTTGATCAGGTTGCGCCAATCCTGAGCCTTCCTGCGCGCTGCTTCGAGCGTCATAGACGGATACTCGCCCAGCGCTCGCCGTGTCGGGTTTGAACTGCCCGGATAACGCGTGAACAGGATGAAGGTGCGCCGGCCAGTCTCCGGAGATACCCGCACGCCGAAGCCGGGCGTCACGATGTCCATAACGTCATAGAGCGTGTCCTCGGCCTTCAAGCTCTGCAACGTGCGATCGGTGAGCTTCTTTCGCATGAGCGATTCCCCCTGGCAACACGCTGGCAACATTTTGCGCGTTATGCGGTGTTGCCAGATGATACGGGAAGGTACACCTCACAGCCCAGAAACTCAAGCACCATAGGCTCGTGTGCGTTCGCGGTGAAGCGGTATGCAACCGGCCGCAACTTTACCGGAGATGGCACGCCACCAGCTGCCCCGGCCGCACCTCGCGCAGCGCGGGGGACTCGAGGCGGCAGCGTTCGACCGCGTACGGGCAGCGGGTGTGGAAATGGCAGCCGGACGGCGGCCGCACCGGGCTCGGCACGTCGCCCTGCAACACGCGCTTCTGCCGCTTGATGGCGGGGTCCGGCACCGGCACCGCCAGCAGGAGCGATTCCGTGTAGGGATGCAGCGACGCGGTGAACAGCGTCTTCTTGTCGGTGTGCTCGACGATGCGGCCGAGATACATCACCGCGATATTGTGGCTGATGTGCTCGACCACCGCGAGATTGTGCGAGATGAACAGATAGGCAAGGCCGAGCTCGCGCTGCAGGTCCATCATCAGGTTGAGCACCTGCGCCTGGATCGAGACGTCGAGCGCGGACACCGGCTCGTCGGCGACGATCAGCCGCGGGTTGAGCGCCAGCGCGCGCGCGATGCCGAGGCGCTGGCGCTGCCCGCCGGAGAACTGGTGCGGGTAGTTCGCCATCTGCGTCTTGCGCATCCCGACGCGGTCGAACAGCTCGGCGACGCGCGCCGCGCGCTCGCGCCCGCGGCCGATGCCGTGCACGCGCAGCGGCTCGCCGACGATGTCGCCGGCCGACATGCGCGGGTCGAGCGAGGAGAACGGATCCTGGAAGATGATCTGCATCTCGCGGCGATAGGGGCGCAGCTGCGCCTTGCTCAGGCGGGTGATGTCCTCGCCGTTGACCTTGATGCTGCCGTCGGTCGGCTCCAACAGCCGCAGCACCGTGCGCCCGACCGTCGACTTGCCGCAGCCCAACTCGCCGACCAGCCCAAGGGTCTCGCCTGCGCGGATCGCGAAGCTCACGCCGTCGACCGCGAACACGTGCCCGATCGTGCGCCGCAGTATCCCGATCTGAATGGCGAAATGCTTCTTGAGGTCGGCAACCTCGAGCACCGGCGTGCCGGCAACGACGGTCGAGACGCGGCCGCGTTCAGGCATCGGCAGCTCCGTAGAGCTCGCGCGCGCGCCAGCATGCCACCCAGTGCCCCGGCCGGTTCTGCTCGTAGCCGGGGTATTGCCGATGGCAACGATCAATCGCGTGGGGGCAGCGCGGCGCGAACGCGCACCCCTCAGGAAGGTTGGTCAGCGGCGGCACCATTCCGGGGATTTCCTGCAGCCGGTCGCCGGTGTGGTCGATCTCGCCGCGCATCAGGCCGAGGCGCGGGATCGAGGCCAGCAGGCCGTGGGTGTAGGGATGCAGCGGCCGCGCGAACAGCTCCTCGACCGGCGCTTCTTCCACCTTGCGGCCCGCGTACATCACGATGACGCGCTGCGCGGTCTCGGCCACCACGCCGAGGTCGTGGGTGATCAGGATCACGGCGGTCCCGAGCTTGCGCTGCAGCTCGAGGATGATGTCGAGGATCTGCGCCTGGATGGTGACGTCGAGCGCGGTGGTCGGCTCGTCGGCGATCAGGATCTTCGGGTTGCAGGCGAGCGCCATGGCGATCATGGCGCGCTGGCGCATGCCGCCCGAAAGCTGGTGCGGATACTCCCTGGCGCGCTGTTCCGGCTCCGGGATGCGCACCAGGCGGAGCATGTCGACCGCCTTGCGGTGCGCCGCGCCCCGACTCAAATCCTCGTGCAGCAACAGCACCTCGGCGATCTGCCGGCCGATGGTCATCACCGGATTGAGCGACGTCATCGGCTCCTGGAAGATCATCGAGATCTCGTTGCCGCGCACGCCCCGCATCGCTTCCTCGCTCAAGGCCAGGAGGTCGAGCCCGGCGAGCCGGACCGCGCCGCCGACGATGCGGCCGGGCGGATCCGGCACCAGCCGCATCAGCGAGAGCGCGGTCACGCTCTTGCCGCAGCCCGAACTCGCCGACGATCGCCAGCGTCTCCGTCGGCCGTACCGAAAAGCTGACGCCGTCGACCGCCTTGAGGATGCCGTGGCGCGTGAAGAAGAAGGTCTGCAGGTTTTCGACGTCGAGCAGGGTGGTGACGTCCTCCGTCGCCGGCATCGCAGCCGTGGTGACGTTCAGGTCTGTCATTCCGGGACGCCGCGCCGCGACGAGGCCGGAATCCATGATTCCTGCCGGCATCGCCAACCGAGGCGCCGGGAGCATGGAGTGCGGGCCCGCGCCTGCGCGCCCCGAAACGACCAAAGGGGCCGGCGGCCCATCAGGTGCGCTCGCGCGGATCGAGGATGTCGCGCAGCGCGTCGCCCAGAAGGTTGGTGCCGAACACCGCGAGGCTGATCGCGATGCCGGGAAAGATCACCAGCCAGGGCGCGGTCCGCACGTACTCGGCCGCCAATTCCGACAGCATGCGTCCCCACGAGGGATGCGGCTCGGGGATGCCGAGCCCGAGGAACGACAGCGCCGCCTCGGTGAGTATGGCGGCGCCGAGCTGGGCGGTCGCCAGTACGATCAGCGGCGCCAGCGTGTTCGGCAGCACGTGGCGCAGCGCAATCGAGAGCTCGTTCATGCCGGCCGCGCGCGCCGCCTCGACGAACGGCAGCACGCGCAGCATCAGCGTGTTGGAGCGGATCACCCGCGCCACATTCGGCACCAGCGGGATCGAGATCGCGATGATGGTGTTGGTCATCGACGGCCCGAGCGAGGCCGCCATCACCAGCGCCATCACCAACAGCGGCAGCGACTGCAGCATGTCCATGAAGCGCTGCACGATCAGGTCGAGCCAGCCGCCGAAATAGCCCGACAGCAGCCCCACGGTGACGCCGATCAGGCAGCCGAGCAGCATCGACCCGATGCCGACGGTGAGCGAGATGCGCGCGCCATGGACGATGCGGCTCCACATGTCGCGGCCCATGAAGTCGGCGCCGAGCCAATGCACGCTGCCAGGTGGCGCCAGCGAGGCGCGGGCGTTGGTGCTGGTCGGATCGAACGTCGTGATCCAGGGGGCGAACAACGCCATCAGCACGAACACCGCGACGATCAGCGCGCCCGCCGCCCCGAGCGGATAGCGCCGGATGAAGAAGCCGACGCCGCCCCAGAATCCCTCGACGCCGGCGCCGGCACGGCTGAGCTCGGCCTGATGGTCGATCACCGCCACGGGTCATTCCTCGTACTTGATGCGCGGATCGAGCACCGCGTAGGCCATGTCGACGATGAAGTTCACCGTCACCACCACTACCGCGATGAACATCACCAGGTTCTGCACGATCGGGTAGTCGCGCCAGCGGATGGCCTCGACCAGGAAGCGCGCGACGCCGGGGATGTTGAACACGGTCTCGGTGACGATCAGGCCGCCGATCAGGAACGCCGCCTCGATGCCGATGATGGTGATGATCGGCAGCACGGCGTTGCGCAGCGCGTGGTCGTAGTTGACGGCGTTGTAGGACGCGCCCTTGGCGCGCGCGGTGCGGATGTAGTCCTGGCGCAGCACTTCCAGCATGGACGAGCGTGTCAGCCGCATGATCAGCGCCGAGGCGCGGAATCCGACCGCCGCCGCCGGGATGCTGAGCAACAGCAGCTCGTCCCACAGCGTGGCCGGCGGCTTGGAGTAGATCGGGATCCAGCCGAGGAAATGCACGAACGCCATCAGGATCAACAGCCCGAGCCAGAACGACGGCAGCGACAGCCCGCTGAGACTCACGACCCGGAGCACGTAGTCGAGCGTGGTGTTCTGGCGCACCGCGCTGATGACGCCGAGCGGCACCCCGAACAGGATCGAGAACAACAGCGCCATGGCGGCGAGCTTGGCGGTGATCGGGATGCGCGGCAGGATCTCGTTGAGCGCCGGCTGCTCGGAGACGTAGGCATAGCCGAGATCGCCGCGCATCAGGCCTCCGATCCAGTTGAGGTACTGGACGACGATCGGCTTATCGAGCCCGAGCTCGGCCTCGAGCTTGGCCTTCTCCGCCACGTTGATCATGCCGGCGGCGTCGAACAGGATGTCGGCGATGTTGCCGGGCAGGATGCGCAGCAAGACGAAGATGAGCACCGACATCCCGAACAGCGTCAGGATCATCAGCAGCAGCCGGCGGATCAGGTAAGCCCCCACGGGGTCAGCCCCTGCGCCCGTGTCCCGGGCGCAGCGCAGCGCAAAGCGGTGCGCCGCAGACCCGGGGCCCCGGTTGTTTGACTTGCGTGCAGAGAAGCAACCGGGATCCCGCATCTGCGCAGCGGCGTTGCGCGCTGCAGCGCATGCGGGACACGCCCGGTTTTGCGGCTAGACTCCCCGGAGGGACGGCCATCGTCGCGCCGCCGGCGCGCTACTTGTTCAACCAGACGTCCTCCATGCGCCAGCCGTTGTAGATGCTGTTGGTATGGAGCGTGAGGCCTTTGACGTGCGGGTGCCAGCAGGTGCCGTCGCGCCGGTAGAGGATGATCGGCCGCGCCCCGTCCTCGGCGAGCTTGCCTTCGATCTGCCAGACCAGCTTCTTGCGCTTCTCGATGTCGGCTTCCTTCGACTGCTCGGCGATCAGCTTGTCGACCTCCGGATTGCAGTAGCGGTTGTAGTTGCGCTCCGACTTGCAGGTGTAGTTCTCGACGAAGTTGACGTCCGGATCGTCGACGCCGATGCCGGTCAGGTTGAGGCCGACCGTGTAGTCGCCGCGCGTGACCTTGCGGTGCCAGATGGTGGTGTCGATGACCTCGAGCTCGCTTTCGACCCAGATCTTCTTGAGCTGGTCGATCAGGATCACGGCCGGGTCGCGGTAGATCTCGATGTCGCGGGTCGAGACCTTGATCTTGAGCGGCTTGTCGGGACCGTAACCGAGGCTCTGCATGATCGCGCGCCCCTCGGCGACGTTCTTGTCGACGTCCTTGCCGTAGCCCGGCAGCGCGCTGATCATCTCCTCCGGCATGCCCCAGAAGCCTTCCGGCAGCGGCTGCATGGCCGCGGCGATGCCGAGCTTGCCCTGGCCCAGAATGTCGTCGAAGCTCTTGCGGTCCATGGCGAGCGCCAGCGCGTTGCGCAGTTTGGCATCGTTGAACGGCGGCGCATCGCGGTTGACCAGAAGGTTGATCGAGACGCCGGTCGCGCGCAGCTCGCAGATCGCCTTCGGGGCCTGCAATTCGACGTCCTTGAGCAACGGGATGGTGACGTCGTCCGGGAAGGTCAGGTCGAATTCGCCTGACACGAAGGCGAGGATACGGGTCGAGCGGCTCGAGATCACCCGGATATCGATGCCGTCGAGGTAGGGCCGGCCCGGCTTGAAGTAGTCGGGATTGCGCGTGAGCTTGACGCTCTCGTTGCGCTTGAACTCGACGAACTTGAACGGCCCGGTGCCGATCGGCTTGGTGCGCATGTCGCGCTGGGAGACGTGGCACGGATAGATCGGCGTGTAGCCGGCGGCCAGCAGGCCGAGGAAGGACGGCTGCGGCTCTTTGAGCTCGAACGTCACGTCATAGTCGCCGTCGACCCCGACCTTTTCGAGATTGTGGTACCAGCCGCCGCGCGGATTGATGCGCAGGCCGTCCTTGGCCTTGCCGGTGAGCAGGTCCCAGGTGCAGGCCACGTCCTTGGCGCTGAAGGGCTGGCCATCGTGCCATTTGATGCCCTGGCGCAGCTTGAACGAGAGCTGCTTGCGGTCCTCGCTCCATTTCCAGCTCTCGGCCAGATCCGGTACGATGGTGTCGAGGCTGTTGCGCGGCTTGTGCTGGTCGAACATCACGAGGTTGTTCATCACCGCCATGAACGGCCACACGGTCGAGATCGTGGCTTCCTCGTGGATCGAGCCCGACGGCGGATTGTCGCGGTGGTAGACGCGCAACGTGCCGCCCTGCTTCTGGGCGGCCGCGGGCAGGGTGGCGATCAGGCAAATGGCCAAGGCCGCAGCGGTTCCGACGAGCGCTGGTCGCATCGCGTCCTCCCATGTGACCGCCGAGCGGAAGCCTGACGCCGTGCGCGGCGGCTTTGTTCTGTTGTGCCGCCAACGCTAAACGCTGCGCCGGACCCAATCAACCCGACGCGGAGGTAGGGGAGGACGGGTTAGCCGACGGCGTAGTCGCCCGAAGAACAGCGGATCGCGCTTCGCCAATCCGCCCTATGCCAACGCCGCCCCGTCATTGCGAGTTGCACACCGGCCTGACGGCCGATCCACCTGGATGAAACTTGGGCAATCCCTCATCCTGATCAGGATGACGGTGTTGTGGGGGAACGCTTGTTTTGACTCGTCATCCTGAGGCGCTCGCTCGACGAAGTCGGGCGAGCCTCGAAGGACGCACAACACAGCAGCTGCACGGCAGAGCAGCATCCTTCGAGGCCCTCGCTTTGCTCGGGCACCTCAGGATGACGGCGTGGAGGCGCCCGAAACCCATCCGCCTGCGTCATTGCGAGTCGTTTCCCCTCCGTTTCTTCCTAGGCGCGACGACGAAGCAATCCAGGAACGCGGCCGCTTTCCCGGATTGCTTCGCCTTGGCTCGCAATGACGATATGGGCCGATCCGTAGGGCAGGTTACGCGTCGCTGATCCGCCCTACGCGGCAGCTTCGCCCCTGTAGGCCTTTTGCAGCTCCGCAATGTCGAACTTGACCATCTTGAGCATGGCCTGCGCGACTCGGCGGACCTTGGCGCGGTCCTTGTCCTTCATCATCTCGCCGAACACGCTCGGCACGATCTGCCACGACACGCCGTAGCGATCCTTCAGCCAGCCGCACTGCTCGACCGTGCCGCCTTCGGACAGCGCCGCCCACAAGCGGTCGATCTCGGCCTGGTCGGCACAGTTCACCATGAACGAGATGGAATGATTGAACGCGTCGAGCGGTCCCGCCTTCATCGCCAGGAAGGGCTGGCCGGCGAGCGTGAACTCGACCACCTGCACTGATCCTTCCGGCCCGCTCGGCGTGTCGGCCGGCAGGGTAGTCACGTTGTCGATGCGTGAGTCGGGCAGCAACGAGACGTACAAACGGGCGGCCTCCTCGGCCTTGTCGGTGTACCAAAGGCAAGGAACGATCTTGGCCATCATCACTACTCCCCGCTATCGAGCAGGATTTCGAAGCCGCCATAGATCAGGCGCTTGCCGTCGAACGGCATGTCGTCGCCCATCTTCATGCGCGGATCGTTCATCACCTTCTTGTTGCCCTCGTCGCGCACGGCCTTTGACGGCCACACGATCCAGGAAAACACCACCGTCTCGCCCGCTTCGGCCTTCACCGCCCGCTTGAAATCGGTGGTCTTGCCGTCGGGCACGTCGTCGCCCCAGCATTCGACGATGCGCGACGCGCCGTGCTCCTTGAAGATCGGAGCGGCCTTGGCGGCCACCTCGCGATAGGCCTGCTTCTTCCCGGCCGGCACCGGAATGACAAATCCATCGATATAGCTCATGTGCGTTTCTCCTTGAGTTGGGCTTCAGCATTGAAATTGTGTCCCGCACGCGCCGCAGCGCGCAGCGCTGCTGCGCAGGTGCGGGACCTTCAAGACACCGCGCTCGGTAAGGCCCAGGTTCTGCGGCGCGCCGCTTGGCGCTGCGCCGCGCCGGGGACACCGGAGGCTGGACGCGCGGTGCCCCTTCGGTTCGGGCTTTCTATCAAGCCGCCGCGGTTGCCTGGCCGCCGGCGGTCGCTGCCGCCAAGTCCATCCACACCACCTCCCAGATATGACCGTCGGGGTCCTCCAGGCTGCGGCTGTACATGAAGCCGTGGTCCTGCTTCGGCGCCGGATCGGCTTTGCCGCCGGCCGGGTTCGCCTTGTCGACCAGCGCATCGACGCCGTTGCGGCTGTCGGCCGAAATGGCGATCAGCACCTCGCTCACCTTGCGCGCGTCTGCGATCGCCTTGGGGGTGAACTGGCGGAACTTGTCGTGCGTCAAGAGCATCACATGGATCGTCTCGGAAAAGACCATGCAGGACGCCGTGTCGTCGGAGAACTGCGGGTTCTTGGTCGCGCCGATCGCCTCATAGAAAGCGGTGGCGCGCTTGAGATCGGTCACCGGAAGATTCACGAAGATAAGCTTCGACATCGATGGCTCCTTTTGTTGGTTTGACCCTCATAGCCGCTCATGTTATAAAAAACAACCATGAAGTTAAAAAAAATAACTAAGCGCTCCAGGACCTCGCGCCGCCGGTATGATGATGCTTGCGGGGCCGCGCATGCGCTCGATCTGGTGGGCGAGCGCTGGGCGCTCTTGGTGATGCGCGAGCTGATGCTCGGGCCCAAACGCTTCAGCGACCTGCGCGCCGACCTACCGGGTATAAGTGCCAATATTTTGACGCAGCGCCTCGCGGGGCTGGAGACGGCCGGCGTGCTCACGCGCCGCAAGCTGCCGCCGCCGGCGTCGGCTCAGGTCTACGAGCTCACCGCCTGGGGATATGAGAGCGAACCGATTTTCCAGACGCTCGGCAGGTGGGCGGCGCGCTCATCCGAGCACGACCCGAGCCTGCCGCTCAGCGCGGTCTCGCTGTTCCTGTCGTTCCGCACCATGCTCGACCCGCGCCGGGCGCGCGGCATGCGCGCGCGCATCGGCTTTCGCATCGGCGCCGAGAGCTATCTCGCTCGCCTGGCCGATGGCCGCATCGCGGTCGCGCGCGGTGCGCTCGATAAGGCCGACGCGATCTTTACCGGGACGGCGCCCGCCATCGCCGCCGCCGTCTACGGCGGCCAGCCGCTGCGCGCGCTTGCGGCCGCGGGCGCCTTGTCGGTCGCAGGTGATCGGGTGCTGGCCGAGCGCTTCGTCACCTTGTTTCCGCTGCCGGCCAAAGTCAGCCGGGCGGGCTGAGAGCCGGCGACCGTCTGTTCGAGTCTCTTCGCCCCCCGGTTGCCGCCACTCGTTGTAAAATGGTTCTTGATCAGACACGCAACTTAGCATTACAAGAGCCGGATGGCTGGAGCGCCGGTCGCGGGAATCCGTGGCTGGTCGAGCCGCATCGCCGTCCCTGACGGATGGAATGACACCATGACGCGTGGCCTGATTCCTCTCGCCCTGCTCGTCGCTTTTGCCGCGTCGGGCGCCCATGCGGCAACCGAGTACATCGGAATTTGCGAGGCGTCCGCCGGCGCTTTCCTCGATCCCAGCCACTTCGCAGTCGCGAGCGATGAGACTAACAGACTCCAGATATACGAACGCGGCAAGCGCCAACCGGTCGCGAGCGCCGACATGGAGTCCTTCACCTCCTTCGACAAATCCGATGTCGAGGCTGCCGCCGCGATCGGCGACCGGATCTATTGGATCAGCTCGCATTCTTTCAACAGCGATGGCGAGGACAAGCCCAAGCGCAAGCTGTTCTTCGCGACGACGATCGGAACGAGTGGTGGAAAGCCGACGCTTACCGGTGTTGGAAGGCCGATCAAATCGCTCCGCGATCCACTCGCCAAGGCCGCTGCCGTCGAGCCTTCCAAGATGGATGTCGAGGCGTTGGCGGCGACGCCCGAGGGCGGCCTGCTGATCGGGTTCCGCAAGCCGCTGCGGTCCGACGGCAGGGCAGTCGTTGTTCCGTTCAAGAATCCAGCTGCGGTGGTCGACAAGGGGGATCCGCCGGAGTTCGGTGAGGCCGTACCGGTGGAGCTGGAGGGCCGCGGGTTCCGAAGCATGGATCTGCTTCCCGGAGGAGGGGCTCGCTACATCATCGTCGCAGGTCCGGTCTCCGACAGCGCGCGGGGATTTGCAGTGTTCCGATGGTCCGGTCCCGGGAGCAAGCCCGAAGAGATCAAGTCTCTCGACTTGGCCGGCATCAAGCCGGAGGGCGCGATGGCGGTGCCGGGTCAAGAGCTGGTGCAGCTCTTGAGCGACGACGAAGTCAAGGACGCTTGCGATGACGAGAAGACGCCATTTGACAAGCGCAAATTCAGAAGCATCGACGTCGAGCGGTGAGCCGGAGACGCAAGCTCGGCTTCAATGCCGTGCGCCGACCAACGCCAAAAGAACCGCAGCACGTAGGTTAGGATCGATATGGCGGCGAGCGGGAGGGATCCAGGTGAGCGACGGCGGGATCTTGCGGGTGGTCGCGCTGATCAGCGTGGTAACGGTCCAGCCGTACCAGTGCATCGCCGGCCCTCGTCCCGCACCGCCGGCGCCCAGCCGAGGTCGAGACGGTTGATGCTCGGGTGGTAGGTGGCCCCGGGCGCGCGGCATTCGCGCGCATCGGCTTTCGCATCGGCGCGGAGCGCTATCTCGCCCGCCTGGCCGATGGCCGCATCGCGGTTCGGCGCGGTTCGGCGCGGTCCGGCCGATGGGGCCGACGTGGTTTTCACCGGCCCCGCCGCGGCGATTGCCGCCGCGGTCTACGGTGGCCAGCCGCTGCGGGCGCTTGCGGCGGGCGGCGCCCTGGCGATCGAAGGCGACCGCGCGCTCGCCGACCGCTTCGTGACGCTGTTCCGCTTGCCGCCCAAGGTCGAGGCGACCGCCTGATCGAGGTCGCCGGTCGTGCCGTTGGTGCTGTGCCGGTGACCTATTGCCCTGGCCCAATTATCTGACTAAAGTCAGAGAATGGATACCGACCAGGTGCGCCGGGTGCGCAGCTTCAATCGTACCGTCAGCCAGCGCATCGGCGCGCTCAACGACCATTTCCTCGATCGCGCCCGCCCGCTCGGCGAGGCGCGGCTGCTGTACGAGATCGGCGCAGCCGGCGCCGAAGTGCGCCGGCTGCGCGTGCAGCTGGAGCTCGATTCCGGCTATGTCAGCCGGCTGCTGCGCTCGCTCGAGCGCCAGGGGCTGGTGAAGGCGCGCGCGGCAGCGGACGACGGCCGCGTCCGCCGCTTGACCTTGACCCGGAAGGGATTGCGCGAAGTCGCCGAGTATGACCGTCGTGCCGGCGCCCTCGCGAGCTCCATTCTGGATCCGCTGAGCGCGGCACAGAGGGATCGCCTGATCGCCGCAATGGCTGAGGTCGAGCAGCTGATGCGCGCTTCCGCCGTGCAGATCAAGGCGGAAGCGGCCGACAGTGCGGGCGCGCAGTGGTGCATCGAGCAATACTTCGGCGAGATCGCCAGCCGCTTCGACGCCGGGTTCGATCCGGGCAACACGATCTCGGCCAACGCAGATGAGATGACGCCTCCGGCTGGGATTTTCGTGATCGCCCGGCTCGGCGGCCAGCCGATCGGCTGCGGCGGGCTCAAGGTGAAGGATCGCAAGCTCGGCGAGATCAAGCGCATGTGGGTCTCACCCGATGCGCGGGGACTAGGGCTCGGCCGCCGTCTGCTCGAAACCCTGGAGCGCCATGCGCGCGAATTCGGCCTGCGCACGCTGCGACTCGAGACCAACCGCGCCCTCACCGAAGCGCAGGCGCTTTATCGCCGTTGCGGATACGTGGAGGTCGCGCCGTTCAACGACGAGCCTTATGCGCATCACTGGTTCGAGAAGGCCCGCATAGACCGGCAATGACAGGACGGCGTATGCAAAGTCCTCGCGCCTCGGAGCGGCCTCTGCAACAATAAGCTCATCGCTACAGCAGATCACAAGGGAGCAATGCCATGCATGCAACGCCGGTCATCCTCGGCTCGGGCGAGCACCGCTACCGCGTGGTCGAGAACTGGGTGAGGCTGCCCGACGGCTGGGATCTCAGGGATGTCGCTGCGGTCGCGGTCGACCGCCGCGACCGCATCTACGTGTTCAATCGCGGCGCCCATCCGATGGTCGTGCTCGACCGCGAAGGCAACTTCATCACCAGCTGGGGCGAGGGGCTGTTCCAGCGCGCGCACGGGCTCCACATCGACGCCGACGATAATCTCTACTGCACCGACGACGGCGACCACACGGTGCGCAAGTGCACCACCGACGGCAAGGTTTTGCTCACGATCGGCATTCCCGGCAAGCCCGCGCCCTACATGAGCGGCGAGCCGTTCCATCGCTGCACCCACACCGCGCTCTCGCCCAAGGGCGAGATCTACGTCTCCGACGGCTATGGCAATGCCTGCGTCCACAAGTACGCGCCCGACGGCAAGCTGATCAAAAGCTGGGGCGCGCCGGGCTCCGATCCCGGTGAGTTCAACATCGTGCACAATATCGCGACCGACGAGGACGGCTGGGTCTATGTCGCCGACCGCGAGAACCACCGCGTGCAGGTGTTCGACGGCAACGGCAAGTACGAGACGCAGTGGAACAACCTGCACCGCCCGTGCGCGCTCTATTGCTGCGGCGGCAAGGACCCGAACTTCATCATCGGCGAGCTCGGCCCCGGCATGCCGGTCAATCTGCACGTGCCGAACCTCGGGCCTCGGCTCGCGATCGTCGATGCCAAGGGCAAAAGGATCGCGCGCCTCGGCGGCGAGCACGGCCCCGGGCTCGAGACCGGAAAGTTCCTTGCCCCGCACGGCCTCGCGCTCGAACTCCAGGGGCGACCTCTACGTCGCCGAGGTCGGCGTCACCAACTGGAGCACCAGCTTCCCGGACACGCCGATGCCGAAGGTCGTGCGCTGCCTGCAGAAGCTCGAACGGGTGCGGTGAGGGTAGCCGGCATGAGCGGTGGCGAAATGCGGGGTACCAGTTGCTGGAGCGAGTGTATCGCTGATTTCGCAGCGCTCATCCGGGCTGCCGCGTTTGAATGGGCGGATCGCGTCAACTAAGGTTTGCGGAATGCTGGATTGGAGCGAATGCCCGGCCGTCGAACGAGTACCGGGCAAGGTCAGCGGCGAGTGGCTGTTCAAATCCACGCGCGTGCCCGTACGCGCACTGTTTGAGAATTTGGAAGACGGCGCACGAGTGGACGAGTTTCTGGAATGGTTTCCGGGCGTCACACGCGAACAGGTCGAGCTTGTTCTACGTCATGCCGAGCGTAGCCCGACGATCGCATGAGCGCGCGTTTTCTCCGCTAAAGAGAGCTTCGACCTCACGAGGCACAAGTCCTCGCTGCGCTCAGCCGCTTAACTCCTGGTGCTGTCGCTAAATTGGATTTTCTCTGGGTGAGATGCCAAGGAGACCACGCGTCTGCTACCGCCCAGTAAACCGTGGCGCGCGCTTCTCCACGAAATGCGCCACGCCCTCGCGGAAGTCCTCGGTGTCGCGGCAGAGCTCCTGCTCGCGGTTGGCGATCGCCGTCGCCTCGGCGAGCGACTGGAACAGCCCCTCGTAGACCTGGCGCTTGATGATCGCGACCGCGCGCGGCGAGGCGAGGTTGGCGATCTCGGCCGCGCGTGACTTAACCGCCGGCAGAAAGCCTTCCGCCGCTAGGACGCGCACGAGGCCCATTGTCTCGGCCTCCTTGGCGTCGACCGGCCGCGCCGAGCACAACAGGTCGAGCGCGTTCATCGGTCCGATCAGGCGCGGCAGCATCCAGGCCGCGCCGTGCTCGGCGATCAGGCCGCGCCGCACGAACGCGGTGGTGAGCTTGGCGCCTTCCGCCATGTAGCGGATGTCGCAGTAGAGCGTGAGCACGAAGCCGATGCCGGCGACCGGGCCGTTGATGGCGGCGATGATCGGCTTCCTGACGGCGAGGATGTAGCTCAGCCGCTGGGCAAAATTGGCGGCGAGGCCGTCGGTCGGGGCGTCGTCGTCGGCGATCAGCTGCCGCTTGCCGGCGGCCGCCGAGGAGAGCCGCGCCATGTCGGCGCCGGCACAGAAGCCGCGGCCGGCGCCGGTCACGACGATCGCGCGTACTTCGCCGTCGGCATCCGCGCGCGTGAACGCGGCGCGCAGCTGATCGGCCATGTCGCCGGTCCAGGCATTGAGCCGGTCGGGCCGATTGAGCGTGATGGTCGCGACCCGATCAGCGACGGAATAAAGAACTTCCTCGGTTGGTGCGTGCATGATTGCTGCCCTTGCGATGTCTGAGCTCAACTTCTTCCGTCATTGCGAGTTGCACACCGGCCTGGCGGCCGATCCACCTGGATGAAACTTGGCAACCCCTCACCCTGATCAGGATGACGGTGTTGCGGGGGGAACGCTTGTTCTGACTCGTCATCCTGAGGCGCTCGCCCGACGAAGTCGGGCGAGCCTCGAAGGACGCACAACATAGCAGCTGCACGGCAGCGCAGCATCCTTCGAGGCCCTCGCTTCGCTCGGGCACCTCAGGATGACGGCGTGGGGGGCCCGAAACCCATCCGCCTCCGTCATTGCAGCTCGTTTCCCTCTCGGTTTCTTCCTAGTCTAGGAGCGCAGCGACGAAGCAATCCAGAACCGCGCCGCTCCACTGGATTGCTTAGCCTTCTGCTCGCAATGACGGCTCAACCCTTTCCTCTCGTCTTCTCACGGATAGCGGCCCACTCCTCGTCGCTCCATTCCAGCATCCCGGCATCGGCGGTGCCGCCGTGCCAGCGCTTGCCGCCATCGATCACCACTGCCTCGCCGTTGATGTAGCTCGCCTGGTCGGACACCAGATAGCTGCACAGGTTAGCAAGCTCGATATGCTCGCCGTAGCGGCCGGCCGGGATGCCGCGCAGGCGGTCGCCGGCCGAACGCTCCTCCGGCATCAGGCGGGACCACGCGCCGGGAGTGGGGAACAGCCCCGGCACCACCGCGACCAGCCGGATGTTGTTCTTTCCCCACTCGACCGCGAGGCTCTTGGTCATGGCGAGCACGCCCGCCTTCGCCATCGACGACGGCACGGTGTGGGCGCCGCCGTGGAGTGCCGACAGCGTCAGGATCGACAGCACGGTGCCCGGCCGGCCGGCGTCGATCCAGCGGCGGCCGGCCGCGACCGTGCAGTAGGCGCTGCCGTGCAGCACGATGTCGAGCACGGCATCGATCGCGCGCGGGGAGAGACGGTGCGTCTGCGCGATGAAATTGCCGGCCGCATTGTTGACCAGCACGTCGAGCGGCGCATGTGCGAAAATCTTCGCCATCATCGCCTCGACCGCCTCGGCGTCGCGCACGTCGCAGACGTGGGTCTCGACCGTCGCGTCAAGCTCGCGCGCGAACGCGGCGGCGGTCTCGGCCAGCACCGCCTCGCGCCGGCCACAGATCACGAGCTCCGCGCCGAGCTCGACGTAGCGGGCGCCGATGCTGCGGCCGAGCCCGGTGGCGCCGCCGGTGACCAGCACGCGCTTGCCGCGCAGGAGATTCTTCTCGAACATGTTCTCTCCGAAACACACACCGCAATTCTGAAATCCGGCATCCTTCGAGACGCGGTCCTTCGGACCGCTCCTCAGGATGAGGCTGTGCGTGACATACGCGAACCTCCTCATGCTGAGGAGCGCGCGAAACGCGCGCCTCGAAGCATGCGAAACGCCGGTCCGGCCACAGCGCTTGCCAAGTCTACGACTTCTCACCACCATGGCGCGAGAGCAGCGTGCGAGCCGGAGTCATCGTGCACGATAGCGGCAACATCGTCGCCGAGACGGCGCGGCGGATCTTCGCCGATCTCGCCGACCCGCAAGTCCTCAACGCGGCCAAGGACGAGGCGTGGAAAGCGCCGTTGTGGCAGGCGCTGGTCGAAGCTGGGTTGACGCTGGCGTGGGTGCCGGAGCAGCACGGCGGCGCCGGCGCGAGCCTTGCCGACGGCTTCGCGGTGATCGAGACCGCCGGCCGGTTCGCGGCGCCGGTTCCGCTGGTCGAGACGTTGCTGGCCGGCTGGCTGCTTGCCCACGCCGGCATCGTGGCGCCGGGCGGCGCCATGACGGTCGCGCCGGCGCGGCCCGCCGACCGTATCGCGCTCGACACCGACAACACCATGAGCGGGCGGGCGCGGGGCGTGCCGTTCGCCAACGACGCCGAGCATATCGCCGTGCTGGCGCACGGCGCGGCCGGCCCGTCGGTGGCGCTGGTCGAGCGCGGAGCGTGTCGTCTGATCGAGGGCGCCAATCTTGCCGGCGACGCCTCGAACGCGGTGACCTTCGATGGCGCCGTGCCGGTCGCCGTCGCGGCCGCGCCTGCCGGGCTCGATCAAGCCGCGCTGATGCTCATCGGCGCGGTCGCCCGCAGCGTCGCCACCGCCGGCGCGCTTGCGGCCATCCTTTCGCTTGCGGTCCGCTACGCCAACGACCGCGTCGCGTTCGAGCGGCCGATCGCGAAGTTCCAGGCGGTCCAGCACAACCTTGCGCGTCTTGCCGGCGAGGTCGCCGCCGCCATGACGGCGGCCGGATCGGCGGCCGACGCGCTCGCGGCGGCCGATGTCGCCGACGAGGCGCTGTTTCTGGAGGCCGCGTCCGCCAAGATCCGTTGCGCCGAGGCGGCGACCGAAGGCGTCTCCATCGCGCATCAGGTCCACGGCGCCATCGGCTTCACCAAGGAGCACGTGCTGCACCGGTTCACGCTGCGGCTCTTGTCCTGGCGCGACGACTTCGGCAATGAGAGCCATTGGGCGGCGGAGCTGGGCGGCCTGGTCGCGGCGCGCGGCGCCAACGATTTCTGGCCGCTGGTGGCATCGCGCTGACGAACGGACGACGTCATGACCGCAGAGCTGAGCTTCGATCAGATCCGGCTGCCGAAGGCGTGCGAGGCGCTGCGCCGCGAGGTGCGGGCGTTTCTCGCCGACGAGATCGCCGCCGGCACGTTCAATCCCGATCGGCCGGGGCATGGCGACGCGCACAGTCCTGAGTTCAGCCGCCGCGTCGGCGCCAAGGGCTGGATCGGCATGACCTGGCCGAAGAAGTACGGCGGGCAGGAGCGGAGCTTCCTCGAACGCTTCGTCGTGACCGAGGAGTTCCGGGTCGCGAACGCGCCGGTGCGCCAGCACTTCGTCGCCGACCGGCAGAGCGGCCCGATCCTGCTCAAATACGCGCCCGAGCACGTCAAGATGGACATCCTGCCGCGCATCTGCCGCGGCGAGCTGTGCTTCGTGATCGGCATGAGCGAGCCGGGCTCCGGCTCCGACCTGTTCGCCGCCAAGACCAAGGCCACCAAGGCCGACGGCGGCTGGCGCATCAACGGCAGCAAGATCTGGACCAGCAACGCCCACATCGCCGACTACATGCTCGGGCTGTTCCGCACCTCGGCGCCGACCAAGGAGAACCGCCGCCACGGGCTGACGCAGTTCCTGGTCGACATGCGCACGCCCGGGATCACGGTCAACCCGATCTACCAGCTGACCGGCCAGCACGATTTCAACGAGGTCGTGTTCGAGGACGCCTTCATGCCCGACGAGCACGTGCTGGGCGAGATCGACGGCGCCTGGAAGCAGGCGACCAGCGAGCTCGCCTACGAGCGCAGCGGGCCGGAGCGGTTCCTGGAAACGTTGTACGTGCTGATCGAGCTCATTCGCGCGCTCGGACCCAAGCCCGACCTGCGCAGCGCCGAAGGGCTCGGCCGCCTGGTCGCGCAGCTGCACACGCTGCGGCGCATGTCGGTCTCGGTCGCCGGCATGCTGGAGGCCGGCAAGGAGCCGGTGGTCGAGGCCTCGATCGTCAAGGACGTCGGCACGATCTGGGAACAGCGGCTGGCCGGCGCGCGTGCGCGAGCTCGCCGCCTTCATCGAGCCCGAGGTCACCAACCGCGTCACCTTCGAGGAGCAGCTCGCCTTCGCCACCATGATCGCGCCCAAGCTGACGATCCAGGGCGGCACCACCGAGGTGCTGCGCGGGATCATCGCCCGCGGCCTCGGCCTGCGCTGAGCAATCGTGCCCGATATCGCGAAGTTGCTGTGGCCGAAGACGGTGGCGCTGATCGGCGCCTCGTCCGACACCCACGGCCTGCGCGGACGCATCTTGCGCGTCATGAAGGGGCACCCGTTCGCCGGCGCGATCTATCCGGTGAGCCGCAGCCAGACCGAGGTGCAGGGCCTCAAGGCGTTCCGCTCCGTCGCCGACCTGCCGGAAGCGGTCGACCTTGCGTTGCTGATCATTCCGGCCAAACACGTACCGGACGAGCTCGAGCGCTGCGGCAAGGCCGGCGTCAAGGCCGCCGTCATCCTGTCCTCCGGCTTTGCCGAGGAGGCGGGCGACCGCCGGCGCCAGCCTGCAGGACGATATCCGCGCCATCGCCAACCGCTACGACATGGCGGTGAACGGCCCGAATTCGGAAGGCTTCGCCAACACGGCGCTCGCGCTGTGTCCGACCTTCAGTCCGGTGATGGAAGCCGGCACGCGCGCGCTGCTGCCGCCGGAAGGCCGATACCGCGGTCAGATCGCCGTCGTGGCCCAGAGCGGTGGCGTCGGTTTTGCGTTCTTCGACCGCGGACGCCCGCGCGAGCTCGCGTTCCGCTACATCGTCACCACCGGCAACGAGGTCGGCCTCGAGGCGTTCGACTACGTCGACTACATGCTCGACGAGGGCAAGACCGACGCGTTCCTGCTGTGGCTGGAGGATGTGAAGTCGCCGGAGACGTTCAAGCGCGTCGCCGAGAAGGCGCTGCGCGCCGGCAAGCCGCTGATCGTCAGCAAGATCGGACGCTCGGAGCCGGGGCGCCGGGCGGCGCAGTCCCACACCGCCGCGCTCGCCGGCTCCCATGCGGCCTACCAGGCGATGTTTGCGCGCTACGGCGTGATCGAAGGGGAAGGCCTCGACCAGATGATCGAGATGGCGGCCGCCTTCCTCGCTTTCGGCGGACGCCTGCCGGCCGGCCGGCGTGTGGCCATCTGCACCTCCTCGGGCGGCTGCGGCGGGTGGCTTGCCGATGCGGCGGCGGCCGCGGGGTTGGACGTACCGCAGCTCGACGCCGCTACCCGCGCCGCGATCGACGTCCACCTGCCGCCCTACGGTACCTCGCAAAATCCCGTCGACGTCACCGCTCAGGCCGTCTTCAAGGTCGGCTATGCGGAGTTCGGGCGGCTGCTGGTTGGTTCCCCTGCGATCGACGGCGTGCTGATCGTCGCATCGACCCGCCGCTCCGAGGTGATCGCGCGCGAGCGCGAGGCGCTCGCCGCCTTGGCGCGGGAGACCGCGAAGCCGATCCTGTTCTGGAGCTACACGCCACCGGCCGACGACAGCGTCGCGATCATGAGCGAGGCCGGCTTTCCGCTGTTCACCGACATGCACAACTGTGCCCGCACCATGCGGCACATGGCCGACTACCGGGCAGCGCGCGAACGCTTCCTGCGTCCGGCCGAGATTTATCCCGCGGTACCCCGGCGCCGCAAAAAGGCAGGCCGCATCCTCGCGGCGAGCCATCCGGTGCTGTGCGAGTGCGAGGCGCGGCCGCTGCTTGCCGCCTACGGCATCGCCGAGGAGGATCCCGTAGGCGGCCTCGCGCGGTCCGCGGACGAAGCGGAAGCGGTGGCCCGTGCCATCGGCGTGCCGGTTGCGCTCAAGGTGCAGTCGCCTGACATCCCGCATAAGACCGAGGCCGGCGCGCTCGCCCTGGGGGTGATGCTGGAAGCGGTGCCCACCGCTTACCATCGTGTGCTTGCGAACGCCAAGCGGCACGTGCCCGGCGCGCGCATCCTCGGCGTGCTGGTGCAGCCGATGGCGCCGCCGGGCCGCGAGGTCATCCTCGGCATCAAGCGCGACGACCTCTGGGGTCCGATGCTGCTGGTGGGCTTGGGCGGCGTGCTGGTCGAGGTGCTCAGCGACGTGGCGCTTTCGCCGGTGCCGTTCGGCCCGCAAGAGGCGCGCGCCCTCCTCGCCCGCCTCAAGGGGGCGGCGCTGCTCGAGGCGCATCGCGGCGCGCCGGCGGCCGACGTCGATGCGCTCGTGGACTTGATGATCTGCCTTGCGCAATTCGCCGCCGATCACGTCGACGAGGTCGCGGAGGTCGATCTCAACCCGGTGCTGGTGCACCCGGAAGGGCAGGGGATCTCGGTAGTCGACGCCTTGATCGTGAAACGGGCGGTCGACGGACGGGAGCTGTTGCCCGCGAGCGATCGTTACCGCGAATGCAGGAGTTGATGTGCGTACCTACACTCGTCATGCCCGCGCTTCGTCATTGCCGGGCTTGACCCGGCAATCCATCACCTTCGCAAGAGTTCTGCCAAGCAGATGGATGCGCGGGTCAAGCCCGCGCATGACGACTCAACATGAAACCATCACGCTCTAGATGCTGTAGAGTAGATCGCAAGGAGTGTTTTGCATGGGCCCGTTCAAAGACATCGGCGTCGAAAGGTTCGGCCTCGTCGCCCTGATCGAGATCCGCCGGCCGCCGCACAATTTCTTCGACGTGGCGCTGATCCACGAGATCGGCGGCGCGCTCGAAGCGCTCGACGCCGACGACGGCTGCCGCGCGGTCGTGCTGGCCGCGCAAGGCAAGTCGTTCTGCGCCGGCGCCAATTTCGGCGATGGCTCGACGCTCGATTCTGCCGGCCAGCGGCCAGGCGAGCAGATGCAGGGCGTTGGCCACCTCTACGTTGAAGCGATCCGGCTGTTTCAGAGCAAGAAGCCGATTGTGGCGGCGGTGCACGGCGCCGCGGTCGGCGGCGGGCTTGGCCTCGCGCTGGTGGCGGACTTTCGCGTCACCTGTCCGGAGGCGCGCTTCTCCGCCAACTTCACCCGGCTCGCCTTCCATCCCGGCTTCGGACTGACGACGACGCTGCCGGCGTTGATCGGGCCGAGTCAGGCGGCGCTGATGTTCTATACCAGCCGCCGCGTCAGCGGCGAGGATGCCCACAAGATGGGGCTCGCCGACGTGCTGGTGCCGCAGGCCGAGGTCCGCACCGCGGCGCTCGCGCTCGCCGCCGAGATCGCCGAGAACGCCCCGCTCGCCGTGATGGCGACGCGCGCCACCATGCGCGCCGGCCTCGCCGATCGGGTGCGCAAGGCGACCGACCACGAGCTCGTCGAGCAGAAGCGCCTGCGCACCAGCGACGACTTCAGGGAAGGCGTCAAGGCCATGGCCGAGCGCCGCGTGCCGAACTTCGCCGGCCGCTGAGCAGGGCAGGGGACGCCCCGGTGCTGGTCGTCGAAAGACCCGCGGATCTCGCCCGCCATATCGGTTGCAAGCTCGGACCCAGCGACTGGATCACGGTCGACCAGACGATGATCCAGCGGTTTGCCGACGCCACCGGCGATCATCAGTGGATCCATGTCGATGTCGAGCGCGCCAAGCGCGACATGCCAGGCGGCAAGACCATCGCGCATGGTTACCTCACGATGTCGCTGGTGCCGCAAATGGCCTACCGGCTCTATGACGTTCGCAACAAGTCGCGTGGGGTGAACTATGGGTCGAACAAGGTGCGCTTCACCAGCCCGGTGCCTGCGGGGTCGCGCCTGCGCATGCACATGACCCTGAAGGAGGTCCATCTCGTCGCCGGCGGCGCGCGCATCACCAGCGACTGCATCGTCGAGCTCGAAGGCCAGGAGCGCCCCGCGCTGGTGGCGGAGATCGTCAGCATGGTGTTCGAATAGTTTGAGCCGGGGCCGTCGAGACGATCGGTTTCGCGAATGGCGGACCGCGCCAAGGGGAGCGCCTGAACGGCAGCGGGCGCGTGCGCTTTCAGGCGGGCGTGAAGCACGGCACCGGCGGCCCGCCCTCGCTCGGCATGAACACCACCTTGACGCTCTGCCCGATCGCGATCCTGTCGAGGTCGCAGTCGACGATGTTGGTCATCATCGTCACGCCCTCCTCGAGCGTCACGTAGGCGATCGCGTACGGGACCGCGGTGCGCCGCATGACGCTGTACGAGTAGATGGTGCCGCGTCCCGACGCCGGCCGCCACTCGGTGTTGTCGCTGAAGCAGTACGGGCAAAGCGAGCGCGGATAGTGGTGGGCCTTGCCGCAGGCAAGGCAGGTCTTGATCAGCAGCGTGCCCTGCCCGGCGGCGTCCCAGTAGCGCTTGGTCTCCGGCGTCACCTGCGGCGCGGGAATCTTTCTTTGCTGTTGACCGGTCATGATTTCACCCCAACGATTCCGCCAATCCTCCCCTGAAAGGTAGGGCTATCGCATCTGAGCGAGGAGCTCCAGAAGGAAGGCATCGTCCCATCCTGCTCGTTTGACTTTCTGGGGCATGGGCATGCGTGCGGAATGGCATCGAACGATGTTGAGCGCGAGAGTTCGCCGGCGCGTGAGCAAATCGCTCCGCAAAAATCTTGCATTTGTATGTACAAACGTGCACTCTATATAAGTGAGCAGGCGTGTCGAAGGGTTCGATTGGGACGCGGGAAACCGCGGGAAATGCAAGAAACACGGCGTTTCCATCACCGAGATCGAGCATCTGTTCAACGGGCCGCTGACGGTGCGGCCAGACATGGCGCACTCAAAGGACGAGGAGCGATTTCTGGCTATAGGGAAAGGGAAGCGCGGCCGGTCCATCTTTCTCGTGTTCACGTTCAGAACACGCGACGGCCAGCGTCTCGTTAGACCAATCAGCGCCCGCTACATGCACCGGAAGGAGGTCGAGCATTATGAAAAAGAAAATCCCGAGATTTAAGACAGACGAGCAGGCCGAAAACTTCGTGGCGACGGCCGATTTGACGGAATACGACCTGTCGGACTTCAAGCCGGTTCAATTCGAATTCGAGAGAAAGGACGCGCGCGTTAACATGCGGCTTCCCGTTCGGCTCCTCGATGCCGTGAAGAAAATCGCGCGCGCGCGTGGCATCCCCTATCAGCGCGTCATCCGCGAGTCCCTTGAGGGCGCGATTGCGCAAAAAAGATCGCCACAAGGCGAGTGACCGAGGGGTATGAAGAATCCGCCCCATCCTGGCCGCCATGTGAAGATGGGATGCTGGAAGCTGGTCAGCGGAATGCGCGATCTCGCTCACTCCCGTTCCAGCACCACGGTGGCGCTGCCGTGGCGGGTGGCGAGCGAGCCGCCAGTGCCGTGCGCCAGCGCAAGGTCGCAGTTCTCGACCTGCACGGCCGGGTGCGCCTCGCCGCGCAGCTGCCGCACCGCTTCCAGCACCTTGGTCAATCCGCCGCGGTTGGACGGATGATTGTTGCACAAGCCCCCGCCATCGGTGTTGAACGGCAGCTTGCCGGTCCCTGCGATCAGGTTGCCGTCGGCGACGAACGCGCCGCCCTTGCCCTTCGGGCAGAAGCCGAGGTCTTCGAGCTGGATCAGCACCGTGATGGTGAAGCTGTCGTAGATCGAGGCGTACTTGATGTCGGCAGGCTTCACGCCCGCTTCCGCGAACGCCGCCGCGCCCGAGCGCTCCGCCCCGGTCGCGGTCACGTCGAAGCGGCCGCCCATCGTGTGCTTCGGCGCCTCGGCGGCGCCGAGAATTTTCACCCGCGGGCGCTGGAGGCTGTTCGCGACCTCGGGGCTGGTGACGATGATCGCGCCGCCGCCGTCGCTGATCACGCAGCAGTCGAGCCGGTGCAGCGGATCGGCGATCACCGGCGAGTTCACAACCTCCTCGACCGTGACGACGTCGCGCAGCACCGCGTGCGGATTATGCTGGGCATGGTGCGAGGCCGCGACCTTGATCCAGGCGAGCTGCTCGCTGGTGGTGCCGAATTCGTGCATGTGCCGCATCGCGCACATCGCGTACATGTTGACGATGGTCGGGCCGAACGGAAACTCGAACGCGACGTCGGGCGCGGCCGGGTTGTAGACGCGCGGCGCCGTTCCGGTCGCCATGCCCTCGGCGCGCGGGCGGCCGGCAAGCGTGATCAGCGCGACGTTGCACTTGCCGGCGGCGATCGCTTCCGCCGCATGCCCGACATGCACCACGTATGAGGAGCCGCCGGTATCTGTCGAATCGACGTGGCGCAGCTTCAAGCCCAGATAGTCGACCATCGACAGCGGGCCGAGGCCGGGCGCGTCGCCGGCGCAGAAATAGCCGTCGATGTCGTCCTTGCTCAAGCCGGCGTCCTCGAGCGCGCCCTTCGCCACTTCGGCATGCAGCTGCGCCAGCGACTTGTCGTCGGCCTTGCGGGTCGGGTGCTCGTAGATGCCGGCGATGTAGGCCTTGCCTTTGATGCTCATAGGTCTCCTACTGTCTCAGACTTGGCAGTCTCTCTGCCCCGTCACTGCGAGTTGCGCACCGGCCGCGCGGCCGATCCACCTGGATGAAGCCTGGGCAACCCCTCATCCTGATCACGATGACGGTGTTGTCGGGGGCAACGCTTGTTCCGCCTCGTCATCCTGAGGCGCTCGCCCGACGAAGTCGGGCGAGCCTCGAAGGACGCACAACATAGCAGCTGCACGGCAGAACAGCATCCTTCGAGGCCCTCGCTTCGCTCGGGCGCCTCAGGATGACGGCGCGGGGGGCCTGGCTCTCGCGCCTTCCGACGCTCGGCCGGGATGACAGGCTTCGGTGCACTTGGGCGCGCGACAAGCATCACGCGAACAGGCAGGCTGCCGACTGCCCGGCCGCGATCGACCGCAGCGCCGGATCGGTCTCGGCGCAGACCGGTTGCACGCGTGGGCAGCGGGTGCGGAAGCGGCAGCCGCTCGGCAGCCGCGCCGGGTCGGGCGGCTCGCCCTCCAACACGAATGTGTCGGTGACGCGGCGGCCGCCGATCTGCGGGATCGCCGCGAGCAGCGACTGCGTATAAGGGTGCCTGGGTGCCGCGAACAGCGCTTCGGTCGGCGCGATCTCGACGATGCGGCCGAGATACATGACCGCCACGCGGTCGCACATCATGCGCACGACCGAGAGGTCGTGCGAGATGAACAGGTAGGTGAGCGAGAACGCGCGCTGCAGCTCGCGGAACAGCTTCAACACCGTCGCCTGCACCGACACGTCGAGGCCCGAGGTCGGCTCGTCCAGCACCACTAGCCGCGGATGCAGGGTGAGAATGCGCGCGAGCCCGACCCGTCGCTGTTGTCCGCCCGAGAGCTCGTGCGGGTAGAGGTCGAGGTGGGTCGGCGGCAACCCGACCTGGGCGAGGATCTCGCGGATGCGCGCGCTGCGCCCGGCCGCGCGCAGGTCGGTATGGACGACCAGTGGCTCCTCCAGCGACCGTCGCGTGGTCCAGCGCGGGTCGAGCGAATGGCCGGGATCCTGGTGGCAGTATTGCAGCCGCGGCGCGATCCGCCGCCGCGCGTGCGAGGCGAGCGCACTGATGTCTTCGGTTTCGAACGTGATCCTGCCGGTGCTCGGTCGGTGGATGCCGACCAAAACCTTGCCGAGGGTCGACTTGCCGCAACCGGACTCGCCGACGATGCCCAAGGTCTCGCCCGCCTCGACCTCGAACGAGACGCCGTCGAGCGCGCGCACGGTGCCGACCCGCCAGCCGAACATGTTGCGCACGGGAAAATGCCGCGACAGCCCCTCGACCGTGAGGATCGAAACGGCGCTCATGCCGGCACCGTGGTGCCGATCGGGTGATAGCAGCGCACCTGATGGCTTCGATATTCCGACCGCTGGCGCTGGGTTTCACCCTCCCCTGAAAGGTGAGGGTCGGACCGCCGCAGGCGGTCCGGGGAGGGGTCGCAGGCCGCGTCTTTGATCCCCTCCCGACGCGCTTCGCGCGTCGACCTCCCCCTTTCAGGGGGAGGTGGCGAGCCTTCGTCTCGCGCGTCGGTCAAGTGCTCGCCGAGGTGCGTGATGCCGGGGCGCTCGGCGCGGCACTCGTCGCTCGCGCGCGTGCAGCGCGGATGAAAGCGGCATCCGGGCGGCGGATCGACCAGTGCCGGGATCTCGCCGCCGATGCCGGCGAGCTCGCGGCCGGGCCGCGGCAGGGTCTCCAGCAGCCGCACCGTATAGGGATGGCTCGGCCGGCGGAAGAATTCCTCGATCGGCGCCGTTTCGACCTCCTGGCCGGCGTACATCACCGTGATGCGGTCGCAGATCTCGTAAGCGGTGCCCATGTCATGGGTGGTGAACAGCACCGAGATGCCGCGTTCCTTGGCGAGTTGCCGCAACAGCTTGAGGATCTGCGCCTGGATCGTCACGTCGAGCGCGGTCGTCGGCTCGTCGGCGATCACCAGCTCCGGCTGCGGCAGCAGCGCGAGCGCGATCATCAGGCGCTGGCGCTGCCCGCCGGAGAACTCGTGCGGCAGCTTGGCGAAGGTTTGCTGCGGCTTCGGGATCTGGACGGTGCGCAGCATGTCGACGGCGGCGGCCGTGTCGGCGCGTCGGCGCGCCCTCGGGTAGCGGCTGAAGAAGCCGGCGAGACCGCGCCATTCGCCTGCGCCGCGCCGCGGCGACTTCCACTTCATCACCTCCATGGTCTGCGCACCGATCGGGAACAGCGGGTTGAACGATCCGAACGGGTCCTGCGGGATGAAGGTGATGCGCCGTCCGCGTACGGCGTTGTCGAACCGACGGCGCGGCATGGTCAGCAGATCCTCGCCGCCGAAAAGGATGGCGCCGGCGTCGTGGCGGGCATTGGCGGCCAGGATGCCCAGGATGGCGTGCGCGAGCGTGGTCTTGCCGCAGCCGGATTCGCCAACCAGGCCGACGATCTCGCCGCGCCCGATGGTAAGATTGACGCCGTCGAGGACCTCGGCCGCGCCCCGCTCGGTGCCGAACGAGACGCGCAGGTTCTCGACCTCGAGCAGGTTATCGCGCGGCGCGCGCACGGCGGATCCGCGGATCGAGGACGTCCCGCAGGCCGTCGCCGAGGAGGTTGAAGCCCATCACCACCAGAAAGATGGCAAGCCCCGGGGCAAGCGCGTACCACCACGCCTCGGGCAGGAACTCGCGCGATTCCGAGATCATGCGGCCCCATTCCGGAGCCGGCGGCGGCGCCCCGAGGCCGAGGAAGCCGAGCGCGCTGGCGGTCAGAATCGTAAAGCCCATCCCGATCGAGGTGCGCACGATGATCGGCGAGGCGACGTTCGGCAGCACGTGCAACAGGATGATGCGCCAGGTCGGCACCCCGAGCGCGATCGCCGCCTCGATGAAGGTCTCGTTCTTGAGCGAGCGCACCTCGGCATGCACCAGGCGCGTGAACCAGGGCCAGTAGGTGATCGACAGGGCCAGAATGACGTTCTCGATCGACGGCCCGAGCGTCTGCGAGATCGCGATCGCCAGCACGATCTGCGGCACCGCCAGGAAGATGTCGGAGACCCGCATCAACGCTTCGCCGAACCAGTTCTGCCGCCACCCCGAGACGAGGCCGATCGGGACGCCGATGATGAGCGCCGTGCCGACCGCCACCGTCGCGATCACCAGCGTGATGCGCGCACCGAACAGGATGCGGCTGTAGATGTCGGCGCCCATCCGGTCGGTGCCGAACAGGTAGGTTTCGGACGGCGGCAGCAGCCGCTGACGCGGGTTCATGTCCCAGACCGCGTCCGGATGAGTGGCGAACACCGGCGCCAGGACCGCGATCACGATCAACGCCAGGATGAGCGCAAGGCCGACGGCCGCGGCCGGGTCGCGCAGCAGCTTGCGCAGGACGTCGAGCGCCGTCTTCATGCGGCTGCTCCGCGTGGATCGAGCAGCGCGTGCGCGATGTCGACGATCAGGTTGACGAGCCCGAACACGACGCCGGCATAGACCGTGAAGCCCATCACCGCCGCGTAGTCGGACTGCAGGATCGCCTCGAACGCGTAGGCGCCGATGCCCGGCCACTGGAACACGGTCTCGATCACCACCGTGCCGGCGAGCAGGATCCCGAACAGGAGGCCGATCTGCGTCACCGTCGAGATCAGCGAATTGCGCAGCACGTATTTCCACACGATCAAGCCCGACGGAATGCCCATCGCGCGCTGATAGGTGACGAAGCTCCGTTGCAGCGTCTCCAGCACGCCGGCGCGCGTGAACCGCACCACGGTCGCGAGTGCGGGAAACGCCAGCGTCAGCGCCGGCAGGGTCAGATGGGTGAGCACGTTGCCGAGCCGCTGGAAGTTGCCTTCCAGGAGCGCGTCGAGCACGAAGAACCCGGTGATCGACGGCGGCGGAAAGCCGGTGATGCGCCCCTGCAGCGGCAGCCAGCGCAGGTCCATGGCGAAGGTGAGCTGCAGCATCAGCGCGAGCCAGAAGCTTGCGACCGCGAGCCCGGCGACGGTGACGACGCGCAGGACGTGATCGATCGCCCGGTTGCGGTGGAACGCCGCCAGCACGCCGAGCGGGATTCCCAAAACCACCGCCACGATCATGGCGGCGGTCGTCAGCTCGATGGTTGCAGGCAGGCGCGCGAACAGGTCGTCCCAGACCGGCCGGGTGGTGAACAGGCTGGTGCCGAGGTCGCCGGAGAGCAGCTGCCGGTAGTAGTCGACGAGCTGAACCAACAGCGGCCGGTCGAGCCCGAGCTTTTGGCGCAACAGCTCGATCTGGGCGCGCGAGGCAGTCTCGCCCGCAAGCTTCGCCACCGGGTCGGCCGGGATCACACGCGAGATGAAGAACACGATGGCGACGAGGCCGGCGAGCGTCGGCACCAGCCAGGCGACGCGCTGCAGGACGAGCGCCAGGATGCGCATCGCCTATCCCTCCCCTGAAAGGGGAGGGTGGCTCCACGCGCGCGTAGCGAAGCGCGGAGCCGAGTGGGGTTGCCCTATGCCCGGCGGCGCCGCAGCTCCACCTCTCCCCGCGTGCGGGGAGAGGTCGGCGAGGCGCGGCACGCGCCGAGCCGGGTGAGGGGGCTCGGCCGAAGGAGACTCTTCCCGTAACGCCCCCTCACCCGGATCGTCTCGCTGCGCTCGACGATCCGACCTCTCCCCGCACGCGGGGAGAGGTGACAAGCGGCGCGGTCGTGCATCAATATCAGCGAAATCCGCTCTCGGCGCTTGCGGAGGTCCCGGGTCTGCAGCGCACCACTTCGTGCCGCGCTGCTCCCAGGACACGAGCAACGTCATGTGAGGCGTAATCTCAGCTCTCGTAGTACGCGGTCCGCATCTCCTGCGCCGATCCGATCGGGCAGAACACGATGCCCTTGAGCTTGTTGGAGTACGGCCCGTACCACTTGGTATTGTAGATCCATAAGCCGGCGGCATCGTCGACCACGGTACGGGTCGCCTCTTCGTAGAACTTCGACCGCTCGGCCTGGTCGGTCGAGCGCAGTGCCTTCTCCAAGAGCTCGTCGACCTTCGGGTTCTTGTAGTGGGAGGCATTCTTGAACGTGCCGGCGGTCGAGGACGAGAACATCTCGCCGACCCAGTTGTGCGGATCGGCATAGTAGGTCGAGATCCAGTAGATCGAGACGTCCGGCGTCGTATTGGGGTCCTTGAAGCGCTCGACGATGGTCGGCCACGGATAGCCCACCACCTTCGACTGCACGCCGGCCTTGGTGAGACCGTTCTGCAGGAGCTGCGCGGCCTGCTCGGACTGCTGGAACCCGGTCAGGTAGGCGAGCTCGATCGGCTTGTCGACCTTGACCTTGGCCTGGGCGAGCTCCGCCTTGGCCTTCTCGATGTCGAAGCGGTAGCCCTTCACGTCCTTCGGCACGCCCCAGATCGTGTTCGGCAGCGGCGTCGGGTTGCGCTCGACCAGCCCGCCGAGGATGTCGTTGTTGAAGCCGTCGTAGTCGAAGGCGTAGTTGATCGCGCGCCGCACGTGCACGTCGTTCATCGGCGCGCGCGTCATGTTGATCTGCGCCATCATCACCCGCATCGATTCGGCCTCCAGCACCTGCGCGTTCCCGTTGGCCTTGATGCGGTTGAGCTGGTCGGTCTGCAGGTAGCCGCCGATGCCCTGGAAATCGCCGCGCATGAGCCCGAGCACACGGGTATTGGTGTCCTTGACGGCGCGGAACTCGATCTCGTCGATCCACTTCGGGCCCCAGCCCTTGAAGTGACCCGCGAAGCGCTCGGCCACGAACCCGATCGCGGGATCGAACTGCGTGATCTTGTAGGCGCCGGAGCCGGCCGAGTTCTTCGACAGCCAGGCCTGGCCCCAATCGCCGCCGGTCTCGTTCTTCTTTACGAGCGCGGTGTTGACGATGTGGATCTCCGGCACCACCGAGAGGAAGATCGCCGACGGCTTCGGCAGCTTGAACTCGACGGTGTAATCGTCGACTGCCTTGGCGCCGCCTGAATTGATCATCGATTTGAACAGCGAGGCCGCGCCCTTGCCGACACTAAGGATGCGCTCGAACGAATAAACCACGTCCAGCGCCTTCATCTCGGTGCCGTCGTGGAATTTCACGCCGCGCCGCATCTTGAACGTATAGGTCAGCCCGTCGGGCGAGATCGTATGGCTCTCGGCCACCCACGGCTCCAGCACCGCCGGGTTCTTCTGCCAGCGCATCAAACCGTCGTAGATATTGAGGCGGATCGCGACGCGCCCGACGTCGAAGGCGGCGTGGGGATCGACGGTGTCGTAGTCGCTCTCATTGGCGAAAACGAACCGGGTCTTGGCCTCCGCCGGCGTGACCGCGCCGAGCCCGGCGCTCGCCGCGATCGCGGCGGCGCTGGCATAGGTCATCAGCTCACGCCGCGAGACATCGAAAGGTTTGCTATTGCGGTCACGCATGGTCGTCTCTCCCGATCGAGCGGACCGCCGGCCTTATCCGAGCCGGTCGCGTCCGGTCCAAAACGTCGGCCGGCATTCTGGCGCGTTTCCGCCGACAGCGACAAGAGTTCAATGTGCGGGCCGAATGGGCTCATTGGGTTAAGGTAGGTTGTCTGTCGGGTGCACGCCTCCCGTCATTGCGAGCGAAGCGAAGCAATCCAGGATAGAAGCGCCGCAATTGGATTGCTCGTGGCTGGCGCTCCTCGCCAATGCCGACGGCGGGCGCATGTGAGCAATACCTTGCCTGCCGGCCCGCCGGTGTCCCACAATCGAATCGCGGTCAGTGAGGACGCGGGAACCGGATGGCGCATCTCCAACTTGCGGTCGATATCGGCGGAACGTTCACCGATGTCGCGATGGTGGATGGTGCGTCCGGGGTGCTGTGGACCGCCAAGACGCCGTCGACCCCCGTCGATCCATCGGACGGCTTCTTCGAGGGCGTCGATAAGATCCTGCACGTGGGCGGCGCGGCATCGTCTGAGGTCGCGGCGATCTATCACGGCACCACGATTGCGACCAATGCGGTGCTCGAAGGCAAGGGCGCCAGGACCGGCTTGATGACCACGGCCGGTTTTCGCTACGTGCTCGAGATTGGTCGGCACGAGATTCCGCGCGCCGAGAACCTGTTCGTATGGAAGAAGCCCAAGCGGCCGATCCCCCCGCGCCTGATCCTGGAGGTTCCGGAGCGCGTGTTGCTCGACGGGCGCATCGAGCGGCCGCTCGACGAGGCGGCCTGCCGGGCGGCGGCGCGGCGGCTCGCCGCGCTCAAGGTCGAGGCGGTCGCGATCGTGTTCCTGCACGCCTATGCCAATCCGGCGCACGAGCGCCGCGCCGCCGCGATCGTGGCCGAGGAGATGCCGCAAGCCGCGATCTCCATCTCGTCCGACGTGCTGCCGGTATTCCGCGAATATGAGCGCTCGATGGCGACCGCGCTCAACGCCTACGTGCAGCGCCGGGTCGGCGACTACGTGGCGCGGCTGGAGAGCGGGCTCAATGCGCGCAAGCTCGCAGCGCCGCTGTTGGTGATGAAGTCGAACGGCGGCGTGTTCGGTCCGGCGCAGGCCAGCCGCCAAGCGATCCACATGGCGCTGTCCGGCCCCGCGGCCGGCGCCATCGGTGCCGGTTTCGTCGGACGTGCCGCCGGCTTCGCCGACGCCGTCACGATCGATATCGGCGGCACCTCGGCCGACGTGACCCTGCTGCGCGACGGCCATGCGGCGACCACGACCGAGGGCGAGCTGGGGCCGTTTCCGCTCGCGCTCCCGATGGTCGACATCCACACCATCGGCGCCGGCGGCGGTTCCATCGCCCGCGTCACCGATATCGGCAGCCTGCAGGTCGGCCCCGAAAGCGCCGGCGCCGATCCGGGGCCGGCGTGCTACGGCCGCGGCGGAACGAGGACGACCGTCACCGACGCCCACGTCGTGCTCGGCCGCCTGTCGACGAGCCTGCTCGCCGGCGAGATGCGGCTCGAGCCGCAGCGCGCCCGTGCCGCGGTCGAGCGCGATGTCGCGCAGCCGCTCGGCATCGGCGTCGAGGATGCGGCGAACGCCGTCGTCCGCGTCGTCAACGCCAACATGACCGGTGCCCTCAAGGTGGTGTCGGTCGAGCGCGGCTATGACCCGAAGGACTTCGCGCTGGTCGCCTTCGGCGGCGCCGGTCCACTGCACGCGGTCGAGCTTGCGCGTGCGCTCGGCGTGCGCACGGTGCTGGTGCCGCGCCACCCCGGGCTGTTGTGCGCGCTCGGCCTGCTGGCGACCGACCTGCAATACGACTACGCCCGCACCGCGCTGCAGCGCGGCCCGGATTTCGACCTCGCCGCCATGGATGCGATCTGGCGCGAGCTCGCCGAGGAGGCCGACCGCGATCTCGCGCGCGAAGGCATTGCGCCGGAGCGCCGTCGGCTGGTGCGGCTCGCCGACCTGCGTTACGCCAAACAGGGCTTTGAGCTCACCCTCGAGGCGCCGGCGGGTGCGCTCGATCCGGCCGCGATGACGCGCCTGGTGGAAGGCTTCCACACCACTCACGAGCGGCTCTATACCTTTGGGAGCGCGCGACGCCGGTCGAAGTCGTCACCCTTCGGCTGCGCGCCATCGGTCTCGTCGACAAGATCGCGCTGCCCGAGGTCGCGGCAGCGCCGGATGCGGCGCCGCCGGTGCACGAATGGCGCAGCCTGCGGCTCGACGATACGCGGCACGAGCACGCGCCGGTCTACCGCCGCGAAGTTTTGCTGGCGGGCCACAGGATCCGCGGTCCGGCGATCGTCGATCAGCTCGACACCACCACGCTCATCTTCCCTAGGCAGGAGGCCCAGATCGACCGCCACGGCAACCTCATCCTCCGGCGGGGCATGAGCATGCGTAACCTCGACATCGTCACGCTGGAGCTGATCAAGGGCTCGATCGCCTCGGCGCGCGCCGAGATGGAGGCGGTGATCGAGCGCACCGCCATGAGCGCCTTCATCCGCGAGAAGAAGGACTACTTCACCGCCTTTTTCGACCGCGACGGACGGCTGGTGGCGTCGACCGCGCTGCCGATGGCAGCCGGCAACCTGATCGACTGCATCCTCGAGCGCTATCCGCGCGACGACATGCGCCCCGGCGACCTCTACCTCTACAACAATTCCTACGGCTCGGGCGGCGGGGTCTCGCACAACAACGACATGGTGTTCGTGGCGCCGGTGTTCTGCGGGGGGCGCCTGATCGCCTTCACGGAGGCCTGGGGCCATCTGTGGGACATCGGCGGCATGGTGCCGGGCTCGATCTCGCCCGCCGCCACCGACGTGTTCCAGGAGGGCATCGTGATCCCGCCCTCGCGGGTGCTGCGCGACGGCGTCTGGAACGAGGAGCTGATCCGCGCCTTTGCGCGCAATACCCGCTTCCCGGAGATGATCCGCGGCGACATCGCCGCGATCATGGCGGCGGTGCGGCTCGGTAGCCGGCGCATGGAAGAGATCGTCGAACGCTTCGGCGCCGCGGCGCTGGAGGCCGCCTTCGCCGGCATGATCGACCAGTCAGAGCGCGCGCTGCGCCAGGCCTTCGCCCAGCACGTGCCCGATGGCCGTTATGCCTTCCGCGACTTCATCGATTCCGACAGCGTGTCGGAGAAGAGCTACGCGGTCGCCGTCACGGTGGAGAAACGAGGGCCCGACGTTTCGCTGGATTTTTGCGGCTCCGACGATCAGGCGCAGGGCGCCGTCAACTTCGTCATGCACCCCTCGGTTCCGAAGACCATGTGCGGGCTCCACTTCGCCGGCGATAAGGCGGGCGTCGCCCTCAACGGCGGCTTCCATCGCGCGGTCGGCGAGGTCAGGACGCGGCCGGGCTCGATCGTCGCGCCGCGCGAGCCGGCGCCGCTCGGCATGCGCTCGCACTGCACGACGCGCGTCAACTCGGCGCTGTTCGGCGCGCTCGCCAAGGCGACCGGCGGCAACGTCCCGGCGGCGTCCGCGGTCTACGTCCTTTACTATCTGCGCAGCTGGAACGCCGAGCGCGCCGCTCGACCTGTGCATCGAAGGTCTCGCCGTCGGCTTCGGCGCGCGCCCGCATGCCGACGGCATCGACGCCGTCTACTACGTGGCGCAGAAGAACTATCCGGTCGAATTCGCCGAGATGGAGTTCGGCGTGCGGGTCGAAGCCTACGCCATCCATACCAACTCCGGCGGCCCCGGGCTCTACCGCGGCGGCTGCGGCATCGTGCGCGAGCTGCGCGTGATCGGCGAGGAGGCGGTGATCGGCGTGCGCATGGACAACATCCGCTGGCCGGCCTGGGGCGTCAAAGGCGGCATGGGCGGCCGCGCCGGCCGCATCGTGGTCAACCCCGGCAGGCCGGACGAGCGCGAGCTCAAGCCGATGTCGGAAGGCAACCGCCTCGAGAAGGGCGACCTGGTGCGGATCGTGACCTCCGGCGGCGGCGGCTGGGGCTCGCCGCTCGAGCGTGCGGCCGCGCAGGTGCGCGACGACGTGCTCGACGGCTTCATCTCGGCCGAGAGCGCGTTCCGCGACTACGGCGTCGTGCTGTCCGACGACCTCATGTCCGTCGACGAGCGCGCGACCGCCGCCCGCCGGGCCGAGCTTGCGCGCCTTCCGCGCGGCCTGTTCCACCGCCACGACTACTTCGACGACGAAGAACTGCCGAAGGCGGCGGAGTAGCCCGTGACCTTGCGACTGTTCCCCCTCACCCGCCCGCGCTTCGCTTCGTTCAGCGCGGTCGACCTCTCCCCAGTGGGGAGAGGTGACTGGCGGCCCGCTTGTTCACCTCTCCCCGGTGGGGAGAGGTCGGCTTTCTCGCGCCAGCGAGAAAGCCGGGTGAGGGGGTACGTATCCGATGCGGAGAGTCTTCGGTGACCGGCGACAAGCGCATCGGGGTCGACATCGGCGGCACGTTCACCGACGTCGTGCTGCGGCGTCCGGGTGCGCCGACCCGCATCCTGAAGATCCCGACCACGCGCCGCGACCCGAGCGTCGCGGTGATCGAGGCGCTCGCGCACATGCGCCGCGAGTGGGGGATCGATCCGGGAGAGGTCGGCCGCTTCGTGCACGGCACCACCGTCGCCACCAACGCGGTGCTCGAGCGCAACGGCGCCTGCGTCGGCCTGATCACCACCGCGGGCTTCCGCGACGTCCTGGAGATCGGCCGCCAGATGCGCCACCAGATGTACGAGCTCGCGCTCGATCCCGAGACGCCCGGTTTCCTCGCGCCCGGAAGGTTTCGCCGCGAGGTGCCGGAGCGCGTCGGCCCCGCCGGCGAGGTGCTCAAAGCGCTCGACGAGGAAGCGGTCGCGCTCGCCGCCGACGAGCTCGTCGCGGCCGGCGCACGCGCGATCGCGATCGTGTTCCTGTTCTCGTTCCTCAACGACGCGCACGAGACGCGCGCGCGGGAGATCGTCAACGCGCGTCATCCCGACGTGTTCGTGTCGCTGTCGTGCGAAGTCGATCCGGCGTTCCGCGAATACGAGCGCACCGTGGTGACCGCCTTCGACGCCTATGTGAAGCCGGTCGTCGACCGCTATCTCGCCAACCTCGATGCCGGCCTCAAGCGCGCCGCCATACCGGCGCCGCTGCAGGTGATGCAGTCGCGCGGCGGCGTCTCCGGCTCGGCGACCGCGCGGCTGCGCCCGGTGCGGCTGTTCCTGTCCGGACCGGCGGCGGGCGTCATCGGCGCGCGCAGCGCCGGCGCAGCCGCGGATTTGCGCAACCTCATCACCGTCGACGTCGGCGGCACCTCATGCGACATCGCGCTGATCGAGGACGGCGCGCCGGCGCTGCGCTCCGAAGGCCTGATCGACGGTTATCCGGTGCGCGTCGGCATGGTCGACGTCAATTCGATCGGCGCCGGCGGCGGCTCGATCGCCTGGCTCGATGCCGGCGGTGGCTTGCGGGTCGGGCCGCGTTCGGCCGGCTCGGAGCCGGGGCCTGCCTGCTACGGCCTCGGCGGCCGCGAGCCGACCGTCACCGACGCCTCGGTCGTGCTCGGATATCTCGATCCCGATCACTTCGCCGGCGGCCGGCTGAAGCTTGCGCCGGAGCTCGCGGTCGAAGCGATCGAGCGCGTGGTGGCGCGGCCGCTCGGCCTCTCGGTCGATGAGGCCGCGCTCGGCATCCACCGCATCCTCAACGCCCAGATGGCCGAAGGCATCCGGCTCGTCTCCATTCGCCAGGGGCATGATCCGCGCAAGTTCGCGCTTGTGGCGCTCGGCGGCGGCGGCGCGCTGCACGCCTGCGCGCTCGCCGAGGAGCTCGGCGTGACGCGTATCCTGGTGCCGCGCCATCCCGGGGTGCTCTCCGCTGCCGGGCTGTTGGCAGCGCCGGTGGAGCACGAGGTCTCGACCGCGTTACCGCGGCTCGTCGCCGGCCTCGACCTCGGCGAGGTGCGCGGCGCGCTTCATGCGCTCGACGCGCGCTGCTGCTCGCTGATGGCGCAGGAGAAGGTGGCGCCCGCCGAGGTCGCGCGGCGCTACTTCGCCGATATCTGCTACGTCGGGCAGGGCTATCACCTGGAGGTGCCGTTCGAGCCGGACGGGTCCGATCCGTTCGGGGCGCTCACCGCCGCGTTCTACGCCGCGCACGACCGCACCTATGGCTACGCGCCGCAGGCACCGATCCGGCTGGTCAATCTGCGCGCGGTGCATGCGGCCGACGGATGGGCGGGGCCCGACCACGACGAGCCGTGGCAACCGGCGGCGCGCGAGCCGCTCGTCCGCCGCGCGCGCATCCTTTTGCCCGAGCGCCAGGCCGCGGTCGACGCCGCCGTCTACGACCGCATGGCGCTGAAAGTCGGCGACACCTTCGACGGCCCGGCGATCGTCGAGCAGGACGACACCACGACCCTGCTCACGCCCGGCTGGCGCGCCCGCGTCGATGCTCTCGGCAACCTCGTGCTGGACAGGAGTTCGAGCTGATGGGCTACCGCGTCATTGCGAGGAGCGAAGCGACGACCGAGTCAAGGTCTCACACTTTGGGGTCACCTCTTTGTTCGAGCGAGGAGCACCTCTTCGTCCCGAGCGTGGAGTTTTGAAGATGGCGCGCGCAGATCGGGTCAAGGTCGGCCCGCAGGGCCGCCGCGCAGCGGCTTGGCCTTGACGCGATCGAGCACGCCATCAGGCTCCAGCGGTCGGGACGAAGAGCGGTTCATGATGCAAGGAGGACCATTTGCAGTTTTTCTACGATCGAGGTCGAGCCGGTTTCGCGATCAGGTTTGACGCCAGATCAAACTCACATTCGGTCGGCCGCACGAGCGTGCCGTACCAGGATTCCGCTTGCGGCGGGCGGCTCGAGAGGACGAAGCCATTCTTCGCTACGGCTTTTGAAGCCATGCAATCCATCGGTTCGTCCGCCCGGATCGGCCGAGACTGATCGGGTCTCGGCGGATTGGTCATGGTGCTGTTGCTGCTCAACTGTGGGTGAGGTGGCTCGCCTGACGAGACGCCTGGCTTGCCGCCTAGGCAGCGCCCTTGAGCGCCGCACCTTCGATCACGACGCCGGCGGTGACATACTTCCACAAGGCGACCAGCAGCTTGCGCGCCAGTGCGACGATGGCGACCTTGCGATGGGCTTGCGCATGGAACCAGCGCGCCAGTGCCGACCCCGGTTGATGGCGCAGCCAGAGCCAGGCGAGCTGCACCAGCTTCTTGCGCAGGCGCGCATTGCCGGCCTTGGACACGCCTTGCTCATGCGCGACCGACCCGCTCTGCCACGGCGTCGCCGCCAAGCCCGCATAGGCGGCGATCTGCCGGCGATTGGCAAAGCTCCGGTAAAAGCACTCGAACCAAAGCGCAGCCGCAAATTCCTCCCCGATCCCCTTCACCCCCAGCAGCATCGCCAGCGGATGCTCCCGCGTGTTCTCGTCCACGCTCTGGCTCAACCTCGCCAGCATCGCGTCCCGCTCCGCCTCGACCGCCTTGATCTGCACAAGCAGCAGCTCGAGCCGGTCGAGCTCGCGGCCGATCTGCGCCCTCAGCTGCTGGGGCAGCTCACGCCCGTCCGCCGTGCGCAGCGCCTCCAGCCGCGCCCGTCGATCGCGCCGCAACGGGGCATAGCCAGAGATCCCTTGCGCCAGCAAAAGTCCCTTGATCCGGTTGACATGCCGGATCCGCTCGTCGAGCAAGACCTCGCGCTCACGGCCGATCCGGCGGCGGTCCTCTTCCTCGGCGCAAGGGGCTACCACCATCGAGCACACCCGCGGTTCGCCCCGCTTGTAGGCCAGCAGCACCCGCAACAGCGCCTCACCGTCGATCTTGTCAGTCTTCGCCCGCCGCCGCCGGCGCGGCACCGCAACCGAGGCGGCGTCCACCACATGGCTCTCGATCCCCTCCTGCTGCAGCACGCGGTGCAGCGAGAACCCGTCCAGCCCCGCCTCCTGGATCGTAATGATCGGATAGTTCTTGCCGGTGCGCGCAAACGCCTTGCGCTGCAGCTGCGCAAACTTCGCCAGCAGCGCCACGAGATCTCCCGCCGCAACGCCGTGCTTCGACATCTTTTCGCCGTTGCCCGGCGACAGCGAAGTGATCAACCAAGTCGAACGGCTCAGTTCCAACGAAACAAAAATTGCGCCAAGATGCGTTCGGATAGCGGTCGGTTCAGTGTCAGCGATACGATCAGCGAGCAACATCGGTCGTCCTCCAGGTTGAGTGGGTTGAAGCAACCTCAGTCTGGACCTGGACTCGGCTGCTATCCACTCCCCATGGAATCTTCGCCTTCGGCTCGCAATGACGGTGAAGCCCTGGAGCTTGAGCGCGGCGTCTCGAAGGATGGTGGCACAACAATGGAACAGGAAACGACATGACAGGCGGTTCCACGCTCGATCCGGTCACCGTCGAGGTGGTGCGCAACAAGCTCGACGGCATCGCCAACGAGATGGAGCTCACCCTGCTCAAAAGCTCGTTCTCGCCGATCGTGAAGGAAGGGCTCGACGCCTCCGCCAGCCTGTTCACCCTGCAAGGGGAGACGCTGGCGCAGGCGATCGCGATCCCGATCCATCTCGCGACGCTGATCCCGTGCGTCAAGCGCATCCTCGCCGAGTTCCCGCCAGAGACCATGCGCGACGGCGACATCTACTGCATGAACGACCCTTACCTCGGCGGCACGCATCTGCCCGACATCGCGGTCGTGATGCCGGTGATGCATCGCGGCCGGCCGCTCGCGTTCGCGGCCACGATGACGCACCACCAGGACGTCGGCGGCATGGCGCCCGGCTCGGTGCCGACCAACGCAACGGAAGTGTTCCAGGAGGGCATCCGGCTCCCCCCGCTCAAGCTGCGCGACGGCGAGCGCTTCAACGACACGCTGCTCAAGATTCTGCGCCGCAACGTGCGCATCCCGGAGACGTTCGAGGGCGACCTGATGGCGCAGGTCGCCGCCTGCACGGTCGGCGTCCGCCGTCTCGGCGCGCTGGCGACCACCTACGGCGACAACCATTTGACCGCGATCTTCGCCGAGCTGCTCGAGCGCTCCGAGGCGATGACGCGCGACGCGCTGCGCGCGATCCCGCCCGGCACCTATCGGGCGGTCGATTTCCTCGACAACGACGGCATCGACCTCGACCGCCGCATCCGCATCGAGGTCGCGGTCACCTTGCGCGACGGCGCGATCACGGTCGATTTCGCCGGCTCTTCGCCGCAGGTGCGCGGCCCGTTCAACGTCGTGCCCTCCGGCAGCCTGGCGGCGAGCTGCTATGCGGTGCGCGCGATCACCGACCCCACCATTCCGACCAACGGCGGCTGCTTCCGGCCGATCACGCTCGAGCTGCCCGAGGGCTCGATCGTCAATCCGCGGGAGCCCGCGCCGGTCAACTCCCGCACCGCCACCATCAAGCGCATCACCGGCACGATTTTGGCCGCGCTGGCCGAGGCCGTGCCCGATCGCGTCCCGGCCGACAATGCCGGCGAGCTTCTGGTGCTCGCCTTCGGCGGCACGCGCCCCGACGGCACCCGTTTCGTCACCGGCGAGCTGGTGGCGGGCGGCGCCGGCGCGAGCGCCGGGAAGGACGGTGTCGACGTGATCGAGACCGACGCCACCAACTGCATGAACCTCCCCGCCGAGGCGCTCGAGCTCGACGCGCCGATCCGCGTGCACCGCACGGCGCTGCGCCGCGATTCCGGCGGCGCCGGCACCCACCGCGGCGGGCTCGGGCTGGTGCGCGAGTACGAGATCCTCTCCGGCGAGGTGCGCTTCACGCATCGCGGCGAGCGCCATTTCATCGCCCCCAAGGGCCGCGCCGGCGGGCGCGACGGCGCAACCGCGCGCACCGTCATCCATCGCCTCGACGGCAGCGAGGAGGTGGTGCCGTCGAAGATCGTGACCACGCTTCACGCCGGCGAGCGCGTGGTGTTCGAGACCGCGGGCGGCGGCGGTTACGGCGATCCGGCCGGGCGCGACCCGGCGGCGGTCGCTGCGGATGTTGCAGATGGGAAGGTCAGTGAGGAAAGGGCGATGGCCTATGGGGTGCAAGCGGCCGATGGCACGGAGCTATAGAGCCCATCCAGGCAGCCTCGCCGGCGTCGTAATCGGAACCAATGCTCGAAGTTCGACCTATGCAACGAGGCCGCTGTTCTCAAGGTCGATCATGCGGACAATCATCGCCCGTTTCGGATCGAAAGGCACATCCTCAAATCCCCATCGCCGGCAGAGTTCGCGCACCTGCTCATCGATCGGGTGGGTGAGTACGCCGAAGCTGCCGACCTCGCGGGAAGCGCGCAATGCTGCCGTCAGCGCGAACAGAAGGAGCGAGCGCGCATGGCCCTGGCCTTGATGGGTTTGGTGTATCGCCAGTTGGCCGAGCAGCGTCGCCGGCACCGGATCAGGCTTGTTGTGCCGATGAGTCTTAGCCAGGAACTCGCGCTCGATCTGAGCAGCGCTCAGCGTCACATAGCCCACGATCAACCCGGTGCCGGCGTCGCATATGACGCTCGTGCGCGAAATGCCGGACACGTGGTTGTGCCACGCATGTCGTCGAAACCATATATTTAGCGCGTCGCGGCCGCAGTCGAAATGATCGCGTTCGTCGCCTTCCGCCAGCGGACGCGGCGGCGTTACTTGCGCCATGTCGGAGGCTTGCGGGCGAGATTCCTGATGCCCGCAATCTTGCGCGCCGGCCGTGCCGCCCAGGCTTCGAACCGCTCCCAATCCTGGGCAGGAATGGTGACGATCCGGCGTTCAAGCAGGTCCAGCTCGGCGGCTTCGAGTGCCCTGCGCCGCACGAAATCGCTGACGTTGGTCCGCGCCCGCGTGGATGCGGCCTCCAATAGCGCGCGTTCCTCTTCGCTTAGCCGCACGCTCAGGACCGACGATGACATGGCGAGGCTCCCGTTGCCTGTGAACGGCTGTATGACAATGACATACAGAGGTCAAGGGTCCACTGTTAGGGAGGCAGCTCAGGTGCAAGCGCCGGGAAGGACGGTATCGACGTGATCGAGACCGACGCCACCAATTGCATGAACCTGCCCGCCGAGGCGCTCGAGCTCGACGCGCCGATCCGCGTGCACCGCACCGCGCTGCGGCGCGACTCCGGCGGCGCCGCACCCACCGCGGCGGATTAGGGCTCGTGCGCGAGTACGAGATCCTCTCCGGCGAGGTGCGCTTCACCCATCGCGGCGAGCGCCAATTCATCGCCCCAAGGGCCGCGCCGGCGCCATGGCGCGCACCGTCATCCACCGCCTGGACGGCAGTAAGGAGGTGGTGCCGTCGAAGATCGTGACGACGCTTCACGCCGGCGAGCGCGTGGTGTTCGCGACCGCGGGCGGGGGAGGGTATGGTGACCCGACTAAGCGCGACCCGGCGGCGGTGGCAGTGGATGTAGCGGATGGGAAGGTCGGTGGGCAGGGGGCGAGCGTTCATGGGATGGATGCCGCCTTGCGGGAAGCCGTTTTGAATGCATTACATCGCACCATGGAGAAGCTCGGAAAGAAGATACGGACAATCGAGCACAGACCTAAGACGGAGAAGTGATCTAGGGAGCGACTCTACTCGAAAATCTCGTCGAAATGATCTGCGAAAGCTGAATTGTGATCTCGATAGAGTTACAATACGAGAGCTCGATCAAAACCGCCTCAACCTCAGGGGACGGAGACCTACCCGGGCTCGGAATGACGAAAACCCATCGTGGCTATCGAAGTACTCGAGTGCTTTTGGGCTTGGGGTTCTTATAGTTCTCAATCCACTCAACTAGGTCGGTGTAGTTCTTCAGTGCGAGTTGCCACTTGTGGTCCCTTCTCAAACTTCCTGGCTTCCGCGGAAAAGTCGGAAGTTGTGACGATCATCCCGCTTGTGGCCTGTTCGTCCATCAAAGTCCCATAGAGATTTCGCACCAATTGGATTCCGACGGGTCTGTCCGGCCAATTCTTCTTGGCCTCGACCAGAATGAGCAGACGGCCCACGGGTGAGTTCCAAAACGCAAGCACATCCCTGCCTCCGTCTCGCGTGGCGGGAGTGAGTTCGACATCAAAATCCATGTCCGCTAAGAGTTCCGCAATCAACTCCTCAAATTTCCGATGGCCGATTTGATGGATATCTGCCGGTCGTTCCTTGAGTCGAACAAGGATCTTCCTCATTTGCGACAACCAACCTAGGTCTTACGGAAGAAATTAACTCTCGTCGAGGTACAAGAATTTCATGTTCAAGGCGGTAAAGAGAACCCTTAAGCAGGGTTGCGAGGTTTGCAGGATCGTAGGACCTAGTTCGCAGCAGACCAGCAACTAGATGAATTGCAAGAGGGTGTCCTTCCGTCAAGTTCGATAGTGAGTAGGGAATCTTGTCGGCGCCATCATCACCTAAAATGCGGCGGAAGAGTTCCATTGTACTCCGTTGATCGAGCGGCCCCAATCTCAGTAATGCTACATTATCCCCGACTATAAGTTTTCTCTGCGTCAGAAACAACATGCGAACGGCCTTCCAGTTGAAAACTCGCCGGACAGTTCGCTCGACATCTCGTTCGGTCAAATTGGTGTCGTCAAGAACAACAATGCGATGACTTGGTCCCTTGGCATCGCGCAACGTGTAATCAAGAAGATCAAAGTCTATTTCACCACGGTGACTGCTTAGCCAAGTGGCCTGTTCCCAGCGCGACCTTGCTCGTACAAACTGTTGCACAAGTGCTGTTTTGCCGATCCCAGCGAGGCCACAAATCGCGATAATCTGTCCCCAGGCCGCGCGGTCTCCGGCCCGCCGAGCAATCCACTCAAGCTCAGCTTCGCGATTTACGAAGAAGGCCGCGTCGCGGCCATCATCCTCAGAGACCATCTCCGAAAGCCGCTTCTGATTAGATTGTTCCCGGGAGTTCAAATAAGACGCCGATAACCTCCAACATGTTTGTGAGGCGTGGAAAACCGAGTTCCCCTTCGAGACTAAGGATTTCTGCCGGAGCCGTGCCGTCCGGATTCAGGCTCTCTAGTACGACGATGGCCCCACGCCTCCGGAATCGCTTGAAATAGCGTGCGCCGCTCTCGTCAACCGCGATGGCCAGGTGCCCATCTATTGCGTTGAGCGACGCAGCCGTCAGCATGACGGGTTGCGTGATGATGAATTGGCCATCTAGTGCGATAGGTTCCGCGCTTCGGCCGCTTACCTTGAAGAGCTTTGCGTCTTGCAGCAGGGTGTTCACAACGCCGAGATCGCCCAAGGCCACAAATTCTGAGTTTTCGTCCCTGGGGGCGTAGGAAGCTTAGAGGATGCGAAGAGCGTCCCGACGATCTTTCGGGGCTCAATCTTTTCCAGCGGAACGATGACGGGCTGCACCAATGCATAAGGATCAGTGGCATGACCTGTGAGGATTGCGATGTGAGGGTAAATCTCTGTCTCATTGTACCGTCTAGCGAGCAGTTGATCTCCGAATGTTACAACAACGAGGTTTCGTGCATGCACTTTCGCATAGTTGCTCACGATGATGATGTCGCCGATGGCTGCGACCGGCTCGAGCGTTCCTGCCGCGAGCTGGTAGGCATCATGATTGTATAAAGTAATCTTCGCCACTTGCTTCAATTCCTCGATGGTTATCAGCCCGTCGCCCGCGCGCCCGTCCGACATGGCGGCGGCTGCAATTCCGGTGTGCACTAGATTGAGCTTTTTGAGGTCGGCTGCGTTGCCAGGAGGAAGCGGGACGACATTGTCCATCCATGCAAAGAGCCGCGGCTCGCCCGAGTACGCCTCGTATTCTGCGTGGACCTTGAAGCATGTATGGATTTGCGTCTGAAGCGTGTTTTCCCAGAAGACTTTCACATCCGTTGCCTGTGCAACGCCGATGGTGCCGTCGAACTTGTGATGTGATTCATTTATGATTTTCATGGGCTTTGCGCCACCGCCACCTGCGATCGTGTTGAGAAGCTTCTCGAACGAAGGCCGATTGAAAGGTGCGACGCTGCCGTCGCGCAGCCTTTTCATCAAGATTGCAAGTTGATCCAGCGACAGGTCGCATACATCTGGGCTTTCAGCGCGCAGCATGATCTTGAGCAAGTCCTCGCAATAGGTCCGAACTTCGAAGACGTAACGATGGCCAAGTGCGTCATCGCCTTTGCCCCTGGCTTCCTCATAGCTTCGTGCAAGCGAGGTCCCATTGACGACCGTAGCGACTTTGGAGGCTGCGTTCAGGCGGACGACAAGTCCTTGCTGACCCGTCAGCTTTTCGATGTTGACCAGAAGCTGGAAGAACTGCCGTTCATGGGTGATGAGCAACAGCTGCATGACTTCGGGTGCAGCAGCGTCCGAATTCGCCAGCCGCGCTATTTCCTCGGCCCACTTTCTCTTATTGCGTGGGTCAAACATTACCTGCGGATCATCAAGAACCATGAGGGCGAACGGGTTCGCGCCAAGGGCCTCGAGGGTCTGTTCTCTCAAGGCGAGAACGAATGCCCAGAGAATCGCGCGCAGCCAAGAGCTGTTCGCCACCGTCGAGGCGTCAACCCGAATTCCATGATCGAAACTGCCCGAAACCTGAACGGACTTTTTGCTGAGGGCAGCGTCTTCGAAAGAAAGCCGCTCTTTGAAGTGGATACGGTCCAGAACGGACTTCATGCGGCCCGAAAGCGCAGAGATCGAGCTGGCGGTTTCAGTTGCAACCAGCGTGCGGAGATCCTTGAGCGCTTCTAGCGCCTCCGCAATTGCTTCACGCACAAGCTGGTGAGTGTGGATAACCTGCCATTTGTCGGCTTGGCTGGCGGTGTCCCTCAGTGCCTTGGCTAGCTCATCCAACGGCGCGGCCTTTTCTAGAGCCGCTTCAAGCGAGGCGAGCTTGCCTTCCAAACTATCTATTGGAAATTTGCTCTCCGCGTCGGCAATGCCTTTCATCGCAGTCCAGGCATCCACAAAGGGCTGACGGTTATTGTCCCACCATGCAACGAGCGATGTGATCCGCTCCACGTCTTGGATATAGGCAGCGAGTTCTTGGGCAGCGGCTGGCGCAGCCAAAGCTTTCTTTTGCTCGCCAGGCTCGAAAGCCGGCAGCTTGCTGGACAGAGCCTTGGCCGCGACCTTGGCGAAGTCTCCCATGCCTGTCAGGACCGTGGAGAAAGGAGGTTCCTGCGCAAATCGCTCCTTGGCCGTGGCCTCGAAGGATTCGCGGGGCTGCATGTGGACGAGTAGGGCGAAATGTGCATGTATGCCGTTCGGGATAAGATCGCGGATGCCTTTCTCCAGTTCCGCGCACGCATCCGTGAGTTTTCGCTCCGCCGCGGTGGAGGCCTTCTTCAGTTCTTCGAGTTCGGCTGCCAGCGCCTTGCGCTTATCACCCGTCAGCTTGCTCTCGCAGAGTGGGCACTCTGCATCGGCATGTGCGTGGTCCGATGCGACGAAGAACCGTGATGCTAGGGCCTTGAGCCTAAGCTTCGCGTCTTCGGCTTGGCGCTTATCCCATACAATGGCCTCGTGCAGCTTCGTCTTCGTCTCCGGGAGCGTAGCGCGCAGTTTCTGAAAAGCGCCATCACTGTGCGCTGCCCTGAGCGCGGACCAGGCTTCGAAAGTGGTGATTCCCTTGACGCCCTGTTGAAGAATGCCCCGCGCGGCGCCGACGGCGTTCTTAATCTTGATGCGGTCATGCAATTTGTTTGTATCGAGGTGGCTCGCAACATCGGAGGTTAGTATGCTCAAATGGGCGCCTGCCTGCGCCGCGGCGCGCTTCGCAATTTCCCGCAGTTCCTCGGCGAACTCCTTATCTTCACGTTTGGCCGATATCTTCAGCTCGAACGCGGCTTTGGCGGCCTCCTCCTGGGCACGCATAAGCAAAAGCTCCATTCTCGTCTCGATCGCTTGAATGCCGTTATCAAGTCCATACTTGAGGAAGCGCTTGGCCCTGTGTGTAAAATTGGCAGCACCTTCGGCAATATCAGCAAGCTGATCGAGTCCGGTCAGCAGCTTGACAGCCTCATAGATCGACTGGCTCCGCTCCCCGAAACCGATGCGCGAAAGTCGCGCGGGCATCAGCAGCCCAGTTTCGATCAACTGCGGCGCGGACAGCAATGCTGGGTCTATCTTCTCTTCGAAGACCGGCTTGCTAGAAAGTGGCGCATTCAGTCGCCTGTACGCCTCGGCCGTGTCGCCATTCTGGTTCTGGAAGGTGAGCCGGACCCACGCCTCTGCCGCTCCACTGAGCTTTGAGGGCGTGGCGGGATAGGCAACTAAAGGCGGCCAATGACCGATTTGCACACCCAAGTCGTTAAAGACCGGAACGCGCCGCCCATCGTCCACAACGACCCCGTCCTGGTCACGGCAACGACAGCCGGTGAGGGCCCAGATGATAGCACTCGCGAGGGATGTCTTGCCCGAGCCGTTCTGGCCTTCGAGGCACCAGTTCTGGCCGTTCACGGGCAGGACAAAATTAGGACCGTCAACGAGGTTAAGACCGCCAAAGCCAGCGGACTCAACGTGGATCAGTCGCCATTGGCCGGGATACGTTGTTCCCTCGGCCGGTTTGACAGAGGTAGCGGGATCAAAGGACGTGTTTTGCCACGCCGAGATCAGCCCATCGAACAAGTCTTCACTGCCGTGCGCAACCTTGGACTGGTCGCATGACAACAGATAGTGCAAAAGCCGCCGCGCCTGAGGAGACACAAGCTGAATGCTCCCCGCCTTGAAATCCCCGAACTTCGCCCAGGCCAGGACGTTCCCCGAAAGAAGTGTCTGAACAGCCTCGGATAATAGAACGGGCATGTCTTGCCTCCGCCCGTATGAGTAGAGCAGAAGAGGGCCTGCAATCCAGCGAATTGTTCTCCCAGATTGACGAATTGCCTCCGGCGGCCACAGCCTCACCCGACAGAGGTGTGGTTCCGCTGCCTGTGGTGCATTGCAGTGGAGAGAGGAGGCACTAGATAGCGAGTTGTGCGGTTGGATTTGGAGCGCCCCGTGGGTGAGGCAAAAAAGAAAAGGCAGCAGCTCTCAACGTTGGTTCAGAGCGAGCCGCGGTGCATCTATTGCTCGCAAGCGCCCGCATCGATTGAGCACATGCCGCCGATTGCCATGTTCAAGAAGCGGTCTCGGCCGATCGGCATGGAGTTTGCCGCATGCAAGAGTTGCAACGAAGGAACGAGGGCTGCCGATCTGGTTGCGAGTTTCTTTTGTCGGCTTAGCCGAGCCGGAGAAGCCTCGGTTATCCAGGAAGCAGTCGCCCGGAGAGGCGCACTTAGACAGCTTGCTCCGGGCGTGCTCGAAGAGCTGCTTCGTCCCGAAAAAGAGAGCCGAATCTGGCTAACCGAGCGAGGTGTCGCAAAGCCCTTCGTACACGTGAAGGCGGATGGTGAGCTAACAGCGAAGTATCTGACAGTTTTCACCGCCAAATTTGGTATGGCGCTGTACCGCGAGTATACCGGCACAGCATTGCCGACGGGGGCGGAGTTCACACTCAGTTCTTCCTAAACGCAGGACTGGCCCAGCAAGTGGCTGATCACATGCTTGGGATTCTTCCGGTGCGCAGCACACTCAAACAGGGGAAGTTTCAAGCAGGTGACCAATTTGCCTATCGCTACAATTCGGATAACAAGACGATTGTGGCTGCTCTAGCCTCATTTCACTCCAACCTATACACGTTCACGATAGCAACCTCGGTGCCGGAGACATTTGGTCTTCCATGGAGGAATGTGGCGACGCATACAGACTTTATTAGGCTGGGCGAGCTGTTGGATCATCTTCCCTATCCGGCTGTGCCTATCCTCAGGGCTGACTGAGGCGCGCGAAGCGGCCTATTTTTTCCGTTCGCGTGCTTTCTTCGCGGCTGCGCGCTTGGCGAGGGACGAGCTCCATCCGGGCCACGCAAAATACAATAGATCAGCCTCTAATTTAGCAATCTGGTCGCGAGTGGCAGCGAGGTCCTTCTTCGAGTAAGCCGAAGCGATGCCTTTTTCGTAGTCCCGCTTCAGCGGGGTGCGGATGACTGGGGCGGTTGGATCGCCCTCAGGCAGGTTCCAGACCCCGTGCGTGATGTCATTGCGCTTCCGGGCGGCTTTGCCGACCCGTGCGAGCAATTTTGAGAGTTCTTTCAAGCGATCTGGTTTCGGCTCGAGCGGAGACGCCAACGACGGTCCCGAAACTGTGGCAGCCGCTGATCCCGCGCCGGCGCGCGCGTCGAACGTCAGCCGCAGCGCTTACGGCACGCATTGTGATGCCGGAGCGAACCGCCTAACATGGTTCTCCCAAGGGGAGATCATGCTGATACGTGCCGTAGGTATCCTGCTTGCGGTGCTTGCCACGCCGGCGAGCGCCCAGCCCAACTTGATTTCAATCGCCAACTTCGGCGAGCACCCGGCGCTACGCGCCGCGGTCAACGGTTTTAAGGCCGAGGTCGTGCGCCAGGGGTTCGTCGAGGGCAGGGACGTCGCATTCGACGACCAGCACATCAATTTCGACCGCACGCTGATCCCGCAGCTGCTCACCAACGCCGCCGGCAAAAAGCCGGCGATGATCGTCGCGGTCACCACGCCGGTGGCGCAGTCCTCGATCCGTATCGTCACCGACAAGTCGATCCCGATCGTATTCATGTCGGTCGTCGATCCGGTGGTCGCCAAGATCGTGCCTTCGTGGCAGGCCGGCTCGGAGACGCACACTGGCGCCACGCTCTACCCGGACTTCAACGCTTCGCTGGCCTTCGTGCGTCAGCTCCTGCCCGGCGCGAAACGGCTCGGCGTGCCGTTCAATCCCGGGGAGGACAACGACACCACCAACATGAACGAAATCCGGGCCGCGGCGCCGCGCCACGGCTTCGAGCTGGTCGAGGTCGGTATCGACAGCCCGAACGACATCGCTCAGCGGCTGCAGTCGCTGCAGGGCAAAGTGGACGCGGTATTCGTGATCCAGTCGAACATCCTGCAAACCAGCCTGCCGGTCATCGCCGCGACCACGCAGCGCATCGGCGTGCCGGCCATCAACACGCTGGACACGCCCGTCAGGCAACACCAGTTCCTCGCCGCGCATGCGCTGTCCTACGAGCGCATGGGCGCCAATGCCGGCCGCATCGCGGCACGCATCCTGAAGGGGGAAAAGCCTGCCGCGATCGCGCCGCACCGCCCGGAGCCTGATGACTTCTCGATCGTCATCAGCCGCAAGCAGCTTGCGCAATGGAAGATCGACCTGCCCCCTGCTCTCGCAAAGGCCGTGATCGACTAAAGACATGGTCCGCCTCGCCGGGGTCCGCAAGACGTTTCATCGCGGTACGCCCGATGAGCGCGCCGCGCTCGACGGCATCGACCTCGAGGTCGCGCCCGGCAGTTTCGTCGTAGTCATCGGCTCCAACGGGGCGGGCAAGAGCAGCCTGCTCAATGCCGTCGCCGGCGTCATCGCCACCGATGCAGGCAGCATCCGTATCGACGGCAACGACGTCAGCGGATGGCCGGAGCACCGGCGCGCGCGGCTGGTGGCGCGCGTGCTGCAGGATCCGATGCAGGGTACCCTTCCTGCGCTCACCATCGAGGAGAACCTGGCGCTCGCCGACCTGCGTGCCACCGGCCGCGGGCTCGGCCGGGCGCTCACCGCGGCGCGGCGCGAGCGCTACGCCGCTTTACTCGCCGCCTATGGCCTCGGGCTGGAGACGCGCCTCGGGGCGCGCGCCGGCCAGCTTTCCGGCGGCCAGCGCCAGGTCCTGACGCTGGCAATGGCGGTGATGAATACGCCCTCGGTATTGCTGCTCGACGAGCATGCGGCGGCGCTCGATCCGAGCACCGCCGAGCGCGTCATGCAGGCGACGCTGCGCGCCGTGGCGGACGCGCGCCTGAGCACCCTCATGGTGACGCACAACATGCAGCACGCCGTCCGCCACGGCGATCGCCTCCTGATGATGGATGCGGGGCGCATTCGCCTGGACGTCTCCGGCGACGCGAAGGCGCAGCTGAGCGTGGAGACGCTGGTCGAGCGCTTCCGCATCGCCGACGACCGGATGCTGCTGGCCTGATGGAGATCCTCACCAGCTTCTGGAACCTGGTGCCGGTCACGCTCGTGCAGGGACTGCTGTTCGGCCTGGTGGCGCTGGGCGTGATGATCCCGTTCCGGCTGCTCGCTTTTCCCGATCTCACGAGCGAAGGCAGCTTCCCGCTGGGCGGCTGCCTGTGCGCGGTACTGATCGTCGCCGGCCTGCATCCGCTACCCGCGACGCTGGCGGCGCTGGCCGCCGGCATGCTGGCGGGCCTCGCGACCGCTTTCATTCACCTGCGCCTTCGCATCAACACCTTGCTTGCCGGCATCCTGGTGATGACGATCCTCTATAGCGTGAACCTCCGCATACTGGGCAAGGCCAACGTCGCTCTGCTCGACACCGAATCCTTGCTTTCCTGGATCGCCCCGGCCGCGGCGGTCAACGTCAATGCGCAGATCGCGCTGTTCGCAGCGCTCTTGCTGGCGGTGCTCGCGGCATTGCGCTGGCTGCTCGGTACCGAAGTCGGCTTGTCGCTGCGCGCGGTGGGCGCGAACGCCTTGCTCGCCCCCGGCCTCGCGATCAACCCATGGACCTATGTTCTCGCCGGGGTCGCCTTGGCCAATGGCCTTTCGGCGCTCGCCGGGGCGGTGGCGGTGCAGCTGCAGGGGTTTGCTGACGTGCACATGGGCTTCGGCGTCCTGATCAACGGCCTTGCGGCGGTGATCATCGGCGAGACCCTGGTCGGCCGGCATAGCGTGACGCGGCAGCTCGCCGCCCCGGTTCTGGGCTCGGTCGTTTACTACCAGATCGTCTCCGTCGGCTTGTCGCTCGGACTGAAGCCGGCCGACCTCAAGCTCGCCACCGGGCTTTTCGTGCTGGTAACGTTGGCGCTGCCGGCGCTCAGGCGCGGAGCCGAGCCCGAGCGGCTGCGCGAATAGGCAAGAAAGGAACGGCATGCGTCAGCATCTAAACGGCATCGACCACGTCGCGGTCCTCGTGCGCGACCTCGACCAGGCCGAGCGCGCCTATGCGGCGATGGGATTCACGCTGGCGCCGCGCGGTCATCACACGCTCGGCTCGCAGAACCACTGCATCATGTTCGGCACCGACTACGTCGAGCTGCTGGCCGTTCCGAGGCCGCACCCGGCGATGCAGTATTTCACCGACTTTCTGGCGCGCGGCGAAGGGCTGGGTGCGATCGCGCTGGCGAGCGGCGACGCCGCGGCCGCACAGCGCGAGCTCGCCTCAGCGGGCATCGCGGCGGACGCGCCGCTCGATTTCTCGCGCCCGGTCCAGCTAGGCGGCGAATCGCGCGAGGCGCGATTTCGCATCGTGCAACTGCCGGCGCAGCAGACGCCCGGCTGCCGCACGTTCGTGTGCCAGCATTTCACCCCGGACCTCGTGTGGCGCCCGGAATTCCAGGCGCACGAGGTCGGCGCGACGGGCCTCGCCGGCATTGCGGTGGTTGCCGAGGAGCCCGCGGCCGCGGCGCGGGGCTACGCTCAGTTGCTCGGTGAGCGCGTGCAGCCGATCGCCGATGGCCTGCGCGTCGATACCGGCAGCGCCCCGGTAACCGTAGGCGGGCGCAAGCGCTTGGCCGACAGGCTACGCGGGGCGGCACTGCCGCCACGGCCGGCACCGCTGGTGGCGGCGCTTTTCATCAGGGTTTTGGACCGCGCGCGCGCGGCCGCGGCGCTACGCCGCGGGGGCCTCGCGCCCGTGCAGCTCGCCGACGGCTCATGCGCCGTGGGGGCCGATCGCGCCCACGGCGTGGCTTTAGTTTTCGGCTAATACCTGGAAATCGCGTTTCCGTGTCCCGCACGCGGTGCAGCGCGAGGCGCTGCGCCGCTGATGCGGGACCTTCAAAGACGCGGCGTTTGTGAAGGTCCCGGTTCTGCAGCGCATCGCTTTGCGCTGCGCCCGGGACACGGGCTGAGTCACGCTTCAATGTCGTTGGACACGAGAGGCCACTGCGCCGTCCCGGGCGTGTGCACGCGCAGCCGGTAGACCGAGGTCGATGCGGTGACGTAGAGGCTGCGGAGGTCGTCGTCGCCGAAGCAGAAGTTGGCCGTGTACTCCGGCACGTTGATCACGCCGAGGCAGGTCGCGTCGGGCGCGAACACGTGGATGCCGCCGGGGCCGCAGCAATAGATGTTGCCGGCGGCTGTCGATCTTCATCCCGTCGGGCGCGCCCGCGCCCTCGCCTGTGGTCTCGGCCCACACGCGGCCGTTCGCCAGCGTGCCGTCCGGCTTCACGTCGAAGACGCGGATGTGCTGGCGGTCGGTGTCGTTGACGAACAGCTCGCCGCTCGTCGAGCGAGAAGCACAAGCCCGTTGGGCTGGCCGAAATCCTCCGCCAGCAGGGTCAGCTGCTCGCCGTCCGGCTCCGCGCGATAGACGCCGCGAAAGTCGAGCTGCGAGCGGACGCGGATTGCCGTAATACTCGTTGCGCCCATAGGTCGGATCGGTGAAATAGATGCCGCCGTCGGATTTCACCACCACGTCGTTCGGGCTGTTGAGCTCCTTGCCGTCGTGATGGCTGGCGATGACCGTGCTGCGTCCGTCCGGCTCGGTGCGGGTCACCGTGCTGGTCGCATGCTCGCAGACGATCAGCCGGCCCTGCCGGTCCCAGGCAAGCCCGTTCGATTGCGCGCAGGGCTTGCGGAACGTGGTGACGCCGCCCTGCGCCGACCACTTGCGCAGGTGATCGCCCGGCATGTCGCTGAACAGCAGATACTTGTCCGCGGCGTGCCAGAGCGGCCCCTCCGTGAACAGGAAGCCGGTGGCGATCTTCTCGAACGCGACGCGATCGCCGACCACCGACCTGAATTTCGGGTCGCGGATCTCGACGTTCGTTGCCTTCGCGCTGATGTCGGTCATTTGTTCGCCACCCGCTTCTTCAGTTCGCTGACGCGCGTCGGGCCGACGTACCAGTCTTCCGCCGCCACCTCGTCGAACACGACCCAGATCGCTTCCGGCGGCAGCTGCGCGAGCTCGCTGATCGCCGCCGTGACGCGGCGCGCGATCTCGTCCTTTCGCTCCTGCGGATGACCTTTCAGGATCTGGATGTTCACGAACGGCATGGGCTTCCTCCCTTGCTTGTTGACTTGAAGTTCGTCTATGCGGCGGACGACAAGGCGAGCAGCTCGTCGCGCAGCCGCGTGTTGTCGCGCAGTTCGGCGGCCGGGCCGGAGAAGCGCACGGCGCCCTTCTCCAGCACGTAGACGCGATCGGCGAGCGCGAGCGAGAAATCGACGCCCTGCTCGGCAAGCAGGATGGTGAGGCCTTCGCGCTTGAGCGCCGACCTGCTCCAGCAGATTTTCCACCACCAGCGGCGCCAGTCCCTCGGACGGCTCGTCGAGCAGCAGCAGTTCGGGATTGCCCATCAGCGTGCGGCCGATGGTCAGCATCTGCTGCTCGCCGCCGGACAGGAATCCACCCTGCCGGTCCGCGAGATCCGCGAGCTTCGGGAAACAGCGCGAACACGGCGTCGATCGTCCAGCGGCCCGGCCGGCCGGCGGCCTGCCCCGCGACCTCGAGGTTCTCCCGCACCGACAGCTCGGCGAAGATCCGCCGGTCCTCCGGCACGAAGCCGATGCCGTCGCGGGCGATGCGGAACGGCGGCCAGCCGGCGATGTCTGCGCCCTTCCAGACCACGCGGCCCGCGCTCGGCGGCGTCAGTCCCATGATGGCGCGCATCGTCGTGGTCTTGCCGACGCCGTTGCGGCCCAGCAGGCAGACGCACTCGCCCTGCGCCACCTCGAGCGAAATGCCGAACAGCACGCGCGACGAGCCATAGGCGGCATGAATGTCGTGGACGGCGAGGAGGCTCAATGCCGTCCTCCCGAGATAGACGCGTCGCACTTCGGCGTCGGGCGCACCTCGGCGGGCGTGCCCTCGGCGATCAGCTTGCCCTGGTGCAGCACCGCGATCTTCTGCGCGATCGAGAACACCACATCCATGTCGTGCTCGGTGAACAGCAGCGTGAGCTTGCGCTCGGCGACGATGCGCTCGAGCAGCCGGATCGCCTCGCGCGTCTCGGTGGCCGACATGCCGGCGGTCGGCTCGTCGAGCAGGAGCAGCTTCGGATCGCTCGCGAGCGCGATGCCGAGCTCGAGCTGCTTCTGATTGCCGTGCGACAGCGAGTCGGCGACGGCATCGGCCTGATCGGCGAGGCCGAGCGAGTCGAGGATCTGCGTGCGTCTCGTCGCGGTAGAGCGCCTGCGGCCGGCCCCAGAAATTGCGCGCCTCGCCCGCCATGCGCGATCAGCGCGGCCTGCACGTTCTCGAACACGGTGAGCTTGCGGAAGATATTGGTGTGCTGGAACGAGCGGCCGATGCCCATCCGGCAGATCGCGTGCGGCGCGGCGCCGGTGATGTCGCGGCCCTCGAACGACACGCTGCCGCCGTCGGCATGCAGATGGCCGGTCAGGAGATTGAACAGCGTCGACTTGCCGGCGCCGTTCGGGCCGATCACCGCGGTGATGCCCTGCGCCGGCACGTCGAGGCTGACACGCCCGCGACCGCCGTGAAGCCGCTGAAGGATTTGCGGATGTCGCGGACCTCAAGCATCGCGCCGCCTCCGCAGTCGCAGCAGGCCCGCCTGCAACGCGCCGACGATGCCGCCGGGAAACACGAACAACAGCACGATCAGGATCGAGCCCAGGATGAACGGCCAATATTGCGTGTAGGAGGTGATCTGCTGGTTGAGCAGAACGAGCACGCCGGCGCCGACGGCCGGGCCCCAGAAACTGCCGAAGCCGCCGAGGATCGCCATGATCAGGACCTCGGCCGACTTCGACCAGTGCGCAAAGTCGGGAAAGACGCCGCGGTTGAAGATGCCGAACAGCGCGCCCGCGAAGCCGGCAAACGCGCCGGCGACGACGAATGCCGCGAGCTGATAACGCCGCACGTTCATGCCGACGAATTCCGCGCGCTCCGGATTCTCGCGGATCGCGGTCAGGATGCGCCCGAACGGCGAGGCGACGATGCGCTTGAGAGCAGCAGAACGCGATCGCCGTCAGCGCGAGGACCAGCAGATAATACTGGTCGCCGGTGCGCAGATCGCCGAGCGCCGGGATCGACCGCCATCCAGTCGAGATCGGGGTAGGGCACATTGGACAGTCCCTGTTCGCCGCCGGTCACCGAGTTCCATTTGAAGCAGATCGCCCAGACGATCTGGGCGAAGGCGAGCGTCAGCATCGAGAAATAGATGCGCGTCGAGCGCACGCAGAACGCGCCGAACACCAACGCGCAGGCCGCCGCGTTGGCGACGGCCGCGACGAGGCCGAGCGCGAACGGCAACGCCATAGGTCTTCATCAGGATGGCGCAGGTATAGGCGCCGATGCCGAAATAGGCGGCGTGGCCGAACGACACGAGGCCGGTGTAGCCGAGCAGCAGGTTCAGGCTGGCGGCGAACAGCGCGAGGATCGCGATGTCGGTCGCCAGGAACGTGTAGAAGCGCGAGCCGAGCCACGGCACGCAGGCCGCGGCCAGGAAGACGAGCGCCGCCCAAGGAATGCGCGCGAAGCCGCTGCATCGCCCTCACCCCTTCACCGGCCGGCCGAGCAGCCCCGAGGGACGGACCACCAGCACCAACGCCATCAGCACGAACACCGCGAAGATCGAGAAGCCGGGCAGGATCAGGATCCCGAACGCCAGCACCTGGCCGAAAATGATGGCGCCGAGAAATGTGCCCCAGAACGAGCCGAGCCCGCCGATCACCACCACGATGAAGGCCTCGACGATGATGTCGACATCCATGCCGGGCACGATGCTGCGCACCGGCGTGACCAGCGCGCCGCCGAGCCCGGCGAGGAACGAGCCGGCCATGAACATCAGCGTGTAGAGCTTGCCGACGTCGGCGCCGAGCGCGGCGAGCATCTCGCGGTCGTAGGCCGCGGCGCGGATCATGCGGCCGGTGCCGGTGCGGCTGAGCAGCAGCCAGCACGCGAGCGCGATCGCCGGCCCGAGCAGGATGATGAACAGGTTGTAGTGCGGCACGACGATGCCGAGGATCTCGAGCCCGCCGGCGAGGACCGGCGGCCGCGCCACGGTCAGTTGCTGCGTTCCCCAGAGCACCTTCGCGACGTCGCCGAGGATCAGCACCAGCGCATAGGTGAACAGCAGCTGGTACAGCTCCTCGCGGCCATAGAGATGGCGCAGCAACAGCCGTTCGATCACGCCGCCGAGCAGCGCCACCGCCAGCGCCGCGCCGGGCACCGCGATCCAGAAGCTCGCCGACGACGCCGCTCAGCCAGTACGTCATCTGCCAGGCCATATAGGCGCCGAGCATGTAGAAGCTGCCGTGCGCGAAATTGAGCACGCGCAGGACGCCGAAGATCAGCGACAGCCCGGACGCGACGATGAACAGGAACATCGCCGCGGTCAGGCCGCTCAGGCACTGGGCCAGGAGGAACGAGGGTCGAGCCAGCACCGCTCAGGCGCTCGATCAGACGCGAGCTGCTGCGTGATGAGCGCCGCCTTCTCGCGCATCAGCTCGCACCAGCGCGGAACGAAGGTTCGCTTGAAGCGCATCTTCGGCATCGCGACGCTGATCGCCGCGACCGAGGCGCCGCCGTCGCGGTCCGATACCGGCACGCTGACGCAGCACAGGTTCGGCACGAACTCCTCGATGTCGAGCGCGAACCCGCTTGTCGCGCACCTTCGCGATCTCCCGCCGCAGCTGCGCCTTGGTGGTCACGGTCTGCGGCGTGAACGGCTTGCAGCTTCATCGCGCTCGAGGTACTTGTCGAAGTCGTCTGCCGACGAGGCCGGAGAGCAGCACCTTGCCGGTCGCCGTGCAGTAAGCCGGCTCGCGCACCATCGAGCGGATCGCGGCGCTGACCGGCTGCTTGCCGTCCGCCTTGCACAGCTGCACGATCTCGCCCTGGCTGAAGATCGACGAGGTAGGCGGTCTCGCCGACCGCATCGCGCAGCGCCTCGAGATGCGGCCGCGCGATCGCGGCAAGATCGCTGCCCTGCAGGTAGGCGCTGCCCATCTGGAAGATCCGGGGGCCGAGCAGGTAGCCGCGGTTGCTGCGTTCCTGCTCGACATAGCCGCGCCCCATCAGCGTCTGCAGCAGGCGGAAGGCCGTGCTGACGTTCAATCCGGTGGCGCGCGCGAGGTCGGACACGCTCACGGCGCGCTGCGAAGCGCCAAGGTGCTCGAGGATATCGAGCACCTTGACCACGCTCTTGACCGAGCCTGCCGCCTGGGTCTTGGCCCTGGGCCTTCCGCCTGGCATGCGCGCGCATCAATCCATGAACGGGAGCGGATCGATGTAGACCGGCGGGCTCATCACCGCGAACGGATACTTCGGATCCTTGGTCATCTTGCCCCAGAACTGCGCGCGGTTGGCCTGCTGATCCTTGGCGCGGATCGTCTGCTTGCCGATCGGCGTGTCGACCGTGAGGTCGAGCATCGCTTTCGCGACCTTCTCCGAATCGGTGCTGCCGGCCTTCTGGATCGCCGCCGTCAGAACCTGCATGCCGATATAGCCGGTGATCGGCCAGGAGGAAGGATGCTCCTCCTTCAGGTAGGCACGAAGCCGCTGCGTGTAGTCCTTGTGCGCCGCGGCCCGCCGTCCCAGTTGAACGCGTCGTACGCGTTGGCGATGATGCCGACCGGGTAGTCGTCGCCCATCGCCTTCGCCGTCTCGATCGCGCCCGCCTCGCCCGCGGCGACCACGTTGTTCTTCACCGCCTCGAAGTAGCGCAGCGGCTTGGCCTGCTTGACGAAGGTCACGAAATGCCCGCCCCACAGGCTGGTGAACACCGCGTCCGGCTTCTTGGCCATCTGCGCGTTGATGAACGGCGTGTAGTCGGCCTCGCCGAGCTTCGGCCATTGCTGGTCGACGATCTCGATGTCCGGGCCGGAGCTTCTTCAGGTGGGTGACGAACGCGCGCGTCACGTCCTGGCCGAACGCGTAGTCCTGGCTCATCGTCGCCACGCGCTTCACGTTCCCACTTCGCCATGATCTCGGCCGCCGAGCGGCCTTCGATCGTGGTGTTGGAGGCGGTGCGGAAGACGTAGGGATGCAGGTTGGCAGGCGCGACCAGCTGGTCGGTCTTCACCACCGGCACGACGAAGACGATCTTGTTCTCCTTCGCGACCGGCGAGACCGCCGGACCTTCCGCCGAGGTCAGCGTGCCGACCAGGAAGTCGACGTTCTCGCGCAGGATCAGGTCGCGCGCGACGCGCACGGCCTCGTCGGCATTGCCCTTGGTGTCGCGGATCACGAGCTCGATCTTGCGGCCGAGGACGCCGCCCTTGGCGTTGATCTCCTCGACGAACATCTGCGCGCCCTTGAGCGAGGGCTCGCCGATGAGCGCGCCCGGCCCGGACAGGATCACCGGGTAACCGATGCGGATTGGTTTCTGCGCGTGCGCCGGTCCCACCATGAGGGCGGCCGCGCAGGCTGCGAGCAGCACGATGCCACGCTGTGACCAGTTCATGTTTCCTCTCCTCTCACTGAGGCGGCCGGTGGCGCGCCCAGGGTTTTTTATGATGCAAAAAACATTTTTGTGCTTTGGAAAACCGTAATGGCCGGCCCGAAGCCTGTCAATGACGGGGCATTGATCGATAACCTTCCTGGCGTGAGCCTGGGGCGCCTTGGGAAACGCCGTTCGGCTGCGCTAGAAGGCTGTCGGATTGACGAGGCCGTTTCCAAACCGACCGCAGGCGACGACCACGAGCCACCATTGCGACGGAGGGGCCGATGCCGAGCAAGCTGACGCGGCGCGATCTTGCCAAGGCGGCAGGGTCCGCGGCCTTGGTGATGTCCGCGGCACCACAGGAAGCCGGCGCCCAATCTCAGTCGACGACGGCCGGCCGCAGTGCGTCGGCGCGCCGCTTTCCGGATGGCTTCCTCTGGGGCGTGGCGACCGCGTCCTACCAGATCGAAGGCGCGTGGAACGAAGACGGCAAGGGCGAGTCGATCTGGGACCGGTTCGCGCACACGCCGGGCAAAATCCGGAACGGCGACACCGGCGACGTCGCGCTCGACCACTACCACCGCTACAAGGATGACGTGCAGTTGACGAAGGCGCTGGGCGCCAAGGCCTATCGCTTCTCGATCTCGTGGCCGCGCATCTTTCCGGACGGCACCGGCGCGCCGAATGCCAAGGGGCTCGATTTCTACAGCCGCCTCACTGACGAGCTGCTCGCCAACGGCATTGCGCCGTTCGCGACGCTCTACCACTGGGACCTGCCGCAAGCGCTGCAGGACCGCTGGGGCGGCTGGGAGTCGCGCGAGACTTCGAAAGCGTTCGCGGACTATGCCGGCCATGTGGCCGAGCAAGCTGAGTGACCGCATCGCGCATTTCTTCACCATCAACGAGTTCTCGACCTTCGTGGAATGGGGGCACAGCAACGGTCTGCATGCGCCGGGTCTCAGGCTGCCGCGGGGACGCGTGAACCAGGTGCGCCATCACGCTGTGCTCGCGCATGGCCTTGCCGTGCAGGCGATCCGCGCAAGCGCAAAGAGCGGGACGAAGGTCGGGCCGGCGGAAAACATCGTCGCCGGCGTCCCGGTGATCGAGACGCCCGAGCATATCGCGGCGGCCGAGAGCTACACCCGCGAAGTCAACGCGCCATACCTGACCGTGATGCTGGAAGGCCGCTACACCGACCGGTATCTGTCATCCTCAGGGGCGGATGCTCCCAAATTTACCCCCGAGGATTTGAAGGCGATCAGCAGTCCGCTCGATTTCGTCGGCATCAACGTCTACGTGCCGACCTACGTGCGCGCGATCGATCATGGGCCCGGACATCAGCCCTTGGAGTTCTCGAAGTCGCATCCGCGCATGGCGGCGTCGTGGCACGCGATCGGGCCGGAGGCGCTCTACTGGGCGCCGCATCACGTGGCGAAGCTTTGGAACGTCAAGGAGATCTACATCACCGAGAACGGCTGCGGCGCCGCCGACGAGCCGGCCGCCGACGGTGTCGTCTACGACACCGATCGCATCATGTTCCTGCGCAGCCACCTGCGAGAGCTTGCAGCGCGCGACCTCCGACGGCGTGCCGGTGCGCGGCTATTTCCAATGGAGCTCGATGGATAATTTCGAATGGACGGACGGCTACGGCACGCGCTTCGGGTTGATCCATGTCGACTACGCGACACTGAAACGAACCCCGAAGCTGAGTGCGGCGTTCTTTCGAACGGTCGCCGCTGAGAACCGGGTGGTGTGAGTGGCAGGGGAGGAGTTCCGGCGCGTAGACGCGACGGGGTCCGAGCCTGCAAACTGCACCCTCATCCTGAGGAGCGCCGCGCAGCGGCGCGTCTCGAAGGATGCCCCCGAGATCGCCAGCGGCGCCGCCGTGCGTGCTTCGAGGCTTTCCCGGACTTCGTCCGGGAAAGCGCCTCAGCATGACGAGGTCGTTGGCGCTCAGCGCCGCGCCGGCGATTGACAGAACGCCCGTTCGACTGGCCGGCCGGTTTGCGAATATAGTCTCTTGGACGAGCAAGACGCCGCCGGCAGACAACGGGAGGGACGAGCCCCCGATGAACGTCATCAGCAGCAAGCGCACCTTCGAGGAGGCCGATCAGCCTCAGCTGCTCGCGACGATCGATCGCTGGCTCGAGCGCGACGTCAAGCCGGTCGTGAAGGAGCACGACCACGCCGATCGCTGGCCCGCCGAGATCGTCGCGCAGATGCAGGAGCTCGGCCTGTTCGGCGCGACCGTCGGCGTCGAATACGGCGGCCTCGGCCTGCCCGCCACGATCTACGCCGAGATCGTCATGCGCATCTCGGCGGTCTGGATGGCGATCACCGGCATCTTCAACTCGCACCTGATGCTGGCGCTCGCGATCGAGAAATTCGGCACCGAGGAGCAGAAGCAGCGCTGGCTGCCGGGCCTTGCGAGCGGCGAGATCCGCGGCGGGCTCGCGCTCACCGAGCCCGACGCCGGCACCGACCTGCAGGGCATCCGCATGACGGCGCGCCGCGACGGCGACGACTACGTCATCAACGGCACCAAGACCTGGATCTCCAACGGCATCGAAGGCTCCTGCTTCGCGCTGCTGGTGAAGACCGATCCGCAGGCGGAGCCGCGGCACAAGGGCATGAGCCTGTTCATCGCGCCGAAGCAGGCAGGGCTTCACGGTCGGGCGCAAGCTGGAGAAGCTCGGCTACAAGTCGATCGACTCCGCCGAGCTCGTCTTCGAGGACTATCGCGTTCCGGCCGACCACCTGATCGGCGAGGTCGAGGGCCAGGGCTTCTACCAGGCGACCGGCGGGCTCGAGCTCGGGCGCATCAACGTCGCGGCGCGCGGCGTCGGCATCGCGGAAGGCGCGCTGCGGCTCGCGACCGAGTACGCGCAGGTCCGCCACACCTTCGGCAAGCCGATCGCCGAGCATCAGGCGATCGCGCTCAAGCTCGGCGAGATGGCGACGCGCGCCCGCGCCGCGCGCCTGCTCACGCTCGACGCCGCGCGCGGCCTTCGACCGCGGCGAGCGCTGCGACATGGAGGCCGGCATGGCGAAGTATTTCGCCTCCGAGGCCGCGCTCGAGAACGCAACCGAGTCGCTGCGCATCCACGGCGCCTACGGCTACTCCAAGGAATACGACATCGAGCGGCTCTACCGCGACGCGCCGCTGACCTGCATCGGCGAAGGCACCAACGAGATGCAGCGCCTGATCATCGCGCGGCAATGGATGAAGCGGAGCGACGGCGCATGAAGCCGCTCGAGGGAGTTCGCGTCCTCACCTTCGAGCAGTTCGGCGCCGGTCCCTATGCCTCGATGCTGCTCGCCGACCTCGGCGCCGAGGTGATCAAGGTCGAGAATGCCGCGACCGGCGGCGACGCCGCGCGCCATGTCGGCCCGCACATGCTGGCGAATGGCGACAGCCAGTATTTCCAGACCTGGAACATGAACAAGAAGAGCGTGCGCTCGACCTCAAGACCGCGGAGGGCCGCGCCGGCTTCGAGCAGCTGGTGCAGGACCGCCGACGCCGTGATGAACAATCTGCGCGGCGACCAGCCGGAGAAGCTCGGGCTCGACTACGCGAGCCTGAAGCACATCAATCCGCAGCATCGTCTGCCTGCACATCTCGGCCTACGGCCGCGACAACGAGCGCAAGGCCTGGCCGGGCTACGACTTCCTGATGCAGGCCGAAGCCGGCATGATGGGCCTGACCGGCGAGCCCGACGGCCCGCCGACGCGCGTCGGCGCCTCGATGGTCGACTTCATGACCGGCGCCACCGGCGCGACCGGCCTGCTCGCCTGCATCCTGCGCGCGCACAAGACCGGCAACGGCTGCGACGTCGATATCTGCCTGTTCGACGTCGCGATGCATCAGCTCAGCTACTCGGCGATCTGGTACCTGAACGAGCGCGAGGCCTCGCGCCGCCAGCCGCGCAGCGCGCATCTCGCGGTCGCGCCGGTCCAGACCTTCCCGACCGCGGACGGCTGGATCTTCATCATGTGCATGACCGACAAGTTCTGGAGCAATTTGGTCGCACGCGCTTGGCCGGCCGGACCTGAAGGCGGACGCGCGCTTTGCGACGCCGCGCGTTGCGCCGGCAGAACCGCGATGCGCTGACCGCAGATGCTGGACGACGAGCTGCGCAAGCGCCCGACGCGCGAGTGGATCGAGGCGTTCGCCGGCCTGCTGCCGGTCGCGCCGGTGCTACGAGATGGACGAGGCGCTCGACGCCGAGTTTCCGCGCCGGACCGGCATGGTGCGCAACGTGCCGACCGCGGACCGCCCGGATTTCCGCGTGCTCGGCAACCCGATCAAGATCGACGGCAAGCGGCCCGAGCAGGTCGCGGCGCCGACGCTCGGCGCGGACAACGACGCGCTGCTGGGCGAAGCGCAGGCCGGCGGATACGCCAACGATGACGGTGCGACGCGTCATGAAGCTCGAAGGCCTGCGCGTCATCGACCTCTCGTCGTTCCTGCCGGGACCGTATCTGACCATGACGCTCGCCGACCACGGCGCCGAGGTGATCAAGGTCGAGCAGCCGGGCGAAGGCGATCCCGGCCGCCACATCGGCCCGCCGGACGGCCCGGACACGGTGTTCTTCCGCAACTTCAATCGCGGCAAGAAGAGCGTCGTGCTCGACCTGAAGGACGCCCGAGCAGCGCGAGCAGCTGCTCACGCTGTGCGAGACCGCCGACGTGTTCGTCGAGACGTTCCGCCCCGGCGTCGCCGACCGGCTCGGCGTCGGCTACGCGGCGGTGAGCGCGCGCAACCCGCGCATCGTCTACTGCTCGATCAGCGCCTTCGGCCAGCACGGGCCCTATCGCGACCGGCCCGCGCATGATCTTGCGCTCGAAGCGATGAGCGGCGTGCTCAGCATGACGCTCGGCAACGACGGCCAGCCGGTGATCCCGGCGATCCCGATCGCCGATCAGCTGAGCGCGCTGCAGGGGCTCTCCGGCGTGCTGATGGCGCTGCTGCGGCGCGAGTCGCACCGGCCGCGGCGACTACATCGACATCGCGATGCACGACGCGACGCTCGCGGCTTGCGCCAACATCGTCGGGCCGGTGATGGCGGAAGGCCGGCAGCCGGTCGCCGAAGCACGAGCGCTCCACCGGCGGCGCGGCGTTCTATCAGATCTACGAGACGCGCGACGGCCGCCACATCGTGCTCGCCGGGCAGGAGCCGAAGTTCATCCGCAATCTGCTTGCACGCGCTCGAGCGCGCCGACCTCGATTCCGCTCTGCCTGCGCGGTCCCGGGCCCGCATCAGCAGCCGGTGATCGATTTCCTGGCAGACGACGTTCGGCAAGATGTCCGCCGATGAGGCTCAGGCGTTCCTCTCCGGCCTCGATGTCTGCTTCGGGCGCGCTGAATACGCTGCCCGAGGCATTCGAGGACGCGAACGTCACGGCGCGCGGCATGGTGCTGCGCGACGATCTCGGCCGCCGCCACATCGCGCCGGTGATCCGCTTCCGCGACGAGCCGCCGAGCCCGACCTGCACGCGCCGGCGCTCGGCGAGCACACCGACGAGGTGCTCGCCCCCCTGCGGCCCGCCAAGCCCGACGCCGCCTAAAACCGGTCATGGTATCACTGCCGTCGTCATGGCCCGGCCATGACGAGCGGGACCTGGTTGGCATCAAAAATGCGCGAGGAAATACCGCAGCGTCTCCTCCGGCGCTTCCTCCGGCACGTAGTGGCCGCAGTCGATCGGGCCGCCGCTCGCGTTTGAAGCATAGTCGCGCCAGACCGCAAGGACATCGCCGTGCACCGTACCGGTGTGGCTCTTCGCGCCCCACACCACCAGGAGCGGGCACTCGACCTTGCGACCGGCACGGAAATCGGCGTCGTCCATGTCGAAGTCGCAGGTCGGGCAGGCGCGGTAGTCCTCGCATGAGCCGCGGATGGTCTTCCAGTTGAAGCAGCGCGACGTATTCGGCGAAGGCTTCCGGGTCCATGAACGAAAGCCCGATGCCGGGCTTCGACAGCTTCTTCTCCATGAACCAGGCGGCCGGCACCGAGGCCATCATCCGCTCGGGCAAGTCGTAGGGCTGCGCCATGAACAGCCAGTGCCACGACTTCATCGCCCAGTCCTTGGAGGCGTGCGTCCAGATGTGATGGCTCGGCAGGATGTCGACCACGGCGCGCTTTGAGCACGCGCCCGGGGTGATCGAGGCACATGCGGTGCACGGTGCGCGCGCCGCGGTCGTGCCCGGCCGCGAAGAATTTGTCGTAGCCGAGGTGGCCCATGACCTCGACCTGGTCCTGCGCCATGGCGCGGAACGAGTAGTTGATGTGGTTCTCGCCGCCGTCCTCCGGCCCGACGCTGTCGCCGTAGCCGCGGAGATCCGCGGCCACGACGTGGAAGCGCTCGGCGAGGCGGGGCGCCATCCTGTGCCACGAGACGTGCGTCATCGGGTTGCCGTGCAGCAGCAGGAGCGGCGGCCCGCTGCCGCCATGGCGCAGGTGGATGCGCGCGCCGGCCGTGTCGATGTCGAGGGTCTCAAAATTCTCGAACATGAACGTGCGCCTCTCAACAGACGTCGCAGCATTCGCGGGCGATGGGCAATCGTGTGGAAGGACCGACCGTATGACGCTCGGTTGCGCTCCGACAATGACCCGCAGTTCAGCGGGATTTCATCGGTTCGATGAGGACGGGCTCTGCGTACTCGACATTCTTGAGCTGATTGAGCGACTGCACCTTCGACATGACGTCGCCGTCAGTGCCGGTCACGAGAAAGAGATTGGGAGAAAAGCCCATGTCTCGCCGGATCGACAGGCCGTGGCGATTGAGGATGTCCTCGATCATTGCTCGCGGCAGCGAGGCGTCGAACTTCACGTTGAGCGTATTGCTCAGGATCTTGAGATGCCCGTCGCCATCGACGACGACGCGGTGGTCCGCGTCGGCCGTTTCGGCCTCGCACCTTTCACGAACGTCCATCCGGCATTCTCAAAAGCCTTCGCCTCGCCCGCATCGACGCCGGTTTCGGCTGCAATGTTGGACGCCGTCTGGCGCTCCTCGCCCGGGACGGTGCGGCCGGGCGCGATGGCACGGACGTGCGCAAGCGGCCGGATCCTTTTGAGCTTGTCGAAGATGCCGGACTTGTCAAAGGTCATCGTGGATCCGGTCGGTCCAAAAAGATCAGATTGATGGTGCTCACACGCAGGGGGCCAGCCGGACCGCTTCTTCAACCGCCCTCTTGGCGTTTACGCGCCCATGGCCGAAGCGGGTATTGCGCCCGTCAATATAGGGGAGGTTGCCGACTTTGTCACAGGCGTCGCGCATGAGCTGACGCAGCTCCTTGGCCGTCAAGGCCTTGTTTTTTGATAGCGCCAGCGGGCCACTCCCGCCGCACAGGGCGCCGCGAAACTCGTCCCGGTGGTCACCTGGTAACCACCGCCGCTCGACGGGATACGAACATCGACGCCGGGCGCGAGGAATTCCAACTGCGGCCCGAAACCCGACGCGTCGTCTTGATCGGTTCGCCGCGAGCGCCCCACTGCGATCACTTGGGGGTGCGAGCAGACTTCGTCTGATCCGATCGGAAAGTTCCCGTTGGTGCAAGCCCAAAAAATCGCGCAGCCCTTTCCTTCGCGACCCTGCGTCGCGGCAAAATCGATGGCATCCGACATGACCTGCCGCATGGTCCACACGGCGCCGTTCGGCCCGAGCGAACAGGCGATGATGTCGGCGCCCGTCGACGCCGGCTTGGCCGGATCCTCGAGGCTCGCTCGGGCGGCGTAAGCCAGCGCGCGCGCCAGCGTGCTCTGCGTCCCGACCTGGTCACCCAGGCAGGCCACCATGTTGAGCGCCGCCGAGAACGCCACGCCACAGCCGCCGGACCCGTTGCCGGATTGGGCTGCGATCATACCGGCGCAGGCGGTGCCATGATCCTGGTCTCCGATTGCGCCGGTGCCGGCAACGAAGTCGGCGTCGGCCTGATCGGGGGTCGGACGGAAAGCGCCTGAGAGCGCTCCAACACAAAAGGTCGGAATGCCTTTTGTCGAAGCCGTTGTCGATCACGGCGATGGTGACGCCATCGCCCTTGGCGAGATCCCATGCGGCTTCCGCCTGGATATTGGTGTGGTGCCACTGATTGACAAATTCGGGGTCCGCCGGCGTGTGGCGGCGGCCGATATGCTCGATGAAATCCGGCTCCGCATAGGCGACGCCGGGCTCTTGCATCACCGCGACGCTCGCCTCGACGGCCGTGCCCTTCAACAAGATCGCCTTCTTGGTGTCCGGAGGCAGACCTCCGGTTCCGCTGTCGACCATGTCGTGACGTTTGAGGATGTCCGCCCGCTCGGATTCTTTCTGTTCCCCCCTCGAAGCGGATCACAACGCGCGAAGTCTCCATCAGGATTCTCTGGTTGGCCATGAGCACGCGCGATACCGTTCCGTTCCCGCCTCTGGCCATGCGGTCGTTCGGACTTAGGTTCAACAGTTCGCGACTGGCGTGAAAGAAGCCGAATCCGGCTTCAGCGAATCCCGCCACCTGTTCGCGCAAGCTCTCACTGCCGGAGAACAGAGGGTCGCAAACTCGAGGACTAGCCCGGGAAGCGTTCTGGCGAAGTAATCGGAAGCGGTTCGCGCCGCCGCGCGCACATCCGAACGCACATTGCGCGCTACCTGCGCAAGCTCAGGGGAGTGCGTCGGTCGGGTCGGCAGAACGCCTTCGACCAGCTCCATCCTGGCGAGACGCTCCAGAATCCTTTCCTTCGGGGTCATGGAAGGGGCCTTTCGTCGTGGCGCAACCGAGGGCGCTGCAGCGTGGCTGCGCGTCCTCGTAGTTATCGGTTGATAACATCGGGAATGCTATCATCGGGAGTATCCGCGCTCAAGCGCGGACGCGAGGCGGGTGCGCGGACCGGGTCGAAAGCGAGTGTCTCCAAGCCGAATGGATCACTTGCGCCTTTGCTGCTCTTCGATCGCCAGCACGCGGTCGATCATCTCGCCCGCGAGGCCGAGATAGTTGGCCGGATCGGTGAGCCGGGCGAGCTCGGCGCGCGAGACGTGCCGGCTGATGTCCGGATCTTCCGCCAGCACGTCGAGCAGCATGCGGCCGCTCTTCAGCGCCTCGCGGCACTTGTCGTAGACGAGGTCGTGCGCGCGCTGCCGCCCGAGTTTCGCGCCGAGGCCCATCATCACCGCCTCCGAGACTACGAGCCCGTTGGTCAGGTCGAGGTTGGCGCGCATGCGCGCGGCGTCGATCTCCAATCCCGCCAGCATCGTACGGCTCTGCGCCAGGCAGCCGGCGGCCAGCAGGAAGATCTCCGGCAGCGCGACCCACTCGATCTCCCAGGGGCCGGTCGAGCGCTCGTGGTCGGCGACGGTCGCCTCCAGCAGCGCCGCCGCGTTCGCGCGCACCAGCGCCGCGGTCGAATGGATGTAGAGCGAGGATACCGGGTTGCGCTTTTGCGGCATGGTGCTCGACGAGCCGCGCCCTTCATGGAACGGCTCGAACACTTCCGCCACCTCGGTCTGCATCAACAGCTTCACGTCCATCGCGAGCTTGCCGAGCGTGCCGGTGACGAGCGCAAGGAAGCAGCCGACCTCGGCGATGCGGTCGCGCACGGTGTGCCAGGCGATCTCGGGCTGGCCGAGCCCGAGCTCGGCCAGCAGCGCCGCCTGCACCTTGAGGCCGTCGGCGCCGAGCGAGGAGAGCGTGCCGGCGGCGCCGGCGAACTCGCCGACCAGCACGCGCGGGCGCAGCTCCTTGAGCCGCGCGCGGTGCCGCTGCATGGCGGCAAGCAGCGTCGCCGCCTTGAAGCCGAAGGTGATCGGGACCGCCTGCTGCAGGTTGCTGCGGCCGGCCATCGCCGTATCGCGATGGCGCCGCGCGAGATCGGCAAGGGACGCAGCGATCGCCTCGATATCGCGCTCGACCAGATCGAGGGCGGCGTGGATCTGCATGACGGTCGCGGTGTCGGTGATGTCCTGCGTGGTCGCGCCCCAGTGCGCCCACTCGCCGAGGCCGTCGCGGCAGAGCGCGACGATCTGCTGCACCACGCCGAGGACGGGATAGCCGATGCGCTCGGTCGCCTGCTTGAGCTTGGCGAAATCGATGTGCTCGATCCGGCATTGCCGTTCGATCTCGGCCGCGGCCTCGGCCGGGATGAGGCCGAGTCGCGCCTGCACGCGCGCCAGCGCCGCCTCGATGTCGAGGTAGCATTTCGTCCGGTTCTCGTCCGAGAACACCGCGCGCATCGCCTCGGTCGTGAAGATGTCCTTGAAGATCAGCGAGTTGAGCGCCGTCGCGGCCATGCATTTACTCCAGCAGAGGCGGGCAGTGCGATCGCACTATAGCAAGAGGCCAGAACAATGAATCACCGACTTTCGTCATGGCCGGGCTTGTCCGGGCTTGTCCCGGCCATCCATCATTCTTCGCAAGAGTTTTGTTGAAGAGATGGATTGTCGGGTCAACCCTCGCAATCGCTGTGGCGATTGCTCGCCTGGCAATGGCGATCGTCGCTAGGCTGCCGCGTCGCTGTCTGGCGGATCGACGGCTCTTGACTCTCACGGTCATGCCCGGGCTTGACCCGGGCATCCATCACTCTTCGCAACAGTTTGTTGGAGAGATGGATTGCCGGGTCAAGCCCGGCAATGACGATCGTTGCTAGGCAAGCCGCGTCGCTGTCTGGCGGATCGACGGCTCTTGACTTGCACCGGTCATGCCCGGGCTTGACCTGCACAAGGCCGGGCATGACGGGTCGGGGCTCTTCGGTGTCGAGACTCATGTTGAGGTCGCGAATTTGCTCTTCCACAGGTCCCAGGCGCGGTTGATCTGGCCGCCGACCGAGCGCGCGGTGGCGTTGGCCTCCTCGCGCGTCAGGTAGGTGACCTTGCCGAGCGCTATCGCCTGCATCTGCAGCCGGGCATTGATCTCGGTGTAGACCGCGCGGAACACCGCCTGCCGGACGCTCGCGCCCACGATGGTGGCACCGTGGCCGCGCATCAACACGACCGAAGCAGTGCCGAGCGAGGCCGCGAGCGCGGCGCCGAGCGCGTTGTCGCGGATCAACAGGTCGCTGCCGCTGCCGGCGACGTCGCGGATCTCGAACACCGGCGCGGCCTCGCCGATGAAGCCGCTCATGTGCCAGATCGGCTTGAGTGGCGCCTGCGCAACCGCGCCGAACGGCACCACCGCCGGCGAATGGCTGTGCACCACCGCCTGCACGTCGGGGCGCGCCCGGTAGATCTCGCCGTGGATGAAGCGTTCCAGATAGACGGCGCGGCCGGCGGCCGCGAGCGGATTTCCGCTGAGGTCGAACTCGAGCAGGTCGGAGGCGGTCACCAGCGCGGGCGCCATGTTGCGGGCGAGCAGAAAGCGATCGGGCGCCTTGTCGTGGCGCGCGCTGACATGCCCGAAAGCGTCGACTACCCCGTGGTCGAACAGGATGTGGTTGGCGACGACCAACTCTTCGAGCAAAGCCGGATCGGGCGCCGGCGCCGGCGCGCCGAGATCCGCAATTCTTGTCGCAAGCGGTTCCGTCGTCGCGGCCGCGTCCCCTGAGGCAGAACACATCGCTTTCCCTCGGATCAAACCTTGGCCATCTCAAGCGTCGCGGGATGGAATAGTTCCTCGACCGCGACCAGGCGCGGGGAGAGGCCCTGCTTGTGATGGTGGCGCAGGAACGTCTCCAGCGTGTCACGGTTGGATGCGACGCCGTAGGACCAGAAGTCGTTCCCCATCAGGTCTTGCGCGGCCTTGAGCTGCTCGGCGACGAACGGCAGGGTCACCTTGGGTGCCGAGGTATCGGCGAGCTTGGTCATGCCGATCGCCTTCGCCTGTTCGAACGCCTTGAGCACCGCGGCCGGCAGCCACGGATGGCGCTCGGCCAGGGTGCGGCGCACGCCGACCGCGTGCATGATCGGGAAAATGCCGGTGCGCTTGTAGTAGTCGCGGGCGGCGGCGGCAGGATCGGGAAACAGCCAGCCGACGTGACGGTTGCTGCCCGCGCAGGTGGGCGGCCGCGGCGCCATGAAGCCGTCGATCTCGCCTTTGTCGAGCAGGCCGGAGATCGTTTCGCCTTCGGGCGCGTTCTCGAGCTTGATGTCAGGCGGCAAGTCGATCGCAATCTTCTCCGGCCGGCCCGGCTGGTCGATGCCGCCTCGCACCCAAGTCACGTCCGACGGGCTGACGCCATGGCCGTCGTCGAGGATTGCGCGCGCCCATACGTTGGCGGTGAGCTGATACTCGGGCAGCCCGATCTTGCGTCCCTTGAGGTCCTCGGGCGCCTTGATCCGGTCGGTGCGCACGTAGATCGAGTTGTGGCGGAACGCACGCGACAGGAATGCCGGCACGCCGACATAGGGGCTGTCGCCCTGCGCGGTCTTGATCGTCAGGCTCGACAGCGAGAGCTCGCAGATGTCGAACGCGGCGTGACGGAAGGCGCGAAAGAAGATCTCCTCCGGCGTCAACGGCATGACCACGGGCGCGACGCCATCGATCTGCACTGTCCCGTCGATCAGCGCGCGCGTGCGGTCGTAATCGCCGATCGCGACCGAGAGATTGAGCTTGGCCATGCGGAATTCCGGCGTGTTCCGTAGGGTGGGCAAAGCGCCGCGAAGCGGCGCGTGCCCACGCTATCGCGGAGCCGCGTGGGCACGGCGCGCCAGTGCGCGCCTTTGCCCACCCTACAAGCTATCGGCGGCTCTCGCCAAGCCGGCCGACCAGGGCATTGGCGCCGATCGAGAGCACGAACAGGGTGATCAAGAGCGCGTACATGCGCGGCATGTCGAAGGTGGCGTAGGCCTGGATGATCAGGTAGCCGAGCCCGCGGTTGGAGAGCTTGGTTTCCGCCAGCAAGGTGCCGATGATGGCGAGGCCGAGGCCGAGCCGGAAGCCGTTGACGACCGGCGGCCGCATCGCCGGCAGGTAGATCTTGGTCGCCATCTGCCAGGTGCTGGCGCGGAAGCTCTTGCCGACCCGGATCAAAACCTTGTCGATCTCGCGCATGCCGCCGGCAGCGCTGATCGCGACCGGGAAGAACGACGACAGCGCGCCGAGCGCGACCTTCGATCCGGGACCCACGCCGAACCACATGATCATGATCGGGAAGAAGATGATCTTCGGGGTGGGTCCAAGGTAGTACGAGGAACGATTCGATAGGCGCGCGCGAGAAACCGGTTCGCCCCCAACGCGATGCCGACGACGATTCCGGCAAGCCCGCCGATCGTAATCGCGCCGGCGACCTCGGCCAGCGTCACGCCGAGGTGGCGGTAGTAGGTGGGATCGGCGAGCAGCGTGCCGACGGCGCGGCCGATGGTGACGAGCGACGGCACGACGTCGCGGAACAGCAGTCCCGAGGCGGCGACCAGTTCCCAGGCCGTGAGCACGGCGAGCACGATTGCGACGCGCACCGCCAGGACCATGCGGGCGATCGGCGGTGCGCTTGCCGCTTCTACAAGTCGACCGGCCTCAGCCATCGCTCGATCCTCTCGGTGGCCGCGAAGAACAGCACGCTCACCAGCACGACGAAGCAGATCGCCGCATAGGTGCCGGCGAGGTCGTAGCGTTCGGCCAGATCGTTGATCAGCTGCCCGAGCCCGCCGAAGTTGATCAGGAACTCGACCGCCACGATGTTGATGAGGGCGAAGATCAGCCCGAGCCGCAGGCCGACGAACACCGTCGGCAGCGCCGCCGGAAACAGGATCTTCCAGAACAGCTGGGTCTCGCTCAGATTGAAGCTGCGGCCGACGTTGATGAGGACGCGGCGGGTGCCGGCGAGCCCCTCGATGGTCTTGAGGATAATCGGCGAGAGCCCGGCCACGAAGCCCATCATGATCAGGGTGGTTTCGCTGCGTCCGAAGATGACAAGAAACAGCGGATAGAGCAGAACGATCGGGGCCGCCGCCATGCCGGCGACCCAGGTCTCGCAGGCGCGACGCAAGAGGTCGAACCGATACAGCAGCACGCCGAGCGACACGCCGACGACGGTGACGAGCAGGCTTGCCCACAGGCACTCGCGCGCCGTCTGCACGAAGCGGTGGAGCACATCCTCCTCGAGGATGATGCGCGGAACCGCCGCGCCGACCTGCGACGGCAGCGGGACGATGAACTGGTTGATGACTCCGACCCGGATCAAAACCTCGACCAGGCCGACGAACAGCAAGAGCGAGCCCAAGCCCACCGCCATCGGTCCGTAGCGCGATTTCGACCAACCCCGTCATCGCCCGCTTCCGGCGTGCATGGTGCGCGCCTCCTCGTCGCGGATGCCGAGGCTCGCCTCTTCGCGCAGGTCGCTCCAGATCTGCGCGACGTAGCGCCCGAAGGCCTCGCTGCCCACGACTTCCGAGTTGCGCGGCCGCGGCAGGGCGATCTCGACCACGCGCTTGAGCTTGCCCGGCCGGTAGGTCATCACCAGGACGCGGTCCGAGAGCTGCACCGCCTCGGTGATGTTGTGGGTGATCAGGAGCGTGGTCTGCCGCAGCTCTTGCTGGATCTGCAGGACCTTGTCGCCGAGCAGCAGGCGGGTCTGCTCGTCGAGCGAGGCGAACGGCTCGTCCATCAGCAGGATCTTCGGCTCGGAGGCGAGCGTGCGCGCGATCGCCACGCGCTGGCGCATGCCGCCGGAGAGCTCCGCCGGGTAGCGCCGCTCGAAGCCGTCGAGGCCGACCAGCGCGACGAAGTGGCGGGCACGCTCGAGCCGCTCGCGCTTCGCCATGCCGGCGATCTCCAGCGAGAATGCCACGTTGTCGAGGACGGTGCGCCACGGGAACGTGGATTCCTCCTGAAACACCATGCCGATTGCGGGATGCGGGCCGGAAATGGTTTCGCCCGCCACCGCTACGCGGCCCTGATAGTCGCCGATCAGGCCGCCGATGATGTTGAACAGCGTCGATTTCCCGCAGCCCGACGGGCCGATGACCGCGACGAACTCGCCGGGCGCGACCGAGACCGACATGCGATCGATGGCGGTGAGCACGCCGTCCGGCGTGTGAAACTGCTTGACGATGTCGTCGACCGCAAGGAGCCGCTGTTCATGAGCGTCGGACATGGCTCGCTGGCGACGCTCCTCCGCCGTCATCATCCGCGGAAGCGGATGAGCCAGTAGTCGCGAACCTTTCCGAAAAAGGCCGTGAGTACCGGGTCGCCCGCTTTCGCGGGGGATGATGGGCGAGTGGTTCGTACGGAAGGCTTCATTCCGGCGCGGCTCGCGCTATTTCGCGCCGCGCGTCAGTGCCGCGGTCATCGCCGGCGTGTAGCCGGGCTCGACCCGCACGTCGACGACCGCGACCGCCCCGCGGTCGACGGCGGCGATCGCCTCGGCGCATGCGCCGGCAAGGTCGGCACGGCGGGCAATGGGACCGATCCCGGTCGCGCCCTGCGCGCGCGCCAGCGCGGCGATGTCGATATCGGGATCGGCGATGCGTTGGCCGATCCACTTGTTCTCGACCGGACGGTTGCGCATGCGCGCGACGCGCTCCTGATGCACCTCGTCGTTGTAGAACGAGCGATTGTTGGCAACGACCACCATCAGCGGGATGCGGTAATGCGCCGCGGTCCACAGCGCGGTTGCGCCCATGAGGAAGTCGCCGTCGCCGCAGACCGCGATCGGGAGACGGCGAGACGCTTTGAGCGCGAGTGCGGCGCCGACCGCGATGCCCGGGCCGGCGCCGAGGCCGCCGCCGCCGGCACTGCCGATATAGTCGAGCGGGTGACGGAACGGCCAGGTCGCGCCGTTCCATGACAGCGGCAGGTGCAACAGCGACGCGGCGCGGTGGCCGACCGCCTGCCGCAGCGCTGTCGCCATATCGTCGACGCCGATTTGGATGTCCGTGCTCGCCGGCGGGCGCGATTCCAGCTGCTCGGCGCGCGGCCGCGACGGAGGAGACTCGGACGCGCGCGACGTCGTTCGGCTGTCGGGTTCCAGCGCCTCGAGCAGAGAGGGTACGACCGCGTCGGGCTCGGCGGGAAGGAACAGGTCGACCGGCGGCAGACCCTGGTAATCCATGCTCCAGCCGTGGTGCAGCGCGTGATCGAGCGAGACCTGGATGATCGTGGCGGAAGGCGTGCCGCCGAAAGTGGTCTTGAGCGTGCCGGCGAGGTCGACCCAGTCGAGGCTCAGGATCACGTCGGCTGTGCGCAGCGCCTCTGCAGCTTCGGACCCGAGCAGCAGACTGGGCGCGCCGATATGCAGCGGATGGTCGGTCGGAAAAGCGGCGCCCACCTTGAGGTCGGTGAGCACGCGCGCGCCGAGCGTCTCGGCCAGCGTGATCCGGTCCTGCCATGCTTCATGGTCGCGCGACACGCGGCCGATCATCAGCACCGGACGCTCGGCGCCGTTGAGCAGTTGCGCGGCCTGCGCCAGCAGTTCGGGCGGGGCGGCGGTCGCCACTGTCGGTACGAACCGTGCGGCGTCGAGCGGCGGCAGCGGCTCGGCGAGCTGCGCCTCCTGCATGCCGGCGTCGAGATTGACGTAGACGGGGCCCATCGGCGCCGTGTGGGCGAGCCAGCAGGCGCGCATGACCGCTTCGCGCGCCGCCTCCGGCGAGGCCGGCTGGTCGTCCCATTTGACGTAAGGGCGCACCAGCGCGCCCTGGTCGCGCGCGGTGTGGATCCAGTCGATCCATGGCCGCCGCTTCGGCGCGTCGACCGGCCCGGTGGCACCGATCACCAGCACCGGCATGCGGTCGCACCAGGCATTGAAGATCGCCATGGTGGCGTGGAACAGGCCGACATTGGCGTGCACCGCCGCCGCCATCGCCCGCCCGGTCACCTTGGCATAGCCATGCGCGACCGCGACCGCGTGCTCCTCGTGCAGGCAAAGCAGCATCTGCGGCCGCTCGTTGCCGAGAAAGTTGACCAGGCTGTCGTGCAGGCCGCGGAAGCTGGCGCCGGGATTGAGCGCGATGAACGGGATGTCGAGCGCGCGCAGCGTCGCGGCGACGACGTCGCTGCCGAATTCGACCGCGTTGGCGGGCGCCGCGGCCGGCCGCTCGACGGCGCTTGTCGACGTGACGGTATGGTCGCCGGCTCCGGGGGCTCGTGGCGCGCTGTCGGATTTCATCGCGGCGCGACTATAGCGATGGTGCGCAGGTTGCGGAAATTGCTGTCGAGGTCGATGCCGGGTTGTGCGACATTGAACTTGCGCCACGCCTCCTGCTCGATGCCCGGCTTGTCGCCGGCGGTCCAGGCCAGGAAGTAGAACATCGTGCCGGTATCGTCGAACGGCACGATCACGCTTGCCACGTTGTAGGCATTGTTCGGGGGGATCAGCGCCGTGAATGGCGCCACGTAGACGGTGGTGCGCATATAGCGTGGGTGCTGGCATTGACGATCGGACGGCGGATCGCCGCATAGTGGAAGCCCATATAGGCCCAAACGAAGCCGTCGGCCTCGCGCACCGGATAGGCCGGATGGCGAGGGATGGCAAAATCCCGGGAAGTGTCCCAAAATCGGCAAGCCTCTTCGCCTGCGAGGGAGAAGTCATGAAGCGCCCGCTATTCCCTATCGCTGTTTTCATTCTGCTGGGTGCCGCGCCCGCCGTCGCCCAGGACAAGCCGCTCTCAATGGTTGGAACATGGCTGGTCACCGGCCAGGCCGTCGGCGTGGGTGAGAGCTTCCACCCGGAACATAGCAGCCGCGATCCGAGCGTGCACCGCGTGAACCTCCGGTTCGTTTTCGACAAGCAGGAAGGCAACAACTTCTGGGGCACATCGACGGGCAGGAGCGGCACCTCCGAACGCATCCTGGGGGCGATATCCAGGGACGGGAAGGCCGGCGTGCTCATCAATGCACGCGGCAACCAGCAGGTTTTCACGGTGTTCGATAGCAACACGATCGAAGGGTGTTACGCCTCGAGGGGCCCGCAGTATCTCAGCGCGGCCTGCACGATCTGGACTCGCCAGCCCTAAAGCATCCCGACACGCTTGTTGACGAACTGCAAACTGAACAGCCGGTCGATGGCCAGCCCGCCAGGCAGCGCGCCGACGTCGACCATATCGGTGTAGAAGGATCGCCAGCGCTCGGCCGTCATCGCGCCCAGCCCGAGGTTGGCGGCGTCACCACCGTCGGCCAGCTGGTGCTGCCGCATGGTCGCGATTGCGTAGGCGATCTTGTCGTCGGTCATGTCGGGGTTGTCGCGCTTGATCAGCGCGTTGCCCGGCGCGGGATCGCCCCCGAGGTAGCTTGCCCAACCCTTGATCGTGGCGTCGACGAAGCGCTGCACGACGTCGGCCTTCTCGTTCACGAGCTTGGGCGAGCACATCATCAGGCCCTGGTAGTTGTTGAAGCCATGGTCGGCCAGCAGGAAGACCCTCGGATCGACGCCGGCGGCGCGCAACGCAAAGGGCTCGGTTGTCACGAACCCTTGCATGCACATGTTCTTGTCGGCCAGGAACGGCGCCAGGCTGAAGGTGTAGGGCCGCGCCTGCTCGTCGGTGTAGCCATACTTCGCCTTCAGCCATTGCCAGAAGGATTGCCGGCCGGCTGTCGAGATCAGCATCGGCTTGCCTTTGAGGGTGGGCAGGCTGTCGTTGCCGACGCCGGGATGCGCCAACAGCACGCGCTCGTCCTTCTGGAAAAAGGCCGCAACGGCGATGCCGGGCAGATCTCTCGCGTGCGTAGTTCAGCGCGCTGAACAGGTTGCTGTCGATGAAGTCCACGCGACCCGCCAGCAGAAGCGTATTGATGTCTGCCTGCGGCCCTGCGTGACGCACTTCGACCTCGAGCCCGTGCTGCCGATAGATGCCGGTTGCGATTGCCTGATAGAAGCCGCCCTGCTGAGCCTGAGCGCGCCATCCGGTCTGGTAGATCAGCTTGTCGAGCGCTTGCGCCCGCAGGCGTCGGACACCGGCAAAAGAGCTGGCGGCCGCGCCGGCAAGCAGCACGCCAGCGGTTCGGCGCGAAACCTCGTGTCCGGTCATGTCCCTGCTCCTTCGTCCGCGCGTATAATAAAAGAGCGGCGGCTGAAGGACAAGATTTCCCATGCGCCAGATTGAAGTCGGGATCTTCTTGCCGGTCGGAAACAACGGATACCTGATGTCGACGACGTCGCCCCAGTACATGCCGACGTGGGAGCTGCAGCGCGATCTTGCCGTCGCCGCGGAGGCCCTCGGCTACGACTTTCTGTTCTCTATGTCGAAGTGGCGCGGCTTCGGCGGCGCGACGCGATTCTGGGACTTCACGCTGGAATCCATCGCGGTGATGACCGCACTGGCGGCCTTAACGCGGCGTCTGCGCTTGATCGCCACGATGTCGCCTCCCCTTCTGCATCCCGTCGTTGCGGCAAAGATGTCGGCAACGATCGACGAGATCAGCGGCGGCCGCTTCGGCATCAACATCGTCACGGGCTCCAGCCTCGCCGAATATGACCAGATGGGAGTCGTGCCAGCCGGCTACGACGACTATCGCTACGGCTACGCGGCGGAGTGGCTGACCGTCGTCAAGCGACTGTGGACGGAACCGTCCGTCGACTTCGACGGCCGGTTCTTTCACCTGCGGGATTGCGTACTGGCCCCCAAGCCCGTCCAGACGCCCGGCCCGTTCCTGGTCTGCGCCGGCGTCTCCGAAGAAGGGTTCCGCTTCACCGCCGCCGAGGCCGATTGCAGTTTCCTCACCGCCAAGACGGTTCCCGAGACGCGGGCGTTGAGCAACCGCATGAAGCAGGTCGCGCGAGACCACGGACGCGCAATCAAGACGGCGACACCCATGCTCCTCGTGATCGGCGACACCGACGCCGCCGCCAAAGCCGAGCACGAGTCCTATCTGGACGGCCTCGACCGCGGCGCCGTCGACCGTCTCTATCAGTCCTTGGGCGGGGCCAGCCGCCCTTCAGCCAAGGCACGGTACGACCGCACAATGAGCTCGGCGGCATTCGGCGGGCAAGTGATCAGCGGCAGCGCCGAGACCGTAGCGAGCCACATCAGCTTCCTCGTCGAGGGCGAAGGGATCGACAACATCCTTCTGATGTTCCCCGACTATCGATCAGGCATCCGCATATTCGCCGAACGCGTTGCGCCCCTGCTCCGCGAGCGCGGCATTGGAGCCCTGAAAGCCGGTGGTTGATGTCAGACTTTCGGCGGCGCCGGCGAAGGCATGCTGAAGCGGCGCACGGCTACGGCGGCGGCGCCGAGGTCGTCCCGAAGGATCCGCCGCATTTCGGCCTGCTCCTCGTCTCCTGCGACCGGGCCGATCTGCGGCCGCTGCCGACCGGCGTGATGATCTACTCGGACCGTGAGGCGCGTCTCGACGCCCTGTCGCCGCCGACAGCGCCGCGATCGGAGGTAGTCGACGAGCTCTATAGTGCGATCGTTGCCGGCCGGCCGCCGGTCCACAGCGGGGATTGGGCGCTCGGCACGCTCGAAGTCTGCCTCGCGATGCTCCAGTCCGCGCGCGAAGGCAAGGAAACACGTTGCAGCACCAGATCGGGTTGCCCGACGCTTGCGGTGGGGCGCTGCTGTGAAGCGAGCCAAGGCATCCGGTGCCGGCAGCGGCACGCAATCGATTCTCCGCCACTGGCGCGAGGCGGTTCCCGACGACCGCCTGGCTCACCTCGTCAAAGATGCGACGCGCGCCCTCGTGCGCGCTCTGCAGATGCGGCTTAATGCCCATGCGGTGCCGTTCGGCCACTGGACCTTCCTGCGCATTCTCTGGGAGACGGATGGATTGACTCAGCGCGAGCGCAGTGAGCAGGCCGGCGTCATGGAGCCGACCGCCTTCATGGCGCTCAAGGCGATGGAGAAACGCGGCTTGATCGTGCGTCGGCAGATCGCGGGCAACAAGAGGAACGTCTAGCTCCATCTCACTCCAAGGGGGCGGCTGCTCAAGGCCAGGCTGGTACCGTTGGCCAAGGAGATCAACGACGCCGCCGTGCGCGGCGTGAAGCCATCCGATATCGCGGCAACGCGGCTAACGCTGCTCGCCATCATTGCCAATCTCGCGGAGGACGAGATGCGGTTGGTCGGCAAGGAGCGGCGCGCGGCTTCTTCAGCGGACCCGGTCCGCGTCGCGTCCGGGGGCCGCCAACCGCGTGCGCCGGCTCATGCGGACATGAGCCCCAAACGAAGCGCATTGCACGATATCTTGTTGTAGCATCTAATGATCGGGAACCGCGCACTTCGGTGCTACCGAACCAGAAAACCGAACAGGTTCCGTGGGAGGATTACGATGACGAAACTGCCAGCAGACCTGTCTCGCCGCCGCGTGCTTGCGCTTGCGGCCGGCGCGAGCGCGATCGGGATCGCAGGACCGCTGATGCGGCCGGCGCTTGCGCAGGGTCGCCCGCTCAAGGTCGGCGTGCTGCTCCCCTATACTGGGACGTTCGCGCAGCTCGGCGAGGCGATCACGCGAGCGATGGAGCTCTACATCAAGCAACAGGGCGGCGCGCTCGCCGGACGTCCGATCACGTTCGTCAAGCTCGACGACGAGTCGGAGCCGCCGAAGGCGCCGGAGCTCACCACCAAGCTGGTGCAGGGCGAGAAGGTCGACGTCCTGATCGGCACCGTGCATTCCGGCGTCGCCATGGCGATGACCAAGATTGCGCGCGAGGAGGGCTTGCCGACCATCGTGCCGAACGCCGGCGCCAACGTGATCACCCGCGCGCAGTGCGCCAAGAACGTGTTCCGCACCTCGTTCACCAACGGGCAGGTCGGGCTTGCGACCGGCCAGGCGATGGCGCAGGCCGGGATCAAGAAGGTCGTCACCTGCGCCTGGAAATACGCGGCTGGCGACGAGTTCGTGGGGGGATTCACCGACACGTTCGGCAAGGAGGGCGGCGGCCAGGTAGTCAAGAGCATCGCGGTGCCGTTCCCGAACGTCGAGTTCCAGTCGGCGCTCGCCGAGATCGCCTCGCTCAAGCCGGACGCGGTCTATGCCTTCTATGCGGGGGGAGGAGCCGTGAAGTTCGTCAAGGACTACGCGGCCGCCAAGCTCGGCGACTCGATTCCATTGTGGGGACCGGGTTTTCTGACCGACGGCGTCGAGGCTGCAATTGGAGCCGCCGGTGACGGCGTCAAGACCGTGCTGCACTACGCCGACGACGTCGACGTGCCGGAGAACAAGACCTTCCGGGCCGCCTACCAGGACGCCTACAAGGTCCCGCCCGACGTCTATGCGGTGCAGGGCTGGGACACCATGCAGCTGCTCGATATCGGCCTCAAGGCGGTCGACGGCGACGTCGGCAAGCGCGACGCGCTGCTCGCGGCCATGAGCAAGGCCTCGTTCAAAAGTCCGCGCGGGCCGTTCAAGCTTTCGGCCGCCAACAACCCGATCCAGAACATGTATCTGCGTGAGCTCAAGGGGGGCAAGAACGTACTGCTGAAGACCTCAGCGACCGACTTTGCCGATCCCGGCACCGGCTGCCGGCTGGGGGCATAACCAGTCCGCGGCAAATTCTGCGGTCATCCCGGCCGAGCGCGGAACGCGCGAGAGCCGGGATCCAGTAACTCCTGCGGGCGAGGACAGCCCGCAAATGGGGCGTTTACTGGGTCCCGGCTCGCGCGACCCCGGCCTTCGGCCGGGCTCGCTTGGCCGGGACGACAGTTTGAGAATAGCGACGCGGCTGTGAGCGGCGCATGGAACTCATCCTCATCCAGATCCTCAACGGCCTGCAGTACGGGCTCTTGATCTTCCTCACCGCCAGCGGGCTCACGCTGGTGTTCGGCATCCTCGGGATCATCAACCTGTCGCACGGCTCCTTCTACATGCTCGGCGCGTATCTCTCGCTGACGCTGACCGGCCTGCTCGGCGACGTGTTCCTGGCGCTCGCGCTCGGCATTCCGATCGCCTTCCTGTTCGGTGCGGCGATCGAATGGCTGTTCATCCGCCACCTCTACACGCGCGATCACCTGCAGCAGGTGTTGCTGACCTTCGGCCTGATCCTGATCTTCAACGAGCTGCAACGCATCATCTGGGGCACGCGCCCGCACAGCGTGCCGATCCCGTCCTATCTCTCCGGCAGCGTGAAGCTGTCCGACGTGCTGAGCTATCCGGTCTACCGAATCGCGGTCGCGGCGCTGTGCGTGCTGCTGGCGCTCGGGATGATGCTCGTGATCCAGCGCACGCGTATCGGCCGCATGATCCGCGCCGGCGAGTCGAACCGCGAGATGGTGGAGACGCTCGGCATCGACACGCGCATCCTGTTCCGCTTCGTGTTTGCGGCGGGCGTCGCGCTGGCGGCCGCAGCCGGCATCATCGCCGCACCGATTGAGAGTGTCTATCCGGGCATCGGCGAGCGCGTGCTGATCATCTCGTTCGTGGTGGTGGTGATCGGCGGCATCGGCAGCATCCGCGGCGCCTTCGTCGGCGCGCTGCTGATCGGACTGGCGGATGCGTTCGGCAAGGTGTTCCTGCCGCAGTTCGCAAGCTTCATGGTCTATGGCCTGATGGCCGCGGTGCTGATCGTGCGTCCCGGCGGGTTGTTCGGACGCGCCTGACATGCTGCCGCTTCCACGCCCCGCCGTCGTAGTCGTGCTTGCGGTCCTGCTCGTTGCCGCGATCGTGCTGCCGTTCTTCGTCGGCACCTACGGGATCAAATTTGCAACCCGCGTAGTGGTGCTGGCGATCTTCGTGGTCAGCCTCGACTTCCTCATCGGCATCACCGGGCTGGTGAGCTTCGGCCATGCCATGTTCTTCGGCCTCGGCGCCTACGCGCTCTATTTCGTCTCGCCGGAAGATGCGCCCGCCAATGCCTTCATCGCACTGCCGCTGGCAATGCTGGCCGGCGGTGCGCTTGCCGCCGCCATCGGGGCGGTCGCGGTGCTCACGCGCGGCTTCTACTTCATCATGGTGACGCTCGCGTTCGGCGAGATGATGTTCTCGCTGTTCCACGATACGCGTTTCGCGGGCGGCTCGGACGGTGCCTACATCAACGTCAAGCCGGAATTCGCCCTCGGCGCCTTGAGGGTCATCGATCTCGAGCATCGGCTGAGCTTCTACTACGTCTGCCTGGGCTTGCTGGTTGCGGTCTATCTCGGGCTGCTCGCGCTCGCGCGCGGGCCGTTCGGGCGGGTGCTGCAGGGCGTGCGCTGGAACGAGGCGCGCACCGGCGCGCTCGGCTTCAACACCTACGCCTACAAGCTCGCGAGCTTCAGCGTCGCCGGCGCGATCGGCGGGCTTGCCGGCGCGCTGTTCGCGACCATCGACGGCTACGTGACGCCGGACCTGTTCGGCTGGCGCCAGTCCGGCCTCGCCATCATGATGGTGGTGCTCGGCGGCGTCGGCACCCTGTTCGGACCGATACTCGGCGCGCTGCTCTACGCCGGGGTCGAAGAGGTGCTCAAGACCGGCAGCCTCGTCGGCCGCATCGCCGACCACTGGTCGCTTGGGCTCGGCGTCTTTCTGATCGCGGCAGTCTTGGCGGCGCCGCGCGGGGTTGGTGGACTGTTCGGCGCGCGCGGGAGGGCCGGCCGGGCCGCGCCGGCGCTGCCGCAAGGGATAGCCCACGTGCGCACCGGCATGAGCGGGAAGGCCATTGCGGTAGAGGGCCTGACCCGGAGGTTCGGCGGCCTCGTCGCGGTCGACGACGTGACCCTCGACCTGCCGCCCAACCGCGTGCACGGGATCATCGGCCCGAACGGCGCCGGCAAGACCACCTTCATCAACATGCTGTCGGGCATGCTGCGGCCGACCGCCGGCCGCATCATTCTCGACGGCGAGAACGTGGCGGGACAGCCTGCCTACGCGCTCGCCCGCCGCGGTATCGGACGCAGCTACCAGATCACCAACGTGTTCCTGCCGTTCACCGTCTGGGAGAATTGCCTCTTGGCCGCGCAGGCGCGCCACCCCGGCCCGTTCCAACTGCGCACGCGCGATCAGGCCGCGCAGCACGCGGCAATCGCGCCCGCGCTCGCGGCCGCCGGGCTCGAGGGGCGTGCCGACATGGTGGCGGCGCAGTTGAGCCACGGTGAGCAGCGCCAGCTCGAGATCGCGATGCTGATCGCCTCCGGCGCTCGGCTGCTGATTTTGGACGAGCCGCTGGCCGGCATGGGCCCGGAGGAAACCACGCGCGTGACGCGGCTCCTGCGCGCGCTCGCCGCCGACCACACCGTGATCCTGATCGAACACGATATCGACGCCATCTTCGCCGCCGCCGACACGTTGACCGTGCTGGTCGGTGGCCGGCTGCTGGCGCATGGCCTCCCTGACGAGGTGCGGCGCGATCCGGCGGTGCGCGAGGCCTATCTCGGCAACTACGGCCAAACCGGAGCCGCCGCGTGAGACCAACGTCAATGCATCGCGCTGCGATGTCATCCCGGCCGAGCGCGCAGCGCGAGAGCCGGGACCCATGTCGCCCCGCGATGCGCACGGGATGCATGGATCCCGGCTCGCGCGCCGCCGGCTTCGCGCCGGGGTCGTTTGGCCGGAATGGCAGCCGTGTGGAGGCGCGCGCGTGAGCACCGCGCCCGCGCTGCAGGCCGAGAAGCTCAACGCCTACTACGGGCAGAGCCACATCCTCCGCAATCTCGACTTCCATGTCATGGCGGACGAGACCGTCAGCCTGCTTGGCCGCAACGGCATGGGCAAGACGACCTTGCTGCGCACGCTGGTCGGGTTGGTACGCGCTCGCTCAGGGCGGATCCAGTTGAACGGGGCCGACATCGCCGGCACCCGCACCTCCGCGATCGCCAAGGCCGGCCTTGCGTTCGTGCCGGAAGGTCGCGGCATCTTCCCCAACCTGACGGTCGAGGAGAATCTGACTTTCGCGGCGCGGCGCGGCGGAAACGGTCGGCAGGAATGGACGCAGGCGCGGATCTACGCGCTGTTCCCGCGACTTGCCGAGCGACGTCATCATTGGGGCAACGAGCTCTCCGGCGGCGAGCAGAAGATGCTCGCGATCGGGCGGGCGCTGATGACCAATCCGAGCATCCTGTTGCTGGACGAGGCGACCGAAGGTCTGGCCCCGAAAGTGCGCGACGAGATCTGGACGACGCTGCGCGCGATCCGGATCGCCGGGATCGCCACCGTCGTGGTCGACAAGAACCTCAACGACTTGCTGGCGCTCGCCGACCGGCATGTCATCCTGTCGAAGGGCGAAGTGGTGTTCGAGGGGGATACCGCGGAGCTCAAGGCGGACGAGGCGGTGATCCATCGGCATCTCGGGGTGTGAGGTTCCACCCGCCTGGCTTAAAAGGGGCTGCGGCGCTCGAAGGTGGTGCTTTCGAACCTGAGGCCCAATTCGCCCGCGCGGCGCCACGAATGGGCGAGCTCGGTGCGCGTCGGCCGGCGGGCGATCTCGGCGTATCTGTCGCGGTATTTGCTGCTCGCCGGATCGCAGAAATTGTCGGGATGGAACTGCGCCATCACGTTGACCGGCGCCGCCGGCACGTGCTCGGCGATCCACTCCAGCACCGGATAGGTGCAGCATTCGACGTGATTGGGCATCACCAGATGGCGGATGGAAAAATCCTCACCCCACTCGGCGATGAGCGCAATGTTGCGCGTCACCGTCTCCCAGTACCACGGCGTCTTCGCCAGCGTCATCGCGCAGCGGCCGGGACCGAACTTGAAATCCGGCAGCCACACGTCGGTGAGCAGCCGCAGAATTTTCATGCTCTCGGGCGTGACGAAGAAATTGCTGTTCCATAGCATCGGCGCGTTGAACCTGCCGTCGTAGACGGCGGCGCCAGGCACCTCGTCGAACTGGAAGAAACGGTCGGCCTGTGTCTTGCGCGCTTGCCGGAGCTCGGCTTGCGTGGGCTGGAAGTCGCGGCCGAGCAGCGCGATCGCGTCGACAATGGCATGCAGGTGGATGACGACCTCGCCGCCGACCCAGTTGATGTTGTGGCAGCCTTCGCGGCGCAGCCGCCAAGCCATCGCGGCAAGCGTGCGCGGGTCGGTCTCCTCGCCATTGTCCTTGTCGGTGCTGATGTCGCCGTTCTGGCAGAACGCGCAGCGCATGTTGCAGGAGGTGAAGAAGATCGTGCCCGAGCCATGCGTGCCGCGATAGAACAGCTCCTCGCCGGTATGATGGAAGTGCGAGCTGACGCGCGACCCTGCGGCGAGCTTGCAGGCGCCGAACTTGCTGCCGCGGATACGGTCGACGCCGCAATCCCACGGACAAAAATTGCAGTGGGCGAGCATGCGGTAGGCAAGCTCGCGGCAGAGCTCCAGCAGGCTCGGCCCGTCGGCGGCCGGCGCCAACGGAGCGCCTGCCCGGATGTCCCGCCAACGCGCGAGAAAGATCGGCGTCAGGCGGTCGAGCTCGGCCCACAGGGCTTCCTCGCCGCAGGCTGCGGGATCGAGCTCGGTAGCGAGCGTCGCGGCGATGCGGAACTTCGCCGGCCGGCGATTCTCCGCCACGTCGAGGTACCACGACAGCGCGCCGCCGATTGCGGGGTCGTTCCAAATTCTCAGTCTGGCCAAGTCGCTCATGGACCGGCTCCTTGCGCGTATCTAGCCCCTGGCGACGGCGAGGTCCATGGCCGCCGCAAAGTGCGCGGGTCGCGCACCCGTGCGGCGCCGGCAATTGCGATCGTGCTGGAGGAGCGCGTCCTAAAGATCTACTCGGCCCGTCCGACGAGTTGCGCCAGCTCCTCCACGCTCGCGTCCACGGTTTTCCCGGAGGTGTCGAGGATGACGTCGGCCGTGGCGTAGAGCGGCTCGCGGCTCTTGAGAATCGCGAGCAGGTCGTCCATGGCGCGGGCGCTGTCGGCCATCGGACGGAGATCTCCTTGCGCGATCACGCGGCTCATGTGCGCGTCGGGATCGGCGCGCACCCAGACGGTGAGGCAGGAGGCCAGCAGCAGTTCGAACGTGCCCGGTTCCGTGACCAGCCCGCCGCCCGTCGCCAGCACGAACTTGTCGTGCGTCTGCAAGGTCGCCTCCAGCGCTTGCCGCTCGGCGCGGCGAAAGGTCTCCTGGCCGAACATCTCGAACATCTGCGCAAGCTGCATGCCGCTCGTCGCCTCGATCTCGCGGTCGAGCTCGACGAACGGCGCGCCGAGGCGCCTCGCCAGCGGCGCGCCGATCGTCGACTTGCCGCCGCCGCGCAGCCCGATCAGCGCGATGCGATCCCGGCGTTTCGCGCCCGGCGAGCCGCCGAACCGCGCCAGCAGCACGCTCCGGGCGTCGGCCCATTGTTCCGGGGAGAGCCGCTCGAGCAAGTTTTCGAGCAGCACGGCGTCGAGCGGCCGCTCACGTTCCTCGACCAGCGCCGCGACCGGCACGCCGAGCGCCTGCGCGATCCGCCACAGCAGCATGATGGAAATATTGCCCTTGCCGGCTTCGAGCTGCGCCAGGTAGCGCTCCGAGACCTGGGCGTGATGGGCGAGCACCTTGCGCGACATGCCGCGCCCGTTGCGCACCGTGCGCACCCGCTCGGCAAGCCGGTCTAGGACGGAATGCTCGCGGTCCGTCGCGACGGCGTGCCCAAGTGACCTGCGGTGCCCGGCGTCCATCGACTCCTCGCGCGGCTGAAATATAATGCATGTCCGCTCGCGCGGCGACACCCGTCGACGAGCATGCAATCCATCTGGATCTTGGGAGACGCATGACGGTTCCGATGGACGATTTTTCGCGCCGGCGGCCGTACAACGCCGCGACCGATTTCGTTGATGCCAACGTGGCGGAAGGCCGCGGCGGCAAGATCGCCTTCGTCGATCCGAAGGGCAGCCTGACCTACGGCGAGCTGCAGGCCGCCTCCTGCCGGTTCGCGCGCGGGGCGCTCGCGCTCGGCCTGCGGCAGGAAAGCCGCGTGCTGCTTCTGATGCTGGACACGGTCGACTACCCGGTCGCGTTCTGGGGTGCGATCCGTGCCGGGATCGTTCCGATCCCGCTCAACACGCTGTTGCGTCCCGAGCAGTACGCCTACATCTTCGCCGACAGCCGCGCCGAGGCGATCGTGATCTCCGCGCCGCTGTTGCCCGCGGTCGCCTCGGTGCTCGGAATGGCGCCGCACCTGCGCACGATCGTGGTGGCGGGCGGCGACGCGGGCGCCGGCTCCATTCCGGACGGACGCACGGCCTGCCGCTTCGACGACGTGCTGGCGCGCGGGAGCCCGGACGTCTGGCACGCCGACACCTCCTCCGACGAGGTGGCGTTCTGGCTCTACTCGTCGGGCTCGACCGGCGAGCCGAAGGGCGTTCGGCATATCCACACCAGCCTGATTGCGACCGCCAAGCTTTATGGCCAGGGCGTGCTCGGCATCCGCACGGGCGACGTCGTGTATTCGGCCGCCAAGCTGTTCTTCGCGTACGGGCTCGGCAACGCGATGTCGTTCCCGATGTCGGTCGGCGCGACCGCCGTGCTGCTGCCGGAGCGGCCGACGCCAGATGTGGTCCTGCAGGTGATGCGCGCGCAGCGGCCTACGATCTTTTTCGGCGTCCCGACCCTCTATGCAGCGCTGCTGGCCCACAAGGAGATCGGGCAGGGCGCGGGCTCCGACCGGCTGCGGCTGTGCGTCTCGGCCGGCGAGGCATTGCCGGCGAACGTCGGTGAACGCTGGCGCGAGACCGTCGGCGTCGACATTCTCGACGGCATCGGCTCGACCGAGATGCTGCACATCTTCGTCAGCAACGCGCCGGGCGACATCCGCTACGGCGCTTCCGGCAAGCCGGTGCCCGGCTACGAGGCCAAGATCGTCGACGAGAACGGCATGCCGGTTGCGGCCGGCGAAATCGGTGAACTGGTCGTGCGCGGCCCATCCGCTGCCGACGGCTACTGGAACCAGCGCGCCAAGAGCCGCCGCACGTTCGCCGGTGAGTGGACCTATACGGGCGACAAATACGTCTGCGACGCGGAGGGCTATTACGGCTACTGCGGCCGCACCGACGACATGTTCAAGGTGAGCGGCATCTGGGTGTCGCCGTTCGAGGTCGAGGCGGCGCTGGTGTCGCATGCGGCGGTGCTGGAAGCCGCTGTGGTCGGCCGCGAGGACGAGGACGGGCTGGTGAAGCCGAAGGCGTTCGTCGTGCTCAAGGACGGCCATGCGGCGGGCGAGGCCCTGTTCGAGGAATTGCGCGCGCACGTGAAGGAGCGCGCGGGCTTGTGGAAATATCCGCGCTGGATAGACGTGCGCGGCGAGTTGCCGAAGACCGCGACCGGCAAGATCCAGCGCTTCAAGCTGCGCGAGGAGGATGCCGCGGGCAGCTGAGATGTCATCCCGGCCGAGCGCAGCGAGAGCCGGGATTCAATTGTCGGCGCCTTCGGCAGTACTGAGATCGGGATAATGGGTGCCGGATCGGCCCTTCGCGCCGTCCGGGATGACGGTGGGCGGGTGCGGATTGGCCGAATGAACAGGGACCTCATCGTCGACGGCCGCAGGATCGAGGCCGCATGGCATGGGCCGCCGCCCGAGCGGGCGCCGACGCTGGTGCTGCTGCATGAGGGGCTTGGGTGCGTCGCCATGTGGCGCGACTTCCCGGCGGCGCTCGCCGCGCGCACCGGCTACGGCGTGCTGGTCTATTCGCGCTTCGGCTACGGCAAGTCGGATCCGTCGCCGTTGCCGTGGCCGCTCACCTACATGCACGACGAAGCCTTGGAGGTGCTGCCCGCGGTTCTCGACCAGGCGGGCGTGCGCAAAGCGCTGCTGGTCGGCCACAGCGACGGAGCCTCGATCGCGACGATCTATGCCGGCGGCCGGCAGGACTTTCGCGTCCGCGGTCTCGTGCTGCTGGCGCCGCATTTCTTCGTCGAGGAGATTTCGGTGCGCAGCATTGCGCAGGCGAAGCAGGAGTATGAGCGCGGCGACTTGCGGGCGCGGCTCGAGCGCTACCACGGCAACAATGCCGACAACGCGTTCCGGGGGTGGAACGGCGCCTGGCTCGATCCCGCTTTCCGCGCCTGGCGCATCGACGACGCCGTGGCGCACGTCCGTGTCCCGATACTGATCATCCAGGGCAGGGACGATCAGTACGGATCGCCGGCGCAGCTCGATCTCGCCGAGGCCGACGCCTATTGCCCGGTCGAGACCCTGCTGCTGGACCACTGCCGGCACGCCCCGCAGCTCGACCAGCCGGAGCTAACCCTTGCTGCGATCGCTGATTTCTGCCGCCGCGTGGTGCTGCATGAGGGGCTCGCGCCGGCGGCGTGAATCGCCTGGAGAATTATAATTCAGTAGTGGATGCCTGCTTTTTATGCAATATAATGCATGGACCCCGGCTGAGGACGTCATGACCCCTATCGACTTTCAGACCGAGCCGAGCCGGTATCGCCACTGGCGCATCGAGGTCGACGGCGAGGTGGCGTCGCTGATCATGGACGTCGATCCCGCGGGCGGGTTGTCCGCAGACTACGAGCTCAAGCTCAACTCCTACGACCTCGCGGTCGATATCGAGCTCAACGACGCGGTGCAGCGCCTGCGCTTCGAGCACCCGCAGGTTCGCGTGGTCGTGCTCAAATCCGGCAAGGACAATGTCTTCTGCGCCGGCGCCAACATCCGGATGCTGGCCAAGGCGAGCCACAGCCACAAGGTCAACTTCTGCAAGTTCACCAATGAGACGCGGTTGGCGATGGAAGACGCCAGCCAGCATTCGCGGCAATTCTACCTGGCGGCGGTGAACGGCAGCTGCGCCGGCGGCGGTTACGAGCTGGCGCTCGCCGCCGACCACATCATGCTGGTCGACGATCGGCGCTCGACGGTCGCGCTTCCGGAAACCGCGCTGCTGGCGGTGCTTCCCGGCACCGGCGGCCTCACGCGCGTCACCGACAAGCGCAAGGTGCGTCGCGATCTCGCCGATGTGTTCTGCGCGATCGAGGAGGGCGTGCGCGGCAGCAAGGCGGTGGAGTGGCGGCTGGTCGATGAGGTGGTTCCGAACTCCAAATGGAAGGATGCGGTCGCAGCGCGCGCGCGCGACCTGGCCGCGCGCTCGGACCGGCCGCAGGGCGCGACCGGGATCACGTTGACGCCGCTCGAGCGGCGCATCGAGGAGGACCGGTCGCCTACACGCCACGTCGATGTCGAGATCGACCGCTCGCGCCGGATTGCCACCGTGACGGTGCGCGGCCCCGCCGAGGCGGTGCCGGACTCGGTCGAGGCTGCGCATGCCCAGGGCGCACGCTTCTGGCCACTCGCGGTCGCGCGCGAACTGGAAGACGCGATCTTGCACCTGCGCGTGAACGAGCCGAGCACCGGCCTCATCGTTTTCCGCACCGAAGGCGACCCGCAGGCCGTGCTCGCGCACGACGCGCTCCTCGCCGCCGGCAACGGCGACTGGCTGATGCGGGAGATCCGGCACTACCTCAAGCGCGTGCTCAAGCGCATCGACGTCACGGCGAAGAGCTTCGTCGCGGTGATCGAGCCGGGCATGTGTTTCGCCGGTACGCTGGCGGAGCTGGCGTTCGCGGCCGACCGTGCGTTGATGCTGATCGGGGCGCGTGAGGGCGACAATCGGCCGCCCGCGGCGATTACGCTTGGCGAAGCCAATTTCGGCTTCTACCCGATGGGCAACGGCCTGACCCGGCTGCAGACCCGGTTCCTCGCGGAACCCGAAGGCCTCGCGCGCCTTAACCAGAAGACCGGCGAGCCGATCGCGGCCGAGGATGCGCACGAGCTCGGTCTCGTCACCTTCGCGTTCGAGGATTTCGACTGGGACGACGAGCTGCGCATCATGCTGGAAGAGCGCGCGAGTTTCTCGCCCGATGCGTTGACCGGCATGGAGGCAAACCTGCGGTTCGCCGGCCCGGAGACGATGGAGACGAAAATCTTCGGCCGGCTCAGCGCGTGGCAGAACTGGATCTTCCAGCGGCCGAATGCGATCGGACAGCAGGGCGCCCTCAAGCTCTACGGCTCGGGCGTGCAGCCGACGTTCGACCGCGAACGGGTGTGATGCCGGTGTCCCGCACGCGCCGCAGCGCGAAGCGGTGCGGCGCAGATGCGGGACTTCAGATACGCCGGCGCTTGTGACGGTCCCGGATCCGCAGCGCATCACTTCGTGCTGCGCCGCGCCCGGGACACGAGGACCAAAGGTGCAGCAATGAACGACATCATCAACGTCGACTATGACGGCCTGATTCCGAACAATGTCGGCCTCGGCGAGGACGTCCGCGTCAAGCGCGCGCTGGAGAAGTGGCATCCCGGCTACATCGACTGGTGGCACGACATGGGGCCGGACGGATTCCAGCAGTCGCTGGTCTACCTGCGCACCGCCGTGAGCGTCGATCCGAAAGGCTGGGCCAAGTTCGATTACGTCAAGATGCCCGACTACAAGTGGGGCGTCCTGCTGGCGCCGCGAGGTCGAGGGCCGCAAGGTACCGTTCGGGGCCCACAAGGGCGAGGACGCCTGGCAGGAGGTGCCGGGCGAGCACCGCGCCATGCTGCGCCGGCTGATCGTGATCCAGGGCGACACCGAGCCGGCCTCGGTCGAGCAGCAGCGCTACCTCGGCAAGACCGCGCCCTCGCTCTACGACATGCGCAACCTGTTCCAGGTCAATGTCGAGGAAGGCCGACACCTGTGGGCCATGGTCTACCTGCTGCAGAAATATTTCGGCGCCGATGGGCGCGAGGAGGCGGAAGCGCTGCTGCAGCGCCGCTCGGGCGACGCCGACACGCCCCGCATGCTCGGCGCCTTCAACGAGGAGACGCCCGACTGGCTGTCGTTCTTCATGTTCACGTTCTTCACCGACCGCGACGGCAAGATGCAGCTCGAGGCGCTGGCGCAATCCGGGTTCGACCCGCTGTCGCGCACCTGCCGCTTCATGCTGACCGAGGAAGCGCACCACATGTTCGTCGGCGAAACCGGCGTCGGGCGCGTGATCGAGCGCACCTGCGAGGCCATGAAGGCCGCCGGCATCGGCGATCCCCATGACAAGGAAGCGGTCCGCAAGCTCGGCGTCATCGATCTGCCGACCCTGCAGAAGAAGGCCAACCTGCACTTCTCGCTCACCCTCGACCTGTTCGGCAACGAGATTTCCACCAATGCGGCGAACGCTTTCCACGCCGGCATCAAGGGACGCTTCCGCGAGGACAAGCTCGACGACGATCATCAGCTCGAGAGCGGCACCTACCCAGTGCTCCGGCTGGTCGAGGGCAGAATCGCGAAGCAGGACGTACCGGCGCTCTCGGCGCTCAACATGCGGCTGCGCGACGACTTCGTCGCCGACTGCAACGCGGGGGTCGGGCGCTGGAACCGCAATTTCGAGAAGTACGGCATTCCGTTCCAGCTCAAGCTGCCGCACGTCGCGTTCCACCGCCACATCGGCGAGTTCTCCGGCATCAAGGCCGACCCGGACGGCAATGTCCTGAGCGATGCCGAGTGGGAGCAGCGCAAGGATGAGTTCCTGCCGTCGGCCGACGACCGCGCCTATATCGAGAGCCTGATGACGCCGGAAGTCACGCCCGGCAAGTTCGCTTCCTGGATTGCGCCGCCGAAGGTCGGCATCGACAACAAGCCCGGCGACTTCGAATATGTGAAGATCGTTTAGCGGAGGACAGACGACGGATGACGGACGAAACGTAAAGCCGCCCTATTTTCCGTCCTCTGTCGTCCGTCCTCCGTCGTCAGAAACCATGAACGCACCGGTCAAGCAGCACCTGATCGACCCGGCGGTGTGCATCCGTTGCAACACCTGCGAGGCCACCTGTCCGGTCGGCGCGGTGACGCACGACGAAAACAACTACGTGGTCGATCCCGACAAGTGCGAGTTCTGCATGGACTGTGTCAGCCCGTGCCCGACCGGCTCGATCAATCACTTCGTCATGGTGGCCCGCGCCTATTCGCTCGACGAGCAGTTCTCCTGGACCGATCTTCCGCCCGAAGGGGAGGGGGACGAGGCCGAGATCGAGGCGCTGGACGAGGAGGCGGCGGCGCTGCTCGCGGACGCGCACAGCGGCACCGGTGGCCGGGTGCGCCCGCCGATGTCGTCGGCGAAGCCGCGCGTCAATCTCTACACCCGGGCAAATCCGGTGCAGGCGACGGTGACCGGCAACTTCCGACTGACCGCGGAGAACGCCAGCGCCGACATTCGGCACATCATTCTCGACTTCGGCAACAAGGGCTTCCCGGTGCTGGAAGGCCAAAGCATCGGCATCATCCCGCCCGGCACCAACCCGCAGGGGCGGCCGCACGCGTTGCGGCTCTATTCGGTCGCGAGCCCGCGCGACGGCGAACGCCCGAACACCAACAACCTGGCGCTCACGGTCAAGCGCGTGGTTGAAACGCGCCGGGACGGCAGCGTCCATCACGGCATCGGCTCGAACTACGTCTGCGACCTCAAGCAGGGCGACACGGTCAATGTGGCCGGGCCGTTCGGGGCCACCTTCCTGAAGCCGGACGATCCGGCCGCCGACATCGTGATGATCTGCACCGGCACCGGCTCGGCGCCGTTCCGCGGCTTCACCGAGCGCCGCCGCCGCTCGATGCCGAATGCGCCGGGCAAGCTCTACCTGTTCTTCGGCGCGCGCAGCCCCTCCGAGCTGCCCTATTTCGGTCCACTGCAGAAGGTGCCGGCCAAGCTGCTCGATCAGGAGCTGGTGTTCTCGCGGCTGCCGGACAAGCCGAAGGAATACGTGCAGGACCGCATGCGCACGCGTGGCGCCGATATCGCCGCGCTGCTCGGCCGCCCGAGCAGCCACGTCTATGTCTGCGGTTTGCGTGGCATGGAAGCTGGCGTCGAAGCCTCGTTTGCGGCGATCTGCGAGCACCACGGTCTCGACTGGCCGGCGACCCGCGACCGCATGCGCGAGGAAGGCCGCTACCACGTCGAGACGTATTGAGGACTGTAGGGTGCGCAAAGCGTCGCGAACCCCGCGCACGTTGCCGGTAAAAACATGCGTGCGCACGGCGCGCGTTCGCGCGCCTTTGCGCACCCTACTCAGGTCACGCGGCTTTCGCTGCCTTCGCCTTCTGTTGCAGCACGAAGTCGTAGCGGACTTCGTAGAACGGCTCGTTCAGGGTCTCGCCGGTCGGCGTCTTGCCGCCGGGCTTCTGCACGAAGTCGACGATCAACGGCTCCTTCACCCCGAATACGACGTCGGTGTCGATGTACTGGTCGCCGCGCTGGAACAGGTGGGTGATGACCTCGTGGTAGCCGGGCGCCCTCAGGTGGAAATGGATGTGCGTCGGCCGGAAGTGGCTGATGTTGGTGTGCTTCATCAGCTCGCCGAGCGGCCCGTCCATCGGGATGGTGTAGCCGATCGGCGCCACCGTCCGAATGGCGTAGGATCCGTCCGCACCGGTGCGGTAGAAGCCGCGCATCCACGGCCCCGTCGGTGTCGCGCTGGGCTTCGTAGAGGCCCTCGCCGTCGGTCTGCCAGATGTCGAGGATGCAGCCGGAGATCGGCTGCCCCTCGGTCGAGTGCACCGTGCCGGTGACGAAGCAGGGGATGCCGGGCGCTCCCTCGGCCATGTTGCCGCCGCTCTTGACCTCCGGTGAATCCGGTATGTGGAACGGCCCCTCGACCGTGGTCGGGGTCGCGCCGGTCGCCAGCCGGTTGTTGATCGCATCGACCAGCATGCTCACGCCGAGCACGTCGGAGCACAGGATGAACTCCTGACGCTTGTCGTCGCACTTCTGACCGACCCGGGTGAGGAACTGGATGGCGGCGAACCATTCCGCCGGCGTCGGCTCGATCTCGCGCGTGAACGCGTGCAGATGCCGCACCAGCGCGGTCATCACCTGCCGCAGCCGCGGATCGGGGATGTTGCTCCACCGTTCGACCGCAAGGTCGGTCAGGTTCTCTTCGGTCACATAAGGCATGAGGTTCTCCCAGTCGTAGGGTGGGCAAAGCGCCGCGCGGCGGCGCGTGCCCACCATCTGTGCTCCGCGTGGGCACGGCGCGCCTGCACGCCCCTTTGCCCACCCTACATTCGCTTACAGTCTACTTCTTCGCCTCCGCATACGGGAAGATGATGTCGCCGGTCTTCAGGTTCGCAGGCGCTAGGATCGGCTGCTTGCTCATGTCCTTGAACTCGTTGATGTCGGTCGATCTGATGTTCTGGTACTGGATCGTGAGCATGCGGGTCTCCGACCACTCGCCCTCCTTGTCGAACTTGATGTCGCCGACCACGGTCTTGAACGTCGCGTTGCGCATGTAGTCGGCGAGCTTGGCGTCATCGAGGCTCTTGGTCTCGGTGACCGCCTGCTCGACCACCTGCAGATACGCGTATGCCCATGGCGGCATGTAATAGCCGAGCGGATCGACGCCCTCGGCCTGGGCGCGGGCCTGATACTTCTCCACCACCTGCATGACACCGGGGTATTGGATCGTCTTCGCCGGTATCCAGGTCTCATAGTTGACGATGCCGTTCATCAGCGGCCCGAGCTGCATCTTGATGGCGGTCGCCTGGATGCCGACCATGGCGCCGCCGAGCATCTTCGGCTTGTACCCGATCTCGTTGATGGCGCGGATCATCCCGACCGAATCGAGCGGGTACGAGCAGATCACCACGATGTCGGGATTCGCTGCTTGGATCGCACGGATGATCGGGGCGAAGTCGGTGGTTGCCGGCGGATAGTTGCGGTCGTAGACGATTTTGAGGCCGGCCTTCTTGGCGTTCTCCCGCGCACCGTCCGAGACATTGCGACCGAACTCGGCGTCAGCCGCCGCGATCGCGATCGTCTGTGGCTTCGGATTCTGCGCCAGGGCGATTTGGAAGAAACCCGTGGTAAAGGCGGGCTTCGGATTCGATCCGGTCGGCAGCATTGAGAAATAGCGGTCGTACTTGAACGGCTCGTTGATCCCGGTTCCGAACAAGGAGACGAACACCCGCTTCTTCTGCATCACCACCGGCATGGCCGGCGCGATCATGTTGCTGGCATAGCCGGAGACCACCAGATCGACTTTGTCGACATCGATCAGCTTCGTGTAGATGCCCGGCACGGTCGAGGGATTGCTCTGGTCGTCGTAGAACACGAGCTTCACCGGCCGTCCAAGCAGGCCGCCTTTGGCGTTGACGTCGTCCTCCCACACCTTCATCGCGACCAGGGACGACTTGCCGTTGGCGGCGAGCGGACCGGTCAGCGACATCCCGAATCCGATGCGGAATCGGTTCCTTGCTCTGCGCCCAGGCGGGATGGCCGAACGCCGTCGCAAGGGCGACGCTGCTTCCAGCGGTGATGATGGTGCGGCGATTGAGATGGTTCATCGTGTTCTCCCGTTGGCGCCTTGTAGGGCGAAGGGGCGCGTGCCCACGTTGTTCAGATCCGCATGGCCGAGCCGCAACAGGCGGCGTGGAACGGCGCGCATCGCTTAGCCTTTGCCTACCCTATGGTCATTTCATTGCCGCCTCGTAGTACGTCTCGTCGTAGTACTTGGCGGCGTCGGTCAGCGCCTTTTGCGGCGCGCCGTAGCGGCTACGCAATTCCAGCACGCGCTTGACGCCCTCCATGTCGATCCGCGCCTTCGGGAAGAACCCTTTCGGCGGAGCGAGCGCCGCGTAGGACTGCTCGGCAAGCTCCAGCGACATCTGCGGCAGATGCTTGCGCAGGATGGCGATCGCGTCGGCCTTGTTGGCGGGTGCGCCCAGCCAGTCGAGGGCGGCGATGTAGCCGCGGATGTAGGCTTCGAGCTTTGTCCGGTTGTCGCGCGCCCATTCGCGCCGCGCCGCACCGACCAGCCCCTGATAGTTCTTGTAAACCTCGATTGCCGGCTGCAGGATGTTGAAACCGGCATTCTTGGCCAAAATATCGAACGGCGTGAGCAGCATCGTGCCGGCATGCTTGCGCTCGCGCAGCGCCTCCCAGCGCGCGAGCACGCCGCCGGCGCGCACCACCTCGTAGTCGTCCTTTTTCAGGCCGCCGCGCTCGAGCAGGTCGAACAGCACGAACGCATAGCCGGTGGTCATGGCGTCGACCGAGAGGGTTTTGCCCTTGAGGTCGGCGAAGCTCTTGATCTCCGGTGCGACCACGAGGCTCAGCAAGCCGTTGTCCGCGCCCATGAAAACGAACAGGTCGGGCGGGGTCGTGACCTGCGCTTCGCCCTGACCTTCCATGTAGGCGATGACGTTGTCGATCGCGGTCATGCCGATGTCGAACCGGCCCTCGATCAAGCCGGTGAGCTGGAACACCGAGTTCGGCGTATTGGTGAGCTTCACCTCGATGCCGCGGTCGGCGAAGTACCCTTTCTCCTGCGCAACCCAGATCGGCCAGTTGAAGCCGCCCGGAAACACGATGACGGATACCGGCTGCAGAGCTTGCGTGCGAGCCGGATTGGTGGCGAGCAGGACGGTCATTGCCGCGCCCGCAACGATGCCGGCGGCACCGTTCAGACGGCGCATGGGCCTCTCCTCCGGTCGGCCGCGTCTTGCGGCGGCGCTTGGTGCGGAATGGGATATGCGCGGCGTCGGATGTGTCAAGGCCGCTGTGGGCTGGCAACACGAAGCGGCCCGCGCCCACCGTTGGGCAGCGGCCGCACGGTGGGCACGGGCGCGCGTGCGCGCACTTCGCAATCTCCACTCAGTTACTGTGCTTGGCGAACTCCATCCGGGCGATGGCGCGGTTGTGGACCTCGTCGGGGCCGTCGGCGAGCCGCAAGCTGCGGATGCCGGCGTAGGCCTTGGCGAGGCCGAAATCGGTGGTGACGCCGCCCCCGCCGTGCGCCTGGATCGCCTCGTCGATGATCTTGAGCGCCATCAGCGGCGCCGCCACCTTGATCATGGCGATCTCCTGCCGCGCCTCCTTGTTGCCGACCTTGTCCATCATGTCGGCGGCTTTCAGGCAGAGCAGCCGGGTCATCTCGATGCTGGTGCGCGCGTCGGCGACCCGCTGCTCCCATACCGAGTGATCGGCGATGCGCTTGCCGAACGCGGTACGGCTCAACAGCCGCTTCACCATCTTCTCGAGCGCCGCTTCCGCCACTCCGATGGTGCGCATGCAGTGGTGAATGCGGCCGGGTCCCAGCCGCCCTTGCGCGATTTCGAATCCGCGACCTTCGCCCAGGAGTAGGTTCTCCCGCGGCACGCGCACGTTGTCGAGGATCACCTCCGCGTGGCCATGCGGGGCGTCATCGAAGCCGAACACCGGGAGCATGCGCACGACCTTCACGCCCGGGGTGTCGAGCGGGACCAGGATCTGCGACTGCTGGGCGTGCCGCGGCGCGTTCGCGTCGGTCTTGCCCATCACGATCGAGATCTTGCAGCGCGGGTCGCCGACCCCCGACGACCACCACTTGCGGCCGTTGATGACATAGTGGTTGCCGTCGCGACGGATCGAGGTCTCGATGTTGGTGGCATCGGACGAGGCGACCGCCGGTTCGGTCATCAGAAAGGCGGAACGGATCTCGCCCTCCATCAGGGGCTTGAGCCATTGTTCCTTCTGTTCACGCGTGCCGTAACGATGGAACACCTCCATGTTGCCGGTGTCCGGCGCCGAGCAGTTGAACACCTCGGAGCCCCACGGGATCCGGCCCATCTCTTCGGCGCAGAGCGCGTATTCCAGATTGGTAAGGCCGGCGCCGCGATAGGGGCCATCGTCATGCTCGGCCGAAGGTGGCAGGAACAGGTTCCACAGGCCTTCCGCCTTGGCCTTGGCCTTCAACTCGTTGAGGATCGGAGGAACCTGCCAGCGGTTCTCGCCGAAGCCGGCCATCTGCGTATTGTAGGTGTCCACGGCCGGATACACATGCGCGTGCATGAACGCTGCCACGCGCTCGCGCCAGTGGCGCTGACGGTCGGAAAGCGAAAAATCCATTGCGGTACCCCTTTATCAACTCTGCGCGTCAGTCTAGCAGGAACGACAGGCCCAGGCATTGTGCGGCTGCCGCTCGGCAAACCGCACTGCGAAACGCACCTGCCCGGTCTTCTGCACAGTCGACTCGCGCGGCGGTTGGAGTCAATCTGTGACGAGCTGCATCGGTGCGCGGGTCAGGTCGACGGGAGGAATGCGTGAGCAAGGTTGTCGAGCTTTCTCGAGACGGCGACATCGGCATCGTGGCGATCGACAGTCCGCCGGTGAATGCCTTAAGTCATGCGGTGCGCTCCGGCATCCAGGAGGCCGTCACCGAGGCGAAGGATGATCAAGGTATCAAGGCAATCGTGCTGGCCTGCAAGGGCCGCACCTTCGTCGCCGGCGCCGACATCACCGAGTTCGGCAAGCCGCCGCAGCCTCCGAGCCTGCGCGACAACATCGAGCTGATCGAGAACCTGCAAAAGCCGGTAGTAGCCGCCATTCACGGGACCGCGCTCGGCGGCGGCCTGGAGCTCACGCTTGCCTGTCACTTCCGCGTCGCGGTGCCGGATGCGCGCCTCGGATTGCCGGAAGTGAAGCTCGGCATCCTTCCAGGCGCCGGCGGTACGCAGCGGCTGCCGCGGGCAATTGGCCCCGAAAAGGCACTGCGCATGATCGTCTCGGGCGACCCCATTCCCGCCCGCCAGGCATTGGCGGACGGATTGGTCGACGAGGTCGTCGAGGGCGACCTGGTCGCGAGCGCGGTCGCGTTCGCTCGCAAGGCCGTTGCCGACAAGCGGCCGCTGCGCCGGCTGCGCGATGAGGATGCCAAGCTTGCCGCGACCCGCGCCGACCGCAGCAAGTTCGAAGAAGCGGGCGGCGCGCTGACCAGCCGGGCACGCGGCTTGCGGGCGCCGGTCGCCTGCGTCGAGGCCGTGAAGGCGGCGCTCGACCTGCCGTTCGATCAAGGTCTTAAGCGCGAGCGCGAGCTGTTCCAGGAATTGGTCACCGGCGACCAGTCGAAGGCGCAGCGCTACATTTTCTTCGCCGAGCGCGAGGCTGCCAAGGTTCCCGGCGTCACCGCGGCCGACAAGCCACGCGACGTCAAGCGTGCGGCCGTGATCGGCGCCGGCACCATGGGTGGCGGCATCTCGATGAATTTCGCCAACGCCGGCATCCCGGTCACGGTCGTGGAGACCTCGCAGGAGGGGCTCGATCGCGGCCTCAAGACCGTGCGCAAGAACTACGAGAACACGGCGGCGCGCGGCGGCCTCAAGCCCGAGGACGTCGAGCGCCGGATGGGCCTGTTCAGCGGCACCACCGATTTCGAGAAAGTCGCCGATGCCGACATCGTGATCGAGGCGGTGTTCGAGGAGATGCCGATCAAGAAGGAAGTGTTCGGCAAGCTCGATCGCATCACGCGGCCGGACGCGGTGCTGGCGACCAATACCTCCTACCTCAACGTCAACGAGATTGCCCAGACCACCAAGCGGCCGCCGTCGGTGCTCGGCATGCACTTCTTCAGCCCCGCCAATGTGATGCGGCTGTTGGAGATCGTGCGCGGCGATCAGACCGCGCCGGATGTGCTCGCGACCGCGGTCGCGGTCGGGCGCAAGATGGGTAAGGTGCCGGTGGTGGTCGGCGTGTGCCACGGCTTCGTCGGCAACCGGATGCTGAGCGCGCGCGGCATCGAGGCCGAGCGCATGCTGCTCGAGGGCGCGCTGCCGCACGAGGTCGATGGTGCGCTCACCCATTTCGGCTTCCCGATGGGGCCGTTCGCCATGGGCGACTTGGCCGGGCTCGACGTCGGCTGGCGCATCCGCAAGGCGCTCGGCACCAAGGCGGAGATCGCCGACGCGATCTGCGAGATGGGCCGCTATGGGCAGAAGACCGGCCGTGGGTATTACATCTACCAGCCGGGCTCGCGCACGCCGCAGCCGGATCCCGAGGTTGAGGCGCTGATCGTGAAGGCTTCGCGCGACCACGGCATCACGCGCCGACCGATCGACAGGCAGGAAATCCTCGAACGACTGCTCTATCCGATGATCAACGAGGGCGCGCGCATCCTGGAGGAAGGGATCGCATCCCGGCCTAGCGACATCGACGTGATCTGGGTCTATGGCTATGGCTGGCCAGTCTACCGCGGCGGGCCGATGTACTACGCCGACAGCGTGGGCCTGGCGAAGATCCGCGATCGACTTTCGCACTATGCGGCCCAGTCGAAGGACGATCGGCTCAAGCCGGCGCCGCTCCTTTCCCGGCTCGCCGCCGAGGGCAAAGGGTTCGCATCACTGGCCGCGGCCAGCAAAGCGGCGTGACGGCACTGTCCGTCGTTTCGATTTCAGAGCAAGAGGCAAAACCATGCACGAAGCCGTCATTGTCTCCACCGCCCGCACCCCGATCGGCAAGGCCGGCCGCGGGGCGTTCAACGTGACTCATGGCGCCACCCTGGGTGGCCATGTGATCAAGCACGCGGTCGAGCGCGCCAAGCTCGACCCGGCGGACGTCGACGACGTGATCATGGGTTGCGCCATGCCGCAGGGCGCGACCGGCCAGAACATCGCGCGGCTATCGGCGATCCGGGCCGGGATGCCGGTCACGGTATCGGGAATGACGGTCAACCGCTTCTGCAGCTCGGGTCTGCAAACGATCGCGATGGCCGCGCAGCGGATCATGACCGGCGAGGCGAAGACGATCGTCGCCGGCGGTCTCGAAAGTTGCAGCCTGGTCGGTGACCAGCGCTCGCCCGTCTATGAGGACTGGCTGAAGGAACATAAGCCGGAAATGTGGATGCCCATGATCGAGACCGCCGACATCGTCGCGGAACGTTATGGAGTCTCGCGCGAAACACAGGACGCCTTCGCGCTCGAGAGCCAGCGCCGTACCGCCGCTGCGCAGCAGGCCCGCCGGTTCGACCAGGAGATCGTGCCGTTGCCGTCGGTGAAGAAGAACGTCAACAAGGACACCAAGGAGGAATCGTTCGAGCAGGTCACGCTCACCAAAGACGAAGGCAATCGGCCCGACACGACGCCCGAAGGCCTCGCCGCACTCAAGCCGGTGCGCGAGGGCGGCTACGTCACCGCCGGCAATGCCAGCCAGCTCTCCGACGGCGCGTCGGCTTGCGTCGTGATGGAAGCGAAGGAGGCCGAGCGCCGCGGCCTCGAGCCGCTCGCCACGTTCATTGGCTTCGCGGTGGCCGGCTGCGAGCCCGACGAGATGGGCATCGGTCCCGTGTTCGCGGTGCCCAAGCTGTTGCAGCGGCAGGGTCTCGCGATCGACGATATCGATCTGTGGGAGCTGAACGAAGCCTTCGCCAGCCAGTGCCTCTATTGCCGTGACCGGCTCGGCATCGATCCGGAGATCTACAACGTCGATGGTGGCGGCATCTCGATCGGCCACCCGTTCGGCATGAGCGGGGCGCGCCTGACCGGCCATGCGTTGATCGAGGGCAGGCGGCGCGGTGCCAAGCGCGCGATCGTCACCATGTGCATCGGCGGCGGCATGGGCGCCGCCGGCCTGTTCGAGATCAACGCGTAGGGTCGGCAATGCGCCGCGCAAGCGGCGCGTGCCCCCTATCGAAGTGCGAAACCTGCCTGGGCAGTGCCTTTCGGCTCTCGCCGCCTGCTCCAAAAGGAAGCCACCATGGACCTGCGTTTTACCCCCGAAGAGGTCGCGTTCCGCGACGAGGTGCGCGCGTTTTTCCGCAGTTCGCTGCCTGAAAGCACCCGGCGCAAGCTGGTCGAAGGTCGCAAGCTCGAGAAGGACGACGTCGTCAATTGGCAGCGCACCCTCAATGCCAAGGGCTGGGCGGTCCCACACTGGCCGGTCGAGTGGGGCGGCACCGGCTGGAGCGTCGTGCAGCTCTACATCTTCCAGGAGGAGATGCAGCAGACGCCTGCGCCGCAACCGCTCGGCTTCGGCGTCAACATGGTCGGTCCGGTGATCTACACCTTCGGCACCGAGGCGCAAAAGCGGCGCTACCTGCCGCGCATTGCCAATCTCGACGACTGGTGGTGCCAGGGCTTCTCGGAACCGGGCTCGGGATCCGACCTCGCCTCGCTCAAGGCCTCGGCCAAGCGCGACGGCAACCACTACGTTGTCAACGGCCAGAAGAGCTGGACGACGTCCGCGCAGCACGCCGATTGGATCTTCTGCCTGGTGCGCACCGATCCGGCGGCAAAGAAGCAACAGGGCATCTCGTTCATTTTGATCGATATGAAGAGCCCCGGCATCACGGTGCGGCCGATTCAGACGATCGACGGCGGGGCCGAGGTCAACGAGGTGTTTTTCGACGACGTGCGGGTACCGGTCGAGAACCTGGTGGGAGAGGAGAACAGGGGCTGGGACTACGCGAAATTCCTGCTCGGCAACGAGCGCTTCGGCATCGCGCGCGTCGGCGTGTCGAAAGAGCGTATCCGGCGCATCCGCGAGCTTGCCGCGCATCGAGCGCGTCGGCGATACGCCGCTGATCGAGACGCCGCGTTTTCGCGAGAAGCTGGCCGCTGTCGAGATCGAGCTGAAGGCGCTGGAGATGACCCAGCTGCGGGTTGTTGCCGACGAGCGCAACCGCGCGCGCGGCAAGCCAAACCCGGCGTCCTCGATCCTCAAGCTCAAGGGCTCGGAAATCCAGCAGGCGACAACCGAGCTGCTGCTCGAGGTCGTCGGGCCCTATGCGGCGCCCTATCAGCCCGATCAGGAAGGCTGGAACGAGCCCCCGGCCGGCCCCGAATGGGCCGCATCGATCGCTCCGACCTATTTCAACTACCGCAAGACCTCGATCTACGGCGGCTCGAACGAGATCCAGAAGAACATTATCGCCAAGGCCATCCTGGGCCTGTAGCGAATAGCGAATGGCGAATGCAGCGAATAGCGAATAGTGAGTAGTGAATGGTTCCGATCTCACTATTCGCTATTCACTATTCGCTATTCACTTAGGGGGGCGTATGGACTTCGACCTGACCGAAGAGCAGCGCCTGCTCAAGGACAGCATCGAGCGGCTGCTCAAGGACCGCTACGATTTCGACAGCCGCAAGGCCTACGCCAAGAGCCCGGAAGGATGGAGCCGGGACCTATGGGCGCAGTACGCCGAGCTCGGGCTGCTGGCCCTGCCGTTCGCCGAGGCGCATGGCGGCTTTGGCGGCGGGCCGGCCGAGACCATGATCGTCATGGAGGCGTTCGGCCGCGCGCTTGCGCTCGAGCCCTATCTGGCGACGGTGGTCCTTGCCGGCGCGGCGCTGCGCCACGGCGGCACGCACGAGCAGTGCGCCGCGCGCATTCCCCGCATCGCCGACGGCAGTCTGCTGTTGGCGCTGGCGCACATCGAGCGGCAGTCACGCTACGACCTGCACGACGTCGCCACCACGGCAAAGCGGGATGGCGGCGATTTCGTCCTCGACGGCGAGAAGGGTGTCGTCTTGCATGGCGACGGCGCCGACGAGCTTCTCGTCACGGCGCGCACCGCCGGAGCCCGCCGCGATCGCGGCGGCATCGGACTGTTCCTGGTTGACGCGAAGGCGCCCGGGGTCGCGCGGCGCGGCTATCAGACCCAGGACGGGACGCGCGCGGCCGAGGTGTCGCTCGCCGGCGTGCGCGTGCCGACCGGGAACGCGATCGGCGACCCGGAGAATGCGCTGCCGCTGCTCGAACGCATAGCGGACGAAGCGATGGCGGCGCTCGCGGCCGAGGCGGTCGGCGCCATGGGCGAGATGCACGCGCTCACGGTCGAGTATCTCAAGAACCGCAAGCAATTCGGCGTCCCGATTGGCTCGTTCCAGGTGCTGCAGCACCGGGCGGCGGACATGTTCGTTGCGCTCGAACAGGCCCGCAGCATGGCGATGTTCGCTACCATGATGGCGCAGGAACAGGATGCGGTCGAGCGCCGCAAGGCGATCGCCGCCGCCAAGGTGCAGGTCGGCCGCTCCGGGCGCTTCATCGCCCATCAGGCGATCCAGCTGCATGGCGGCGTCGGCATGACCGCGGAGTTCAAGGTTGGGCACTATTTCAAGCGCCTGACGATGATCGACTCGGTGTTCGGCGACGCCGATCATCATCTGGCCCGACTGGCGGAAGCCGGCGGGCTGATGTCGCAGGCTGCAAACTAGTTCGCGCGAGCTATGGGAGGCTAGGTGTGTCGTTGTTCGATCTGACCGGAAAGGTCGCCGTCATCACCGGCTCGTCACGCGGCATCGGCCGCGCGATCGCGGAGCGCATGGCCGAGCACGGCGCCAAGGTCGTGGTGTCGTCGCGCAAGGCTGCGGCCTGCGAGGAGGTCGCCCAGAGCATCAACGAGCGCCACGGCGCCGGCGCCGCGACCGTCATACCGGCGAACATTTCATCCAAGGATGATCTTCAGAACCTCGTCAACGTGACCAACGAGCAGCTCGGCCAGATCGACGTCCTGGTCTGCAACGCGGCGTCCAATCCGTACTACGGCCCGATGGCCGACATCACCGACGAGCAGCTGCGTAAGGTTTTGGACAACAACATCGTCTCGAACCACTGGCTGATCAGTTTCGTGGTGCCGCAGATGATCGCGCGCAAGGATGGCGCGGTCATCATCGTCTCCTCGGTCGGGGGCTTGCGCGGGACGCCGGTGCTCGGCGCCTATGCGATCTCGAAAGCGGCGGATTTCCAGCTCGCGCGCAACCTGGCGATCGAATACGGGCCGCACAACGTGCGGGTCAATTGCATCGCGCCGGGGCTGATCAAGACCGACTTCGCGCGCGCGCTGTGGGACAACCCGGAAACGCTGAAGAACTACAGCGGCAAGACGCCGTTGCGCCGCATCGGCCAGCCCGACGAGATCGCCGGCGCGGCGGTGTTCCTGGCCTCGGCCGCGGGATCGTTCGTCACCGGTCAGAACATCGTCGTCGACGGCGGCTCGACTATCGCTTAGCCGCGCTACTCCGCCGCCTCGTCGACCTTCGTCGGCCTGATGTCCATGAACTGCGCCTTGGCGAGCGCGGCGAACCGGCCGCCCTTGGCGACCAGCTCGTCGAACGATCCGCTTTCGACGACCTGGCCGCGATCGAAGACCAGGATGGTGTCGGCGTTGCGGATGGTGGCGAGGCGGTGTGCGATCACGAACGTGGTGCGGCCCTTGGTCACTTCGGCGAGCGCGAGTTGGACTTTGCGCTCGGTCTCGGCGTCCATGGCGCTGGTCGCCTCATCCAGGATCAGGATCGGCGGATCCTTGAGCAGCGCGCGCGCGATCGACAGCCGCTGGCGTTCGCCACCGGAGAGTGAGCGTCCGCGTTCGCCGACCGGCGCCTCGAAGCCGATCCGCTCGATGAAATCGAGCGCCTGCGCGCGGGCGGCGGCGTCCCGCATCTCCTCCTCGGTGGCGGTCGGTTTTCCGACCCGCAGGTTGTCGGCGATCGACCGGTTGAGCAGCAGCGTCTCCTGGAACACGACACCGATATTGCGGCGCAACGCAGCGAGCTTGAGATTGCGGATGTCCTTGCCGTCGATCTCGATGCAGCCCGACTGCGGGTCGAACGCGCGATGCAGCAGGGCAAGCGCGGTCGATTTCCCGGCACCGGTTGCGCCGACCAACGCAATGGTCTTGCCGGGCTCCACCTGGAAGTCCAGGTCCTCCACTGCCGGCTTCTTGCCGTCGTAGGAGAACGACACATCCTTGAAGGCGACGTGGCCCTTCATCCGACCGGGATCGACCGCGTTGGCACGATCGTGCAACGCCGGGACGGTATCGAGAACGTCGAAGAACTCTACCAGCTTGGGCGCCTCCATCAGGATGCGGTTGGCGAAGCCGACGATCGATTCCAGCCGGTGGATCACCAGGGTGGCGAAGTTCATGAACATGACGATCTCGCCGACGGTGGCGAGACCACGGATGTTGAGCCAGGTGCCGAGGAGAATGATCGAGAGGATCGTCAGCGTGGTGGCGGCGCGCGTCATCATGGCGACGAGCGCCCACCATGACAGCACCGGGATCTGCGCGGCGAGCAGGCGCGCGACCAGGTTCTTGAGATCCGTCACCTCGGCGTCGACGCGGGTGAAGCTCTGCACCAGCGCGATGTTGCCGAGGGCGTCGGAGGCGCGTTCGGCCACCTCGGAATAGCGCTGCTCGACCGAGCTTTGCAGCTTCTCGGTTTTGCTCCAGGTGAAGGCGGTCAACAGTGCGAACACGATGCACAGCACGATCAGCAGCAGCGCCAGCCGCCAGTTCAGGAACAGCGATAGCGGCAGCAGCACGAACAGCGAGACGACCGTTGCGAAGTGGTCGCGGAAGAAGCCAAGCCACAGAACCCAGAGCGAGTCGGTCCCTTGCAGCATCACCTTCATCAGGCGACCCGAATGGGTGGTGCCGTGATAGGAGAGCGGCAGCTGCAACACATGCTCGAAATAGTCGGTCAGCACCGCCTGCCGACGCCGATGCGAAAGCCGATCGGCGTGTAGCGCGACCAGCGTGCCGGTGACGATCGTGAACAGGCCGAACGCCACCCAGGCGGCGAGCAGGCCCGCAAGGCTCGACCATACCGGCGTCGTATTGCTGGCCTGCGCGCTGACCAGCGTGTCGACCACGCGGCCGAACAGCACGGGCTCGGCGAACTGGGCGACGACGAGGGCGAGATTGCCCAACGCGAGCATGACGCCGAGTCGCTTTTCCGGGCCGAGCAGATCGAGCACCCGCGAGTAGAGCCGCACCAGGTCGCGGGTGCTGTGGGGATCGGGGGGCTGGTTCTCGACGACGATCAGGGACATGGAAGGCCCCGCCTTCTCGCTACGTCCCGCAGCATGCGAAGCAGGACGGCGTCGCGGCGGATGAAGTGGTGATAGAGCGCCGCCGCCACGTGCATGATGACGAGGACGGCGATAAGGCCACCGATGAAGGCGTGGACGGTGAACATGCGCTCCGAAAAGGCGCGGTCCTCCGGCCAAATTCGGGGCATCTCGAATAGCCAGTAAACCGGGATCGGCGCCGGATAGGCCGAGGTCGCGATCCAGCCGACGATCGGCTGCACGATCAGTAGCGCATAGAGCGCCCAGTGATTGGCGTAGGCCGCCATCTGTTGGATTTGGGGAATGTCCGCCGGGAGCGGTGGCGGCGGGTGGCTCAAGCGATAGAACAGCCGGAACAGCACGAGCGGCAACAGGACGATGCCGGTCGACTTGTGAAGATCATAGACGACGGTTTTGCCCGGCCAGTCGCCGGTGTTCGCAATGGTCACGCCCACCACGATCATGACCACCACGAGAACGGCGATGACCCAATGCAGGATCCGGGCAACGGGCGTGTAGGTTTCCATCGGGGCGTGCGTCTGCCCAGAATCAACCGCCATCGGCGCCTCCTTGTTCCAAGCGTGGGGGCCGACCCTCTCAGGGGGGCGGTGCTAGTCCGGGCTCCTCGCGCTTGCCTTGGTCGGCGCTCGACTCGACGAACATGCCGTCCAGCCAGTGACCGGCCCGGGTGGCTTTGGCGGCCAGATAGCGGCGATTGTCGGCATTGATCGGAGTATAGAGCGGCAGGCGCTCGACGATCTCGATGCCCGCCTCGATCAGGCTCTCGAGCTTGCTTGGGTTGTTGGTCAGCAGCAGAACACGCCTGCATCCCAGCAGATCGAGCATGCGCGCCGCGATCTTGTACTCGCGTTCGTCGTCGTCGAAGCCGAGAGTGGTGTTGGCGTCGACCGTATCCATGCCCGCGTCCTGGAGCTTGTAGGCGCGGATCTTGTTGACCAATCCGACCCCGCGGCCCTCCTGATCGAGATAGAGAATGACCCCGCCGCCGGCGGCATGCAGCCGCGCGAGGGCGAGATTGAGCTGGTCCCCGCAGTCGCAGCGCCGCGAGCCGAACACGTCGCCGGTCAAGCAGGCGGAGTGCAGCCGCACTGGTACGGGCTGGGAAAAGTCCGGATTGCCGACGATGATGGCGCTCGAGCTGCCGCCGATCACGTCCCGGAAGACGACGAAGCGGGTCGAGAGACCGTTCTCGAGCGGCACCTGCGCATCCCCGGCGATCACCAGCGAGCGGATGATCTCCCGGCGAAAACGCGTGACTGCTTCCGCATCGACGGTGATCAGCGGCGGATTTAAGATGGCGCTCGCATGAGCCTCGGCGTCGCGGACCAGCAGAGCCGGCAGGCGATGCGCCAGCTTGGCGAGCTCGATGGCCGCAACCGCGGTACGGCCGGCCGGGCGCGTTGCGACCGCGCGATCGACATGGGCGCTGGCGGCCAGGGCAAAGATGGAGTCGGCGTCGTCGGTGGCCGCGAGTTCCACCAGGACCGGTTCGGCGGTCTCGACGCCCAGCGCTTTCGCGCGTCGGGCGGTGATCGCGAGGCGCGGAGGCCGGGCAGCGTGCAGGGCATGGAAGGCTGCAACCCGCTCACTGTCCGCCCCGTCGACCGGCAACGCCAGTATCTGCTCGCCGTCGGCGGCGAAAATGACCGGGCGGCCCATGCGGAACTCCGCCAGCCCGCGCTGGACGCCGACGTCACCGGAGGTGCCAAGAAGGCGGTAGTCGATACGACTGTGTCCGTTCAACATACGCACTACGTGGCCAGAGGCCCCCCACTAAACGCCCAACTCATGGTGCAATTGACCAAACCCATGGTCCGATTGACCATTTCGGCTGCCGTCGACGGTATAGTTATGCCAACATACGGTGACAGATTGAAGAGGTTTCACGCGCGGTGACGCAACTAAAGCCAGATCCAGAGGCCGAGGCGGCGGAAAACGCAGGTCATGGGCGTGGTCCGCCACCCAAGCCAGGCGAACAAGGCAATGCGGCGTCGTGGCCTTTGGTTCCATCCGCCATTCGTCGGGGGGGCGCGTTGCCGCCACCCTGGGAGCCCCTGTTCGGGCCGATCCGAACCGGGAAGGTGGACGAACTCATCGTCATCGGCCAGTTCGGGCAGTCGCTGGACGGGCGGGTGGCCACCGAGACCGGCCATTCCCATTACATCAACGGAGTTGATGGGCTGGAGCACTTGCATCGGCTGCGCGCGGTGGTCGACGCGGTGGTCGTCGGGATTGGGACCGCGCTGGCTGACGATCCGCAGCTGACGGTCCGCCGCGTGGCCGGGCCGAGCCCGGCGCGCGTCGTGATCGATCCTCACGGTCGCCTGCCCGCGACGGCGCGGCTGCTGGCGGCCGATGGCGTGCGCCGGCTGGTCGTAGTCGCCGAGGGTTCGCGCCCGAAGCTTCCCGAGGATGTCGAGCGTCTGCCCCTGGCCGCCGTTAGCGGTGCGATCGCGCCCGCCGCCATACTGGCCGGTCTGGCGCCGGTGCGGCTTCCGCCGCATCTTGATCGAAGGCGGCGCCAATACGGTGTCGCGTTTCCTGGTGGCGGGGTGCCTCGACCGCCTACATGTGGTGGTGGCCCCGATGATCCTCGGCACCGGCAAGCCGAGTTTCACCCTGCCGCGGATCGACCGCGTCGATCGCGCGCTACGGCCGCCGATGCGGACCCACCTGCTCGGCGACGAGGTTCTGTTCGACTGCGATCTCTCGGCTCAGCGCCTGCCGGTGGGCGTAGCGAAAAAATCGACGTGACCGATGCGGATGCGTGAACGGCCGCTGGCGATGAATGCGCGCCTCCTGGCCAGCCACGAGGCCCCATCCGCCAATGATACTGCGCCGATTTCGCGCGCCGCGCCGGCCCAGCCGGCGAGAATCTCCAATTGGATATCGCGATCGTGCGGCGCAAACGACCAGTCCGACCGCCCTTGCACCACCGTGTATCCGGCCTGCCCGAACCCTTTGACGGCTGCGGCTGCGGCCGCCGGCCCCAGCGCCGGCCCAAACCCCTTGTCGGTGCGCTGGTGACGGTTGACCCCCGCCATAACGGCGTCGTCGAGGGGATCCCCTGGCTCGAGCTCCGCTCGCCCGTCGAATGTGAGGGTGGCATAGATCGGCAGATTGCGCGCGGCGGTTTCTACCGCGAGCCGCTGCAGCCAAACGTCCGAAACGAGGTCGAGCAACGCTGACGTCGTGACCAGGTCGATCGGGCCATCAAGTGCCGCCTCCAGGTCACGGGCGAGGTCGACCGGCACGGTGGTCACGCGCACGCCGGAGGGCGATGGCGCCGCCCCCGCGCGCAACAGCAAGCCGAGATCGTTGTCGACAAGCCGCCAGTCCTGGCGGGCCGGAAGGCGTGGGGAGATTGCGCGCAAGGTCGAGCCGGTGCCGCACGCGAGATCGACGATCGAAACCGCCGGCTGCGCCACAAACGCCGCTGCGACCGCATCTGCGACCTCGGCATTGCGTGCCTTGCGATCGTAAGGCTCGCGCAGGGCCAGCCAGTCAGCCCGGAAACTGCTCATGCCAGCGCCGCAAGGATGCGATCGAAGACATTTGCCGTTTCCTGCCAGGTCGGCAGCCGCGCAGCGGCTGCTTGGGCGCCGGCGCCGAGCCGCGCGCGCTCGCCCGGATCAGTCGCAAGCCTGCGCAACGCGGCGGCCAGCGCCACGTTGTCGTCCGGCGGAACCAGGATGCCCGCCTCGCATGGGACTGTCTCCGGGATCGCGCCGGCGGTCGTGCCGAGGATCGGCAGTCCGTGTGCGATCGCCTGGGCGAACGCCATGCCGTAGCCTTCGAACCGCGAAGCGAGCACGAACACATCGGCGTTGGCGTAGAACTCGGTCAAGCGCTCAGCGGGGACTGCCCCTACGAGGCTCACGCGCCGATCGAGCGCGAGAGTTTCAATCTGCGTCGACAGATTGCCGGCGGTTTTCGGGTCGCGATCGCGGTCCCCCACGATCGTCAGGTGCCACGGCAGGTCGACGATGGTCGCGAGCGCCGCTAGCAGGACGTCGTAGCCCTTGCGCGGAACCAGCGAGCCGACGGACAGTAGCGCGAGCGGGCCGTCCCGGTCCCTGCGCGCCGGCGTGCTCGGGTCGGTACCGGGAAGCGCCACCGTCACCCGGTCGGGCGCGACGCCATAATCGTTTGCCAGAATGCGCGCCGTCGAGGGACTTGAGACGATGGAGTGTTTGACAAAGGCAAGCGCGCTCCGCTCGCTTTTGTGAAAGGTTTCGGCCTCGTCCGCGGACAAACCCGTCTCCAGCGCGAGCGGATGATGCACCAGGGCGACCAGCGGTCGGCGGGCGCTCAAGACCGCCGCAGCCTCGGGAAGAACGCCAAGTGCCAGCCCGTCGATGACGATGGGCTGTCCGGACGGCGTTCGGGCGAGCAGCGCGTGCGCCGCCGCGCGCGTCCGCGGGCTGGGACGCGGGAAGCCGTCACCGAGATCGACCACCTCCGTCTGCCAGCCGAGCGTCGCGAGCTCGGTAATGACGCGCCGGTCATAGGCGTAGCCGCCGGTCGGCGTGTCCAGGCTGCCGGGCACCGCAAATGACACCGCTACCACAACGGTGCCTCGAACCATGCTCGCGCTGTGGGCGACTTCGCCGACGGTGACCCGCAATGTGGAAATCTCCCGACCGTCGCGGCCAAGCTCGCCGGCACGCACCGCGGCGGCTAGCCTGTCGAACAGGTACCGGGTGAGGAACTCGGTCGTGGTGTTGACACCGTTGAACTCGGCCAATTCGTCCAGATTGCGGTAGTTGATCGCGGCCAGCGCGGTCTTGAGCACCTCGTTGGCGCGGCCGATGTCGACAACGATGCCGTTCGGATCGAGCCGCTCGGCCATGAAGGCGGCCGCGACGGTGAAAGTGGCGCCGTGCAGCGCCTGCGCCGGGCCGAAGACTTCGCCGCGGAACGAGTGGGCAATCATGATGTGGTCGGACACTTCGACGGCGAACACCCTAAGCTTCCCTTCTCATGGCACTGCTTCGGCTGCCGGATAGCGGATCAGCTGACAGAGGATGCCGCTCGCCGGCGCGAGGATGTCCGGCAGCCTCGACGGCAGGTCGCGAAAAGCGATGGCCGGCGCGAGCAACGCGTCGAGCGCCGGATCGGCCAGCAACGCGAGCGCCGCCGCCAGCCGGCGCCGGCGGCTCCAGCGCGCGCGGTGGGACGGCGCGACGTTGCCCACTTGGCTCGACACTAGCTGGAGGCGGCGGCTGTGGAATGCCTTGCCCAGCGGCACCGCCACGTCGTCGGCGCCATACCAGCTCAGCTCCAACACCGTTGCTTCCTCACCGGCTAATCGCAGCGCAGTCGCAAGGCCGGCAGCGCTGGCGCTGGCGTGAACCACCAGGTCGCAGTCCCCGGGCGCCGCCTCGGGCGCGGCGAAGTCGACGCCGAGCGCGCGGGCGAGCGCCTCACGTCGAGGGTCGATGTCGACCAGTGTCACCTGTGCGGCCGGCAATCGCGCACATAAGCGAGCGACCAGAGCGCCCAGCACCCCGGCACCCACGACCGCGATGCGGTCGGCCGGACCAGGGCTCGCGTCCCACATGCCATTGAGCGCGGTTTCCATGTTGGCGGCGAGCACCGCGCGCGATGGCGGGATGCCGTCCGGCAATGGCACGACCGCATCGGCTGGCAACGTGAAGCGGTCCTGGTGCGGGTAGAGCGCGAAAACGACCTTGCCGGCTTCGGCCGGGCCGTCCTCGACACGGCCGACGATCGAGTAGCCGTATTTCACCGGGAAGGGAAATGCGCCGCCCATGAAGGGCGCACGCATCCGCTCGTACTCGCTTTCGGGGACGCGGCCGGACAGGACCAGCCGCTCGGTGCCGCGGCTGAGCGCGCCATAGAGGGCGCGCACACAAAGCTCGCCGAGGGCTGGAATGCGGCCGGGCTCCGGCCGGATCTCCGCCCGGCCCGGGGCGACATACCAGAGCGCTTCGGCCGAATGCTGAAACCTGTCGCTGCTCAACGACGTATCCCGGATTGGACTTGGGCGGATACAGTCCGTATATCTCACGCCCACGCTATGCCAGTTTCTTGAGTTTTTACAAACATGTCCGACATCGCCGACAACTCCGACGCCGTGTGCGCAGCAGCCGGCGGCCGGTCACTGCTCTATCGCCGGGCGGCGTTTGCAGCCGTCGTCGCGGCTACCATGATTGGTCTGCTTTGGTTGCTGGCGGCGGCACTGTCGGTGGGAGGCATCGGCGCCACCGACATCGCGCTCCTGATCATGTTCGCCGTCACGCTGCCTTGGACGGTGATCGGTTTCTGGAACGCTACCATCGGCCTAGTCATCATGCGGTTCTGCCGCGATCCGATCGCGACCGTGACCCCGGCAGTCACCCGCGTGCGCGGCGACGAACCGATCGTGGCATCGACCGCGATCCTGGTGTGCATCCGCAACGAGCCGCCCGCGCGCGTGGTTCGCAATCTGACGCCCATGATCGAGGGGCTGGTCGCGTCCGGCTATGGCGACTGCTTTCACCTCTACGTGCTGAGCGACACCAGCGACCGAGAGATCGCCGCAGGCGAGGAAGCAGCCTTTGTGGCCTTGCGCGACCTCTGGCGCGGGCGGCTCGCCGTCACTTACCGCCGGCGTCTGGTCAATGAAGGCTACAAGGCCGGCAACCTGCGCGATTTCTGCCTGCGCTGGGGCGCCAGTCACGAGCTCGCTCTCACCCTCGACGCCGACAGCTTCATTCCCGCCGAAGCGGCACTGCGGTTGGTGCGCGTCATGCAGGCGAGCCCGGAGATCGGGATCTTGCAGGGCCTCGTCGTCGGTGCGCCGTCGACCAGCGCGTTCGCACGCATCTTCCAGTTCGGGATGCGGCTCGGGATGCGTTCCTACACCATCGGCAGCGCCTGGTGGCAGGGCGACTGCGGCCCGCATTGGGGGCACAACTCCGTGCTGCGGCTGGCGCCGTTCATTGCGCATTGCCACATCCCGCCGCTGCCCGAGGGTGGGGTGCTCGGCGGCCATATCCTGAGCCACGATCAGCTCGAGGCGGTGTTGATGCGGCGCGCCGGCTACGAGGTGCACGCGCTGCCGGAAGAGAGCCTCGGCTGGGAGGAGACCCCGCCCACGCTACTCGAATTCATCCGGCGCGATCTGCGCTGGTGCCAAGGCAATATGCAGTATTTGAACTTCGTCGCCCTTCCGGGGCTCAAGCCCGTGAGCCGGTACCAGCTGGTGTTCGCACTGCTGATGTTTCTCGGTTCGCCGGCCTGGATCGGCTTGCTGGTGCTAGGGACTGCCGCGGTCGCGCTCGCCGAGACGCCTGCCGCGTTCATTCGGCCGGATGTCGGGCTCGTTCTCTTGGTGGTCATCCTGATCATGTGGTTCGCGCCCAAGATCGCGACTGTGATCGACGTCTTGTCGCGGCCGGACCTGCGCCGCGCTTTCGGCGGGACTGGGCGTTTCCTGGCGAGTGCGGTTGCCGAGACCGGGTTCTTCCTGCTGCTGTCGCCGATCATGTGGTTCGGCCACACGCTCTTCCTCGGTGGGTTGATGCTCGGCCGCGCGATCGGCTGGATCGGGCAGTCGCGCGACGACCACGCGGTTCCGTGGTCGCTCGCGTGGCGCAGGCTGTGGCCGCAGACGGTGGTTGGCGTGGGCTGCGTCGCAGTCCTGGCGGCTACCGTGCCATCCGCGATCCCGTACGCGCTGCTGATCGCCGCCGGGCTTGCGCTTGCCGTGCCGTTCGCGGTGCTGACCGCTAAACCAACGCTCGGCAAGTTTGCCGTCCGGGTCGGGCTGGGACGGCTGCCCGAAGAGACCGCGCCGTCCGCTGCTCTGCGTGCGCTCGGCCTGCCGGCGCTGCAGATCGCCGGGCCGGATCGCGATCCGCCCGGCCCTGAGTTTGACGCAATGCTCGAAAGCCTGAGGATCGCGCGCGGGATCATTCGCTCGCTGTCGATCTACTACGGCACGGCTCGCCAGCCGGACGCGATGGACCGGCTCTACAGCCGTTTCGTCCGGCCGGGCGATCTCGTCTTCGACATCGGCGCCCATGTCGGTGACCGCATTGCGGCGTTCCGTCGCCTCGGCGCGCGTGTCGTCGCGGTCGAGCCGCAGCCGGCGCTGGTCAAAACCTTGCGCCTGCTCTTCCGCCGCGACAGCGCGGTGGTCATCGAGGCGGTCGCGCTCGGGCGTCAATCCGGAGCCGTCGAGCTCAAGCTCAATATCGACAACCCGACGGTTTCCAGTGCCTCCGAGGAATTCGTGAATGCCGCACGCGGCGCGCCCGGCTGGGAAGGCCAGCATTGGACCAAGCGTATCCAAGTCCCGATGACGACGCTCGACGCATTGATTGCGCGGCACGGCATGCCGTCGTTCGCGAAAATCGACGTCGAAGGGTTCGAAGCGGAGGTACTGGCCGGGCTGACCCGACCGCCGGCCGCGCTCTCATTTGAATTTACCACGATTTAACGTGATCTCGCGCGCGCCTGCATCGCGCGCTGCGTTGCGCTCGGTTATGCGCGTTTCGACGCGGCGTTGGGCGAGAGTCAGACCCTGGTGCATGGCCGCTGGCTCGATGCCGACGCGATCGCACGCTGGATCGTTGAATTGCCGCATGCGGCCAATTCCGGAGACGTCTATGCGACGCTGGGATGAGCGGGCCGGGTCTCGGGCGGTGGCCGCCGCGGCGTTCTCGTCGATGCTCCTGCTCGCACCCGCGCAGGCCACGGAAGAGCGGGGCATGGCAGTCGACGTCATCAACGAGAGCGAGCCGACGCTCTGCGCCGAGAAGGATAACGTCTACCTGAAGCTCATGGCATCGGGTGTGCGCCGGTTCACCATCGAGGCCGTGCACCCCGCCTACATGGGCACGATCGTTGTGGACCGGGCGGCGCCGGATTTCCGCAACTGCGACATGTCCGGCGATCCGGTCCACAAGTCCGAGCCGCGCCGCGTCACGCTCTATGAGACGCTGGAGTGGCAGCTCGTCGGGCTGACGTTTCCGAGCTTCTGGCGGCCAAGCCAGATCCCGGTGCGGGTCGGCAACCGGGTGGAGACAGGCCTGCATCTCCTGCAAGTCTGGCTGCGCTACCAGGAGCGGGCCGAAGAGGTGCTGGTGCTCTACCCGGCCGACGGGTACTGGCGGGCGCGGCCGCTGCCGCCTGCGCACTTGCGCTGGAGCGCCTACGGCTCGTCGTTCCTGGTAGGCCCGGTCGAGACCAGCGGCCGACCGATCGTGGACATCAGCGAGATTGCCTTCGATCCCACGACGCGCACGTTCCGCACCGCCTTCGCGGGCGGCGGAGCGGCGACCGTGCGTCTCGAGACGATCGACCAGGAGCGCATCGTGCTCGAGGTTGGGCTCGATCCACCGGTCGCCAGCGAGCGGCCGTTCGCGGCCTTGCGCTCGATGTTCGTGACGGAAGTGAATGCCGACGTAACCCAGATCGGCTGGCGCACTAGCGGCTCGCAAAGCTGGCGGCACGAGCCGGTGATGGATTTCAAGCGCGCGCGCGCGGTCGAGCTGTGGGCCGGGCGAACGGTGCCGTCGCGGCACAATTTGAGCGCGCCCGATATGGTGTTTCGCGATTTCCGTTAAGACGGACCTGCGAGCTTCGCCTTCAACTCTGCCAACGCTCCGGCGACCGGATGGAAGCTGAATCGCACTCGATGCCGGCCGGGGCTGAGCTGCACGGCACGGAACAGCACGTTCGCCTTGAGGATCTCGGCTGGCGCGCCGTCGACCTCCGCCCGCCACCACGGATGCCAGACGTCGTTGAGCAGCAATAAACCGCCGGCCGGCGCGTCGACGTCGACGATGACCTCAGTATTGGCATAGCGGACGATGCGGACGGTGCCGCCGCCCGCGTCAGCTTTCGGCGGAGCTAGCCGGGACGGCCGCCCGAGCAGCACGGTGTGTCTCGGATCGATGTGGGGCCATCCTGAACGGAGCAGCTCCTCGAAGTCCGCAAGCTGCCAGCCGGGCACCAGCATCGCGCGTGGCAACGCGCGCGGATTCTCGTACAGGTATGCATCCGGCGTGCGTCCGAGCAGATTGAGATCGCCCGGCCGCAACGACGTATCGATCGCTTCCACCGGCACGCCGGTCGCGATCAGGCGAAGGCCGAACAAAGTCGGCGAGCGCCGAGCGATAGGAAGGAAACAATGCAGCAAAACCGCGCTGGTCCGGAACCGCGACGGTGTCGCCGACGCCGGTCGCCAGTGCGAAATCTTTGAGCCGCAGAGGGTTGTGGCCGAACAGGTGATCGAAGCCGTGCACAAGGCCCAAGTTCGGCCAATGGTAGCCGATGCCAGTGAGCTCGACCCGCTCACGCCTGTCGGCGTCCGCGGTTTCCGCGAGCCGCTGCTTGATAAGGCTGATCGTTTCATTCGCGGTGTCGACGCGGAGCGCGTCGTAGATCGATGGCGGCAAGCCGGTCGACTTGTTCGGCCGATTGTTCCAACCGAGGTCCACGACCATGAAGGCCGTGAGCAGCGCCGCGGCGGCAAGTGGATGGCGGGTACGGCGCGCCGCCAGGAGCGCTCCGATGGCACCGGCCGCAAACCCGCTGCCGATGAGGATCTGAACAATGGCATCGTCGAAGGTGCCGACCCGCCAGGCGAGGTAAGCAGCACCGGCAATGAGGGCGGCGACGAGCACGATCTCCGCGGCGCGTTGCCAAAGCGCTACCGGAGATATGCTGCGAGTCAGCCAGCAATGGACCAGATAGCCGGCAACGATTGCCAGCAGGAGGCCAAGCACGAAGGTCGCGTCCGCCGGACGCCGGAACAAGCCGATGCCCGGCACCAGCTCGTACATCAGGCGAAAAGCCGGCGTGTACCGGCCGAGCGCGTAGAGCAGCACCACGACGAGCGCGATCGAGAAGAATCGGATCTCGCGCGACCAGGCCCAGCCGCGCAGCAGGCCCAGCCCGAGCAGCGCAACCAGCGGCAGGGCGCCGGCGTAGAGCTGCCCGACATTTTGGGCGTGGTAGAGGTCGACGATCCCGAACGGGTGGCCCCAAGGCACACTCGGCGGTCCCCAGTACTCGATCCGTGGATCGGCCGCGCCAAAGAGATCGGCAGACACCAGCGTCAACAAATGTGCCGGATGCAGCGAGCCGCGCGCTGCCATCACGAAGTCGACGGCGGGCCGGTTGGAGTCGCTGGCGAGCAGCGCAGTGAGAAGCAGCGGAAGCGCCGCCACCAGCATTGCAACCATGGCGCATGGGGCAAGCGGCAGGACGCTGCCTTTGATACGCGCGACGATGCCGGCACCCGTCAACCAATGCGCGATGACGAATCCGGCGAGCAGGTACAGCCCGAGCAGCGCGACCTGGTCGCGTCCGATGGCGACGAGCCCGACCGCGACGCCGGCCGCCGCCCCGGCAAGCCAGGACGAGCGCGCGAGCGCGCGCGCCAGCAGCCAGAGCGCGAGCGGCAGATAGGCGAGGCTCATGATCTGGCCGATGTGCTGGATGCGCGAAGCGGCCGAGCCGCCGAACGCAAACGCCAGCGCCGCGACCAGCGCGCCGCCGGCATGCCAGCCGCGATCGCGGAAGAACAGGATCACGCCAACGCCTCCGAGGAACAGCATCACGAACACGACTGCGTCGGCGGCGCGGAAGCTCGGGGCCGGATCGAACCATGCGAGCAGGAAATGCGGCGGCGAAAAGATCAGCGATTGCGGGTCGGCGATTTGCGGCCAGCCGGCGAAAACGTGCGGGGCCCAGGCCGGCGATTCGCCCTTGGCGAGCGACGCGGCCAGGAACTGCAGCTGCGGATGAAACTGTGATTTCGCATCCCACGGAATGGTGACCGTTCCCGACAGCCACGGCCACGCCAAAACACCGAACGCCGCCGCGAACAGGGCAACGACGGCGAGCAGCGGAAACCGGTGGCCGGCGCCCTGGTCGAGCCCGTCGGGCATCCGTCTAACGCGGCTCTGACATGAGGCGGGTCGTCATTGACTTGAGGGCGGCCGGTGGCACACGCTTGGCCATCTTGCTCGTTACCACACCACAAGCCAAGTCTGACGAGCGACGGCTCAGGGAAAAAGCACGTGCCCAAAATGTCTGGAAAACGCGCCTTTCTCGAACTGCTGAAGCAGGAGGGCGTGGACATCATCTTCGGCAATCCCGGCACCACCGAGCTGCCGCTGATGGATGCGCTCGCGGTCGACAACGAGATGCGCTACGTGCTCGCGCTGCAGGAAGCAGCCGTCATGGCGATGGCGGACGGCTACGCACAGGCCTCCGGCAAGCTTGCCGTCGTCAATCTCCACGTCGCGCCCGGTCTCGGCAACGCCATGGGCATGCTCTACGACGCCAAGAAGGCGGCGGCGCCGATTCTGGTGACGGCGGGCCAGCATGACCAGAGCTTCAACGCCACCGAGCCGATCCTGTGGGACGACCTGCCGACCATTGCGCGCCCGATGGTCAAGTGGTCGGGCGAGGTGCGGCGTCTTGCCGACCTGCCGCGGCTCGTACACCGCGCGGCGAAGACCGCACTGGCGCCGCCGACCGGGCCGGTGTTCCTGTCGCTGCCGGGCGACATCCTCAACTCCGAGGCGGATGTCGACCTCGGCGCGCCGACGCGCGTAGGCGCGCGCGTGCGCGGCGATCGCGACGCGATCGAGGCCGCCGCCGCGGTGCTGGCGGCGGCGGAACGGCCGCTGATCATCGCCGGCGATGCGGTGGCGCAGAGCCGGGCGCATGCCGAAATCGTCGAGTTGGCGGAGCTGCTCGGCGCGCCGGTCTATGCCGAGTTCGTGCCGAATACCGCGTCGTTCCCGTCCTCGCATCCGTTGTTCCGCGGGCAGCTCGCGCGCGTGACGGCGGTGTTGCGCAAGGTGCTCGATGCGCACGACGTGCTGTTCTCGATCGGCGGCGACCTCTTCACCCTGTCGCTGCCATCCGACGTCGAGCCGGTGCCCCCCAACATGCGGATCGTCCACCTCGATCCTGACCCGTGGGAGCTCGGCAAGAACTGGCCCGCTGAAGCGGCGATCCTCGGGGATCCGAAAGCCACGCTTCCGGATCTGACGGCGGCGTTGCGCGAAAAGATGACCAGCGGCACGCGTGCGCGAGCGCGGGAACGGCTGGAGGCGGCGAAGCAGGCGATCGCCGCCGAACGTCAGGCGCTCACCGCCAAGGCGCGCGAGCGATCGGACAAATCGCCGGTCGACGCCCTGGCATTGCTACACGCCGTGGGGCAGATGCTGCCGCGCGATGCCGTGGTGGTGGACGAGACCGTGTCGTCGGCAGTCGGCATCCGGCACATGCTCACGAGCGATGACCCGCAGAGCTTCTTCGGGCTGCGCGGCGGCGGCATCGGCTGGGGCCTGCCGGCATCGATCGGCATCAAGTTCGCGCTCTCCGACCGGCCTGTGGTCGCGCTGGTCGGCGACGGCAGCGCCATGTACACGATTCAGGCATTGTGGACGGCGGCCCACCATCGCCTCGACATGGTGTTCGTGATCTTCAACAACACGTCCTACCGCATTCTGAAGCAGCGCGTGCACGCGATGCGCGGGTACGCGGCGCAGACCGACACCTACGTGGCGATGGAGCTCGAGAACCCCGCGATCGATTTCGTGGCGCTGTCACGCGCGCTCGGCGTTGCGGCCGAGCGCGCCGAGACCGTGCACGAGGCGACCGACCTGTTGCGCAAGGGGCTCGCTAACGGCGGCCCGAGCCTGATCGATGTGGCGCTCGACCGATCGTTCAAGCCGGTGTGAGGCGGGCGAGCCCCGCCGTCCGCCCGCGGGACGGTCTGGATCGCCTCGTTGCTCACGCTCCTCGCGTTGACGGAAAAGTCGAGGTAGGGTCGCCTCAGATCGGCTGTGGGAGACGAGGAGAACCGGATGAGCCGCTGGCTGCCAGTCCTGGCCGCGGGTTGCGCGCTGCTCGCCAGTGCGGCGCACGCGCAAACCTACCCGAGCAAGCCCATCACCATCGTGGTGCCGTTCGCGCCGGGTAGCGGCACCGATACCGTTACGCGTCTGGTCGGGCAGTATCTCGGCAGTGCACTCAAGGCAAGCGTGGTGGTCGAGAACAAGGCCGGCGCCAACGGCGCGATCGCGGCTACCCATGTGGCGCGCGCGGCGCCCGACGGCCACACCCTGTTGATGGCGACCAACAGCACGCATTCGGCCAACCCGAGCCTGATGAAGACCCTGGCCTACGATCCGGTCAAGGATTTCAGGGCGGTGACGCGGGTCGGCAGCTATATTTTCATGCTGGTCATCCATCCGGATATTCCGGCGAAGTCGCTGCCGGAGCTGATCGCGCATGCGAAGGCCAACCCAGGCAAGCTGTCGTATGCCTCGGGCAACACCACCGGCATCGTGGCGGGAGAGACGTTCAAGCGCTGGGCGGGCCTCGACATCCTGCACGTGCCCTACAAGAGCACGCCGCCGGCAATCAACGATCTCATCGCCGGGCGCATCTCGATGATGTTTCTCGATCTCACCGCCGGGTTGGGGCACGTGCAGTCGGGCGCGCTGCGCGCGCTCGCGGTAACCACGAAGGAGCGGACCGCGTTGCTTCCCGACCTCCCGTCGCTGCACGAATCCGGGGTCGCGAACTACGACATCACCTCGTGGGCCGGCTTGTTCGCTCCGGCCGGCACGCCGAAGGAGATCGTCGAGCGGCTCAATGCCGAGTTGCGCCGGATCGTCGACAGCACGGAGGTCAAGAGCCGGCTCGGCACCGCCGGGTTCGACGCGTTCTCGAGCGCTCCCGGTGAGCTCGACGCCTTCGTGCAGGAACAGCTGGCGCTGTGGGCCCGGCTGATCAAGGACTCCGGCATCGAGGCGCAGTAGGCCTGAGGCGATGGACTTCGCTCTCTCGGAGCAGCAGCAATCGATCCGCGACGCCATTGAACGGATCTGCGCTCGGTTCGGCGACGGGTACTGGCTCGAGCGCGATCGCGAGGGGGATTTCCGCAGGAGTTCCACGCCGCGCTCGCCGCCGACGGCTGGCTCGGCATCTGCATGCCCGAGGCCTATGGCGGCGCCGGCCTCGGCGTCTCCGAAGCCGCGATCATGATGCAGACGATCGCGGCGTCGGGGGCCGGGCTGTCGGGCGCGTCCGCGGTACATATGAACATTTTCGGGCTCAACCCGGTCGTCGTGTTCGGCAGCGAGGAGCAGAAGCGCCGCATGCTGCCGCCGATCGCGATGGGCGCGAGAAGGCCTGCTTCGCCGTCACCGAACCGAACGTCGGCCTGGACACCAGCAGGCTCCAGACGCGCGCGCTGCGCAAGGGGGCCCACTACGTCGTCAGCGGCTCAAAGATCTGGATCTCGACCGCCCAGATCGCCGACAAGATGCTGATCCTGACCCGCACCACGCCGATCGAGCAGGCGGCGAAGCCGACGCAGGGGCTGACGCTGTTCTACACGAGCGTTCGACCGGCGTTTCATCGAGGTGCGCGAGATCGACAAGATGGGCCGCAAGGCGGTCGACTCCAACCAGGTGTTCATCGACGGGCTCGAAGTGCCGGTGGACGACCGGATCGGCGATGAGGGCAGGGGTTCGAGTACATCCTGCACGGCATGAACCCGGAGCGGATCCTGATCGCCTCCGAAGCGGTCGGTCTCGGACGGGCGGCGCTGCGCCGTGCGACCGAATACGCGAAGGAACGCGTGGTGTTCGGCCGGCCGATCGGGCAGAACCAGGCGATCCAGCATCCGCTGGCGCAGTGCTGGATGGAGCTCGAAGCGGCTCACCTGATGGTGATGTCGGCGGCGTGGCAGTACGACACCGGCCGGCCGTCGGGTCCGGCCGCCAACGCGGCGAAGTACCTCGCCGGCGAGGCCGGCTTCAATGCCTGCCAGACGGCGGTGATGACCCACGGCGGTTACGGTTACGCCAAGGAGTTCCACGTCGAGCGCTACCTGCGCGAGGTCATGATCCCGCGCATCACGCCGATCACGCCGCACCTCATCCTGTGCTTTATCGCCGAGAGGGTGCTCGGGCTGCCGAAATCCTACTGAACAAGCAAAGGGCGAGCGAGATGAATGACAATGGAAGGGGGCCTGGGCAGCCGCACACCCGGGGACACCGGGTCCGTTGGCCGGGCTGCGCATCGTCGATCTCACGACCGTGATCATGGGGCCTTATGCGACGCAAATCCTCGCCGACTATGGCGCCGACGTGATCAAGGTGGAGCCGCCAGAGGGCGACGTGATGCGCACCAGCCTGCCGGCGCGCAGCCCCGGCATGGGTTCGATCTATCTGCAGGTCAACCGCAACAAGCGCAGCATCGTGCTCGACCTCAAGCGCGAGGCGGGCCGCGACGTGCTGTTGCGGCTGTGCCGGACCGCTGATGTCGTGATCAGCAACATCCGTCCGGCCGCGATGCGGCGCCTGCGCCTGGCCGATGCGGAGCTGCGCGCCGTCAACCCGCGGCTGATCAACGTCAGCCTGGTCGGCTATGGCCAGGATCGGCCCTTATGCCCGCAAGCCCGCCTATGACGACCTGATGCAGGGCATCAGCGGCGTCGCCACGCTGTTCGTCGCCGCCGGCGGCGAGGAGCCGCGCTACGTTCCGCTCACCATGTGCGACCAGATCGTCGGCCTCAATGCCGTCCATGTCGTGCTGGCCGCCGTCATCGAGCGCGATCGCACCGGGCAGGGCCAGTCGGTCGAATTGCCGATGTTCGAGACCATGGCGCAGTTCGTGCTCAGCAATCATCTGGCCGGCCGTTCGTTCGAGCCGCCGGTCGGCAAGGCCGGCTACAACCGCCTGCTGACCGCCGATCGCCGCCCCTACCGGACGCGCGACGGATACGTCTGCGTGCTGATCTATCTCGACAAGCATTGGCGCGGATTCATGGACGCGATCGGGCGAGGCGACAAGCTCAAATCCGATCCGCGGCTCGCGACGCAGACGGCGCGCGCGCGCCACTTCGATGTCGCCTATGCCATGGTCACCGAGGTCATGCGCGAGCGCACCACCGCCGAGTGGCTCGAGCTGTTCGAGCGGCTCGACATCCCGTGCGTGCCGCTCTACGACGTCGATGCGCTGATCGATGATCGCCACCTTGCGGCGGTCGATTTCTTTCAGGAGCGCGATCATCCGACCGAGGGCCGCATGCGTTACACCGGCATTCCCGGCCGTTGGAACGGGACGCGCCTCGAGGTCAAGCGCAATGCGCCGAACATCGGCGAGCACAGCGTCGAAGTCCTGCGCGAGGCGGGCCTTGGCGAGGCCGAGATCGGCGCGCTGCTCGCCGATGGCGTGACCATCGATCGGGCGGTGCGGGCGCAGGAGGAGGATCGCGAGCGCGCCTGATCCCAGCAGGAGTCGATCAGGCCGCGACGCGATCGAGCGCGAGCGCGGCGAGCTTGCTTTCGTCGATCTCGATGCCGAGCCCGGGACGATCCCGCAGCCGCGCGTGGCCGCGCTCCAGGCGGATCGGCTCGGTGACGATGTCCTGCGCCAGATAGAGGCAGGTGACGCTCACGTCCCAATCGAGCTGCGGCAGTGCGGCCCCGAGATGGACGATTGCGGCGGAGGCGACGCTCGAATCGGCGATCTTTCCGGCGAGGTTGACATGCATTCCGAGCGCCGCCATGCGGCGGCCGGCGGTCATCACGCCGGCAAGACCTCCGAGCTTGATGGTCTTGAGGCTCGCACCACGGGCCGCGCCGAGCGCATGATGATGCTCGATATCATTCAGGCCGTGGATACCTTCGTCGGCGCCGATCGGAACGCGCGTTGCACGCGCGACTGCCGCCATGCCGTCGAGGTCGCGAGCATCGACTGGCTGCTCGATGAAATCGAGGCCGGCCGCCTCCGCGCCGGCCGCAAAGCCCAGTGCCTGTGCGCGCGAGAACCCCTGATTGGCGTCGGCCGAGATGCGCGCCTTTGGACCGAGCGCGGCGCGCGCGGCGGCGCAACGCGCCAAATCGTCATCGACGGCGGCGCCGCCTTCGCCCGCAACCTTGAGCTTGAACGCGACGAAGCCCTCGCCCGCCATGCGCCGGGCGGCTGCGACATCGGCGGCTCTTTCGCCGGCGGCGAGCATCCACAGCGCCGGCAGCTCGCGCCGCAGCGCGCCGCCGAGAAACTCGGCCACCGGAACGCCGCGCCGTTTACCGGCGAGGTCGTAGAGCGCCATTTCGATCGCCGATTTGGCGCCGCTGTTGCCGTACATCAATGCGTCGAGCCGCCGCCCGAAGCCGCCGACGTCCTCGACCTCCGTGCCCTCGAGCTGGGGACGCATGAAGGTGACGGCCGCGAGCATGCTCTCGGGCGTTTCGCCGGTCATCAGCGGCGCCGAGGCGGCCTCGCCCCAGCCGACATGGCCGTCGACGTCGGCGATCCGGACCAGGAGATTGTCGGCATTCGCGACGGTTGCGTTCGCCATCTTGATCGGCCGAGCCAGCGGCAGACCGATGCGCAGCGGCACGACGGAGCGGAGGCGCAAGGGTTCAGGTCTCCAGCCGGAACCAAGGTCGGCGGGAAGTTTACATCATATCGTTCCCGCGTCAGCCTGGAGGTGCGCGACGCGGGTAGAGCTGCGTCATGCGAGCCCGTCCTCGACCAATTCGGGCGGACGCTGGCGGCGATGCCGCAAGTCAGGGACGGGGACCAGTGCTGGCGATGGCGTCCGCCGCGCTCGCCGGCAGGGGCCCTTGTTTACGCGAGATCGCTCCGCTAAATACCGCCCACGCCCGAAGACGGCCGCGCTGCGGTAGTGGTGCCACGGAGAGGTGGCAGAGTGGTTGAATGCACCGCACTCGAAATGCGGCATACGGGCAACCGTATCGGGGGTTCGAATCCCTCCCTCTCCGCCAGCGCCCATTCCGCTCCCTTCCGCCGTTCTCCAAAAAACCTGTGCATAAGCCCTCTTAGCGGGAGGTCTTGTTCGAATACTTCCGTCAAAGTCCACTATGTTCCGGCCCAAGATTGTAGGCTCGGCTGTTGGCTGGAGATTGCGGAATATGCGGGTTTCGAAGCCACTGAGCGCGGCCGCGGTCGCGCGGACGAGCAAGCCGGGCCGCTACGCCGTTGGCGATGGCCTCTATCTGCAGGTCACCACAACAGGCACCAAGTCGTGGATCGTGCGGTATCAGCGCGACGGCCGCGCGCGACACATGGGCATTGGACCGCTCGGGCTCGTGTCACTTGCAGATGCCCGAGAGCAGGCGAGGGAGGCGCGCCGGCTGCTTCTCCAAGGGATAGACCCGATCGAGGCTCGACACGCGCAGCGTCTGGATGCGCGCCTGCAGGCCGCCACCGGCATCACTTTTCGGGAATGCGCTGAGCGAATGATTGCCGCCCATGCGGCAGGCTGGCGGAATGCCAAGCACCGCGCGCAATGGAGGAGCACGCTCGCGACCTATTGCTATCCAGTCTTCGGCGAACTTCCGGCTGCGGGTGTCGACACCGGCCTTGTGATGCAGGCGCTCGAGCCGATCTGGACATCGAAGCCCGAGACAGCAAGTCGCGTGAGGGGGCGCATCGAGGCGGTGCTCGATTGGGCAGCGGCTCGCGGACACCGCACAGGCGAGAACCCGGCTCGGTGGCGCGGCCATCTGGATAAGCTGCTGCCGGGACGCCGTAAGGTGCGACGAGTTAAGCACCATGCCGCACTGCCGTTTGCGGAGCTACCTGGCTTCCTTGCCGAATTGCGCCAGCGCGAAGGCATTGGTGCACGCGCACTCGAATTTGCGGTCCTGACTGGCGCGCGCACCGGCGAGATCGTCGGAGCCAAGTGGTCCGAGGTCGACCTTGCAACGCGGGTATGGACCGTTCCCGCCGAGCGTATGAAAGCGGTGCGTGAGCATCGGGTGCCACTCTCCGATCGGGCGGCCGAACTACTTGAGGCGCTGCCGCGCGAGAAAAGCAACGAGCATGTCTTCGTCGGTGCTCGCCTGGGGCAGCCCCTATCGAACATGGCGCTACTTGAAACCTTGCGCCGCATGGATCGCAGCGATCTCACTGTGCACGGCTTCCGCTCAACCTTCCGAGATTGGGCTGCTGAGCGCACCAGCTATCCGAACCATGTTGTCGAGATGGCGCTCGCGCACGCGGTTCCGAGCGCAGTCGAAGCTGCCTATCGGCGTGGCGATCTGTTCGACAAACGGCGTCGGCTGATGAGTGCCTGGGCCGACTATTGCGCGCAGGTGCCTTCAATAGGCGCGGTGGTGCCGATGCGCGCGCGCGAGGCGCACGCGTAGCCAGCTGCATGGGTCATTCGCGTGGCGTTCGATGAAGGCCGAGGCTGGGCCAGCGCGTCTCGCTGCCATCGGGCACGGCGTACAATAACAACGGAACGTCATCATGGCCGAACGGCAGAGTACACGCGATGGCGAGGCCGAGCCCAGCGCAGTCGAAGCTGCCTATCGGCGTGGCGATCTGTTCGACAAACGGCGTCGGCTGATGAGTGCCTGGGCCGACTATTGCGCGCAGGTGCCTTCAATAGGCGCGGTGGTGCCGATGCGCGCGCGCGAGGCGCACGCGTAGCCAGCTGCATGGGTCATTCGCGTGGCGTTCGATGAAGGCCGAGGCTGGGCCAGCGCGTCTCGCTGCCATCGGGCACGGCGTACAATAACAACGGAACGTCATCATGGCCGAACGGCAGAGTACACGCGATGGCGAGGCAGAGCCCACCATCTTCCTCGTGCAATCAGATCCCGACATTTGCTTCCTTCAGGAGGTGCTGTATTGGGTCGCCTTACAACGGCTGCCCGCTGATGGGGATCGCAGTGCATCGGACGAATACAAAACAACCCAGCCACTGCAAGATGATAGCCTGTACGACATTGAGTGCGAGAGGGCGGGGTTGCCACTCGACCCCCGGAATTCAGTTGAATGGGCAGTGGGCATCTTCGTGAATGACGATTTCGACGCAATACTGACGATAGCCAAACAGGCTATGGCAGGATCGTCAGGTGACGTTGCTCAAGACGAGAAGAAAGCGCACGATGAGGCCACTAGATTGCATGAAGCGCTTCGCGACTGGCGACCGAAATACGAAAAGGTGATCGAGTACGCTGCGGCGAAAATCTACTGCGCGCTTCGCGAGGGAGCATTGACTAGCAAGGGCGTATTGCTGCCCGATGCAGATCCGGCTGTCGCGCTGACAAAGCTCGCCGACCAGGGTAAGGGATTGGATGATTTGGAGGATGTCGCGATCCCGTCAGACACGTGGTCGTTGCCCAATACCTACTGGGGGATAAGCGCTGCGCGCCACGGGGATCAACACTACTGTCAAATCCACTGTCCAGCGAAAGAGGTGTTTGCGTTATTTCCCTATGACAAGATGATCCGGGGCGAGCCGGTAGAAGGAGTAATGCGGTATGGCTCGTTTTTCGTGGTCGACAATTCGACACTAAAGGGCAAACAAAAAATTCCAGCCACCGCGGCCCGGAGGCGCGGACGGCTGGCGCAACACGACTGGGCAGCGATGCACTTGGACGTAGCCGGGATGCTTCGCGATGGCGGGCTGCCGGACAAGAAGGAGGCGGCCATTGCCCTTATTCAGAGCAAATTTGCGGAGCGTGGATCTAAAGTGCCCAGTCGAACCGAGATCGGCAATCGGCTGACGCCGTACTATGCGCGGTTCGGAAGCGGAAAGAGCCGGACGGAAAATAGGGGTTGAGACGGAAAATCGGCCGTAGCAGCTGAGGGAATTACCGGCTGCACGTCGACTGGCCGTCGCTCGAGGCCGTATCATGAGCGGTTCGGGAGGCGCAAAGAGCCGGACGGGAAATAGGGTTTCAGTCGGAAAATCGGCAGATAGCCCTTGAGAGAATTTCCGGCTGGATTCCGGACTGGTTCGGATGGAAAGGCCTAAATTTCGGACGGTAATTCGCTCCGAATGGGGGCCCTTATTTATCGGCTCAAAATCCGCGTTATCGGCTTGATTTCGGCCTTGTCCGGAGCGACGCACCGAGGTCACTTCCGCAACGATCCAACAGTTATTGGAGCGTTGCCCGTGAGCCTGGAGCATTCCCCTTCAAGAGGCAGAGTGAGGCGATTCCTGCGGCGCCGTGAGGTGCAGGAGGTGTTAGGCATCGGCCATTCGCATCTGTACGCGCTGATAGCCGACAAGCAACTCCCTCCGCCGTTCGAAGTCTCGCCGCGTGTGGTCGCGTGGAGCGAGGACGATATCGTCGAGTTTCAGCAGCGCTGCATGGAGCGCCGCGGTGTGCGCCCGCGGGTTGGCATCCCGAAAAATGCCCCGGCTCCCATCGCTCCGAAGCGGTCTCGTAAGGCGTGAGCCATGACTACGAACGGCCTGAGCGCCGGCCCTTCCGACTACGATCGCGTGTGGCATGCGCAGCATAGCGACACGGAGCAAGCGCCGCAACGGTAGCGCGTACCTGTCAACAATAGCCGGCGTTAACGACGATGCGGGCACGCCGCGCACGATAATGGTGACACGCCATGAATGCTGAGACGATTGCCGCCCTCGGCGGCCGCAAGGTCGGCGGCTGGATAGCACGCTGCCCCGTGAATGAGAATCGCGTGCCGAGCCTGGCGATCACCCAAACCCAAAACGGCACCGTGCTCCTGCGATGCCATGCGAAGGCCGCCTGGCGAGCGCGGGACATCGCCGCCTTCTGCGCGGGCGAGTGGCAACCCGAGGCCGCGTGATGTCTGCGGAGAACGCTGCGAGTGCGGCCTTCAGGACTTCTGGTCAGGACGGGCTAGAGCTCGGGAACAATCCGCCGCAGGACTCGGGGCAACCTGCGAGATCGCGTGCGGACGAGTTGTCATTTGCTAAACTCACGCGACTGACCGCCGGACGTCTCGGCCGCTTCGACGTTGCATGTCCGCTGTGTGGGCCGTACCGCCGCGCGCCCATTAACCAGCGCCGCCCAGTTCTTCGTGTGTGGAGACTCGAGGCCGGGTTCGCCACGTTCCTTTGTGTCCGCTGCGGAGAGAAGGGATGGACCCGGGGCACCTCGGCGCCTTCCCCTGATCCGATCAAGCTCGCGCGCGCCAGGGCCGAAGCGGACGAGCGCGAGCGACGCGCCGCTGCGGAGCGGCTGAGCAAGGCGCGTTGGTTGTGGTCGATGCGCCAGCCGATCGCCGGCTCGCTCGCCGAGACGTATCTGCGCCAAGCGCGCATGTACCATGGACCGATCCAGGCGACGATTGGTTTTCTTCCCGAACGCGGGAAACATGGTCCGGCGATGGTCGCCGCCTTCGGCCTTCCGACCGAACCAGAGCCCGGCAGGCTTGCCATTGCGGATGACGTAATCCGCGGCGTGCACATCACACGCCTCGCAGCGGACGGTTTAGGGAAGGCTGGGACCGCAACTGACAAGATCATGGTCGGGCTGTCGCATGGTTCTCCGATCGTACTCGCACCGCCGAATGACTTGCTCGGTCTGCTCATAGCTGAAGGCATCGAGGATGCGCTGAGTGGTCACGAGGCAACCGGTCTGGCCGCATGGGCGGCAGGCTCAGCTTCTCGCCTTCCTGCACTGGCAGAGTCGGTGCCGCACTGGATCGAGGCTGTGACAATCCTTGCGCACGGGGACCGTGACGGACGCCGGCACGCCGGGACGCTAGCAAGCAATCTCAGGAAACGAAACCATACTGAGGTTGATGTGATCGAGCTGGGTACACAGACTGCGACGGTCCCGGTATGAAAACTGATGCAAACGACATCGCGCGCATCAATGGATCCGAAGCATTGCGCAAAGCCATCGACTCCGGGCGGCAGTTGTTAGAAAGATCTTTACGCAAACCGCTGGTGATCTTATCGATTGAGGAAATCGACGCTGCGCAAATCGACCTCACGTTCGACAAAGCATTAAAAGCGAACGGATCCACTAACGGCAGAGAGGAAGGCCTAGATCAGCGCTGTACCAGCCATACCTGGGCTGATCCCGACTGGTCTATTCTCGATGATCGTCGCGGCGATCTGCCAGAGTTCCCAATCGATGTCTTATCACCTGCATGCCAGGAATGGGTTGAACGCGCCGCACATGGCGCCGGCGTCACGCCCGCGCATGTCGCTGTTCCCTTGTTGGGAATCGCTTCCAGCCTGATTGGGACTGCACGTCGCGTAATGGCGTCTCGGTCTTGGACGCAGCCACTGACCACCTGGACGGGAGTTGTGGGGTCTTCGGGTGCTGGCAAGACACCCGGCATTGACGCGACGAAGAGAGCCTTGTCCCAGATTGAACGTGAACGCAGGTCCAAGATTGTTGAGCGGCAGCGCGCTCATGAGGGGCGGGTCGAGGCAGCAAAGGCAGCGCGAGCTCAGTGGAAGAAGGAACTCAAACGCGCGGCCCAAGGAAAAGTCGTGTCGATGGACGAATATCGCAACAAGGCGGCTTCGGAGCCGCCGATGCCAGCAGCGGCGGCGGATCCGGGGCCATTTGTCGCGCCAAGGCTTTATGTTTCGAACGTGACGATCGAGCGTGTTGCCGTTCTCTTGCAGGCGCGACCACAAGGCATGCTGTTGTTGTCCGATGAGCTGGCAAGTCTGTTTCTCAATATGAGCCGGTATTCAGGTGGTCAGGACAATGAATTTTGGCTCGAGGCCTGGAATGGCCGGGCATATACGGTCGAGCGTATGGGGCGGCCCCCAATTGCAGTCGACTATTTACTGGTCGGACTCGTCGGCGGACTGCAGCCTGACAAGCTTGCTCGATCGTTCAAAGGCGACCTCGATGGCATGTATGCCCGGGTCCTATTTGCCTGGCCGCCAGATACACCCTATCGACCACTGACGAACGAAGTGGCGGAGGTCGAACCGGAAATTGTCAATGCGTTGTCGCGGATCATCGATCTCCTACCCGCCGACGAAGTAGACTTCGCGCCCCGCAACATCGCACTGTCGTCGGAAGCGACCGAGGCTTTCGAGCAGTTCCGGCAGTTCCAGCATCACGGTAAAAGCGCCTTGGATGGTCGCGAACGGGAGTGGTGGGCGAAGAGCCCTGCCCATGTGCTCCGCCTTGCAGGAACGCTGTGCTATCTCGACTGGGCGATGGTCGGCGGCGCCGAGCCGAAGTGGATCGACGTGGAGAATGTTCAGGCCGCGATCCAACTTGTCCAAGACTACTTCTGGCCACACAGTCGAGCGGCGCTTCGGCAGATCGGCCTCAACGAACGTCACGCCAATGCCCGTCGCGTATTGCGGTGGGCCAGAGCCAATAACAGGAAGGAAATTTCGCGGAAAGATGCTCGCCGAGAGGCGCTCGGCCAAAGCCTCGATGCGGACCAGACTCTAGATCTCCTCCGCGGGCTAGTGAAATCTGGGTGGCTGCGCGAGAGCACCAGGCGAACCGCCGGGCACCCAATCCGTCGGTGGGAGGTCAACCCTCACCTTTTCACTTACAGCAGTGCAGAAAGTGCAGAAAGTGCAGAAAGTGACTAAGAGGCATAGTTTTTGCACTTTCTGCACTTCCTGCACCTCAAAAGGGACCGAACTTCGCCCGCTGAGGTCATGACAATGGGAAGGAGCGTGTGGCACATGCGGCGGTTGCCTCAGGCAGGGCATCAAACGACGATGCCGGCGCCAGACGTTCGATTGCCGCACCCACGCGACCTCGACAGTTGAATGAAGCTGGGAGGCAACGATGAAGGCGGGCGATTATGTCTTGGCCGCAGAGCGCATCAGAGCGGAAGCGATGGAGAGGCCCAGTAACCCGAGCATGGCGTCCGAATTAGCCTTGGCGGACGAATGGGAGAGAAAGCGCGCACAAAACAACTGCCGTCCGCTCGAACCGAAATCGGAGCGGGCGGCGAGCTGATAGACACTGAAAATAGGCTGGATGCGCTCGGGGTGCTCAATACCATCGCAAATCCCGACTATGTGACGGCAGCCGCGAGTCGCTACCGGCTCGACCTGGCGAACCAGGCCGCATCGTTGGATCTAGCGTTGGACGCGGCGGACTCCATCCGGGCACAGGACAGTTTGGAGAAAATGTTAGTGCATCAAATGGCGGTGCTACATCGCAGCATGATGAAGGCTTCGTCCCGGATGAATGAAGACCTAGATCGGGTGGGCGTTCTGGATGAAGGGACGCGGGATGCAGCCAACGTGCGGGCTTGTCGGCTTGCCGGTGCAATCTCGCGCATGTCAGCCTCCTATCAGCAAGGCCTGCTTACGCTGCAGCGCAAGCGGAGTGGCGGAAACCAGCACGTCACCGTGAAGCACATTCATCAACAGGTGAACGTTACGGAAGGCGGGCAAGCGGTGGTCGCGGGCGACAAGGTAACGAGCAGGACCAGGGGAAGGCGGGCGAGCGAGGCCGGGGGGATGGTCGATAATGAGGAATGAACCGCGCGAGCGCGAACCGATTGAGCGGGTGCGGGCTCGCCTTGAGGCACTGGTTAAGGCGAACGCCTCTCCCCGCTGCGGGGCTCGATGCAAGCGGACGGGCAAGCTTGATTCAAGGTGCCGATACCGCTCGGCATAACGCTCCTGCAGCCGCCGTAGCCCTCCTCGAGCTTCCAAATGCTGCAAGACCAGCGATCGTGAGCGTGCGGCGCTCACCCTGAAGGCCTCAACGCTCGCGGCTCTGAGGTTTGTCGGGCGGCGCGGCCCCCGCCAGCATCATTTCCAGAGCTACGGTTACGGGGCCAGATCTCGGGCATTGGAAGCGAGCCACGAACGCCGGAGGGCCTAGAGCGCAGCAGGCGAGCAAACTGGAAACACGGGCGCTTATCGCGGGAAGCCAAGGCGGAACGGTCGCGCGTGCGGGTCCTTGCGCTCCGCTATCTGTGCATGATGGAAGGGTAGACCTGATTCAAGGTGCCGATACCGCTCGGCATAACGCTCCTGCAGCCGCCGTAGCCCTCCTCGAGCTTCCAAATGCTGCAAGACCAGCGATCGTGAGCGTGCGGCGCTCACCCTGAAGGCCTCAACGCTCGCGGCTCTGAGGTTTGTCGGGCGGCGCGGCCCCCGCCAGCATCATTTCCAGAGCTACGGTTACGGGGCCAGATACAGGCGTGCCGGCTTCCCAGGCGAGGACGGTGGCCCCAGGGTCGCGCCCGCGCAAGCGCAATACACGGCCCAATTCTGAAGCATGCAGGGGGCGGCCAAACCCCCACAGGTGGCCGAGTGTGGCGCGGGCGGCGTGAACTTGTTTCGGGGTCATTGACCGTCCCTGGATGGTCTATATTTACAAGCCGAGCTTGTAAACCCCCAATCGCGAATTGTTACAAGGCGAGCTCGTATATTTATCGCCCCGGGCCGTTAGATTTCCGTCAGATGACGGAGCTTGAGGCAGGTGCAAAGTTCACGGCGGCAAGAGTACAGGGCCGCGAACGCCGGAAGGCCTAGAGCGCAGCAGGCGAGCAAACTGGAAACACGGGCGCTTTTCGCGGGAAGCCAAGGCGGAACGGTCGCGCGTGCGGGCGGCAATACTTGCGCTCCGCTATCTGCGCATCAAGGCCTTGTGGAGATCCTCGGGTGTGTTGGAACCGGCCTTGCCCTCAAGCGAACGGTGCGGCGTAGGGAGAAAAGGTGATGAGATCATGAGTGTCATCCATGCTACTGGCCTGATCGGTGGCGTGGCGCTGTAGCCGGGGCGGTCGCCTTCAGCGAGCAGTGGACCGAGCTGGCGTTGCTGCTTGGCTGGTCGCCGATGGATCTGTTCGGGCTCCATCCGGTCGCGCCCGCCGCCCGCCGCCCGGTGGGACTGCCGAGGTCTCGCCTGGATGCTCGAGCAAGGCGCCAAGGTGATCGATGGGATGCGGCAACGCCAAGCGCCTACACCCCGACGCGCGCCAGACGATTTGCGGCCAACCTGGTGAGAAGCCTGTATGACCGACGCTCAGAACAGTGAACCAGTGGTCCGCTCTGCTGCGGCGGCACGTATGCGCGCCCACCGAGAGCGGCGCCGGAAGGGGCTTCGCTGCGTTACGATCGAGTTATGCGTAACCGAAGAACATGAGCTCGTCCGTAGAGGGCTGCTCACGAGAGAGGCTTGGAAAGACAAAAGCGCCGTCGCGAAGGCGGACGAGCTCGGCGGCGCGGTGGTAGCGTGGCCGCTCGCCGCGCGCGCGCTGCCGGAATTACCTTCCTATCTGACGGAGGCAGGGGCGCGGGCGTTCGATGGAAGGCAAAATCGACGCGCAATCGGTGAGGTCGAACCCTGTCATGCGCCGCGAACGTTACGAGCCGATGACCAGCAGGCAGGTTGCCTATCGGTCCCAATTCCTCCCTCGTGATGGCGCAGGGGCTACGACCGAACGGTGGCCCTTACGGCCCTCAAACAAGGTGAAGCCCTGCCCTGCTACAGCTGCTACAGCTGCTACAGCTGCTACAGCTGACAGCTGCTACAGCTGCTACAGTCGCTACACCCAGCCGGACTGTAGCAGTTGTAGCAACTGTAGCAGCCCTCGCCCGGTAGCGTTTCTGCTTCTCGCGGCCCTCAACTACCACCTGATGATGGTCGACGAGGATCCGGATCGACGTCTCAATCTTCGACTTCAATCGCAATTGATTCGGGCCGCGCTGGATCTGCTTGACGCCGTCCGCTTGACCGAGTGGTACCTCCAGGAAGCCCGGCGGCTCTCTGCGGCGGCCATACTGGACCCCAAGCTGCGAGACGCCCAAAAAGTCTTGAGCTGGCTGGAGGACCCTCCCGGCGAATCATTCACGGTGCGGGAGCTGATCCAGCGCGGTCCCAATCAATTGCTCTTGAAGTCGATAATTGACGCTTCGATCCGGATCCTGGTCGAGCACCACCAATTGGTCGTCAAGGCCCCGAGAAGCAGAAACGATGTGCTCGGCCGCGATGTCGGGGGCTTCTGGGTCCGCTACGATCGACAGCACTCCGGCGATGCGGGCCGCATGTTCCGCCGCCTTGCCGGCGAACTCGCGGATCGGCCAGTAACTCTCCGTCGGATTATCCGTGCCAAGAAGTGCTTAACTTCTTGGAGAAATATCGCAGGATCACGTATTCTATTTTTCGATGTGTCATCCATGAATGGGTGGGCATGGGGGATCCTTTGCGTTGTAATGTTCGACGTCGTCTATACGTGGGTTGATGGAGACCGACCGGGATTTTCAGGCGAGCTGGCCACTGCGGCACAAGCTCATCTGCGAGAGACCGGGGAAGCCCCTGCGCCCCGCGCCATCGCTCCCAACCGCTTCCGGGACAATGGCTGCCTGCGTTACTCGCTGAGGGCGCTTTGGCGATATGCGCCATGGATCGACAAAATACACCTTGTCACAGCCGGAGAACGTCCTGCCTGGCTTGATCCGGATCACCGATCCGTCAGACTCGTCCGACATGAGGAGATATTTCCAAGTACAGAGGCCCTGCCAACCTTCAATTCCTGCGCGATAGAAGCTTGTATTCATCGCATCAAGGGTGTTTCTGATCGCTTTCTATATTTCAACGATGACATTTTCCTGATGAAACAACTCGACCCGAGTTACTTCACAAGCCCAAGTGGACTGCCAAGATTCAGTTTCGAGACCTGGGAGCTGTTTTCCGACCTCAACGACCCCACGCCAGTTGGCGCCTCCGCTGCCTACTGCCGTCACCTACTCGACAAGCGTTTCGGACGCCGGCCGGTGCGGCTGGAAACGCCGCACGAACCCGTGCTGCTCGATCGGACAATCCTGGAAGCGATGGAACGGGAATGGCCTGATGACGTGGCGCGGACCCGCAGGCATCGCTTCCGCACACGCCGGGATTTCACCACCATCCGGATGTATATTCATTACCAGCTGGAACTAGCACTGATCCGGTCAAATCAAACGCAGGAGCCGATCCAAATCCGGCCGACCCGAGCGGGCTTCGTCTTCTTCGGCGTTCCTCAGCCCGATCTGGAGACCCAGCTGCGGAAGGTCATGCGCTCGGACTGCCCATTTCTTTGCATCAACGACGCGACAGGTGAGGCCGGCCCCGTCGCCCCGGCCCGCATGGACCATGACTCGGAGGTGCTCGAAGCGTTTCTAGGCAGGCGGTTCCCGCAGCCAGCGCCTTGGGAAACCCATGTCTAGGGCCCGTATCCTTGCCACTGGCGTCGACCGCTGCTGACCAGGATGTTGGCGACCGCGGTCGCGTTCGTCCGTCGCGGTTACCGCGAGGCGGAGGAGGCGCTGGCCTTTCCATGACCGATCGGGCCCGCTTCATGGCGCGCCAGCCGGGCTTCGTCTCCATCAGCTTACGTCGCGGCCTCGATCGCGGTGCAGCAGGATTTCCAGTTTTCGACGCGGCCGCGTCATGCGGCCAAGCGCTTCTCGATTTCATGCACCGGAAGCTTGACGAAATCCTTGTCGATCTCGGCGCGCAGCGCCCCGCGCAAGTGCTGGGTATAGGCTTGTCGGATCATGCCGAGCGCACGCGGTGGAGCAATCATGATCAGACCCTTGGCCTCGCCGGCATTGATCGCACTGTCGAGCCGTTCGGCAAGCTTGGTGAGAAACGCGCGTTCCGTCTGGTCGTGCCAGTCGGTTTGCTCGACTGCACTGCGCATTGCGTCTACCGAATTGATCGACCGCCCCGGAGCATCGGTTCCCTGCTCGCTCGTCTTCGGGTCGGGTTGCTCATACACCTCTTTGGTCTTTAGGTTCGGAAACTTGCCGTCGCCGATATTCTCCAGCACGAGCGCCTTCCCGCCGTCACAAACTACAATCCAATCGCCCTGATCGATTTTCTGCTTGGACATAGAGAAACCTCCCGGGTCGGACGGGGCCGCGCCAGTCCCACGCGGTCCCTATATCAAACGCGCAGATGGCTGCCTCGGTTGCTTCGTCAAGCTACGAGGGCGGCCCGTACGGCGCGATCCCCGATTGGCGAGACCGAAAGCATAGGGCAGGCCGCAATGGGTGATTGCCGCTCGCTATGCCTTGTGGCGCGCTCGGGTCCAAGCCGCCTTCCGTGCCGCTGCAGACCGACCGGCGAAGCGGTCCCTAACAATCCGATCATCGAATATGCCGGGCATAGGTTGTAAGTCACATGACGATCAAATTCCCACGATTAGCGTCATAAACGGTCATTGAGCATCAGACCCGAACAGCCCACGCAGCTACCTGTGGACTAAACCGAAACAGCCGTAGTATTTTTTACCGGTCTCGCGGCAGCGCAGGGGCGGCGCTCGTGACCTGGTTTCGCGTCTACATCGTGGGAGCGGACGGTCATTATACTGGCCGTACGGATTTTGAATCCTCCATCGATGAAGCGGCACTCAAGTACGCCAAGCAACTTGCGAACGGGCGCGCGGTAGAGCTTTGGGAAGGCCCCCGTTTCATTGCGCGACTGGACGGCAAACCGCCTACTCGATGCCCGATGACACACCGCCTGACGCTGGTTGTGGTCGCCGCCGCTATGATGTTGGTCGTCGCGGTAGTGCTCGGCGTGGGGCGGTAACGGGCAGCAACGCTTCCCGGCCGAGCGATCGCCGGGCCTCCCTTACGGGGTAGGTCTCGCACCATCGCCAGTTAGCGGAACGACCAATCAAATCGGGATCGTGCTCAGAGGCCGGCATCGTAATGACAGCTATAGGGGAAAACTGCTGCCGCGCTCATGGTGATCGCGGGCTAACGCACTTATCTGCGATCGCCCAAACGAAGAGGAGAAATTGATGGGCAGGACGGCGCTGCGATCCGGAGCCGCTGCCGTGGTGCTTCTCGGTGGTTCGGCTTTGGGCATTGGCGCCGATGCTGGCGCGGGGCGGCAGAACAGCCTGCCACCCGAACCGGCAACGACCGGTCAGGGCACGACGGGCCGGAGGGGCGCCCGATGGCGGGGCTAACACTCTACCGCTCATCAAGCCAATCATCGCGGCTACCAGCCGTTCTTCTCCGACGATCAGAATGGTGCCGCCCTCCAGTCTCGCAAATGCGATGCTGCGCTCCGATCCCCGAGATCTGCTGCAGATCCTGGGGGAGCGGGGTCAACCTCAATTCCGGTGGACTAGTCATGCCGGCGGCGGGCACAAACGCCCGCGGAATGGGCTGCTCCTCCACATTCGTCTGCTCGATACTTTGCCGGATCCGCCGGCGCTCTTCCGGGGTTAAGTTAAGCTGCCCTCTAATCAGAAGGTCGGGAATCCGCTCCCGTGTCTCGCTGGGGGACTGCAACTCGCCGAGCTGGCCGGCGAGCCCGAGCGCGGCAGACACGTCGCGGGCTCTGCATACCTGCCAGGCGATTTGCTCGCGTTAGGTCGGGAACATTTGTGGCTCTTCATGAATTGCAGCCCTGCGAGTGACGACGGCTCGCATCGGCAGGCTCCGGTATGCGTCCAGTCGATGTCGACACGGTAGCTGCGTCAATTCGGCTTTCGCCGAGTCCAACTATCGCAACGGCATCGATTGAAGGTTCGCGGCGCACGCTGTCTTACATGGGCCATATGGGCCATATGGGCGCGAATTGGAGCTCATCCGGCAACCGCCTTTGTTTTCCTGTCGCTTGCATTCGGCTCGCTCATCATCTTCGTTCTTCCGCCGCTGCGCGGACCGGACGAGATCTCTCATTTCCTGCGCATCCACTCTTACGCACGCGGGGAGCTTCTACCCGTCGCGGAGGTCGACGGCCGAAAGGGAATTTACGTTGAGCGCAAGCTGTATGATCAGCTCCTTTTCTTTAGATCCGCAGGGGAATGGTTCGCCACATCTGGGGGGAAGGACGTTCGCTATGGGCGGATCATGGCGCTATACCGAGGCTCCGCGGGTATCATCGATGACGAGCCGGATCAGGCCGCTAGTTTCGCGCCGTTCGCCGGCACCGAAGGGTACCACCCGACCGCATACATTCCATACATCGCCGCGGCGGCAGTTGGGCGTCTGCTTGGGCTCGACTTTCCCGATCTTCTGCTGCTGATGCGCCTGTTTGGCCTCGCAGCCTTTACGGCCGCAGCGGCCTATGCGGTCGCGGTCAGTCCGGTGCTGAAGTGGGCATTTGTGCTGATCGCGATGCTGCCGGTCTCCCTCTATAACCGCTCGGTGCTCAGCGCGGACGGTGCTGCCCTCTGCTCGGCAATGGTGATCACCGCGCTTTGCCTCAGGGGCGCGTCGAAAGTTACCGCTGGGAGGGTCTGGGAGCGCTCACTGTGGATGACGCTCTGCGCTCTCAGCAAGCAGCCTCAGATCGTGTTCGTGCTGCTGGAGTTCATGGTCTCCCACCCCAAGGCGCTGCGGCGGCGGTGGAGCAGCATTGCGATCGTGGTCTTGCCATGCCTCATTCTGTCCCCCCTGTGGGTGGTCGCAGTGTCGGCCGACATAGCGGCCTGGCGCCTTCAAATGGAAGGCTACCATCCGCCTGAACATTTCGATCCGCTGTGGAAGCTCGTCTACATGTGGGAGAATCCATATCATTTCCCACTGGCGACATGGACAGCTCTCACCGGCTGGGGGGACCGGCTGTGGGCCGAGCTCATTGGCATCCTGGGTTGGCAAGATATCCTGCTTCGCCCTTGGATCTATGTCGTGCTCACGGTCTGTCTTATGCTCGTGCCCTTGCAGAGACTACAGCTGGAACGCGGGTCGCGGGCGCGCGTCGCGCTGATGACCGGCCTTTGTGCGCTGGGCTACGTTGCGGTCGTCTATCTGATCTTTTTTCTGACCTATACGCCCCTCGACTTGGACCATGTGCGGGGCGTTCAGGGACGTTATTTCGTTATCGCCCTGCCGGTGGCTGCGATATTCGTTGCCGCGGTGATTAACCGCGAATTGCCAGAGGGGATGCCTGCGGCGATTGCGACTGCTGGCTCAATGATTGCGGGAATCGCTACCGTTGAAGCGCTACTGCAGGCACATTGGTGATGACCGCGTGGTGGCGACAATCGATCGCGCCGCAATAGACCGCCAGCGTACGCACGCCATTTGGCCAGCGCGTTGCGCCCGTCCGGGTTATCGCGGTGAAGCTCGACGTTCGAGGCGGGAACCGCAATGAATTTCCGGTCCTCCCGTCGCTTGGCGAAAATGGCGTTCAACGAGCGCGTGAGGGGCGAGCGCGACGACCGTCGCGCTGCGCGACGACCGGGCGGTTACCGCGGTACGGCGAGCCGGTGAGGTTCACGGCCACAGTCGCCGTGCGCGGCGGGCGGGAGCAGCGAGTGCCCAAGGGCAGCGTGCAGTTCACCGTGAACGGCGATGCGTCATAATTACGCTTACTGGAGACCACAATTACGCTGCATTATCAAAGACTAAATTGCCGGAAGTGGGTGGCATCGAGGGGCTGTCGATTCTCTCTGGGCCTTGCTCCAGCCCACTGAGTTACGGATCCTGAGCGCGCAAATAAGAGGCCGCATGCAAGATCTGGTCGACGCGACCTTCGAAGCACCGAAGTCCGAGCAAGTCGGCGCAGACGCCGAGCATAATCCCTTGTCGGAACTTCTGCGACTGCTCGGGCAAAGCAATACGGCGGCTGCTGCTGAGAGTTCTTCGGGACATGCGGGCATTGGTGCTGCACCGCCGCCGTCGGACCGTCTGGCGCCGGGCGCGACGAGAGGCGGCTCCGCCGTCGGTTGGAGACAACCTATCCTTACGGCGATCCGCTTGCCGCTGCCGATTTTGTGCGTCCTCGACTGCGCTCAACCGAGCAATCTTCGCGATCGGCACCAAGAATCCCACCGCGGCGTGCGCGCATGCGCGATCGGCTTACCAGGCGAACGTGAACACCGCCGTCGATGACCACACCAGTTCCGACAAGCACCCACTTCTTTGGCAGCCGCGCGTGCCTCGCGGCGTGGGCCTGGCTATCATCGGCATAGCCGCGTTGGCATTTGTCGACTCTGGCAGTTGTCGGTCATTACGCGCTGGGCACATCTGATACGATCGGCGAGGCTACCGCGATCGCCGACACCAGGGCCGAAACGAAAACCACGGCAACCGGGCAGAACGCTACTAGGAGCGAAGTGACGAGGCAATCCAGAAACCGCATGGCCGCCTGGATTGCTCGACATGGGGATGTGCCGAATGAAAGGTCTCACACTTTGGGGCACCAAATTTCGTTCGAGCGAGGAGCACCTCTTCGTCCCGAGCGTGGAGTTTTGAAGATGGCGCGCGCAGATCGGGTCAAGGTCGGCCCGCAGGGCCGCCGCGCAGCGGCTTTGCTCTTCACGCGTTGAGCACGCCATCAGGCTCCAGCGGTCGGGACGAAGAGTGGTTTTAACGACGCAAGGAGGACCAGTTCCGGGTTTGATGATTGAGGTCGAGCCGGTTTCGCGATCGTGTTCGACGCCAGATCAAACTCACATTCGGTCGGCCGCACGAGCGTGCCGTACCAGGATTTCGCTTGCGGCGGGCGGCTCGAGAGGACGAAGCCATTCTTCGCTACGGCTTTTGAAGCCATGCAATCCATCGGTTCGCTCGCTGATTGGGCTGAAGACTGATCGGGTCTCGGCGGATTGGTCATGGTGCTGTTGCTGCTCAACTGTGGGTGAGGTGGCTCGCCTGACGAGACGCCTGGCTTGCCGCCTAGGCGGCGCCCTTGAGCGACGGCCCCTTCGATCACACGCCAGCGGTCGACATACTTCCACAAGCGCGACCAGCAGCTTGCGCGCCAGTGCGACGATCATCGTCCTTGCCGAGACGGCCGCCCTTGCGCTTGATCCGCGCGAACCATCGCGCCAGTGTCGACCCCGGTTGATGGCGCAGCCACAGCCAGGCCAGCTGCACCATGATTCGTTGCGCAGTCGCGCATTGCCGGCCTTGGACACGCCCTGCTCATGCGCGACCGACCCGCTTTGCCACGGCGTCGCCGCCAATCCCGCATAAGCGGCGATCTGCCGGCGATTGGCAAACGCTCCGGTAAAAGCACTCCGAACCAAAGCGCAGCCGCAAATCTCCTCCCCGATCCCCTTCACCCCCAGCAGCATCGCCAGCGGATGCTCCCGCGTGTTCTCATCCTTACGCTCGGCTCAACCTCGCCAGCATCGCGTCCCGCTCCGCCTCGACCGCCTTGATCTGCACAAGCAGCAGCTCGAGCCGGTCGAGCTCGTGGCCGATCTGCGCCCTCAGGCTGCTCCGGCAGCTCACGCCCGTCCGCCCGTGCGCAGCGCCTCCAGCCGCGCCCGTCGATCGCGCCGCAACGGGCGCATAGCCAGCAGATCCCTTGCGCCAACAAAAGTCCCTTGATCCGGTTGACATGCCGGATCCGCTCGGTCGAGCAAGACCTCGCGCTCACGGCCGATCCGGCGGCGATCCTCTTCCTCGGCGTCAAGGGGCCTGACCACCATCGCAGCACACCCGCGGTTCGCCCCGCTTGTAGGCCAGCAGCACCCGCAACAGCGCCTCACCGTCGATCTTGTCAGTCTTCGCCCGCCGCCGCCGGCGCGGCACGCGGCAACCGAGGCGGCGATCCACCACATGGCTCTCGATCCCTTCCTGCTGCAGCACGCGGTGCAGCGAGAACCCGTCCAGCCCCGCCTCCTGGATCGTAATGATCGGATAGTTCTTGCCGGTGCGCGCAAACGCCTTGCGCTGCAGCTGCGCAAACTTCGCCAGCAGCGCCACGAGATCTCCCGCCGCAACGCCGTGCTTCGACATCTTTTCGCCGTTGCCCGGCGACAGCGAAGTGATCAACCAAGTTGAACGGCTCAGTTCCATCGAAACAAAAATTGCGCCAAGATGCGTTCGCATAGCGGTCGGTTCAGTGTCAGCGATACGATTAGTGAGCAACATCGATCGTCCTCCAGGTTGAATGGTTTGAAGCAACCTCATTCTGCACCTGGTCTCGGCTGCTATCCACTCCCCATGGAATCTTCGCTTCGCTCGCAATGACGAGCGCGCGGCGTGCGCGCATTTGGATTACGTGGCGTGCGCACGGCACGCTGACACGTGCCTTCTGCGCACCCCGCACACTTATTGCGCGACCAACCGCTGGCGGGCGCGATCCCACCGCACGGTCGAGGAGACGTCGCATTCCAGGCAATACATGATCACGATCGTGGAGCCTCCTTGCGCGGCGATCGCGGAGAACCGTTGCTTGGCGGCTTGCGCGTCGAGGAAGCGGACCTTGCGGATATCGGCATCAAGGATGAGGAAGAAACGGCCCTCTTGGCCGCGGCAGGTCTCGTAAACGCCGACAAGCGCGATCTGTTTCGTGCCCGATCGGTCGAACGAGCCCTCGATCGAGAACGACAGCCCGGCCTCGGCCAACAGGTCCGTTCCGTTCTCGATCAGCAGCTCTTGTGGAAACAGCTCGCGCGAAAACTCCGTCGCCTTGCACCAGTCGCGGCGGATGCTCGCAACCGGAATGCCTCGCACCTCGCGGTGCAGGGCATGGAAGTTCGCGCGCAGCCACCACGCGAGGCCGCTCGGCTCCGGGTTCACCGTGATGAAATTCTGGGCGAGGGCGGCTGTTGTCGAGGCAAGAACGAGAACGGCAAGCGCGATCCGGGTCATCGGTGCTCGACTTTCAGCGAAGCATCACTCAGCCTGGCAACGCTTAGCAGGAGGTTGGCGGGGAAACTGCGAATGCCTAGCACGAGAAGCGCGGTCGACCTGCTCGCTGTCTTCGGCCTTGTGCTGGGTGCCGTGTTCGGCATGGCGGGGACCTTCGTGGCGCAGCCCAATCTGCAAGCGCTGTTGTGGGCGATCGACAGCTCCGGCCTGGTCATGGCGTCGACGCTGCTCGGCTTCAAGTATTTCAGAATGGGCCGCGACCTGGTCGCGGCCGGGTTCCTGGTCTTTGGGCTTGGATCGGCGGTCATGCTGTCGGGGACTGCCGCCGGTCCGGCCGCCAGCGTGCCCGCGTTCGCCGCCGGGACGGCGCTGTGGAGCGTCGGGCTTTTGCTCGTCAGCATTCCGAGCGGGTTCGTATCCCTTATCCGCCTCGTCGGCCTGGCGAGCGCAATCCTTTTTGCGGTGGTCGCCGCAAGAATCTTCTGGGGCGAACCGCTGCTGCCGACCGCGGCGCCGCTGCCGTTCTTCGCCTATCCGGTTCTGGTGATGACCTTCCTCGGCTGGATCTGGAGCGTGCTGCGCGATGGCGACGGGTAGACTACGCGAAGGGAATCCCCATGCCGTCATTGCGAGCCGAAGGCGAAGCAATCCAGCACGGCGCCGTCGCGTCTGGATTGCTTCGTCGCTACGCGCCTCGCAATGACGGCCGATGGATGTTCCGGTCGCCGACGCGCCGTGTCGGGTGTTACGCCTGCTTCTCGCGGATGAAAGTATCCGTCAGCGGCAATAGGGAAGCCGGAAGACTGCCGTCGTCGACGCCGACCACGACGTGCACATACTTGTCGGTGTTCTCCAGCAGCTCGACTTCTACCTGGTAGGTCTTGGCATCGCGCTCGACCTCGTAGGCCTGCACGTCCGAGAGCGCGGCGACGAGCTGCTCGCACGACATCGCCGACCACCGCGCGACCTCGGCGTCGAGGACCTTGCGCCATTGCTGCCGGCGAGTCATGTCAGTAAACGCGAATGAGGATCGGCAATCCAGTTCCGTTCCAGCAAGCATGCAGCACGCAGGTTGACTTGAGGAGCGTAACCGATATGCGCGCTATTGCGCGCTCCTTCGGCGGAATCCGCCCTGTTTGCGCGCCGTCACTTCCTGGAACATGTAAGAATCCCTGACGCGACTGTTGAAGAAGCGGCCTTTCGAAGGCGCTTCCAAGAGCTTGGCGTACACCGCCGAAGGGACACCGAAGTACTGGTACGTCTTGCCGCCGACGAAGGTAACTTCAAGTGTACGCATTACGTTGTCGTAGCGGACATGCGTCATTGTTGATGAGGACACGGAAGTTTTTTGTGGCTTGCTGCGCTCGCGCTCGCGTGCCCCTACATCGTAACTGAACTGCCGCAGCGCCGCAGGGTCGTTTGTCCTCTTAGAGGCATCAAGAATCTCTACGCCCACGATGCGACCTTTGGCATCATAGTCCACGACGATGCCATCAGCTATCTCTTCACTGTTCTTGATGACACGATCTGTCAGGTTGAGATAGACGGCGTCTGCGTCCCGATCTACCCTCACACGCATGGTCTTGTCCTATCGAAATACGCCGTAATCACGTACTCTGGATCGTCCGTCGGCGTGACGAGTTTGTCTGCGAAGCTCGGTGCCTCCCGTGGCCCGCACAGAGAATCGAGCACAACTTCGACCCGGATATCGCAATCACGCCTTGCGCTTCACCAAGTACCCTACCTTCGCTGCACCGCGACGGCCGCCGCGTGTGGATTGCTGCTCCTCCTTCAGCAGAAAACGGCCCGAGCGCTCTTCACGGGTACCATGAATGGCCTTGTATGCCGCCCGTCTGAAGGCAGCTTCCATCTTCGCGAGGTCCAGCTTTTTGCTCATTGTCGCTCCCATGAGCCGACGAGGACAAATCCGCCCTCCCGACTTTCCCAGATGTACCACGTATCCACGATCGGTTTGTAGATTGTCTCCAAATAGGCAATGCTCTTGCTGAAGCGTCGCCTGATCGTTTGGTCCGGGATGCCATGGCCGCCGGCTGCGACGCGCTTGCGAACGCGAGCCATGGACTCGGAGACCGAACCAAGGCGCACGTACACCAGCGAAACTATGTAGCCGCGATCACGCCATACCGGGATCTTCTGCGCATACGTGAGGCTCGCGAGCGTCGTCTCGATCGCGAAGTCGACGCCGGCATCGACCAGTTCATCGATGCGGTCGAGCATTATCCTGCCAGCGCGGATGTCGGATGGACGTTGGCTATCGACTTCGTTAATCCATTCGCGGGCGATCTCGTCCGCATTAACGAATTGCAAGCCCTTCTCCTCGGTCGACAGGTACTCGTTCGCGAATGTCGTCTTTCCCGCTCCGTTCGGACCGGCAATGATGATCAAGCGCGGCACGCATTCGCTCGGCTATAGCGCGCGATTGCTCTCCCGCACCGCGGCCGCGTCGACGTAGACCTCGCTCCCCATCTCGCGGAATTTTTCCGACATCTCCGCCATGCCGCGCTCGGCCTCATCCTTCGAGACGGCGCTTCGCGCCTCCTCAGGATGAGGGTTGAGGGACGGATCGTTGAGCGTCGCCGCGTAGTCGCGCACGTCCTGCGTGATCTTCATGGAGCAGAATTTCGGCCCGCACATCGAGCAGAAATGCGCGACCTTGTGCGCTTCCTTCGGCAGGGTCTCGTCGTGGTAGGCGATCGCGGTCTCCGGATCGAGCGAGAGGTTGAATTGGTCCATCCATCGGAACTCGAAGCGCGCGCGCGAGAGCGCGTCGTCGCGCGCTTGAGCGGCCGGATGGCCCTTGGCGAGGTCGGCGGCGTGGGCGGCGATCTTGTAGGCGATCACGCCCTGCTTGACGTCGTCGCGGTCGGGCAGGCCGAGGTGCTCCTTGGGCGTGACGTAGCAGAGCATGGCGGTGCCGAACCAGCCGATCATGGCGGCGCCGATCGCCGAGGTGATATGGTCGTAGCCGGGCGCGATGTCGGTGGTGAGCGGCCCGAGCGTGTAGAACGGCGCCTCGCCGCACTCCTTGAGCTGCTTCTCGACGTTGATCTTGATCTTGTGCATCGGCACATGGCCGGGCCCTTCGATCATCACTTGGCAGCCCTTGTCCCACGCCACCTTGGTGAGCTCGCCCAAGGTCTCGAGCTCGGCGAACTGGGCGCGGTCGTTGGCATCGGCGATCGAGCCCGGGCGCAACCCGTCGCCGAGCGAGAACGACACGTCGTACCTGCGCATGATGTCGCAGATGTCGCCGAAGCGCTCGTAGAGGAACGACTCCTTGTGCCGCGACAGGCACCATTTGGCCATGATCGAGCCGCCGCGCGAGACGATGCCGGTAACGCGGTTGGCGGTCAGATGGATGTAGCCGAGCCGCACCCCGGCATGGATGGTGAAGTAGTCGACACCCTGCTCGCACTGCTCGATCAGCGTGTCCTTGTAGACCTCCCAGTCGAGCTTGACCGGGTCGCCGGCGACCTTCTCCAGCGCCTGGTAGATCGGCACGGTGCCGATCGGCACCGGCGCGTTGCGGATGATCCACTCGCGCGTGTTGTGGATGTTGCGCCCGGTCGAGAGGTCCATGACGGTGTCGGCGCCCCAGCGAATCGCCCACACCATCTTCTCGACCTCCTCCTCGACCGAGGAGGTCACCGCCGAGTTGCCGATATTGGCGTTGACCTTGGTCAGGAAATTGCGGCCGATGATCATCGGCTCGAGCTCGGCGTGGTTGATGTTGGACGGGATGATGGCGCGGCCGCGCGCCACCTCGTGGCGCACGAATTCCGGCGTGATGAAGGCCGGGATCGAGGCGCCGAAGCTCTCGCCGTCGGACAGCGCCGCCTCGGCGCGCTCGAGCTTGAGCTTGCGCCCGAGGTTCTCGCGCTCGGCGATATAGACCATCTCCTTGGTGATCACGCCGGCGCGCGCCCATTCGAGCTGGGTGAGAGGCGCGCCGTTGGCGGCGCGGATCGGGCAGGGCGTATTCGGGAACGCACGCGCGAGGTGCTTGCCCGAAACGTTGCCGTTGTCGACCGGCTGGATCGGCCGGCCCTCGTACTCCTCGACACCGCCGCGCTCGCGCACCCAGGCGCCGCGCGTACGCGCAAGCCCCGCTTGCACGTCGATTGAGGCGCGCTCGTCGGTGTAGGGCCCGGACGTATCGTAGACCGGCAGCGGCGCTTCGCCGGAAGCCTCCGACAGGACGACCTCGCGCAGCGGCACCTGCAAGTCGGGCGCGGCCTCGGGCCGGACGAAGACCTTGCGGGAGGCGGGCAGGGGACCGGTCGTCACCTTCGGGGCGGCTATGTTGGAGTTGTGGATGTTCATCGTATTGCTCCCGCTTGCAGGCGATATCGGAACAGCCCGAGGGCCGCGACCCGCGCGACCGGCCCGGTCAACTTGGCAACGAAGGTGGTGGGGTGCACGGCTGTCCTGTCCCTTCGCCGGAATGACCCGGATCAGGTTCAAAGGGTCACCGCGATCAAGCTTTACGCGCGGTATCTCAGCCCCCTTCGGGGCACCCCTCGGAACGGCTGTCATATTAGGATCAGGCGGCCTCAAGTCAACGACCGCGGAGATGGCGGGACGATCATTGGGGCGAGGCCCCCGTCAGCGCAGGAAGCTCGACCCAATTAGACAATCTGCCAGTCCGTGGGGATCAGATCGATCCAGTGCGCCGACCCGATCTGCCCGTCATCCCAGACCGAGACCATGCCATCGGAGCGCCGCCACACGATGTCGTCTCGGCCATTGCCGTTGTAGTCGCCGGTCTTGGCGATCTGCCAGTCCGTGGGGATCAGATCGATCCAGTGCGCCAACCCGATCTGCCCGTCGTCCCAGACCGAGACCATGCCGTCTGAGCGCCGCCACAGGATGTCGTCGCGGCCGTTGCCGTTGAAGTCGGCGGTGTCCGCGATCTGCCGGTCCGTCGGGATCAGGTCGATCCAGTGCGCCAACCCGATCTGTCCGTCATCCCAGACCGAGACCATGCCGTCGGAGCGCCGCCACAGGATGTCGTCGCGGCCGTTGCCATTGAAGTCGCCGATGCCGGCGATCTGCCAGTCCGTGGGGATCAGGTCGATCCAGTGCGCCAACCCGATCTGCCCGTCATCCCAGACCGAGACCATGCCGTCGGAGCGCCGCCACAGGATGTCGTCGCGGCCGTTGCCGTTGAAATCGCCGGTGCCGGCGATCTGCCAGTCCGTGGGGATCAGGTCGATCCAGTGCGCCAACCCGATCTGCCCGTCATCCCAGACCGAGACCATGCCGTCGGAGCGCCGCCACAGGATGTCGTCGCGGCCATTGCCGTTGAAGTCGCCGGTGTCGGCGACCTCCCAGTCGGTGGGGATCAGGTCGATCCAGTGCGCCGACCCGATCTGCCCGTCGTCCCACACTGAGACCATGCCGTCGGCGCGGCGCCATAGGATGTCGCTTCTGGCATTGCCGTTGAAGTCGTTGGACGGCTCATAGGCATTGGAAACATTCACCGCGATTGTTTGATCATCGAATAGGCTGCCGTCTGAGGCACGCACCTGCACCAGGTAGCTGTTGTTGCGGTCGGCGTCGGTTGGGTTCTCGAAATTGGGCGCCGTGATGAAGGACAGGCCGCCGGTGGCGCCGTTGATCTGGAACTTGCCGGCATCGGCCCCGCTAACGATCGAATACGTCAGCAGCGAGCCCGCATCCGGATCGATCGCGGCGACGGTCGTCGCCGCACTGTTATTCTCGACTCGAGCCAGCGTTGCGGTATCGCCACCACCGTCGGACGTGACTCTCGGAGTTTCGTTGACGTTCGTCACATTGATCGTGAGCCCGACGTCCTTGAACAGTCCGCCTTGGTCCGTCACGCGCACCGTGATGGCATGGGATGTCGCGCCCTCGAAATCAAGCAGCGAACCGGCGGCCACTGTGATCTGCCCGCTTGTGGCGTTGATCGCGAACCGGCCGCCAGCGTTGCTCTGGAAACCATAGGTGAACGTGCTACCGGCATCCGGATCCTGTCCGGTTACCGTCCCCACCACGGTTCCATTGGGAGCATTCTCCGTAACGGCGTTGTCCGATAAGGCGGCGCCGGTCGGCGTTTCGTTCACGTTGGCAACGGCGATGGTAAAATCTTCCTCGTAGATATTGCCGGCCGTATCCGTCGCGCGCACCCTGATGCCGTGCGAAGTCGCGGCCTCGAAATCGAGCGCGCTTACGAGCAAGAGGTTAGAACCATTGATCGCGAACCGCCCGCCTGCGCTGTTGATCAACGAGAAAGCGGTCGCATCACCCGGATCGGTTGCGCTGAGCGTGCCGACGACGGCGTCGAGCGGGCTGTTTTCCGGGGCCGAACTGTCCGAGAGCGCGATATCGGTGGGTGCGGGGTTCGCTGTTCCGGTGCCACGAATTACGAGCTCCGGCCGAAACTGCGCTATCGCCCCGGTCGCGTCGGAGCTGACGAAGAAGTCGAAATTGTTGTTGTTGCCGACCGGCCGAAGCTGGATCCCGAAGTTGGAAGACGGATTCGAAAGCCAGTTGTTCACCGCTGACGTTACATCGATCTCGAACCAACCGAGCCCGGGCGCGGAAACAGTAGCGATATTTGTGTAGTTCAGGCTGTAGTCGTGCCAGCCATAGCTTTCCGTCCACGCGGTATTCAGTTGGTCGACATGGATACCCGTCGGCGTCGATCCTTCGCCTGCCTCAACGCTGTACAACCGCAGGACCGCCGACGTGATCTGAGTTGGAACAGATGCACCGGCCAGTTCGAAGCGCAAGAGGGAGTGGTAAAAGTCACCCCAGCCGCCAACCTTTAGCTGCTCGTTGTCTACGCCGAAGTTGTCGTCAAAGCTGAAAACGTTGGTGATCCAGAGATCCTGTCCCTCCGGCCCGGGCTTCAGGGTGAACTGTGTCGGCGGAGGTGGAGACTGACTTACCGTTCCCGTAATGGAAAATTCGAACGGGTTCTCGTCGCCATCATTGGTGGTGAAGCTAATCTGCCCGTTCTTTGTCCCTATGCTCGATGTTTCCATCCGAACCGTAAAGGTATCGAAATTGCTAGCCGCAATCGTCGGCGATAGCGGCTCAATAATCGCGAAGCCGGAGGGAAGCTGAAGCCCCGATGTCGTCAGTGTCGCGGTGCCGTTGTTGTCCACCCGGAACACCCGCTCCACCAAAATGCCCGGTGTTACCGTTCCGAAGTCGGTGCCTTCCATCCCACTTGGGCTCGGGTCGCCATCCACGATGCTCGCGCCATTAAACGACACTGCGATCTCGGGCGCTGGCGTTGTCGCGACTGCGCCGCTGATCTCGAAGTTGAACGGGTTCTCGTTGTCGTCGTCGTTGGTGAAGCTGATCTGGCCGTTCTTGATGCCTGTGCTCGACGTATCCAGCCGAACCGTGAAGGTGTCGAAATTGCCGGCGGTGATCGCCGGCGACAGAGGCTCCACCACCGTGAATCCAGGCGGAAGCTGAGGCGCCGAGGTTGTCAGCGTGCCGGTGCCGATGTTGTCGACCCGAAACACCCGCTCCACCAGCGTGCCCTGTGTCACCGTGCCGAAGTCGGTGCCCTCGCTGCCGCTCGGGCTCGCGTCGCCGTCCGCAATGTTCGTGCCGTTGAACGACACCACGATCTCGGGCACCGGCGTTGTCGTGACTGCGCCGCTGATCTCGAAGTTGAACGGGTTCTCGTTATCGTCGTCGTTGGTGAAGCTGATCTGCCCGTTCTTGACGCCGGTGCTCGACGCATCCAGCCGAACCGTGAAGGTGTCGAAATTGCCGGCGGTGATCGTCGGCGACAGAGGCTCCACCACCGTGAATCCAGGCGGAAGCTGAGGCGCCGCGGTTGTCAGCGTGCCGGTGCCGATGTTGTCGACCCGAAACACCCGCTCCACCAATGTGCCCTGTGTCACCGTGCCGAAGTCGGTGCCCTCGGTACCGCTTGGGCTCGCGTCGCCGTCCGCAATGTTCGTGCCGTTGAACGACACCGCGACTTCGGGCACCGGCGTTGTCGTGACTGCGCCGCTGATCTCGAAGTTGAACGGGTTCTCGTTGTCGTCGTCGTTGGTGAAGCTGATCTGGCCGTTCTTGATGCCTGTGCTCGACGTACCAGCCGAACCGTGAAGGTGTCGAAATTGCCGGCGGTGATCGCCGGCGACAGAGGCTCCACCACCGTGAATCCAGGCGGAAGCTGAGGCGCCGAGGTTGTCAGCGTGCCGGTGCCGATGTTGTCGACCCGAAACACCCGCTCCACCAGCGTGCCCTGTGTCACCGTGCCGAAGTCGGTGCCCTCGCTGCCGCTCGGGCTCGCGTCGCCGTCTGCAATGTTCGTACCGTCGAACGACACAACGATTTCGGGCGCCGGCGTTGTCGTGACTGCACCGGCGATCTCGAAGTTGAACGGGTTCTCGTTGTCGTCGTTGTTGACGAAGCTGATCTGCCCGTTCTTGACGCCCGTGCTCGACGCGTCCAGCCGAACCGTGAAGGTGTCGAAATTGCCGGCTGTAATCGTCGGCGACAGAGGCTCTACCACTGTGAATCCCGGCGGCAGCTGAAATCCCGAGGTCGTCAACGTGCCGGTGCCGATGTTGTCTACCCTGAACATCCGCTCCACCGCGGTGCCTTGCGCCACCGTGCCGAAGTCAGTGCCCTCGCTGCCGCTCGGGCTCGAGTCGTCGTCCGCGATGTTCGTGCCATCGAACGACACTGCGATCTCGGGCACCGGCGTTGTCGTGACTGCGCCGCTGATCTCGAAGTTGAACGGATTCTCGTTGCTATCGTTGTTGGTGAAGCTGATCTGGCCGTTCTTAGTGCCCGTGCTCGACGTATCCAGCCGAACCATGAAGGTGCCGAAGCTGCCGGCGGTGATCGTCGGTGCCAGCGACTCCACTACCGTGAACCCCGTAGGCAGTATCATCCCCGAGGTTGCAAGGGTGGCGGTGCCCGTATTGTCCACCCTGAACACCCGCTCCACCAGCGTGCCCTGGCTCACTGTTCCGAAGTCGGTGCCCTCGGTGCCGCTCGGACTTGCGTCCCCGTCCACAATGTTTGTGCCGTTGAACGACACCACGATCTCGGGCACCGGCGTTGTCGTGACGGCGCCGCTGATCTCGAAGTTGAACGGGTTCTCGTTGCTATCGTTGTTGGTGAAGCTGATCTGGCCGTTCTTAATGCCCGTGCTCGACGTATCCAGCCGAACCGTGAAGGTGTCGAAGTTGCCGGCGGTGATCGTCGGTGCCAGCGACTCCACTACCGTGAACCCCGCCGGCAGTATCATCCCCGAGGCTGTAAGGGCGGCGGTGCCCGTGTTGTCCACCCTGAACACCCGCTCTACCACGGTGCCCTGGGTCACTGTTCCGAAGTCCGTGCCCTCGGTGCCGCTCGGGCTCGCATCGCCGTCCACAATGTTTGTGGCGCTAAACGACACCGCGATTTCGGGGGCCGACAGCGGAACAAAGGAGATTGATTGCGGTATGGTGCCAAAGCCAACTGTGGCAATGACCGCCTCATAGCCCCCGTTTACTGACGATATGCCGTTCTGATCGAATTGATTTGGAACCCAAGGACCTGGAGCATTGGCCAGGAGACGCGAAATCTGAAAGTGCTGATTTACTCCGCCGCCGCCGCCGGGGTCGTTGAATATCGCCGTGAGCAACTCATCGATTGTTGTGTGTGAACCACCGAGTACGCCAATGGCTTCATCCGCTGTTGTCGGCGTGAAATCATGCCCTTCCACATGAGTCACGTCGGCATCATGAAATGCCCAAGAAAACTGGGAATTCTGGGCAAAATTGACGCCTTCCACACCGTCCGGATCGTATCCACCAAGAACATCTGTGGCGGGGTCTAATGCCATAATGGTAGCTGCCCCACCAGGTATCAATTCCGCGAGCTCACCCGCAACATAACTTCCATAACTGTGACCGACTAAATGAGACCGGAGCCTGCGAAGCCGTGAGTGATCATTGCACGTGACGCCCAGTCGGCCACGATTGGAATGCGGTCCTCTACCGCCAGAAGCGAGAAAAGCCCATCCGCTGCCGTGCGCCAGTCAAGCATCAGAACTTGGTCGCCAGGCGACGTTCCTGCGATGGCGCTCGCTAAATCTTGGAATTCTGTTGGATCGCTGTTCCAACCATGCACAATCAGCCACGTAGGCCGCGACGAATCTATGCTTCCGCCATCAGCGCGCTGAATGGAGACGCTGAAAAATTCGTTTCCATCTACGACGGTGCCGTTGATCGCAGTAAGTCCACCCCCTCCCGTCACCAATAACTCGAGATTGTAAGCTCCCGTCGTGCCCGTCCCATCGCCACCGCCACTCGTGGGGTTGTAGGACTTGTTTCCGGAATTCGAGACTCCAATATAATATGTGCCAGCGGTGCCGAAGGTATGTTGGATCCACAAGTCCGTTGTGGAGAACAATTCATCTGGCGCTGATCCATTATCATTGAATGCCAGCTGTGCAGCACTGGCGTCAAATATACGAATGTAAGAATTGAGATCGCTGCCTGTGGGCCGATCTAGATCGAAGGCAATTCGCTGTCCGGCGCTAACGGTGAACGAAAACATATCCACGTCGGTGCCGGCATCGATTGTTCCGCTGACACCCCGATCGTTACTCATCGTTCCAAGTGATTGAGCCTCTGAAATCTGATCGTTTGGGTCCGGAGGCGTATTAGGATCGTCGTTCTGGATACTGCCGTTGGCGGTGCGAGTGCCGACCGTCGCACCCGTCTCTCCAGATAGCGTGACGATAAAATGCTCTGGCAGATCACCTTCGTAGCTCAGGTCACCATTGACGCCCACGGTGATCGTCCTGGGCGTGGTGTCGTTCGGCCCCCAACTCAAGTCACCGCTCGGAATGATGCCGCCACTAAAGTCCGCGGCATTCGCTGATGGGCTCTGATTGAAATCGACCGCCCAGTGGACTGTCGATGTGCCGCCTGTGTTACCGCCGGAGCGCGTTACCTGAAATGTAAACGCCGTTGTCTGATTGTTTCCTTCGGCCTTGTCAGCAGACAGTGGCGCTACGGAAAGAACGGGAAGCGATTGATTGGGACCGAAATCAGCGTTGAAAGTGTATGAGCCGCTGCCCAGCGAGGTAACGCCGACATAGTAGGTCGCGCCCGCCGTTATCGATAGAAGTCCCGAAGTCTCCAACACCTGCGCCCCCGGTATCGATAACACCGAGCAGCGAATTGCCGCTCGCATCGAGCAGTTGAAGAACCGTGTCCAAGCTGCCGCTGAGCTGCGTGGTAGAAAAGCTCAACGTGTTTGTACCTGCCGGGGCTTCTAGTTTGAACCAGTCGATATCGCCGGCAGGTGAAATCGAGCCATTGACGCTGCCGGTAAAATTCGGCGCGTCAGTGACAACGTCGTTGATAAATGGCGTGGGCCCGTTGATACTGAGGGAATAAGTCCCGGTGCTTCCGGAGCCGGTGCCGAAACCGCCGACGCCGATATAATACCAGAGGCCGGCGGTGAGGCTTATAGTTGCGCTTTCAGTGCCCCCCGCGAATTGGGTGTCGATCGGCCCGGCGATCGACGTTCCACTGCTGTTGTATACGCGGAGAATACTGTCGAGAGTGCCGCCGCTTACTGAAATCGTGAAGCTTCCCGATGCATCCGGGTTGAACCGATAGTAGTCGATCTCAGTAGTGGAGCCAATGCTTGCAGCAACCGATGGCACGTCACCGAACGGATTGGACCAAATCCAGCTGCTGGTGCCCGGCGGCGTAAAAGTACTCGGCGGCGCGGCAAGAACCAGGTTCAGGCTGTCCAAAGTCGACTGATCAAGCAGTGAATTTGCGGTGACGTCGCCAAATCGCAATTCCAGGTCAATATCTGCCCCAATGCTGGAAGCTCCGGTCGGATCATCCGACCCCGCCACGTCGGCACCGGTCAGTATCGCCAGTTGTTCGAGGAATGTGCGTCCTTTCGGGCCGCTGGCGACATCACACCCGTAGAGCAGAATGTCGGCGTCTGCCGTGAGGCAGGCTCCGATAGATATCAGCGCGGCTCTATGGCCCGCGATCGTTTCCGCATCGAGGGTGGTATTGCCCAGCGAAAGCGATCCGGGGCTTCCATGTGAAATGATATGCACGGCATCGTACGGCCGATCTTCTGAGCCAGCCCGCAAGAAAGCGGCGATCTGAGCGAGACCGTCGGCCTCGCGACCGAGAATATGGATTTCAAGTCCTTGCGGCAGTTCCAGCGCCAAGGCGTCGTAGTATTCGACGGCAGCATCGATGAAGACGATCGACTTTAAAATCAGCCATGCTCGCATCCGTTCCGCGGTGGGCGGACTGGTGCAATTCGAGAGCGCAAGTTGCACCGTCAGGTGCGTATCAGCACCTGCACCGAGACAATTCGCATGGATCGGCAGCTCTGAGTGGCTGTTAGGCCCACGCGCGCCTGTTCACCCCTGCCCCCGTAATCGTCCGTTCAGCCCGTGAGTCTTCGAGACTTCACGCGCGTGAGTTGAATGCAAACAAGGCTGGAAGTCAATCGGCATAGTAAATAACGGTGGAATGTATGGCGGCAAGCCCCCTCAACCGGATCGCTCGTGCTCGACGATCCGACCTCTCCCCACAAGCGGGGCGCAAGCGGGGAGAGGTGGCACAGCGGCGCTCGCCGTGCATCAACACCACTGGGAAATGCGCTAGACGATCTGCCACTCCATGGGGATCACGTCGACGAAGCGCGCCGATCCGATCTGCCCGTCGTCCCAGACAGAAACCGCGCCGTCGGAGCGCCGCCACACGCTATTGACAAGCCGCAGCGTGGCGACGAATTCGGTGATGAAATCGGCATAGAAATACTGGCCGTGCAGCTGCTCGCTCGGGCCGCGATAGACGTAGCCGCCGGTGATGCTGCGGCCGACGCCGTGGTCATAGGAGAAGATCGGCCACGTGAGATTCGCGGCCTGTGACCCGGCCGGCCCCTCCGCCAGCGGCCAGCCGTAATTGGCGCCGACCGCGCCGATGTCGACTTCCTCCCAGCTGCCGTCGCCGACATCGGCGATGAACAGCTGGCCGGTTGCGCGGTCGAAGCTGTCGCGCCACGGGTTGCGCAGGCCCATGGCCCAGATCTCGTCGGCGCTCGTAGTCGCGCCGGCGAACGGGTTGCCGGCCGGAATGGCGTAGTTGCGGGTGGGATCGGCGGGGAAGTCGTCGGCATGCACGTTGAGGCGGAGCATCTTGCCGAGCAGGCTGTCGACGTCCTGCGCGGTGTTGGCATTCGAACCGCCGTCGCCGAGCGCCGCATAGAGCAGGCGGTCGGGCCCGAAGCCGAGCCATCCGGCCTTATGGTTGGTCGCGCTCGGCTGATCGACGGCGATCACCAGCTGCGCGCTGGCTGCGTTGGCGACGTCGGGATTGGCCGACAGCTGGTAGCGACGGATCTCAGTATCGCCTGCGGTGTTGATCAGGTTGACATAGAAGAAACCGTTCTGCGCGTAGTCGGGATCGAACGCGAGGCCGAGCAGGCCGCTCTCGCCGGCCGGGCTGATCTGCGTCGTCAGATCCAGGAACGGGGTCGCCATGACCTGGAAGGCGCCGAATTCCTCGCCGGTAAGGTCGACGATGCGAATGAGGCCGGTCTTCTCGACCACGAAGATGCGGAAGGGATCGTCGGGCGCGGCGGTGACGAACAGAGGTTGGCTCAAGCCCGACGCGACGCGCGTCGCGGTGATCCCGCTCGGGCTTGCGGCAGCGCCGCTGGGATCGAAACCGTAGATGAGGTCGGCGCCGCTTGTTCCCTGCAGCGTCTGTCCGCCGTCACCGCCGAAAATCGGATTGGGAGCCATATGCAGCCTCGCTTTCTCAGGGGGCTCCCCCGGCGAGCCCGAGCGCGGCGCGCCTGTTGGCAACGAGGTGGCTTCGCGCGGAATACTTACCAGCGACGCAGCACAGTCGATGGACGGTGGGCCCGTCCCTCACCGGGTATCGCCGAATGCGGAATGCTGTCCGAATGAACTGTCCAAAATGCGGCCGTGCCGCAAAAACCGCCGGCGCCGTCCGCGCCGCCTCCCATCGATGGAGCGGTCGTCATCCGCGCCGTCGGTGATGGCCGACGCGCGCTTCAACTCCGGCGCATCGGCCTCTACAGTCGGCGGGCGAATGGGGACCAGCCATGCATCGACGACGGATTTTGACCTCGGCGCTCGCGGCGCTCGCGCTTGCGAGCCCCGCCGGTTTCGCGCGCGGGCAACTCGGCGAGCAGCCGATCCGCATCGTGTTTCCGTTCGCCGCCGGTGGTTCGGGCGATGCGCTCGCGCGGGTGCTCGCCGACGCCATGCGGGCGGAGCTGAGCCGGCCGGTGATCGTGGAGAACCGCACCGGCGCCGCCGGCCGCATCGGCGTCAGGTCGTCAAGGCCGCCGCGCCCGACGGCTTGACGCTGCTGCTCACCCCGATCGCGCCGGTTGCGGTCTACCAGCACGTCTATCCGGCGCTCGACTACGACCCGATCGCCGATTTCGAGCCGGTGTCGCAGGTCGCCACCTTCGACTTCGGTCTCGCGGTCGGGCCCAGGTGCCGGCGCAGTCGCTGCCGGAGCTCGTCGAGTGGCTCAAGGCCAATCCGGCGCAACGCAGCTACGCCACGCCCGGCGCCGGCACGCTGCCGCACTTCTTCGGCGTGCTGTTCGCCCGCGCCGCCGGGCTCGACCTGCAGCATATCAACTACCGCGGCTCGGCGGCCGCGCTCACCGACCTGATCGGCGGGCAGGTGCCGGTGCTGGTGACGACCACGACCGACCTGTTGGAGATGCACAAGGCCGGCCGCATCCGCGTGCTGGCGACATCGGAAAAGGCACGTTCGCCGTTCCTGCCCGAGCTGCCGACCTTCCGCGAGGCCGGCTACGACATCGAGGGGACGGGATGGTACGGCGTGTTCGCGCCCGCCAGAACGCCGGGCGAGATCTCGAGCGCTACAGCAAGGTGCTCGTCGCCGCGCTCCGTTCGCCGCAGATCAAGGATCGCTTGGTCGGCTTCGGGCTCACTCCGACCGGGACCTCGGTCGCCGACTTCGCCGCCATCCAGCGGGCCGACTGGAGCGCTGGGCGCCGGCCGTGAAGGCGTCCGGATTTACGCCGCAGCAGTGAGCTGCGAGCCATTGGATGAGCTTAAGCCGCAGCGGAACCCTTCGTGACCAAGTTCCTGCGTGTCGGGACGGGTTTCGCGTGGCGCGCGCGCAATTAAGCACTGTTGAGCTCGCGGCCACCATATAGAATACGATCGATTGTGACGAGTGCGTCTAGGGTCGACGTGGAATGCAATCGTGACCCGCCGCTCAAAGCCGACGACGCGCAGGCCTGCTCGGATGTCGTCGCGGCGCGTGCCGCGCTCCGCGGCCAAATCGAAACGGAGACAATACGCTTCTATGCGCTCGATGTACCCGATTGCGCGCGCGGGGCCCGAGCGATCCGCAATATAGTCGTACAGTCGGAGGAGGTCGGCTTGAGCTTCCGGAGAAAAGACGACCTCACGCTTTTCCACGTCGTGTCGCCTTCAGGCGGGCGGTATGGCGTGAGCGTACTTTGGCAAAGGTCCTATCGGCAGGAATACCTCGCGACGGATCCTTGCGCATGAAATCGTAAACCGGGGCAACCTCTTCCCTGAGCCAACGCTCAACCGCCGCGTCCCGCTCCTGCAGCGCTCGAAGGCCGGCCCGCACAACCTCGCTTCCTGACGCGTATGCGCCCGACGCGACCTTGTTGTCGATGAATTCCGCGTGCTCGATCGGCAGGCTGAACGTACGCTTTTCGCTGGCTGGCATCGGCAAACCTTCCCGCTCGACCTGCAATAGGTATGACTATTTCATACCGCTTGCAAGCTCGGCGTCGCGAATTGGCGCTTCCTACCGCCCGCCCATCCGCCACAGCTTGAGCGCCCGGTAGGCCGCTTCGTTCGCTGGCGTCGGCACGCCGAGCTCGCGCCCGAGCGTCACCACCCGGCCGGACAGCCAGTCGAGCTCCAGCCGGTTGCCGCGCTCGAGGTCGTGCGCCATCGAGGCTTTCATGCCGGGCGGCGTGCCGGTGCGCGCGAACCTCACGCGCTGGTCGACGAAATCGTCGGCGAGCCTGACGCCTTTCGCTTTTGCGACCGCGGCCACCTCGCGCATCACTTCGGCGAACCACGCAGACGTATCCGGGTCGGCCATGATCGGCCCGATCGGCTGCCGGGTCGCTGCCGTGAGCGCCGACATCGCGACCAGGAAGACGAACTTCTCCCAACGCTCGGTCTCGATCGAGGCCGGCACCGCGATGTCGATGCCGGCCGCCTGCGCGGCCTTGACGAACGCGTCGAGGACCGGATCGGGCCGCCCGTCGTCGCGGCCGATGCGCAGCCGCGCGAACTGGCTGGTATGGCTGATGCGGCCGGGCTCGGCGATCACGGTCGCGATATATGCGGCGCCGCCGACCACCGCGTCGCCGAGGATCGGCCGCATGCGCTCGACCGAGTCGATGCCGTTCTGCAACGTGATGACGCGGGTGTCAGCTCCCACCAGCGGGCGCGCCTGCTCGGCCGCCGCCTCGGTATCCACAGCTTGACCGCGAACAGCGCGACATCGACCGGCCCGACTTGCGCCGGATCATCGGTGGCGCTCACCGGCTTGACCTGAGGTCGCCGTGGACGCTGTCGATCCTAGACCGTTTTGACGCAGCGCCGCGAGGTGCGCGCCGCGCGCGATGAAGTGCACGTCGTGCCCGGCGGCGGCGAGCCGGGCGCCGAAGTATCCGCCCACGGCTCCCGCCGCCATCGCTGCAATCCGATCGTATCCTCTTGTTCTGCCAGGTCGGGGTATTAGGGAAACAGCCGCGCCCCGTCTACGGCCGGCGGTAGAACCAGGCGACCACGATACCCATGGCGACCACGATGATCGTTTCGAAGACGATCTGCTTGATCGCGAGGGCGGCCGGAGTATTGGTCACCACATAGCCGATCAGGTAGCACGGAATCACGCTGAGGCCGGCGGCCATCAGGCCGAAGCGAACGCCTTGCCCGAGGAACGGCTTGTCCTCGGTCCCGTACCGGTAGAATGACGCCATTGCTGCCGACATGATCAGCATGGCCAAGAGCAGCAGCGAAAACAGGCCAGGGCTGAAGCTGCGGCCGCGAGATACGCCCGGCAGCGCCGCATACTCTGGGGCCAGCATGACGCCATGGGCAATGAAGCTCAGGGCGAACGACGTTACAAAAGCGGCCGCGGTCGCGGCCATGAATTTCCTGTCCACTTCTCCTGATCACCTTGCCTGATGAAGCGACGCTGGCGCGGCTCACCGCGTCGGGGGCGGCGGCATCGTGTTCCTGAAGCTCTGGCCGTTCGGCGTGGCGGGCGTAGTAGGCCTCGAAGATTCTTCTGCACCTTTCATCAGCTCGCCGCCCTCCGGGAACTGGCGGATGTAGAACAGGATCGGCATCAGGTCGATATCGGCGAGCGTAAAGCCATTGCCGGCGAGGTGCCCGGTGTCCGCGACGCGCCATTCGAGCACGTCGACCTCGTTCCCCATCTTGTCGACCGCCTCGTCGATCGTCTTGCGGTCGGGCTTGCCGTCGGCGCCCTTCGGGAAGATGTAGCCGAGCACGTAGGTGCGGATCATCACCGGATCGATGGTGGTGTTGATCATCGACACCCATTGCTCGACCTGCGCGGCTGCCCGCGGCTCTTCGGGAATGAGTTTCGGGCCGCCGAAGGTGCGATCGAGGTAGCGCGCGATCGCGCTCGATTTGCACAGCTGCAAATCCCCGTGGCGCATCGCCGGAATCTTGCCGAACGGATGGATCGCCGTGACCTCGGGTGAATGCGGCGGCACCGCTTTCAGCTCATAGGGAAT